>NZ_CP152013.1:3210000-4212748 GCF_038608285.1 Bacillus sp. FSL R5-0443
GGTCTGCCTTCTCATATCCTATGTATTCAGATATGGATACCACTCCATTACGAGTGGTGGGTTTCCCCATTCGGAAATCTCCGGATCAAAGCTTGCTTACAGCTCCCCGAAGCATATCGGTGTTCGTCCCGTCCTTCATCGGCTCCTAGTGCCAAGGCATCCACCGTGCGCCCTTTCTAACTTAACCGTTAAAAAGAATCACTACGTGATATCTTGCATTACTAATTGAATGTGAATTACTTCTGTTATCTAGTTTTCAAAGAACAACGCATAGGACATGCTAACACATGCGTTGCCACAGGAAGTGGCGCATTTAGCAGGTGTTCCTATGTTTTGAAGGAATGATCCTTCAAAACTAAACAAGACAGGGAACGTTCTGTTTATAAGACCCAAGGTCTTATATTCCGTTAAAATCCTTAGAAAGGAGGTGATCCAGCCGCACCTTCCGATACGGCTACCTTGTTACGACTTCACCCCAATCATCTGTCCCACCTTCGGCGGCTGGCTCCTAAAAGGTTACCTCACCGACTTCGGGTGTTACAAACTCTCGTGGTGTGACGGGCGGTGTGTACAAGGCCCGGGAACGTATTCACCGCGGCATGCTGATCCGCGATTACTAGCGATTCCAGCTTCACGCAGTCGAGTTGCAGACTGCGATCCGAACTGAGAACAGATTTGTGGGATTGGCTTAACCTCGCGGTTTCGCTGCCCTTTGTTCTGTCCATTGTAGCACGTGTGTAGCCCAGGTCATAAGGGGCATGATGATTTGACGTCATCCCCACCTTCCTCCGGTTTGTCACCGGCAGTCACCTTAGAGTGCCCAACTGAATGCTGGCAACTAAGATCAAGGGTTGCGCTCGTTGCGGGACTTAACCCAACATCTCACGACACGAGCTGACGACAACCATGCACCACCTGTCACTCTGCCCCCGAAGGGGACGTCCTATCTCTAGGATTGTCAGAGGATGTCAAGACCTGGTAAGGTTCTTCGCGTTGCTTCGAATTAAACCACATGCTCCACCGCTTGTGCGGGCCCCCGTCAATTCCTTTGAGTTTCAGTCTTGCGACCGTACTCCCCAGGCGGAGTGCTTAATGCGTTAGCTGCAGCACTAAGGGGCGGAAACCCCCTAACACTTAGCACTCATCGTTTACGGCGTGGACTACCAGGGTATCTAATCCTGTTCGCTCCCCACGCTTTCGCTCCTCAGCGTCAGTTACAGACCAGAGAGTCGCCTTCGCCACTGGTGTTCCTCCACATCTCTACGCATTTCACCGCTACACGTGGAATTCCACTCTCCTCTTCTGCACTCAAGTTCCCCAGTTTCCAATGACCCTCCCCGGTTGAGCCGGGGGCTTTCACATCAGACTTAAGAAACCGCCTGCGAGCCCTTTACGCCCAATAATTCCGGACAACGCTTGCCACCTACGTATTACCGCGGCTGCTGGCACGTAGTTAGCCGTGGCTTTCTGGTTAGGTACCGTCAAGGTGCCGCCCTATTTGAACGGCACTTGTTCTTCCCTAACAACAGAGCTTTACGATCCGAAAACCTTCATCACTCACGCGGCGTTGCTCCGTCAGACTTTCGTCCATTGCGGAAGATTCCCTACTGCTGCCTCCCGTAGGAGTCTGGGCCGTGTCTCAGTCCCAGTGTGGCCGATCACCCTCTCAGGTCGGCTACGCATCGTCGCCTTGGTGAGCCGTTACCTCACCAACTAGCTAATGCGCCGCGGGTCCATCTGTAAGTGGTAGCCGAAGCCACCTTTTATGTCTGAACCATGCGGTTCAGACAACCATCCGGTATTAGCCCCGGTTTCCCGGAGTTATCCCAGTCTTACAGGCAGGTTACCCACGTGTTACTCACCCGTCCGCCGCTAACATCAGGGAGCAAGCTCCCATCTGTCCGCTCGACTTGCATGTATTAGGCACGCCGCCAGCGTTCGTCCTGAGCCAGGATCAAACTCTCCGATAAAGTAGTTTGACTGACTACGCACATCGCTGTGCGATTTATTTAAAACTTTGAATTAACAGGTACGTTTTGTCTTGTTTAGTTTTCAAAGATCATTACCGCTTGTTGAAGCAGCTTTATTATCTTACCACTCAGCTTCTTTTATGTCAACAACTTTTTTTAAGTTGTTTGCGAAGCTTTTCGTTGTTGTCTGCTGTTCATCAGCGACGTTTAATAATATAACACCCTTTTGAAAATATGACAATAGTTTTTTTAAAAAATCATTAATTATTTTCTTTCATACTTATTTCAGTTTCTCTTCTATAGAAAGATAAGCTGTCTTGTGGTTTGGCATATTTTCTTGTATAGTAAGATTGAACTAAATACTTGATGACCACAAGGGGAGCATTAAAGCTGAGAGTGAACATTTTGTTCTGACCCTTTGAACCTGTTAGTTAACGCTGGCGTAGGGATGTGGCAAAGCCAAATGATTTGCAGTTTATGCAAGCAGCGCGCGGACCTTTTCCCATCCTTCCCCGCGCTGCTTTTTTGTTTATCCTTGTTACGGTTGTCTGACCAGGGGGAAAACTATGAATCATTCAACACGGCTTGTGCGCTTAATTGAAATAGCGATTATGACCGGGGCGGCTGTCATTCTGGACATTGTCTCAGGTATGTTTCTCCGGATGCCCCAAGGCGGTTCGGTCTCTATTATGATGATTCCGATTTTTTTGATTTCATTCCGCTGGGGAGTGAAAGCCGGGCTTACGACAGGCTTTTTGACAGGGATTGTCCAGATCGCCATCGGCAATTTGTTTTTGCAGCACCCGGTGCAGCTATTTCTTGATTACATCGCGGCCTTTGCAGTCCTCGGTTTCAGCGGCTCGTTTGCTTCCGGTGTACGGGAATCGGCATTGAATAAAAAAAGAGGCGCTTTAACGATGTATGTTATAGGCGGTGTTTTCATCGGCAGTGTGCTGCGCTATGCGGCACATGTGGTCTCCGGAGCTGTCTTTTTCGGAAGCTATGCTCCGAAGGGCACGCCGGTCTGGATTTATTCGTCCGTCTATAACGCGACTTATATGATTCCTTCTTTTATCCTTTCGGCCATTGTCCTTATCTTATTATTCATGACTGCGCCGCGGCTTCTTGAAGCTAAGCGGACGAACTGAAACAGCAGGCGGTTTACGCCTGCTGTTTTTTTATTTCGGGCTGTGCCGTTCGTTCGAATCACTCAGTTCTTTTGTAAGTTCATTTATACTTTGTTTTATGTTTCCTTTACCTGAAAAATTCTCAATAAGCTCTTTTACATTGATTCCGGAAGATGCTTTTAAGCTTTCCTGAAGACCGGCCATTAAATTGGTTGCGTAGCCTGTGACTTTATTGGCCCCGCTGTTTTCACCGCTTCCTCCCGTATCAACGACGGTTATTTTATCAATGTTGGAAAGAGGCGCTGAGACTTGCTTCGCATATTCAGGCAGCATTTTCACAATCATATCAAGGATTGCAGCCTGCCCGTATTTTTCGAATGCTTCGGCGATTTTTTCTTTAGCTTCCGCTTCTGCGAGACCTTTCAGGCGGATGACTTCCGCTTCGGTTTCTCCTCTCGCCTTTTCAGCCTCCGCTTTAGCAAGACCGTCAATTCTCACGCGTTCCGCTTCCGCCTTGGCCATCGCTTCGATACTGTACTGCTCGGCATCCGCTTCCGCGAGCTGCTTCGCTTTTGCGGCTTCGGCCGCTTGTTCCACCGAGTAACGGTCGGCATCGGCTTTTTTCTTCACTTCAGAGTCATATTGGCGCTCACGGCGCAGAATTTCTTTTTCCTCCAATTCAATCTGCTTTTGCCGCTCAATAATTTTAATTTGCATTTCCTGCTCTGTCACCTGCTGGCGGGCTTTTGCTGTTTCAAGATCATATGCCTGGTCGGCATTGGCTTTTGCTGTATCCTGCTCTCTTCTGTATTCCGCCATTTTCAGCTGATTGATTTTTTCCGCTTCAGCTATTTCCGTCGCCCGCTCCAGCTCTGATTTTTTTGCGTCTTTATCAGCGGCCGCACGTTTAATCCTCGTCTCTTTATCCGCTTCTGCCGTGGCAATGTCCGCATCCCGCTTGACTTGGGCGATTCTCGGCTTACCTAATGATTCAAGATAGCCGTTTTTATCGCGGACGTCTTTAATCGTAAAAGAAACGATCACGAGCCCCATTTTAGCAAGATCCTGAGACGCGACCCGCTGGACTTCCTGAGAAAACTTTTCCCTGTTTTTATAAATCTCTTCAACGGTCATGGAGCCGAGGATGGAGCGCAGATGGCCTTCCAGCACCTCCCGCGCCTCCTGCTCACGGTCGTCCTTAGATTTCCCCAAAAATTGTTCAGCTGCTGTGGCGATTTCACCGATGGAGCCTCCGATTTTAATAATGGCGGTTCCGTCGGCCATTACCGGCACGCCTTGTTCTGTATAGACTTCAGGTGTAGAGACATCAAGTTTGCTTGACAGTAAACTGAGAGGTTCTGCCTGCTGGAATACCGGGAGCACGAACGTTCCCCCGCCCCGGACGATTTTCAGACGATTTCCGCCTTCATCAATGTGGACGTTCTTATTTCCCAAATAACTTCCGGTCACGATAAGGGCTTCGTCCGGCCCCGCTGTCCGGTACTTCGTAATAAATACAGCAATAAGTGCGATGAGTAAAAAGAATACGATTCCGATAACGATGATAATCGGCATAGTCATAACAGTTCCCCCTTAGATATCAGATTGGTTCATGCGGCGTCACAAAAAGCACTCCGTCTTTCACGTCAATCACTAATACGGCAGTTCCGTACTTGATCTGTTCTTGATCAAAGCTGACGGCTGATTTAGAAATGGCGCCCCCTATTCCCTCTATGATCACTTCTCCATAGCCGTCTTTCGGGACGGAAGTAATGACCCTGCCGACTCTGCCCTTTAAATCCGTCTCCCGATAAGCGAGCGATTCTTCCGCTGATGAAAGCGGGACAAGGACGAAGAAGTGAAGCAGGCTGACCAAAAGAACCGAAAGAACAAATGAAAGCAACGCAATGACAGAACTAGATAGCGGAGCGGCGATTTCGCCGATATAACCTGAGGCTGAAAAGATTGTTAAAAAAGACAGAATCAATGCAGGGTTTAAAAATGAAACAGGAATGGCTTCCGAGAGGCCGTGAAACACATCTTGAAAAAACAGAATCAAAAGCGTGAGACTTCCCGAAATAATCAATGTGTAAAGATAGACCGTTTCAAGCGGCAGATGAAATATGTCCATCTTCTATCCTCCTTTCGGCCGAGGTGTCGGAGTGTTACTTTATATACGGATGTATCGGAGTGTTACTTTATATACGGATGTAAAGGTAAATGGTTTCAATTTTCTGATAAGGAAGGCTGATTACATGATTATCCAATCCGGATATGATATGTTTACTCTAAAGGAGGAGATAGGATGAGCATTTTTAATGAAGCCAGACAGCAGATCTGGGAAGAACTGAAAGGACTCTCTGATGAGGAATTCAATCGAAAGCCCGCGGCTGATGAGTGGAGCGTGCGGGAAGTCCTTGACCATTTAAAGAAAATTGACGAAACAGCGCAGACCCTTTTATCAAAGCAGGCAAAAGACGCACCGTTAAAAGAAATAGAAGAAAAACCGATGGAGTTTATAGAGGACAGAACAGATAAACGGCCGGCGCCGTCACACCTCGAACCTGAGCAAAACCGATTATCAGTCATTGAAGCAAAACAAGAATTAGATACGGCAAGACAGCAGCTGACCGCAGTTATTTCATCATTAAACGAGGAAGACTTTGAACGTGTGCTTCCGCATCCTGTTTTTCAAGAACTGACGATCCGCCAGTGGATTGATTTTATCGGCCATCATGAAAAGCGTCACATTAATCAAATAAAAGAAATCAAACAAAAAATCGAAAAGGTCTGACTCAGACCTTCTCGATTTTTTTCTTGGCGCGTTTCGGTTCATAAGAATGGATGGTGACCGCATCGCCCGTGCATATGTCACCCGGGCGTTCAACAATACAGACAATTCCTCTTCTGCCCATCGCGTGCCTCACAAACGCCGCGGCGAGTTTTGGCTGATCCGGATAAAAGGATTGAATGACTTCTCCCGGCTGAATGCACGGATCATTTTCTCCCTCGCACAACAGAGACGCACCGCTTGGAAATATCATTCTGCTTCCTTCTTTAAGCGGCGTCAGTGCAGAAAAACCGCTGATTGCGATGTTAGCGCCGAGCCATTCGGGAAAGATATGAGAAATCCCCATCTTCTCCGCAATGTCATCACATTCCTCCATGGACACGATTGAAATCTGTCTCCGGTTAAAAATTTCTGTTCCTCTTTCATACATCGGCTCACGCGCGCCGGCCTTTTTTGTCAGTCCAAAATGCAAGTCACCCGGAAACCCGCCGTATTCCGCACGAAGCTTGTCCATCTTTTTAGTAACAAATTGTTCGGTATCCGCTATATATACGCCTTCCGTCTTTGCTGTTATGCGTTTCCACATCAGCCACCACCGCCTTTTTCTTGACATTATCCTTAAAAAACCCCGCTCTGTAAAGGAGCGGGGTTCATTTATTATACCGTTTTCGGCGTTAAGTCAAAGCAGCGTTTGTAAATCCAGTTGTATGCTTTCTCATTCAAATCTCTTGGATTTCCGAAAGTTTGCGGATCTTTCATGGCTTCTTTTGATAAACGTTCAATCATGTCCGGAGACACACCTTGTTCTTCTAAACTCGGCACCTCTAAATCTTTTACAAGATCATACATCCAGTTGACGGACGCTTTTGCCGCTTCTTCGGTTGTCATGTTGCTTGTATCGATTCCGAATGCTTTGGCGATGCGGGCGAATTTTTCCGGATAGCCTTTCCAGTTGTATTCCATTACCGGCCCCATCATAGCTGCGACGCATTGTCCGTGAGCGACAGGGATGATGCCGCCGAGCGTCTGGCTCATCGCATGCGCCGCGCCTGCTGATTCACTGCCGTATGAAAGGCCGGCAAGCATCGCCGCCTGCGCCATGCCGTATCTTGCTTCCAAATCCTCTCCGTCCGCAAACGAGCGCTTAATATAATGCGCCGCATATTCAATGGCCATTAAAGCGACGGCATCAGTGATCGGCTGCGCGAATTTCATCGTATAGCACTCGATGGCGTGCGCAAGTGCGTCAATACCTGTCATGGCCGTCACATGCGGAGGCATGGACGTGTGCAGCTCAGGGTCAATGACCGTTAAATGCGCGGCGATAAGCGGTCCGCCCGTATTGAATTTAAATTCTCTTTCCTCATCTGTAATGACCGCCCATTGTGTGACCTCTGAACCTGTTCCCGCAGTCGTCGGGATCGTTGTCAGCGGAGGAATACGGTTTTCCAGCGGCTTTTTGCCTTCCGCGGCTTCATAATCAAGCACGCTTCCTTCGTGTGTCGCTTCTACCCCGATGGCTTTCGCTGTATCCATGGAGCTTCCGCCGCCGACAGCCACAAGACCGTTGCAGTTTTCTTTTTTATACAGTTCTGATCCTTCGTTTACAAGACGTACAGGCGGGTTCGGCTCCACTTTGTTAAACAGGACGACTTCGATGCCCGCTTCCTGTAAAGATTCAATGACCGGGTTTGCCACTCCCGCGTTATAAATTCCCGGGTCTGTTACGAGCAGCGCTTTTGTGACGCCAAGCGCTCTGACTTCACTTCCCGCGTGCTGAATCGCGCCGATTCCGTGTTTAATGACTGTCGGGATTTCGAATGTATGGAATTTATGCATGCTTTCTACTTTCATATTTAATGTCATATTGTATCTCCTCCTCGTTATGCTTGAAACCAGTTCACAGCCGCAGGTTTCGTGTTGCGGTAAATATGTTTGATTTCCGTGTATTCTTCCAGACCGATTTTGCCGAGTTCGCGGCCGAAGCCCGATTGTTTGTACCCGCCCCATGGCGCTTGCGCGAAATACGGGTGGAAATCATTGATCCATACCGTTCCCATCCGCAGTTTGGCGGCTACGCGTTCGCATTTTTCAATATCCTTTGACCATACCGCTCCGGCCAGCCCGTAAATGGTATCGTTGGCAAGTCTGATCACTTCTTCTTCAGAAGAAAATGACTCAACTGTTAAAACGGGGCCGAAGATCTCCTCTTGGACTATCCGCATATCAGACTTGCAGTTTGAGAAAATAGTAGGTTCATAGAAGAAACCGTTTTGAAGGGCGGGATCATCAGGACGTTTGCCGCCTGTTTCCAGTTTTGCCCCTTCTTCGATGCCGATTTCTACGTATTTTTCGACTTTAGCCCGATGCTCGGCGGAAATCAGCGGACCGCTTTCCGTATCTTCATGAAAACCGTTTCCTAATTTTATGCGTTTCGTGCGCTTGATCAGCTCGGCTAAAAATTCATCATGAATGGCTTCGTCCACCAAAAGACGGGACCCTGCCGAACATACTTGGCCGGCATGGAAAAACACGGCGTTCAGCGCTTGATCTGCAGCTGTTTCGAGATCTGCATCTTGGAATACGATATTCGGATTTTTGCCGCCAAGCTCCAGAGCAATCTTTTTCACATTGCCGCTTGCCGCCTGCATGATTTTTTTGCCTGTTTCAATTCCGCCCGTAAAAGAGACCAAATCGACGTCGAGGTTTCTCGCCAGCTCGTCGCCGACAGAGGCGCCCGGCCCCAGCACAAGATTGGCAACCCCTTTCGGAATACCGGCTTCTTCTATTAATTGAAAGACTTTAATGGTTGTCAGCGGAGTAATCTCGCTCGGCTTTAAAACGATCGTGTTTCCGGCCGCAAGAGCGGGAGCGATTTTCCAGCTCGCCTGAAGGAGCGGATAGTTCCACGGCGTAATTTGTCCGCATACGCCAATGGGCTCTCTGACGATTTTACTTACGGAATCGGGAATCGGAGATGAAATGACCTCGCCTCCGTCTTTATCCGCCAAACCGGCATAATATTGAAATACATTTGCGATATCATCCATATCGGCTTTACTTTCTTCAATCGTTTTTCCTGTATCGAGCGATTCCAGCTCAGCTAATTCGTTCAGATCGCGTCTGATTAATTCCGCAATTTTCAGAACAAATTGTCCGCGCTCGAGCCCGGAAAGCACCGGCCACTCCCCTTCATCAAATGCTTTTCTGGCTGCGGCGATGGCTTTCACCGCATCATCCCGGTCTCCTTCGCATACCGTTGCAATTTCTTCTTGATTAAATGGATTAATGATACGGCGGGTCTGTTTTTTTTCTGCACTGATCCATTCGCCGCCGATATAAAGCGTTTTGCTCATAAGAGTCCTCCTTACCGAAAAGTAAGTTTGTTAAATAAAAATTTAATGTTTTTAACAATATTAATTTAACACATGTTTTTTTACCTGTCAAAACCCGGTCAGTCCGTTTAGATTTTGACATTTTGTCATGATTCGTTAAGATTAAGAACATAAAGAAATGACTTAACAAATTTAAACTTCAAGAGGAAAAGAGGGACAGTATGGATGAGAATCCAGAATTCGCAGCTATAGAACAAGCCAGGGATCTTGTCATTGATTCCATTGCAGAGACGATGGATCTTTACGGAATCACACGGAGTGTCGGGATTTTATACGGAACAATGTATATGAGGGATGAAATGACGCTTGACGAAATGCGTGAGGAACTGCAGATGAGCAAACCGAGTATGAGCACAGGCGTCAAAAAGCTGCAGGATTTAAATGTGGTCAAAAAAACCTTTCACCGCGGCACACGGAAGCATACGTTTGTAGCGGAAAAAGATTTCTTTACGTTTTTCACGAATTTCTTCCCGCCGAAATGGGATCGTGAAGTTCAGGTGAATTTGTCCGCCATCGAACAGGCCCAGGCGGATTTGCAGTCCGTTTTGCTGGCCGAGGAAGGAAACGCGGAATTACAGGAAGAAGCGCGGCAGTTATATGATCAGCTTGAAAGTTCGAAAGCTTATTATCATTGGCTGAAGCGTCTCGCTGACTCGGTTCAGAGCGGGGAGATTTTTAAATTTATTCCGATAGAAACGGACGAAAAAAACGCCTGAATCAAAATCAGGCGTTTTTTGTCGTGATTTGATTATTTTTGAGAAAATATAGGAACATAACCCCATTTACTTCCATTAAAATTGATGGTAAATTTTTATAGGTATGGTCGTTCTTTTTTAAGAACAACCAGCAAATTTTTTTTAGGGGGATTTATGAAAATGAAACAGAAATTTTTCTCAACTGTCATGGCAAGTTTATTCGGCCTGGTTTTGCTTCTTTCTCTGCCGACAGCGTCATTCGCCGCTGAGTCAGGCTCAACCGTTCACGAGCCGGAAATGTCCACGAAAGCGACTGCTACCTTATTTGCAAAATATACAGGTGCCAGCCAGCAGGAATGGTCATTTTCTGATATCGAATTGACGTACCGTCCGAACACGATCCTGAGCTTAGGCGTTATGGAATTTACCCTTCCTAGCGGATTTGCGGCTACAACAAAAGATACAGTCAACGGACACGCTTTGCGTGAAAGACAGATTCTGAATAACGGAAAAACAGTCAGACTTCCGTTAAACATTGATTTGCTCGGCGCAGCGGAATTCAAGCTTTCTCTTAATAATAAAACATTGCCTGCTGCAGGTACATATAAGTTCCGTGCAGAAAATAAATCATTAAGCATCGGCTCTAAATTCTATGCTGAGGACACAATTGTTGTTCAAAAACGCAGCACACCGCCGACACAGCCTTGCAACTGCAAATAATTGCGAAAAACGGACCGGCACAAGCCCATCGCTTGTCAGCCGGTCTTTTTTTGTGCTGTTTTCTTTCTTCCGGCCCTCGCATTGACAAACCCTTGAAACAGGAGTACATTCTTGTTTGTTGTATTTGGAGTGACGAAAACAGTTTCTTAAGGAGTTATGAGGATTGGGAAAAATCAAAAATAAACAATTTGCCGTCATCGGACTCGGCCGTTTCGGCGGAAGCATCTGTAAAGAGCTTTTTAAAATGGGGCATGAGGTGCTTGCGGTCGATATCAGCGAAGAGCGGGTCAACGCATACTCCTCTTATGCCACGCATGCTGTGCGGGCAAATTCAACGGAAGAAAGCGAGCTTCAGTCGCTCGGCATCAGAAATTTTGAATATGTCATCGTAGCAATCGGCGCCAACATTCAGGCAAGCACGCTGACGACGCTGTTATTGAAGGAGCTGAACATCCCTAATATTTGGGTGAAAGCGCAAAACTATTATCATCACAAAGTGCTTGAAAAGATCGGTGCTGATCGTATTATCCATCCCGAAAAGGATATGGGCGTGCGGATTGCGCAAAGCCTTTCGGATGAAAATGTCTTAAATTACATTGATTTGTCAGATGAATACAGCATTGTGGAGCTTTCAGCCACGAAAAAGCTGCATTTAAAATCCATTCTTGATCTCGGCGTCCGGGCCAGATTCGGCTGCACCATTCTCGCCGTGAAACATAATGGAGACATTCAGCTGTCCCCTTCTCCGGAGACTGTCATTCATGAATGTGACTGCCTTGTGCTGATGGGGCATAAACGTGATATTAAAAGGTTTGAAACTGAAGGAATGTAAAAAAGCCGGCGGGCTGCCGGCTTTTTTTGATGCTTATGTTTCTTCACTTAACTGGACGGCGGTTTGGTCAACCCAGCCGATCAGCTCATCTTTCACTTGAATTTGGTACCAGACGGATTCTCCGTTTTGTTTTTCAGATACAACTTTAATATGCTGGCCGGTAAACTTTTGCGCCGATGCCAGTTTAATAGAATGCTGCTCTTTTGACGGCTTGGACCACACGTCTTCAATGGCGTGGTCTTTGATGGCGCCTTTCATATCAACTGCTTTAAGAGAGGCATTGATTTTGTCATATTCATTCAGATTATAGGTTTCTATGACATCTTTAATTTTTTCAGCATAGCCGGGGTCTGTGGCGTAGCCGGATTTTTGAAGGGCAGCCGCCGCTGTTTTATAATTGTCCGCTTCAATGACGGGCTTATACTTCTTTTTATTCCAAGACGTTCCGTTGACAAATAATTTGGCATGGTCATCCATTGATTCAAAAAACGTGCTGTATTTACGGAATTTTGCCCGAATCGTTTTTCGTTTTCCTTTTTCAAATTCATCCGTTTTCATCGTGACGTGTTTTCCTTTATAATCACCTTTTACACCGAACAGGTTGCGCGCTTTCCCCGCAAGCTCACTGTTCCCCCAGTCCGATTCGAGAATGGCCTGTGCGAGGGTGATGCTCGGAAGGACATGATATTTCTCATATAAAATTTGAGCATGCCCGGAAAGGCTGTCAATAAAGACCTGCTGCTCGTCCACCTCTTCAGGCGGTTTTTCTTCCATCACTATGAATTTCGAAAACACCATTGATACCAGAAATAATCCGAATATAAGAGATACAGCAAAAAGGCACCCAAGCACCCTTTTGGTCTTTGCTTTCTTTTTCATATCAACCTTCCTTTAATTCCGGAATCACTAGATTTATAATTTTACTGGTCATTGATGAAAATTTCAATAAAATAGGGAAAAAGACGGAGAAAGAACACATTGTGCAAATAAAAAAGACTCCTCTTTGAGGAGTCTTTTTTGTTATGCCATGCTCAGCTGAGGGCCGAACAATTCATATTGAACGGAATCAGAGTCAAACCCGAGAGCAAGAATCATATCTTTCATTTGCGTCATAAACTGCGCTGATCCGCACAAGTAAAATTCAGCATCTTGATTCAGATGAAGCTGCTCCAAGAAGGTTTGATCAATCCTGCCGCTGTAAAAAGGCTTGTCTCCTGAGCGGTCTTGTTCTGCCGGTTCACTGTATACGTAAATGATGTTACGATTCGGATGATTCTCCGCAGCTTGTTCAGCCTCTTTGCGGAACGCGGCGTACTCTCCGTTTTTCGCGGCATGAATAAAAGTAACGGAACGCTCCGGCTGTTTTTCGGCGGCTGTTTTCAGCATGCTCATCATCGGCGTGATTCCGGAACCGGCACTGATAAGAACAACCGGTTTTTCGGCAGAAGACAGCTTGAAATCCCCGGCGGGTGCGCTGACTTCAAGTTTATCTCCCTCTTGAACTTCATTGTGGAGATGAGAAGAAACCGCTCCGTCCTTTTTCACAGAAATCCGATATGCCCCTTTTTGAGAAGCATCAGACAGGCTGTACTGGCGAATGTGCGTATAAGGAGAATCCGCAATCCGCACTTTAATGCTGATATATTGTCCCGCTTCAAATCCAGGAAGCGAAGAACCGTCACTCGGTTTGATATAAAATGATGTGATATCTATGCTTTCTTTCGTTTTCTGTATAACCGTAAATTCTTTATACCCCTGCCATCCGGCTTCATTGTACATGTCTTTTTCAATGCCGATGAAAGCCTCCGCAATAACACCGTAAGCTTTTTCCCATGCCTGCATAATCTCAGGAGTTGCGGCATCCTGCAGCACATCCTTAATTGCCAGAAGCAGATACTTTCCGACAATCGGATAATGTTCCGGTTTTACACCGATGCTTGTGTGTTTATGGCCGATCTGTCTGACCGCCGGAATGATTTGTTCTAGTTGATCAATATTCGCCGCAGCCGCAATGACTGCATTTGCCAATGCTGCGCGCTGAGTCTGTTTCTTTTGGTTCGTTTGGTTAAACATATTTAACAGTTCGGGATGATCTTGAAACATCAGGTTATAAAAGCGTCCGGTGATGTTTTCTCCATGTGTTTGCAATACGGGTACTGTGCTTTTGATGATGTCTATTGTTCTCTCATCCAGCATGTTAATCCTCAACCCTTCTAAAGATGTATTTTCAATATATCTTTATAGTAAGAGATATTTTGAATAAAAGATATATTTAAAATGAATCTTTAAAAAAGTCGTCACAATATTGTGTTGGATTTGGAATTTATGGATTTTACCTCCTTTTTTATCACCCGGTGAAACAGGGACACATATATTTAGGAATATACGTTTAAAGATGAAAGCGGGGGAGTGCATGGTTTCCGATATCGATTACACGTCTCCGAATACACAGTTCACTTATAATGTGAATGAGAGCCGTTTTTTTACGAAAGATGCTCGGAACTTTATCAATGTATTGGGGATTAAACAGTTAAACACGCTTGAAAATATTTCATTATTAGATATCTTTCTGAGCAAAACAAATGTGATTGAACCGCATACCCATCAAAACGCCGCTGAATTGGTGTACTGTATTTCGGGTTCCGCGGTGGTGTCGATGCTGAATCCGTTCACCCAGAAAATACGGAATTATCCGATCTCTTCAGGACAAGTGGCGAATGTTCCGCAGGGGTGGTGGCATTATGAAGTCGCCACTTCAGACAAAACCCACCTTTTGGCCATATTTGACGCCCCTTCGCCTGAAGTGATATACGGCTCGGATATTCTCCGTCTGACGCCGCCTGAGATCATGGCGCATACGTACTGTCTGAATGAGCATGAGTGGGAAAAAGCCGTTTCACCGATCCGGCAATCAACTGTAATAGGTCCCGATAAATACTGCGGACAGACTGAAAACACGGGGATTCATGATATGAATACGCCTTATCAGCCAAATACGCATTATCCGAATGATCCGTATCGGCATTATGATACGCCGTTATATTGGGGATATTAAACGGAGAGCCAGAGCGGCATCGACAGAAAGAGCCCCTCATTGGAGAGGGGCTCTTGATCATTACGGTCCGGTTCCGCAGCTTACTTTGTACTCGCCTTAGGACTATTTTTTTGAATAACATACGTGCGGCGTCTGTCCGGTATCATCTTTCCAATTGAACCAATTTACATAATAAAGGTTCCCGGCCTCTACGCCGCCTTCTTCTTTTTGAAGAATCGATACGGATATCCTTTTTTATAAACGTCATGCCTGATGGCTCCTTTTTCTGAAGCAGACGTGAAGACGACGGGAGAAAGAGCCGGGAGCGCTGTCAAAAAAAGCGTCAGTGCAGCTGACAGAGATAATATAAGATAGATTTTCTTTTTCATTTTCTCTCTTTCCTTTATTTTGAATTGTTAGAAATGAAGCAGAACATAGAGGCTGCCACAGAAGATGAAAAAACAAAAAAACCCTTATTTATAGAATAAGGGTTTAGGTATGGAGCCAAGGGGGCTCGAACCCCTGACCTCTACGCTGCCAGCGTAGCGCTCTCCCAGCTGAGCTATGGCCCCGTGCTGTAACGTCATGTTTTATTATAGACGAGTCTTCTTTGAATTTCAAGCAGAAAATTCAGTTTGCTCATATTTTCCTGAGACGCTTTTCGAACATAAAAAGAAGACCCTCCGGGGGCCTCTTCGTTTATCGCACGAGCATGATTAAAATGATGCCGAGGATGACACGGTAAATGGCGAACGGGACAAGCTTAATCCGGTTAATGAGCCGAAGAAAAAATTTGACGACTAAGAGGGCGACGACAAAGGCGCAGATAAAGCCGACTAGAAAAAACGGAATCATGTCATAAGAAAGACTGCTCCAGTATTTCACCAGCTTCAGAAGGCTTGCGCCCGCCATAATCGGAATAGCCATAATAAATGTGAAGTCTGCGGCTGCCCGGTGATTCAAGCCGACAATGACACCTCCGGCAATCGTTGAGCCTGAGCGGGAAAATCCGGGCCATAAGGCGAGACACTGGAATAATCCGACACAGAAAGCCTGTTTGTAGGTGATTCTGTCTACCGTATCGATCGTTTCTTTCCTTTTATTGATCCAGTCCGCTATAAGCATAAGCACGGCTCCGGCAATTAATCCGTAAGCGACCGTTCTGACGGAGAATAAATAGCGGTCAATGAAATCCTCAAATAAAAAACCGAGCACCGCCGCCGGAACAAGACCGACGGCGATTTGCGCGATGGTCAGCCTGTATCCCTTCTGCTGATCGCGCGTGACGTTTTTTTTGAGGCCGAGTAAATGTAATATCCGATCCTTAAACACAATGGCCACCGCCAGAATCGAACCGAGCTGAATCACCACTTTGAAGGAATTGGCGGCTTCCGGATTCATCAGGCTTCCGGATTTCAGCCAGATGTCATCCGCTATGATCATATGTCCCGTGGAAGAAACCGGCGCATACTCCGTCAGCCCTTCCACGATTCCCAAAACGGCTGCTGTGAACATCTCCCATAGTGTCATCCCATTCTTCCCTTCATTCATCATTTACAAAAGAGAAGCTCTCCTCTGAAGGAAAGCCTGTCTTATAATAAATATCATATCCGTTCCGATTTTATGACTTCGATCCAGCATCATTTTTTTCTTCTTCATATAAATGCGAACGCATTTTGAACCAATCAAACAGATGGGTCGTGACCACTTTGATGACCGCATACCCCGGGATGGCTAAAATAATGCCGACAACCCCGAACAGCTTTCCGGCGGTTAAAAGAACAAAGATGATGGTAATCGGGTGAATGTGAAGATTTTTCCCCATGATCTGCGGCGAAATTAATTTCCCTTCCACGAGCTGGACAACGGTCCATACAATCGCAAGCTTTAGCAGCATAAGGGGCGAAGTGACCAACGCGATAATAATCGCCGGCGTGATGGCAATGGTCGGCCCTAAATACGGAACAACGCTCGTACAAGCGGCAATGACCGCAAGCAGTGACGCATAATCAAGTCCGATAATCAGATAGCCGATAAATAATAAAAACCCGATGCAGAAGCTGACGATGACCTGTCCTCTGATATAGGAACTTAATCTGTGGTTCATTTCACTAAGCATCGTATACGTTTGTTCTTTCAGACGGGTGGGCACAAACTTTAAGATATAAATCGGCAGTTTTTTGCCGTCTTTCAGCAAATAGAACAGAATAAACGGCACGGTCACAATTGAAATAATCACTTCCGTCAGCGCGCCGATAAAATTCCCGACTCCGGTAAATGTGCTGTTTGCAATTGTCGCCGCCTGCGCCGATACTTTATTAGCAAGATCGGAAATGTTGATATTCATCGTCTTTTGCGCCTGATTTACAAAATCGCTTCCGATCAGGCTTTTCGTCTGATCTTCAACGATATCCACATATTTCGGCAGATTGTCGATCAGGCTCATGATCTGTTCCTTTAAAAACGGAATAATTGAAACGACCGTAATCGTAATCAGCCCTATAATAATGAGGTAAAGGAGCAGGATGGAATAGACTCTTTTCACTCTTATTTTTTCCAATATATCTACGATCGGATTAAGCAGATAATAAACAATTCCTGTCAAAATGACGGGGAGCGCAATCGTTTTGAGCAGGACGATAATAGGTGTGAAAATAAATGATGTCTTCATAAAGACAAGGATATTGAGACCGATGAGCAGCAATACAAGCAAAAACAAGACAAATTTATTGTCTAAGAAAAACTGTTTAAATCTGCCGCCCCATGTTTGCAATGTTTCCACTATTGTTCCTCCATCATATGTATTTTACTTAAATTGTACACTATCGTTCCTGTAATGAAAAATAATAACCGGTCTCTATGGGAATTTTTCCTATCCCTTTAGCTGGCAGCCTTTTTTCCATTTATGTTTCTCAGAAAAAAAGCTATAATGTAAGCCAATACATAGAAGGAGCGATAGCAATGATTCGATTTGCAACAGTCGGAACGAATTGGATTACAGAACGATTTCTGGAGGCGGCTTCTGCTATTGATGATTTTCAATTAACGGCGGTTTATTCCAGAACTGAGGAACGCGCGGCGGAATTCGCCGGCAAACACGGCGCTGCTCATTATTTTACCAGCCTGAAAGAAATGGCGGAAAGCAAAGCCTATGACGCGGTGTATCTCGCCAGCCCGAATGCATTTCACAAAGAGCAGGCGGTCCTTTTTATGGAACACGGCAAGCATGTACTGTGCGAAAAACCGTTTGCGTCTAACGCAAGGGAAACGGATGAAATGATTCACGCAGCCAAAACGAACGGCGTTCTCTTGATGGAAGCCATGAAAACAACGTTCCTGCCGAACTTCAGCATGCTTCAAAACCACTTACATAAAATCGGACCCATCAGGAGATTCACGGCAAGCTACTGCCAATATTCATCACGATATGATGCATATAAGAACGGTACGGTGCTAAACGCGTTTAAGCCTGAATTATCGAACGGTTCGTTAATGGACATCGGCGTGTACTGCATTTATCCGGCCGTCGTCCTGTTCGGCAAACCGAAAAACGTCATTGCGACCGGTCATAAACTAGCATCCGGCGTTGACGGCGAAGGCACGGTCATTCTGTCATACGACGGATTTGAAGCGGTGCTGATGCATTCGAAAATCTCAAATTCGTTTGCCCCGGCGGAAATTCAGGGTGAAGACGGCACGATCGTTCTGGACAGCATTCACGGACCGGAACGGGCGGAAATCCGCTATCGTGACGGCCGGACGGAAGACATTTCAGTCCCTGATCTGAAACCGTCGATGTACTACGAAACGGCTGAATTCATCAATCTTCTTCGAAACGGACAGCGGGAGTCTTCCGAAAATACATTTGAACGTTCTTTCATTACGGCAAGCATTATGGAAGAAGCGAGAAAACAAATCGGAATTGTCTTTCCCGCCGATCAAAACTAAAAACATCCGCCCGGATTCGGGCGGATGTTTTTTATTTGGACGCTAACAGGTCAGCAAACGCTTTTGCATACTGCGGAAGGTCGGGCGGGCGGCGGCTTGATACAATGTGTCCGTCAGTTACGACAGCTTCATCCAGCCACTGTGCCCCTGCATTTGTCATGTCGTCTTTGATGCCGGGCGTGCTCGTTACTTTTTTTCCTGCGAGAATTCCGGCAGATATGAGCACCCAGCCCGCATGGCAGATCTGGCCGATCGGCTTTTTCTGCTCGTTCATCGTACGGATGATGTCCAAAACTTCGGGATATCTTCGCAGTTTGTCAGGAGCCCAGCCGCCGGGCACGAGCACGGCATCATACTCCTGAATAATCAGGCTCTTAAAATCGTAATCCGCCGTCGCAGGCACACCGTATTTTCCTTTGTATGAACGGCCCGCTTCTTCTCCTATTAAATGAACGATCGCGCCTTCCTCTCTCAGCCGGTAGACGGGATACCAAAGCTCTAAGTCTTCAAAATCGTCACTGACAAGCGCTATGACTTTTTTGCCTTCTAATCTCATCACTGCCACTCCCTTCTTTTATACTAGTGTATCGCTTTTTTAAAATGAGGAAAAGAAACAGCTCGCTACAGCTGTTCTTCGTCTTCAGACTGAATCGTAAATTTCCGTGTGACCTGCTGCAGTTCTTCAGCCATATGCGCAAGCGTTTCGGCGGATGAACTGATTTCTTCCATGGAGGCCAGCTGCTCTTCAGCTGAGGCGGCGATGTCTTGAATGCCGGCGGACCCTTCTTTGGCGACTGAGGTAATGTCCTCCACCGCGTTTGTCACATTTTGCGACCCGGCTGCAAGCTTCTCAAGCGTTCCGTTCATATGCTGCAAGGCGCCTGAAATCTGAGTCGTCATTTCTGAGATTTTTTTGAAGCTTTCGGCCGTTTGATCCGTAATATCGAGGCCTTCCTTCACATCTTGATTCACCGCTTGGAATACGGAAAGCGATGTGGCGATTTCTTTGACGATTTCCTGAATCAGCGTTTCGATTTCCTTCGCGGAGCCGGCTGATTGTACGGCAAGCTTTCTCACTTCTTCCGCAACGACGGAGAAGCCCCGCCCGTATTCGCCGGCTCTGGCCGCTTCAATGGCAGCGTTTAAGGCAAGCAGATTTGTTTGATCGGCAATGCCGTTAATGACGTTGAGAATGCTCTTAATGTCGTGCGACTTCGTTTCCAGCCCTTTTACAACCGCTTCCGCCTGCTGTACGGAACGATCAATTGTTTTCATCTGGCCGACCGTTTTCGCCACTAATTCTTCTCCGCTCCCGGCCGTTTCAGAGGTTTGGATGGCGGATTCAGTGATTTCCGCCGATACATTCGCCGTCTCGGCAATGCCCGCATTCATTTGGGAAAGGTGATCAGCACTTTCTTCCAATTTCTCGCTTTGTGATTCGTTTCCGTTTGAGAATTGTTCAATCGCCAGTGTAATATGCTCTGTCGCCTTGCTTGTCTGTCCGGCGGATGCCGTCAGCTCTTCGGATGAAGAAGCGACATGTTCGACGGATGACTGGATGACGCCGATGACAGACCGGAGTGACGCCGACATCTCATTGAAGCTTTGGCTGAGCTGCCCGAATTCATTTTTCGACTTGATGTCAATGACTTCCGTTAAATCGCCGTCACTGATTTTAGCTGATGTCGAAACAAGTTTTTTGAGCGGTTTTGCAATCGAGCGAATGATAAAAACGATTAAAATACCGCCGACGATAAGAGAAACCGCCAGGATGATCAGCGCCATTTTCATGACAGGCGAGGCTGCGTCATGGATCTCACTGACAAAAAATGTGCCGGCGATTTTCCAGCCCGTCAGTTTGTTTGTCGTGAAGGCCATTTTCTTCTGCTGTCCTTCAAACATGTATTCAAACGATCCGCTTGATTTGGAAAATACTTCTTCCGTCCACTCTCCGGAGCCTTCCGTTCCCGCTTTTATAGTCGGATGGGCGATGTATTTTTTATCTCCCGTTGTAATGAAGGCAAAACCTTTATGACCGATCTGGACGCGTTGGGAGGCATTCAGCAGGTCGCCCAGATTAATATCAAGCGCCACAACGCCTGATCCGTCTTTTGTCTGCTGGGCAATCGTAACGACCGTCTGTCCGGTTGCAGCGTCTTTATAAGGCTCGGTAAACACTGGCTGTCCGCTTTTTTCAACCGCTTTTGTATACCACTCGCGCGTGAGCGGATTATAATCGGACGGCATGTCAACGGACGGATATTTCACGAACGCTTTGTCGCGAGACGCGGCGTAAATTGACGCGACATCGTCATTTACGGTGACATACTGCTTCATTTTGTCAAGCAGTACCGATTTATTTTTCGTCTCCAGTTTTTCCTTTGTGATTGATTCGCTGTAGTAGTCAATCGCTTTCAGCTTACCCTCAAGCATGTTTTCCAGCACGCTGTTCAGTTCGCTGACATTTCCCTGGGCGCTGTGGGTCAGTTCGCTTTCTAGTGAATTCCCCGCCGTTTGGTAGCTGAAGTAGGCGAGTATGCCGACCGGAAGCACCAATACGGCTAAAAATGCCGCGATCAGCGGTTTGCTGATGGATGGCTGTTTGATCCAATGTATCAGTTGTTTCATTTTTTCAGTCTCCTTCTTTGAAAAGCTAAATCTAATATCGTCAGATAGGACAAAAGATTTATTAAAAAAACTAAAAAAAACACCCAAACAGCACATTTGGGTGTTCTATGACCTATTAATCTATTTTAAATCGTTTCGTCATATCACGTAATTCTTCCGCCATTTGGGATAACGTTTCCGAAGACGAACTGATTTCTTCCATTGAAGCCAGTTGTTCTTCGGCGGAGGCCGCAATATCCTGAATGCTGGCGGAGCTTTCTTTTGCGATGGACGCGATTTGCTCAGAAGCTCCTGAAATCTGCTGAGATCCTGCTGTCAGCTGTTCTACCGTCGCATTCATATTTTGAATTTCTCCGGCGATCTGGTTCGTCATTTCAGAAATCCGTTTGAAGCTCGTTTCGGTCTGATTCGTAATATCCAGTCCGCTCTCCACCTCTTTGTTGACGGATTGGAACATGCCGAGAGATGTATTGATTTCGTTGACGATTTCTATAATTAAGCTTTCGATTTCTTTCGCTGAATCGGCAGACTGGACCGCAAGTTTTCTGACCTCTTCGGCGACGACTGAGAAGCCCCGGCCGTATTCACCCGCACGCGCGGCTTCAATGGCCGCGTTCAGCGCAAGAAGGTTTGTCTGATCAGCGATTCCGTTAATGACACGGAGAATGTTTGTAATGTCTTTTGATTTTGTTTCAAGTCCGCGCACCACTTGTTCAGCTTCTTTCACTGACCGGTCAATGACGTTCATTTGGCCGACCGTCTGGTGGACGAGCTTTCCGCCTGAATTGGCGACTTCCGCTGATGTGGCAGAGGATTCGGTAATGACGGCAGATGCTTTCGCCATATCTTTAAGCCCGCTGTTCATTTGGTAAATATGTTCCGCCGCGCTTTCAATATTTTCACTTTGGCTTTCATTTCCGTTAGAAAATTGTTCGATCGCCAGTGTGATATGTTCGGTTGCCTTGCTTGTCTGCTCCGCTGAAGCCGTCAGCTCCTCTGAGGAAGATGCGACGTTATTCACGGAATCCTGGATGGCATGGATGAGAGACCTGAGCGAAGCGGCCATATTGTTAAAGCTTTTGCCAAGCTCGCCTAATTCATCTTTTGAGTGAATCTCGATCGTTTCTGTTAAGTCGCCTTCACTGATCTGTTTCGATGATGTCACAAGCTGCTTGAGCGGTTTTGTGATTGAACGGATAATCAGCACCATGACGATGGTTCCGATCACAATCGCTAATACGAGAACGAGCAGGGACAGATGAAGGATCGGCAGGGCCGCTTCATGAATTTCGTCCAGATACATCGTTCCGGTAATCTTCCAGCCTGTCAGCCCGTTTGTATCATAAGCCATTTTCTTTTCCTGGCCGTCGTATTTGTATTGAAAATCACCTTTTTTGCTGGTGAACAGCTGTTCAGCCCACTCCCCGTTTAATACTGTGCCTGACGTGCGGTTCGGGTGGGCGACCACTTTTTTGTCTTTCGTCAGGATAAAAGCGTAGCCGGATTTCCCGATGTTCACTTTCTTTGTCGTTTTCAGAAGCTCATCGATTTTCATATTGATGGCGACGACTCCTGAGCCGT
Source organism: Bacillus sp. FSL R5-0443 (assembly GCF_038608285.1). Taxonomy (NCBI): domain Bacteria; kingdom Bacillati; phylum Bacillota; class Bacilli; order Caryophanales; family Bacillaceae; genus Bacillus; species Bacillus sp. FSL R5-0443. The sequence goes on from NZ_CP152013.1 coordinate 3,232,722, forward strand.
CTTTTGTCTGCTGAACGACCGTCACGACCATCGTATTGGTGGAAGCCGTGCGGTAAGGATCTGTTACAACAACCTTCCCCTTATTTTCCACGGCCTTTTTATACCAGTCTCTTTCAAGCGGATTATATCCTTTAGGCATCTGCAGATCCGGATACCGTGTGAAATGTCCTTCCGTGTCACTCGTATAAATGGATTCCACGTCTTTATTGATCTTCATGTACTCTGTGAATTTATCGGTAATTTGCGATTGGTTTTTCGGCTTGTACCGATCCTTTGTGAGCCAATCGCTGAAATATGCCGTTCCGTCTTCCTTTTGGCTGATGCTTGTGTTGATCATATCGTTAATCTGCTGCACATTATCTAGTGCGCTTCCCATCATCTGCCTGTCAAGCGTGCTTACCGCCGATTGATAGGCGATAAAAGCCAGCGTTGAAATAGGAAGAATGAGAATGGCCAAAAAAGAAATGAGCAGTTTTCTTGTAAGCGATCTCTGCTTGATGATTTGCACAATTTTTTTCATCTGCTATATCTCCTCTTGCGTGTTTACCCTTCATATCGGCAATTATGGGTAAATATACACATCCAAAAAGAAGAAATATAACGAAACATACTTTTTACCTATCGTAAAATTAGTCTTTTAGACTTAATTAAGAGTTTATCTTAAAACGCTTTGTCAGTTCGCGTAATTCTTCCGCCATTTTTTCCAGCGTGACGGCGGAGGAACTGATTTCCTCCATGGACGCAAGCTGCTCTTCAGCTGAAGCCGCGATGTCCTGAATGCCGGCCGCGCTTTGTCTGGAGACGGCCGCGATATCCTCTGAAGCGTTTGATACTTCCTGAGACCCGGCAGAAAGCTGTTCCACGGTTGCATTCATATTTTGCAGTTCACCGGCAATCTGATTTGTTTTAACGGAAATGTCCCGGAAGCTTTTTTCCGTTTCGTCCGTTAACTGAAGTCCGCTTTTCACCTCGTGATTGACGGATTCCAGCATTCCGAGCGAAGTATGAATTTCTTTGACGATTTCATGAATTAAGGATTCGATTTCTTTCGCTGAATCGGCGGATTGGACGGCAAGCTTTCTCACTTCTTCGGCAACGACTGAAAAACCGCGTCCGTATTCTCCCGCTCTTGCCGCTTCAATGGCTGCATTTAAAGCAAGGAGATTCGTTTGATCGGCAATGCCGTTAATGACGCGCAAAATGCTGGTGATGTCCTGCGATTTGAGTTCAAGCCCTTGTACGACTTGCTCCGCTTTACTTACGGATTGGTCAATGGCGCCCATCTGGCCGGCTGTTTTCTTGACAAGCCGCTCACCGGCGCCGGATATCTCCGCCGATTCAATTGACGTTTCCGTCACCACGGCTGCCGCTTCCGCCAGATCACTGAGCCCGTCTTTCATCTCATTCACTTGGGCTGTCGCTTTATCAATACTCTCACTTTGGTCTTCCGTTCCATTAGAAAACTGTTCAATCGCAAGGGTGATATGTTCCGTTGCTTTGCTCGTCTGCTCAGCCGAAGCCGTCAGCTCCTCTGAGGAAGAAGCGACATGTTCAACAGAGTCCTGAATTCCCTGAATAAGCGAACGGAGTGAATCTGTCATATGATTAAAACTTTTACCGAGCACGCCCAGCTCATCTTGAGAGCTGACATCAATGGTTTCCGTCAGATCTCCGCTGCTGATTTTTTCCGCTGATGCTACGAGACGTTTTAACGGTTTAGTAATTGAGCGGATGACAAAATAAATGAAAATCATCCCTGCGGCAATGGCTATCGCCAATATGATAACGGCCAGAGTCAGAACCGGTCTTGCCGCATCCTTGATTTCTTCCACGGACATGGTTCCGCTGATCTTCCAGCCCGTCGCTTCATTGGTCACGTACGCCATTTTTTTCGCTTTCCCGTTCAGCGTATATTCAAAGTCGCCTTTTTGCCCGCTGAATAATGTATCAACCCATTTTCCCGATACCGCCGCGCCGGCTTTTTCATCACTGTAGGCAACGGCTTTTTTATTTTTGCTGAGGATAAAGGCGTATCCTTCTTTTCCGATGTTCACTTCTTTTGTCATCGTGATGAGATCGTCGATTTTTATATCAATGGCGACGACGCCTGATCCGTCTTGCGCCGCGCGGGCCATGGTGACGACCATCTTTTTGTTTGAGATGGACTCATAAGGGTCTGTGATGATGGTTTGGCCTTTATTCTCCATAGCTTCCTGATACCAGCTTCTTTCAAGCGGATTGAAATCGGCCGGCATATCGGCATGCGGATAACGGGTAAACGTTCCTTCCTTGCTGCTTGAAAATACGGCGGATGCTTTATCATTGCTTTCAATAAACTGTTTGAACCTTTCTTGCATTTCCGTTTGGTTTTTTTCTTTAAATTTAGCGCTTGTCGCCCATTCGCTGAAATATGCTGAGCTTTTTGTAAACATTCCGATCCGGTCATCAATCATATTGTTTAAGATTTGCACATTTCCTTCGGCGCTTTCCATCATTTGCTTTTCAACGGATGAAGCCGCCGAACGGTAGGCGCCGGCAGCCAATACTGCTACCGGAATGATTAAGATCAGTAAAAATGAAATGATCAGTTTTTTGGCTATTGATTTTCTGGCGATTTTTTTTGCTGTTTTTTTCAATTTTGTAAACCTCTTTCAATCATTTACTGTTTATATCGGCCGACTCCCTTTTTATTACATTGAAAATTAAGTCATAAACGAAAAATAGTTCTATGTACTCACTTTTTATGCAAGACTTTTTATTTAATTATCCGGCTGTCACTATAAAAAAGGACGCCTTCCATCCGGAAAGCGTCCTTTTTTACTAGTTGATTTTAAATTGTTTCGTTAATTCCCGCAGTTCTTCGGCCATTTGCGCCAAAGTATCGGCGGATGTGCTGATTTCTTCCATTGATGCAAGCTGTTCTTCTGCGGATGCGGCAATATCCTGAATGCTTGCTGCGCTTTCCCTAGATACGTCCGCAATATCCGTCACTGCGGCTGAAACGTGCTGAGAGCTGTCTGACAGCTGTTCAACCGTGCCGTTCATCGATTGAAGCTTCTCGGCGATATCGTTTGTCATGCCGAAGATATTCTGGAAGCTTTCTTTCGTGCGGTCCGTCACGGCAAGTCCTGATTGAACTTCTTCATTAACGGATGTAAACATGTGAAGTGATGTATTAATCTCGGCCGTGATTTCCTGAATGAGTGTTTCAATCTCTTTGGCAGAACCGGCGGATTGGACGGCAAGCTTGCGCACTTCTTCGGCTACCACTGAGAAGCCCCGCCCGTATTCACCGGCTCTTGCCGCTTCAATGGCTGCATTTAAAGCAAGCAGGTTTGTCTGATCGGCAATACCGTTGATGACTCTTAAAATATGAGTGATGTCTTTTGATTTGGCCTCAAGGCCTTTTACAACCGCTTCCGCCTGCTGGACCGATTGATTGATGAGATTCATCTGCCCGACGGTTTGCTGCACATATTCTTCCCCGGTGCCGGCAGCTTCCTTCGATTGTTTAGATGCTTCCGTAATGGATGATGATGTGCGGGAAACGGCGGTGAGTCCGTCATTTATATGATTCAGCTTGGCTGAGCTTGAATCGACTTTTTCGCTTTGCTCTTCGTTTCCGTTTGAAAACTGCTCAATGGCCATTGTAATATGTTCCGTCGCTTTGCTTGTCTGCGAAGCTGAAGCGGTCAGCTCTTCCGATGACGCGGCCACGTTGTCGACAGAGTTTTGGATCGCGCTGATCAGTCCGCGCAGAGATTCTCCCATTTCATTAAAGCTCGCGCCGAGTTCGCCCAATTCATCTTTCGAGCGGATATCAATGGTTTCAGTCAAGTCTCCGCCGCTGATTTGTTTAGAAGAGCGGACAAGCCGTTTCAGCGGTGACGTAATGGATCTGACAATCAACAGAATTAAAATTCCCCCGATGATAATGGATGCTGCAAGGACAATCATCCCCATCGTCAGCACCGGTTGTGAGGCGTCTTTAATTTCGTTGAGCTCCATGCTCCCCTCTATTTTCCATCCGGTCAGTTTATTTGTCGTAAACGCCATTTTTTTATTTTGATCATCGAGCTTGTATGAAATAATGCCGCTGTCTTTGCTGTATACCTCATTCAGCCACGGGGTTGAAACTTTGTCGCCCGGTTTGTGGTCTTTATGCGCGACATAGGTTTTATTTTTGGATGTGATAAACACGAATCCTTTTTGCCCGATTTTGATTCCCTGCATCTGCTTCAGCAGCTGGTCAATTGTAATATCCATGGCCACTACGCCTGTTCCGTCCTGCATCTGCTTTGCCACGGTAACGACCATGCTGCCGTCGCTTGCCGCGGTGTAAGGGTCGGTGACAACGAGCGTGCCGCCGGCCTTCACAGCGTCTTTATACCAAGTGCGTGTTCTCGGATCGTAATCGGCCGGAGTATTCTCCTTAGGCGCCTGTGCGTAGCTGCCGTCTTCGGTTCCTCCGTAAACGCGGGCTACGTCCTTATGAATAGACGTGTATTGCCCGAACTTTTCTTCAAGAGCAGACATGTTTTTCTTTGAGAAGGATGACCCTTTTAACGTTTCACTGAAAAATTCAATCGCCTTTGCTTTTGCGCCGATATCATTTGTAATGGTTGTGTTAAAAGATTCGATGTTATTTTTCGCGTTGCCTGAAATCTGATCATCCAGCGAATTGCTCGCCGTATGGTATGAACTGAATTCTAACACGAGAATCGGTATGATTAAGATCACGATAAATGAAATGATTAATTTACGTGAAATCGATGCCTTTGTGCACCAATTGATGAATTTTTTCATATTAAGCTGCTCCCTCAAGTGTGATACCTTATATATCGGCTCAGTCTTCACATTTTGTTAACATTTCCTCCTTTTTTATGTCTTGATTTTCATTGCCCAAGCTTCCTGCATATCTTATAAAAAAAGATAGGGGGCGCGCAGATGATTATCATATCCGGCCAAGTGCTTCGGCCTCAGGACATCGCGAACTGGCAGACGGAAGAAAGCCTTGTTCCGTATATAAATGAACTGCTCAATTCTCCCGTACAATTCGATTACGGGTCGATTGCTGAACTGATGTTCGAGGTGCGGCTGCGCCGCCATATTGTGGAAGCCGCAAGAGAACTGCACGGATCAGGGGTGAAATTTGCAACTTTCGCCAAAACATACGGAAATACGGCTTATTGGAGAGTGACGCCGGAAGGAGCCTTGGAGCTGAAGTACAGAATCCCCGCTTCAAAAGCGATTCGGGACATTATTGAAAACGGGGCGTTTTACGCATTTGAATGCGCTACCGCCATTGTTGTGATTTATTATCTGGCCGTCTTAAAGACAATCGGTGAAGAACGGTTTAACCGGCGTTTCCGGGATATCACTTTGTATGACTGGCACTATGAGCATCTGCCGATCTACACGGAAACCGGCAGCCACTTTTTACGGGGAGATTGTTTATATTTTAAAAATCCTGATTTTAATCCTGCAAAGGCTCAGTGGCGGGGAGAGAATGTCATTGTGATGGGGAATGATCAATATTTCGCCCACGGTCTCGGGATTCTGACCGCTGAACAAATCATCCAGAGATTGAATTCTTTAAGAAAAAAAAATGCCGTGCAGCCGGCTTATCTGCTTAACCAGGCAACAAGGCTTGATGCACCCGCGCTTTACCAGATCATGCATTAAAACAATCCCATCGTCTGTCATTGTGACGATGGGATGCGGAATGCTTTTCTTTTCAAGTAAAAAGCCGTCGTGCCGAGCGCTTGGTTTGCAGCCCATTCAAACTTCTCTAAATCATGGCGGGTGACGGCTCTGTCCCGTCGGCTCCATTTAATGGCGCGGACAAAGTAATACCCTTTAATCGGCGCCATGGTGACTTTGGAATGCGGAAAATCTTCAAAGACAAACTCAATAGTCCCTCTTTTTTTGTAGGACATTTGAAGAATCTTCATCATCCATCACCTCACGATTTCTGAATTATGATTCGCACAATCTGTCCAAAACGGTTTTCACGTCTGTCGGCCCTTCAAGTTTCGCGGCGGACTGGCCGGCCCATAAAGACATATACTCCGCGTCTCCTGATTGAGCCGCGTGCCCGCGCATCGGCTTTGTCAGCGTATTATGCAGCGGATAAGGCAGCGTTTTTCCCTCGTCAGCTTCATATGTTTTCATGAACTGATTCACGATTCCCCGCGCCTGTTTTCCCGAAAACAGGGTGGTCAGCCGCGTGTCGGCTCCTTTTGATTCGGCAATGGCTTTTTGATATGCCGGTGAGGCGCTGCTTTCTTCACAAAGGAGAAACGGTGTTCCTACTTGAACGCCGTCCGCACCCAAACATCGGGCCGCCTGCACGCCGCGGCGGTCAAAAATGCCGCCTGCCGCAATCACCGGGATATTCAGCGCGTCTTTAGCCTGCGGAATCAGCGCCATAAGGCCGAGAGCCGGTTCTCCTTTAACCGGCAGAAACGACCCGCGATGCCCGCCGGCTTCAATTCCCTGAAGAAGAACGGCGTCCATCCCCCGTTCTTCAAAAGCCTTCGCTTCCTCCGGCGTTGTCGCCGTGCCGAAAAGGAAACAACCGCTTTTCTTCAGCTTTTCCGCCGTTTCTTCCGGCGGAAGGCCGAAGGTGAATGAACACGCTTTGACTCCGTAACGGATCAGAAGCTCCGCTTTTTCCTCGAAATCATTCCATTCTTCTTTCAGATCAGAGAACGGATTGGCGTCTTTTGCCCTCGGGATGCGGGCTTTCCATTTTTCAACCAGTTCCGCCTCAGGCATCTGCCTTTCTTCCGGAACGAAAAGATTTACTTGAAAGGAGCGGTTCGTCAGCTCTTTCATCTCGATAAGCTGTTTTTCAAGCGCTTGCGGGCTGACGTATCCTGAAGCGAGGCTTCCGAGCGCCCCTTCATTTGATACCGCCGAAGCCAGACGCGGCGTGACCAGCCCGCCGGCCATCGGCGCTTGAATGACGGGCTTTGTTAATGATAATGCACTCATCCACTCACTCATTTGTGTTTTCCTCCGATTCAGCCTGTATTTTGATATAACATGTTCTGTTTCGCGGACCGTCAAATTCGCAAAAATAAACGCCCTGCCATGTTCCGAGTATCAGGCGCCCGTCTTCTATGATGACATGCTGGGAGGCGCCGGTTGTACTCGCTTTCATATGTGCCGCCGTATTTCCCTCCATATGCCGGTCCAGTTCGTGCTCCCACGGATATATTTCATCAAACCTTCTGAGCATATCCCTCTTCACATCCGGATCGGCATTTTCATTTATGGTAATGCCGGCGGTTGTATGGGGACAGTATATGAGCGCCAAACCGTTTTTCACGCCTGTTTTGCGGAGAAACGCTTCAGCTTCATGTGTGATATCGATCATTTCATCCCGTCTGTTTGTTTGAATCTGCAATTTTTTCAGCATATAAATGCCTCCTTTCTTTTTCTCTTCCTTTCCCATATTCGTTTCTGTATTTGTCTTTTCCTGTCGGATCGCGATGATAAACGCAGATCACAAAAAACTTCAGCCTCGGGACTGAAGTTTTTCACCATATATATACGCGTGCCTCATAAGGCTTTAAAAGAAAGGATGTCACATGGCGGTGCGCTTCTGTTTCTGCGTTTGCAAGCACGAGAGAATCGGAGTCAAGCGGATAACCGGGATGCCTGTATAAAGCGGGGGTTCGGGACAGATTTGTGATGATCAGGGCGGTTGTTGTTCCGTTTTTTCTTAGATAGGCATAAATCTGCCGGTCATTCGGAAGCAGCAATTCATATGTGCCGCTGATCAATACGCTGTGTTCTTTTCTGAGGGCGAGCAGCCGTCTGTAGAAATGGTATACGGATGTTTCATCCTGCATTTGTGATGCAGCATTCAGCCATGTGTGGTTCGGATTCACTCCGAGCCACGGAGAAGCATCAGAAAACCCGCCGTTCGCCTCACCGCTCCATTGCATCGGTGTCCGTGAATTATCCCGGCCCTTCTTCCAGATGATCTTCATCACTTTTTCATGCGGAACGCCGCGGGACGTCTCTTTTTCATACAGATATTTCATTGCGGCGTCATCATAATCTTCAATGGATGGAAACGAAACATTGGTCATCCCGAGCTCCTGCCCCTGGTAAATAAACGGCGTGCCTTTCATCAGCATATACATCGCGGCGAGTGCCTTGGCGCTTTCTGTCAAAAACCGTTCGTCACCCCATACCGAGACGGAACGGGGCTGATCGTGGTTCTCCATAAATAACGCGTTCCAGCCCTTTCCTTCAAGACTGTTCTGCCAGCCGGACAAGACGCGCTTAAGCGCCGGAATGGAGATGCTTTGATCATCTTCCGTATCCCAGAGGCCGAGATGTTCAAATTGAAAAATCATTTGAAAGACGCCGTGTTCTTCACCGGCCCAATCAGCCGCCTCCCAAGCCGCCACTCCGTTCGCCTCGCCGACCGTCATGATCGGATAGCGCGAAAATGTTTCCCGTTTCAGCTCTCTTAAGAGATCCAATATGCCTTCCCCATTCATATGATACGGGAAAGACGGGACGTACGGGAGACCGTCCGGATTCGGCATGTCAGGGAGCCCTTCTTTTTTCTTAATGTGAGAAATGGCATCCACCCGGAAGCCGTCTATGCCTTTATCAAGCCACCAGCGGACCATCTCATAAACGGACTGCCTCATCGCTTCGTTTTCCCAATTTAAATCAGGCTGTTTTTTGTCAAACAGGTGCAGGTAATACTGGCCGGTCTCTTGATCATATTCCCACGCTGATCCGCCGAAAATGCTTTCCCAATTGTTCGGCTCTTTGCCGTTTTTTCCGTCTCTCCAGATGTACCAGTCCCGTTTTTCGGAATCTTTCGCTGAGCGTGATTCGATAAACCAAGGGTGCTCATCGCTTGTATGGTTGATGACGAGGTCCATAATCAGCTTCATGCCGAGCGCATGGACATCCGCAAGGAGCCGGTCAAAATCCTCCATCGTCCCGAATTCGCCGGCAATTTGTTTATAATTCCGAATATCGTAGCCGTTGTCCGCGCCCGGCGAGTCAAAAACGGGACAAAGCCAGATCACATCCGCCCCCAACTCTTTTATGTAATGAAGCTTTGCTCTGATGCCGTTCATGTCGCCGATTCCGTCCCCGTTCGAATCCATAAAGCTTCGGGGATAAATTTGATAGACGGCAGCCGTTTTCCACCAATCCGTTTTCATACCGACACTCCTTTCTTTACATTATATGAAGGAGCGGGACGAAGAAGCATTTTTTCCATAAAAAAAGCCTCATTGCAAAAGCAGGAGGCTCAGAAATCAGTTTTTTTAATTTCAACGAAGCGGATATGATGGTCTTCCGCTTCCAGCACCTTAAATTCACACCCTTCGGCATGAAACACATCACCATTTTTCAGCTCCATTTTTTGTGTTAAGAGCCAGCCGGCGATCGTGTCAATGTCTTCATTTTCGATGGCGATATCAAGGAGATCATTCACCTCTTCTATGAGCGCCTTGCCGTCCATCACATAGTGGTGTTCGCCTTTTTTGACGATGTGGGGCATTTCATCCTGGTCATATTCATCACGGATTTCCCCGACGATTTCCTCCAATATGTCTTCGACGGTCACAAGTCCCGCCGTGCCGCCGTATTCGTCAACGAGAATCGCCATATGAATCCGCTCCTTCTGCATGCGGATCAAAAGCTCCTGAACGGGGATGCTTTCAATGACTCTGATGACCGGACGCATAATTTCTTTTAATTCAATGGAGCGGCCGAGAAAATACGCCTTAAATAAATCCTTATTGTTAATAATGCCGAGAATGTGATCTTTGTCTTCCTTAATAACCGGATATCGCGTATACCGTTCGTTGATGATCAAATGTATGGCTTCATCAACTGGCTGTTCAAGCGAGATGGCGGCGATTTCGGTGCGCGGCACCATGATTTCTCTGGCGACCCGGTTATCGAATTCAAATATTTTATTGACGTAACGGAATTCAGATTGATTGATTTGACCTTTTTTATAGCTTTCGGACAAAATCAGCCGCAATTCCTCTTCACTGACCACGACCTCATGTTCTTTCACCGAATGAAAACCGAACAGCTTGACCAAAAATCCGGCTGAACCGTTTAACAGCTTAATAAACGGATACATCACTTTATAAAACAGAATGAGCGGTTTCGCCGTCCACAGACTGACGGCTTCAGCTTTTTGAATGGATATCGTTTTCGGCGCAAGCTCTCCGATGACGACGTGCAGATACGTGACGGCGATAAACGCCGCAATAAACGTGACGACGTGCGTAATGGATGACGGCATTCCGATCAGGCTGAAAACAGGATGAAGAAGCCGCTGAATCGTCGGTTCACCGAGCCAGCCGAGTCCGAGCGCCGTAATCGTAATGCCGAGCTGGCACGCTGATAAATATTCATCGAGATTTGAAATCACCCTGTGCGCCGCGAGCGCCCGGCTGTCTCCGGTTTCAACCAGCTCCGCGATTTTTGAACCGCGGATTTTGACAATCGCAAATTCCGCAGCGACAAAGATGGCCGTTAATCCGATTAACAGCATAATGAGAATCAGTTTTAATATAAGCAAAAAAACCCCTACCGCAAACGGTAAGGGGCCACCTCCTTCGTGTTAATTCTCATCACGACCATTTAAGAAAATCATCACAAAACGAAGCAGCTCGAATAATGAAACGAGCGCCGCAGCCACATACGTCAGCGCGGCGGCGTTCAGCACTTTATTCACGCCGTGTTCTTCACTGTTGCGAATGAATCCTTCCGACACGATAATCCGCTTCGCCCTCGCGCTGGCATTAAACTCGACAGGCAGTGTGACAAGCTGGAAAAAAACAGCGGCCGAAAACAAAATAATGCCGAGTCCGATTAAGTTCAAGCTGCCCAGGAGCATCCCGCCCAAGAAAAGCAGAGGGGCAACCCCGGAGGCAAAATTGACGACCGGAAAAATTTTGTGCCTCAGCACAAGCGCGCCGTATGATTCCTGATGCTGCAAAGCATGTCCGACTTCATGGGAAGCGACGGAAATGGCGGAAATGGAGCGGCCGTAATATACCGGCTCAGATAAACGCACCACCCGCTCCGTCGGGTCGTAATGGTCTGTTAAAGTGCCTCTTACCGGTTCTACCGGCACATCATATAAACCGTTAATATCAAGAATCCGTCTTGCCGTTTCCGCCCCCGTCCGCTGACTGGAAGCTTCTACGTCTGAGTATTTCTGAAAATTGCTTTTCACTTTAAATTGTGCCCAAAACGACAATCCCAATGCAGCAATTGTTAAAAAGATAAACAGCATATTATCCTCTTCCTTTTTCTCTTATATCGTACGATCTGCTTATATATTATTTTAATGATTGTCCGCTTTCCTGTACAGAAATCCGCTTCTTTTTTCTGACAGGAATCAATCCTCCGAGCATGATGAGGATACACCCGGCCAATCCGATGTAAAACGGAAACGTGCCTGCGGTCTCTTTTGCAAAAACAAGCCATGAAAATCCGCCGGACATATGATTGTATCCATTCAAATCGAAAATAAGCAATACGGCCGCCGAAGCGAGCAGCTGCGCTCCGGCCAGCGCCGCCAGCAATTTTTGAATGACTGTCATTTTGACTCACCCTTTTTCGGTCCGCTTTCTTTATCATATGAAAAAATGAGGGTGAATATGTTTTCGGCGATTTTTGAAAGACATCAAACGAACTGGGACATACTGTATAAAAAAAGATACAGGTGTGATCGACATGAAAGTGACAAATGGCGAGAAAGAACAGCTGAGCAATGCGATAGACAGAATGAACGAGGGGCTTGACGCCTTTATCCAGCTCTATAATGAGGCGGAAAACGACGAACCTCTCATACAGTTTGAAGATGAGACGGCCGATTTAATCAGACATGCGCGTAACTCATACGGCCAGGAACAGCTGGACGAAAAACTAAACACCATTATTAAGCAGATTTTATCCATCTCTCTGACGAAAGAAGAGGCGGACGAATGAAATCAAACCGTATTTTTATTTCCTGGCTGAGATGGCCGTTATATGTTCGGATCGGACTGATCATTATCGCTTTGATTTTATTGTTCGGCCAACTCATTTACATGCTTGAGCCGAAGCAATTCACGTCTGTGTTTGAAGGGGTTTGGTGGGCGGTTATTACGGTGGCCACAGTCGGCTACGGCGATTACGTTCCCCAGACACCGCTCGGGCAGATTGCCGGCATGGTGCTTGTATTAAGCGGAGCGAGTTTTGTGACCGCCTATTTCGCCACGCTTTCTTCAGCCGTGTTCAGCAAACAGCACCGCTATGTCGAAGGGAAGGTCGCCTTTAAAGGCAAGGGGCACGTCATTCTTATCGGATGGAATGAGAAGTCGCATATGCTGCTGAAAGAACTGCAGCACATCGCGCCGTCAAAAACTGTCGTCCTGATTGATGATTCATTAAGGGAAGGGCCGCTTATTGAAAACGTCCATTTCATCCGCGGACATGCCGCTGATGACAGTACGCTCAATAAGGCGAATATTACGGAAGCCGATACCGTCATTTTGACAGCAGACCAGCAGAAAAATGAATCCGAAGCTGATATGCTGTCGGTATTAACGCTTCTCGCCATCAAAGGGCTGCATCCGTCCGTTTATTGTATCGTGGAAATTTTAACGGAACGGTATGTCAAAAACGCCGAGCGCGCAGGAGCCAATAAGATTCTGTGCACATCACGCCTGTCGAGCCGGGTGATGTTTGAGCATTACCGGGTCAAGCTGCAGCTTGCCAAACCGCAAACGCTGTCAGATCTGACGCTGGAGAAAAAGGTGCGCATCATTCCCGTCCCCGAGGAATTAAAGGGCTCATCTTATCATGACTGTGCGCTCTATTATCTCAAACGGAATACCACGATCATCGGCATACAAAAAGAAGAGGGGCCGATGCTGACCCCTCCCCTGTCATACCAGGTGCTCGATACTGATCTGTTTTTGGCTCTTTAATGCAGCAGGACGTCTTCCAGCTCTTTCACAAGCGAGATGCCGATATCTGTATATGAGCGGTCAATTGCCGCATCCCGCCGTTTCGGCTCGGAGAATTGGGTGAATAATGACTCAAAAACACCGCCGCCTGCGTGATCATCCGTTTCCTCCTGATAGACGTGCCTCAGCAAAAAGGGTGTGCCGATTGTAACGGCGGCCCCCCGTTCATCCAGGTGTCCCTTATTTGCTTCAACAGGGATGCGGAGAAATAAGTAGCCGTCCTGATCGGAAATTTTGTAATCAAAGAACCCGCGGTCATACTCCCAGCCGCCTCCGATGGTATAACCGATCGGTTTCATCACCTGTTCCAGTTCGCGGAGTAAAAACGATTGCCCCTCAAGTGTAGATGGTATGCTGATCATGTGCATATGCTCCTTTTTGTCTTTAGCGTCCCCGCTCTGCGGCATCTTCATACGGCGCCCGGGAAGAATCGGGAGCGGCAGACAGACGCCGGAAAGAGGTAACGGCGCATTCAATCAGAACATACGTCACAATTGCAGAGAGAACGGCTTCCGTTGAAATATAGAAAACGGCGGCATAGAGACAGCACTTCGTGATCAGCGACTGCATCCGGCCAATCTTCAGTTTTTGCCGGACCATGTCCGTAAACAAGCCGAGAGGGAAAGCGAAAAACAGGATGGTTTGTAAGAGGGATTCAGGAGACAGTTTTAGTGCCGAATAGACAATAGCGGCGGAACAGACGGAAATGACGGCATGCTTACATAAGAGTCGTATCATTCATCATCACACCTTTCACGGTTTAAAAAAGGCTGACCCGTCATGCTGAGGGCCAGCCCTTCTTTTTATTTTTCAAGGCGTTTTTCAAGCTCTGCTTTTTTCTCTTCAAAGCCCGGTTTGCCGAGAAGCGCGAACATATTCACCTTATAGGCTTCAACACCCGGCTGATCAAACGGGTTGACTCCGAGCAGATAACCGCTCATCGCCACCGCTTTTTCAAAGAAATAGACGAGATATCCAAATGTATATGCATTAAGCTCTGGAATATTGACAATTAAGTTCGGCACTTTTCCGTCTGTATGGGCAAGCATCGTGCCTTCGAACGCTTTTTTGTTGACGAAATCGACCGTTTTGCCGGCTAAGTAATTTAAGCCGTCGAGATCATTTTCCGCTTCTTCAATTGTCAGCTCATGCTTCGGTTTTTCAACGTTTAATACAGTTTCAAACAGATCGCGTCTGCCTTCCTGCACGTATTGACCGAGAGAGTGAAGGTCTGTTGAGAAGTTAGCGGAAGAAGGATAGATGCCTTTTTCATCTTTTCCTTCACTTTCGCCGAAGAGCTGCTTCCACCATTCCGCAAAGTATTGCAGCGCAGGCTCATAGTTGATAAGCATTTCAATGGTTCTGCCTTTATTATACAGAACGTTGCGGACGACGGCGTATTGGTAAGCCGCGTTCTCTTCTAATTCCGAGCTGGAAAAGTCTTTGCTTGCATCAAGAGCGCCTTTCATCATTTCATCGATATCAGCCCCGCTTACCGCAATCGGCAGAAGACCTACCGCAGTCAGAACGGAGAAACGTCCGCCGACATCATCAGGAATAACGAATGATTCGAAGCCTTCTTCATTAGAAAGCGTTTTTAAAGCGCCGCGCTCTTTATCTGTCGTCGCGTAAATCCGCGCTTTCGCTTCTTCTTTTCCGTATTTTTCTTCAAGAAGTTTGCGGAAAATCCGGAAAGCGATTGCAGGTTCCGTCGTCGTGCCTGATTTAGAAATGACATTGATAGAGAAATCAGCGTCTTCCAAAAGATCCATAACATCTTTCATATAAGTTGAGCTGATATTGTTGCCGATAAAGATAACTTGAGGGTTTTTGCGCTTGTCTTTCGGCAGAACGTTATAGAAAGAATGATTGAGCGCTTCAATCGCCGCGCGGGCGCCTAAGTATGAACCGCCGATACCCACGACGAGAAGCACGTCTGAATCTGATTTGATTTTTTCAGCGCTTTTTTTAATGCGCGCGAATTCTTCTTTATCGTAGTTTTCAGGGAGGTCCACCCATCCTAAAAAGTCGCTTCCGGCGCCTGTTTTTTCATGGATATTATGGTGTGCCGTTTTTACGAAATCACGTGCGTATGTAAGTTCATGTTCATTGAAAAAAGGTAACGCTCTTGAGTAATCAAAGCGTACATGCGTCATTTGCTTGTCCCTCCATCACGGTGAATTGTTTTCTCTTTCACTTTATATGAACTCACCCGCTAAATCAAGTCATGAAGAAGGCATGATGAATATGGGATTTGCGCTAAAAATGCATTCATTTTTTATACAATATCCCGGATTCGATATGGTTATATTTGTAATAATCGTGGGAGGGATAACGAATCGAATGTTGGTGATCCAGGAACGTATCACCTTTACTTTGGAGCAGGATGACATCCATCGCCAATCCCGATGGGCCGGTTCTTTTTATATAGTACTCCTCTTGAGAGGCTGCCACGAAGGAATATTAAGGCATAAATGTCCAATTTTAAAAATAGTGTCTATATTTGGATTATCATGTTAAGATGAAAATAATTTTAAACCGGGAGGTGATTTTATGACTAAAACCATTGGTCTTATTTGTGGAAGTTTACGAAAAAACTCGTATAATCGAGCAATTGCTCAATCACTGATTGACTTCGATAATGCGGCTCAATTTCGTTGGATCGAAATAGACAGTCTTCCTTTTTTTAACGAAGATTTAGGAATTGCCGGAGCACCAGACTCCGTAACATCCTTTAGAGCTGATATACAAGACGTTGACGGCGTCATCATTGTAAGTCCAGAGTACAATTCCGGAATTCCGGGGGTATTAAAAAATGCATTGGACTGGGCATCGAGACCGCGGACCTCTTCTGTTTTAAACAGAAAACCGGTTGGCTTAATCGGAGCAACCCCCGGAGGGTTCGGCACTGCCTTTGGTCAAACGCAAATGAGGGAAGTACTCGAAGCTATGCAAGTCAATGTTTTGCCATTTCAAAAAATGCTGATTTCGCAAGTCCATGAGAAAATTGATTCCGCTCAAAACATACTGACGGATGAACAAACAAAACGTTATCTTCAACGCTATTTACAACAGTTCATCCATTGGATTGATCATGCTCCGGTTCCCGTTCCAGATTAATTGAAGGATCATCCCCCTCACGAAAAGTCACCTCAGAAATAACTTTCTATCTATACAGCATATGAATAGATTTACCGTTTTCAATTCACAAACTTACTTGCCTTAATTCAAGGAGGATGATAAAATGTCTGATCTTTATTCCCGTCTTTCAAAAGATGATGCTGCCGTGCTTTTAGTTGACCATCAAACCGGCCTTATTTCCGGTCTCGTGCGTGACTATGGCGTTGATGAATTTAAAAACAATGTATTGGCTCTCGGTGATACGGCTAAATTCTTTGATTTACCGGTTATTTTAACAACTAGCTTTGAAAACGGACCCAACGGACCGCTCATGCAAGAACTCGTTGATCTCTTTCCTGATGCGCCAAAAATAGCCCGTCCCGGACAAATTAATGCATGGGACAATGAAGACTTTGTTAAAGCCATTGAGGCGACTGGCAAAAAACAGCTGATTATCGCGGGGGTGGTAACAGACGTCTGCGTCGCTTTTCCTGCGCTTTCTGCCATTAAAGCAGGCTACGAAGTGTTTGTTGTGACAGATGCTTCGGGGACGTTTAATAAGCAAGTAGCAGATGCATCATTAACGCGTATGGCTCATGGCGGCGCGCAGCTTATGAACTGGTTCAGCGTAGCATGCGAGTTACAACGTGATTGGCGCAACGACGTTGAAGGTTTTGGCGCATTAATCTCCAGTCATCTTCCCGGTTATCAAAACTTAATGGGAAGCTATATGGGGGCGCAGCGGGACCTTAGTACACAAAATGCATAAAAGGAGCGCTGATTGAATCAGCGCCCCTTTTTTAAATTCGCGGCTCTTCATGATTTAGATTTTGTGTAAATAGAAGATCGGCAATCGCAAAGTTAATTGATCCTTTTCTGCTAAATGCACAGAAACAGGGAGTCAAATCCGCATCATGTGAGATTTCCATAGTTGTCTCATGGCAAGGGGTGTTTCACTTGCTCTTGATGCACTAATAGAAAATCTGGAAAGAGGGACTCCCAAAACGGTTACATCTGCAGCTTGAAAATCTATTTCATCTTCACCCCGGCCGGGAATGTATCTTACAGTGACGCCTTTAAGATGGCAAGTACGTCATCTTTGTTCAGTTTTTGGAAATTGCCGAATCCGCCGTATTCCATTTCTTTTGCGGCGATGTCTGCGATCAGCTCAAGCTTGTCTTCACCGATGTCATAATCCGCAAGGCGGGACGGTGCGCCGAGGCTTGTCCAGAACGCGGACAATTTATCGATCCCTTCAAGCGCAATTTCTTTATCCGTTTTGCCTTCAGTATCAATGTCAAACATGTTGAGCATCAGGTTTTTAAAACGGTCTACATTTGTATCCAGCGTGTATCTCATCCAGTTCGGGAACAGAATTGCAAGTCCTCCCGCGTGAGGGATGTCATAAACCGCTGATACGGCGTGCTCCATCGTATGGGAAGCCCAATCGCCGAAATAGCCCATTTGCAGCGTGCCGTTTAATGCGATCGTACCCGCGTATAAAATCGTTTCACGGTGCTTATAGTTCTCAAGGTCTTCCAAAAGTTTCGGCGCTGTTTCAATTACCGTCTGAAGGACTGCAAAACACATTCTGTCCTGAAGCGGCGTGTTTTCAACATTGTGGAAGTATTGTTCAAATACGTGGCTCATCATATCCACCATGCCGTATACGGTTTGGTTTTCCGGAACGCTGAAAGTATTCTCAGGATCTAAAATGGAGAAACGCGGATGAGTGACATTGCTGCCCCATACGAATTTTTCGTTTGTTTCCCAATTTGTGATAACGGAATCAGGGTTCATTTCAGAGCCTGTCGCCGCAATCGTCAGCACCGTGCCGAACGGGAGCGCGTCCTGCGCCGTTACTTTTTTGCTGTAAATGTCCCATGCGTCGCCGTCATATTTCGCACCGGCCGCAATCGCTTTTGTACAGTCGATGACACTTCCGCCGCCGACTGCGAGAAGGAAATCAATCTCATGCTTTCTGCACAGCTCAATTCCTTTATTTACCGTTTCCAGACGCGGGTTCGGTTCAACGCCCGCAAGCTCATGAACGGTTGCGCCTTCTTCTTTTAAGATGCCTGTTACTTGGTCATACAGGCCGTTTCGCTTAATGCTGCCGCCTCCGTATACAAGCAGCACGTTTTTCCCGTATTGCTTCAGCTCTTTTTTCAATTGGTCGATTTGACCTTTTCCGAAAATCAGTTTCGTCGGATTGTAGTACGTAAAGTTCTCCATTTATCATAACCTCCAAAAAAATCGGTAAGGGAATTACTATAACACAGAAAAAAAGGAGCTGCCAATCCGGCCGCCCCCTTTATGTTATTACAATGATGCTTTCAGTATCGCAAGCACGTCTTCTTTCTGCAGTGACTTGAACTGTCCGAATGCTCCGTTTGCCATCGCTTTATCTGCAATCGTATCCAGCTTCTCATCAGAAATATCATAATCAGCGAGTCTGTTCGGAGCGCCGAGGCTCGTCCAGAAATCAGACAGCCTGCTGATTCCTTCAAGTGCGATCTCTTCATCTGATTTGCCTGTCTCGTCAATATCGAAGACACGGACGGCAAGCTGTTTAAAGCGGGCCGGATTTTCTTTGAGCACATGTCTCATCCAGTTCGGGAACAGAATCGCTAAACCTCCGGCGTGCGGTATATCGTAAACCGCTGATACCGCATGCTCGATGTTGTGTGTGGCCCAATCCCCTCTTGCGCCCATTGACAGCATTCCGTTTAATGCGATCGTGCCTGTATATAAAATCGTCTCACGAAGCTCGTAGTTCTCCAGATCATTGATCAGCTTCGGCGCTGTTTCAATCACCGTGCGCAGAAGCGATTCACACATCCGGTCCTGATACGGCGTGTTTGGCGTGTGGTGGAAATATTGTTCAAACACATGGCTCATCATATCGACCATGCCGTAAATGGTGTGGTCTTTCGGAACGGTAAATGTGTTTACCGGATCGAGAATAGAGAATTTAGGGTAAACGAGCGGGCTCCCCCATCCGTATTTCTCTTGTGTCTCCCAGTTTGTGATGACTGATCCGGAGTTCATCTCTGAACCGGTTGCCGCAAGTGTCAGCACTGTTCCGAAAGGCAGCGCTTCTTTCGGCTGGTGTTTTTTCGTGACGATATCCCACGCGTCGCCGTCATATTTAGCGCCCGCCGCGATGGCTTTCGTGCAGTCAATGACACTTCCGCCGCCAACGGCCAATAAGAAATCGATGCTGTTTTCTTTACAGAGCGCAACACCTTTGTTCACCGTTGAGACACGCGGATTCGGCTCTACGCCTGCCAATTCATGTACGGTAACTTCCGCTTTTTTCAGCAGTTCGGTTACTTGATCATAAAGACCGCTGCGCTTAATGCTGCCTCCTCCGTATACGAGCAGCACGTTTTTTCCGTACGGTTTGATTTCTTCAGGAAGTTTTTCAACCTCTCCCTTTCCGAAAATCAATTTGGTCGGATTCCAATATGTAAAGTTTTGCATGACATCTCCTCCTTTGGATTTATATTATGCAGAAAGATGACGTTCAATGTAAAGCAATCCGCTTTTTTGACGGCGCATCACATGGTTTACAGACATCGAATTCCCGGGAAAGGCACTTGTACAGCCTGAGACAGTGTGTGATTTACACGGCGGAGAATGTAGTATGCATAGATTCTTTGCTTTGTCACAATCTATAACTGTTTCACGAATTCATAGAGGAGGTTGTTTACATGAGTGTTATTCAGCGTATCTGTCTCGTATTAACGATTATCGGCGCTATTAACTGGGGACTGATCGGGTTTTTCCAATTTGATTTAGTAGCAGCCATCTTCGGCGGCCAAGGATCAGCTCTGTCGCGGATTATTTACGGCCTTGTCGGCATCGCCGGTCTGATCAATCTCGGCCTGCTGTTTAAGCCGAACGAAGAAACATCCCGCGAGGAAGCGGCAAATCCGGAAGTCAGATAAACATAAAAAAAGCACCGAACATACATATCCGGTGCTTTTTTTAATGATTATTTTTTGATAAGGTCTTTGCGGTTGGACTGTTCGATCCACTCTTCAAGCTTATCTTTCAATGTGTTGAAACCTTGCGGAGCAGATGTTTCTTCAGAAGCTTGAGCCGCTTTCGGTTTTCTTGGTTTGCTTTCTTTTCTTTCAGGCGCAGCTTGAGTCGCACGGATAGAAAGGCTGATTTTTCCTTTTTCTTCGTCAACCGCAAGTACTTTTACTTGTACTTCGTCACCGATAGAAAGGTGTTCGTTAATGTCTTTTACGAAACCGTGAGTGACTTCAGAAATGTGAACAAGTCCTTGAGTTTCTTCATCTAATGCAACAAACGCACCATACGCTTGTAATCCTGTTACTTTACCAGTGTAAACACTGCCCACTTCAAATTTTGCTGCCATTCATAACAACTCCTAAGTTAAATTAAATACAGATTATACGCAATTTAAAATTATATCATACAAGTTTGTTTTTCGCAAAGAGAACTTTTTTACATGATCATGTTTAGGCACAGATAAAGGGGGGTATACTATGATTACGAAGGCTTTCTAGTATTCCCCCCTTTTATTTGGATGCGAACCGGGTTCGTATCTTTTTTTATGCCCTTTTTTCAACAAACCGTTTAATTCTGACGAGCGCTTCCTGAATCTGCTCAATGGATGTCGCATAGGAACATCTGATGTAGCCTTCGCCGCTCGGGCCGAATACATTCCCCGGAACGACGGCTACTTTTTCTTCAATGAGCAGCTGTTCCGCGAATTCTTCTGAACTCATGCCGGTCGACTGAATGGAAGGAAAGGCGTAAAATGCTCCGCCGGGGTGGTGGCAGCTGAGTCCGATTTCGTTCAATGTCTCCACAATCAGGTTTCGGCGTCTCCGATAGCTTTTCTTCATTCTTTCGACGTCTTCCTGGCCGTTTTTCAGCCCTTCAAGCGCCGCGTACTGAGCCATGGAAGGCGCGCACATCATCGCGTGCTGATGAATTTTGAGCATCGCATCCCTGATCACGGGAGGCGCCGCCGTAAATCCGAGTCTCCACCCCGTCATGGCAAATGCTTTGGAGAAGCCGGAAATAAGAACCGTGCGTTCCTTCATGCCGCGGATGGCCCCCATGCTCGTGAATGGCTCATCATACGTCAGCTCGGCATAAATTTCATCAGCAAGCACGATCAAGTCGTGTTTTTCAGCGAAAGCAGCGATGGATTCAAGCTCTTCTTTCGAATAGACGGAACCTGTCGGATTTGACGGCGAGCATAGAAGCAGCGCTTTTGTTTTGTCCGTCAGGGCCGCTTCAAAATCGGCGGCTGATGCTTTGAAACCTTTTGCAGCGACAGTCTGAATCGGCACCGGCTTCGCCCCCGTCAAGGTCACGAGTGATTCATATGCGACAAAACACGGTTCGGGAATTAACATTTCCTCTCCAGGATTCATAATGGCGCGGACAGCGAGATCAAGCGCCTGGCTTGCCCCTACAGTAACGATCAGTTCACTGTCAGGTGAATAACTCAGGCCGAACCGCTGATCTAAGTAGCGGCTGATTTCTTCTCTCAGTTCATAAAGACCCGCATTTGCCGTATAAGCCGTATAACCCTGTTCTAAAGAAAGAATACTCGCTTCCCTCACGTTCCAGGCCGTCACAAAGTCAGGCTCTCCCACTCCCAGTGAAATGACGCCTTCCATCGTAGCGGCCAGATCAAAGAACTTGCGGATGCCTGACGGTTTAATCTGCTGCACGTAGTCAGATAAATAAGAAGTCTTCGTTTCCATTTACGGAGACACCACGATTCTTTTGTCATCGTCTCCGCTTTCAAAGACTTTGCCGTCATGCTTATATTTTTTCAGGATGAAGTGCGTTGTCGTGGAAACGACAGACTCAAGGGTGGACAATTTTTCAGACACGAAGCTTGCCACGTCTGACATCGTGTTGCCGCGAATAACGACAGATAAGTCATACACCCCTGACATCAGGTACACTGATTCAACTTCCTGGAATCTGTATATCCGCTCAGCGACTTCATCAAAGCCGACATTTCGTTTCGGAGTGACTTTTACGTCAATCATCGCCGTGACGCCTTCCAAACCGTCGACTTTGCGCCAGTCGATCATCGCCGCATAATCAATGATGACTTTTTCCTTTTCAAGCTTTTCAATGATGCTTTTGACTTCTTCAGCGGGAATGTTTGCCATTTTCGCAATCGTTTCCGCATCAACGCGGCTGTTTTCGTCTAAAATTTCTAATATTTCTGTTTCTTTTTCGGTCAGCTTCATACGTTTCACACCTTTGCATTATCAAAAATCTTCATGACATTATATCACGATTTTCGACAAATGCTAAGAAAAACCCGAAAGAAACCAGAGCTAAAATCTGACAATCAAAAAAGCCTTTACATTACAACAAAGAAAGGACGGCGAAGGCTCTCATGGAAGCTGTTTCACCGATTAAACGGGCCGCGATAGACGGAGTTGAGCTGTATTACGAGCATTATGAAAATCCCGGCAGACAGACACTCGTCTGCGTACACGGTTTTTTATCTTCGGCATTCAGCTTCAGAAAACTGATCCCGCTGCTCAGAAACCATTATGATATTATCGCCGTTGACCTGCCTCCTTTCGGGCAATCGGAAAAGTCACGGACTTTCGTATATACTTACGCAAACCTCGCCAAGCTTCTGATCGGACTTCTGGAAAAGCTCGGTATCAGCCGGGCCGCACTCATCGGCCATTCAATGGGCGGCCAGATTTCCTTATCCGCGTCTCTTCTCAGACCCGAGCTTTTTTCTAAAATCGTCCTGCTGTGCAGCTCGGGGTATTTAAAGCGCTCGCACCCGTCGATTATATTCGGGACGCATCTCCCTTGTTTTGACCTGTATCTTAAGTATTGGCTTTCAAAAGACGGCGTGCTGAACAACCTGTTAAATGTCGTTCACGACCGGACGCTTATCGATCAGGAAATGATTGACGGTTACGAAAAACCATTTACAGACCGCCAGATTTTCAAAGCGATGACAAGGTTTATCAGACACAGGGAGGGCGATTTAGAGCCCGAGGATTTGAAGAAAGTGCAAAACCCCGCTCTTTTAATCTGGGGAGAAGAAGACCGTGTCGTTCCGGTCTCAGTCGGAAAACGGCTTCATGACGACCTGCCGGATTCCATTCTGTATTCACTCAAGGATACGGGGCACCTCGTACCCGAAGAGCGCCCGGAGTTTGTTTCGGAGCGGATTTTTGAATTTATTCAATAAAAAAACCGGCGAAACCGCCGGTTTTTAAGGGGTGCAGGAGCTGCTTTCTTTTATGAACAGAAGCTGCTCGGCGGCCTTTTGGCAGCCTTCGATCGGAAGCTTTTGCTCAAATGAAGCTTCAAAGATATCCTGAATGGCTGCTGCCAGCTTGTCGGCACGGTCTTCACTGTAGACGGCCTGAACGATGTCGACGGCTTCTGTCTCATAAAAATCTTCTCCATATTTAAACGGGTCCCACTTGGCAATGATTTTCATCATTTCCATGACCGCTTGGCTTTCTTCCATTTTCATCACCGCTTATAATAAAGTTTGCAATTCTATTTTATCATAGATACGCTGTGCAAAATAATGATACTACAGGAGTGACATACATGAACTTTGATCTTCGAGAAAACCGTCTTGGCACACAATCGGTGAAATGGGACAAGGCGGAAGCGTTATTCGGCGTATCGGATGCGCTTCCGATGTGGGTTGCCGATATGGATTTCCGCGCTCCCGAAGCGGTCACTGACGCCTTAAAAGCCCGCCTTGACCACGGTATATTCGGTTACACGTCTCCTGACGAAAACACAAGAGAAGCCGTCGCTTCATGGCTTGAGACGCGGCACGGCTACCGGCCCGATCCCGCAAACATCGCGTTCAGTCCCGGTGTTGTCACGGCAATCAGCATGGCCGTACAAGCCTTTACCGAACCGGGCGATCCGGTGTTGATTCAATCACCAGTGTATACGCCTTTTTATCAGATGATCAAGGAAAACAAACGGCAGGTTTTACATAACCCGTTACGGGAAGAAAACGGCGTCTACTGTATGGATTTTGAGGATCTTGAGAAAAAGCTGAACGATTCTGAGGTCAAGCTGATGATTCTTTGTAATCCCCACAATCCGTCCGGCAGAGCGTGGAGCCGGGATGAGCTTATGAAGCTCGGATCGCTGTGCGCCGCCCATAACGTCACCGTCGTTTCTGACGAGATACATTCCGACTTGATGCTGTACGGAAAGCCGCATACGACTTTCGCTTCTCTGTCTGAGGAGTTTGCGCGGATTTCCGTTACTTGTGTCGCGCCGAGCAAGACGTTTAATATTGCCGGGATTCAGGCATCCGCCATTATCATTCCCGATCGGTATAAGCGGGCGAAATTCTCCGCCGCATTGCATCAGAACGGAATTTCCAGCCTCAACACATTTGCGGTTGCAGCAATCGAAGCGGCCTATACAAAGGGAGGCCCTTGGCTTGACGCGCTGATTCCTTACATTGAAGGGAATATGAAATTGGCTGAGGACTTTTTAAGAAAAGAATTGCCGAAAGTCCGCATGAT
Source organism: Bacillus sp. FSL R5-0443 (assembly GCF_038608285.1). Lineage (NCBI taxonomy): Bacteria > Bacillati > Bacillota > Bacilli > Caryophanales > Bacillaceae > Bacillus > Bacillus sp. FSL R5-0443. The sequence goes on from NZ_CP152013.1 coordinate 3,257,419, forward strand.
GAAGCCTGACGCTTCCTATTTGATCTGGATGGATTTCAGCGAATACGGATTTTCGGATGCCGAGCTCAAAGAAAGAATGCTCAAAAAAGGGAAAATCATATTAGAGCCGGGAACAAAATACGGACCGGGCGGCGAAGGATTTATGAGACTTAATGTCGGCTGTTCAGCCGCCGCCGTAAAAGAAGGGCTTGAGAGAATGAAAGCAGCGCTCGCTTAGCAGCGGAAAGAACGCCTTTATCAGATGAGATAAGGGCGTTCGCTTTAGAGAAATATATACTTTTTTTTCCGGTAAAGATGTTATAATAGATTCATATTTACATAGGAAAGGATTTCGCATAAATGGAGATTGTAAAGGATTACCTGCTTCACTTCTCTTTTATTTTATTCCCTATTTTTCTTTATCAAGTCTTCTGGCTCAGCAAGCCCGATTTGCTTGTGCCGAGAGCGAACCGCCTGCTGGTCGCCGTATTTGCAGCGTCATCTTCCTTATTATGTACGGCTTTTCCCATCCAGGAGCTTCATTCCGTCCGTTACGGTTTGCAGCTGATTCCCATTATCGTCTGCCTGCTTTATTCCGGTACCGCCGCAGGACTTGCCGCAGGGGCGGCATCCGTTTTTTTTCAGCTCATATGGTTTGAACCTTCCGCTCTTTTTTTCTTATCCTTAATTCCTTTTTTAATCATCATCCCTATCCAGCTCCAAACGAAATGGCCTTTTTTTTCAAAGCGGAAGAAACTGCTTTTCGCTCTTCTCATCGGCTGCACTGAAACCGCCTTATTAACCGCATCTGTCTTCATCTATTCCGCGACCAATATTTTCAATTTTCAAAATCCATCTTCCGTTTATTATGAGGCGGCAGTATCTGTTTTTTTTCAAGTCAGCGCCCTTTTGCTGTGCATTTATTTGATTGAGATCATTGATGAGAATGCGTCCATGCGGGCAAGGCTGATTCACTCAGAAAAAATGGCCGTCGTCAGCGAGCTTGCGGCAAGCGTCGCCCATGAAGTCCGCAATCCGCTTACGGTCGTCAGAGGTTTTGTGCAGCTGCTGTTCAGCGGCGAGCAGCTTCAGGACAAATCCCACTCCGGATATCAGAAACTTGTGCTGTCCGAACTCGACCGGGCTCAGACGATCATTACGAATTATCTCGATATGGCGAAGCAGGATGACTATGAAAAAGAAAAGTTTGATATTTCTCTGCTCGTAAAGGAAACAGGTTCCTTAATGGAGTCTTATGCCAATTTTAAATCGGTGACCGTGACTGTTCAAAGCGAGCCTGATTTATATGTGTTCGGCGATGTAAAAAAACTGAAACAGGCCTTCATTAATCTGATTAAAAACAGTATTGAAGCTGTGCCCTCTGAAAACGGCCGAATCGAGGTCTCCGTCCAAAAACAGGAAGAGATAATTCTCATTCAGATTACGGATAACGGAATCGGCATGTCCGATGAAGAACTGCAGAAACTCGGCAAGCCATATTATACGCTGAAAACGAACGGCACCGGGCTCGGGCTTACCGTGACATTCTCGATTATTCAGCATCATGAAGGCTCCGTCTGTTTCACCAGCGGCGAGCACTCGGGCACAACGGCCTCAGTCAGGCTTCCGGCAGCTGTTCACTAGCCAACCGCGTTGATCTTTTATAGAATAACTAGAGAGAGGTGAACGCTATGAATACGTTTGAAATCGGCACAATCGTAAAAGGGTTTTATAAAACAGGAGCATACATAGGGGAAGTGACAGACGTCAGGCCCAATCACTATTTAGTGAAAATTAAAGCCGTTCTGACGCATCCCGCTCAAGGAGATCTTCATCATCCGAAGCAGGCGGATGTTCCGTTTTTTCATGAAAGAAGAGCGCTTGCATTCGGGGAACAGACAAACATACCGCATCAGATGGTCAAACCGTTTGATGGCGAGGTGCCTGATTATACGGCTTCCTTACAAGCAGCGTCTGCCCGGCTGAAAGATCAGCTTACAGCGGACGGCTCAGAATGGGCGGAACGTTCGCTCGACAACTTGGCCGCGTTAGAGCGTGACTATTTTAAAAGAACTTGACCCAGTCGGCATGATTGGGTTTTTTTATGTGGCCCGGCGAAACAGTTCAGTCAGATCGACGCGATCACCGATCGTCGGAGGTTTCGGTTTTTCAAGATATTGTTTATCCCGCTCGACAAGCTTGAATAATTTGTATGTCGTCCGCGCATCATCCAGCGCTTTATGATGCGTGCCCGTCCCTTTATCGCCATACTCTTCTGCCGCTTTCCAAAGGCCGGTCAATGTTCTGTCGCCGAAGAAGTTTTTGTATTCAAGGGACAGATCCCGAAGTTCTCCTTTGAACGGAAAAGGGATATGGTTAAACATGCAATTTTGCTTTAACACTTTCATATCCATATTGCCCCAGGTGACGATCGTACAGTTTTTATCAGGATCAAGCTCATTTAATTTGCGGATGAATTCATTAAACGTGATTCCGCCGTCCACGTCTTTTTGGGTGATATTCAGAAAGGTTTTGCATCGTTTCGTCAGCTTCGGAAATTTTTTCGGTTTGATATAACTCGAAAACGTTTCAGTCACTTCATCATTCACCGTCTTGACAATCCCCGCTTCAATAATCTCGGGAAAGAAATTTTGCGGGCTGTATTTTCCGTCAGGCATTGTAAATTCAAAATCAATAATGAGCAGACTGCGCTGATCCACTTTTTTTACACCTGCCTTTCCTCCGATCAAAAATGATATTTTATGATAGTATATCAGTTTCCCCTCTGAAACTTTCTCCATTTTCTAAAAATAATGAATTTTCCTATATCCGCATCGAAAATACAAATACCGGATTCATTCCTATATACTAATGATTAGATACGCGAAAAGTAAAGAAGGTGATGTTATTTCTGTCCGTAAGAAGAACTTCGTCGTCATTTGGATTACAAATTTCTTTATTTCCGCCAGCATGACCATGATTGTTCCGTTTCTTTCGTTATACATCGAAACGATCAGCCCTCATTCGGGCGGGTATGTGCAGAGATGGAGCGGGTATGTGTTCGGCGTCACGTTTTTAATGGCGTTTGTGATTTCCCCGTTTTGGGGCAGATTCGGCGATAAGCGCGGCTACAAAAAAATTCTCTTGATTACAGGAACCGGCATTGCCGTCAGCATTTTATTGATGGGGTTTGTGACATCCGTTTATCAGCTGTTTGTCCTGCGGCTGCTTATGGGTCTAGTAACAGGCTTTGTTCCGACATCGCTTGCCATGATTTCGGCGCAGACGCCGAAAGAGACTGCCGGGAAGACGCTCGGCACGCTGCAGATGGGTCAGGTGTCAGGCACTTTATTCGGACCGATGCTGGGCGGGCTGCTCGCTGACAGCTTCGGGTTTACGTACACATTTTTTATTACGTCTTTTGTCATTTTCGCATCCGTGCTTCTCGTTTTATTTCAGGTCAATGAGCAGCCGCTCGGCGAGAAACAAAACAAGCGGAAAACCTATTCCAGAAAACAGGTGCTCTCCTATATTTTTCACCAGCCCGCGCTTTGGGCGATGATGGTGCTTACTATGATCGTGCAGACCGGCAATTTCAGCATTCAGCCGCTGCTCGCTTTATATGTCAATGAGCTGCACGGACCTGTTAATTTAGCTTTTTTCTCCGGAATGGCGTTTTCAGCGACCGGACTCGGAAGCTTATTGCTTGCCCGGAAATGGGGGGACTTCGGCGACCGCTTCGGCCACAGCCGGATTTTAATCGTGCTTTTGATTGCCTCAGCGGTGTTTTTCATTCCGCAGGCGCTCGCCTCCTCCCTCTCCATTCTGTTAGTCTTCAGATTTCTGTTCGGCATGGTCATGGGCGGCACGCTCCCCTGCATTACGGCCGCAATCCGCGTCAGGGCGCCGGGCAGCATCCAGGGAGAGGTGCTCGGCTATAACGTCAGCTTTCGTTTTCTCGGAAATGTGCTCGGCCCTCTGCTCGGAGGTGCGGTCTCGAGCGGTTTTTCCATTTCGGCTGCTTTCTACGTCACCGCCTTTCTCTTTTTAATAGGCGCGGGGCTCTTATGGATGGCGGGACATCTGCAAAAGGATACAGCGTCAAATGCGGGCTGACCGGCAGCGATCACGATTTCTTCTAAATTTAACCTTCTCGTATTCTTAAAAGAATGATACGATATGGCTAGAAATCAGGAGAAAAGAGAGTGACCATGGTACGTAAAATAATCGGATGGATTTTGCTGCTCGGCATTATCCCGTTGTGTGCATTTACAGTTATTGCTTCCGGCAAAGAGGTAAAACAAATCAAGCCTTTTGATCAGGTGCTCGATAAACATATTGATTTAAAAGCGATCAACCTGGTTCAAAACAGTTACATGTATGACAGGGACGGAAGCCTTGTTTCTGAGATTGTCAGCGATCATGAGAACCGCGTGATCGTGCCCTTTAATAAAATACCGAATGAGGTAAAACAACTGTTTTTAACCTCTGAAGACCGTCATTTTTATGAGCATAAAGGGTTTGACTTTATGGGGATGGTCAGGGCGGCCGCCTCCAATTTCAAAGATCATAAAATTGATCAGGGCGCCAGCACCATCACCCAGCAGCTGGCAAGGAATGTGTATTTAAGCCATGAACGCACCTTCAGCCGAAAACTGACGGAGCTGGCCTATTCCTATCAGCTTGAGAAAAAATACAGCAAAGATGAGATTTTAGAAGGCTACTTAAATACGATTTATTTTAATAACGGCGTATACGGTGTCGGTTCGGCGGCACAATTTTATTTCAGCAAGCCGCTGAAATCTCTCACTTTGGGAGAAATGGCCTTTATCTGCGCCATCCCTAATAACCCTACATTATATGATCCTCTCAAGCATTTTGATTATACGAAAAAACGACAAGTCAGATTGCTTAACGGATTAAAAAAAGCAGGCGTTATATCCGGGAAACAGCTGAAAAAAGCCGAAAAGGAAAAGATCAAGCTTGATATAAACGAAAAAACAAATAAATATCCTGACTATGTTTCCTATGTAAATGATGAATTCACACAGCTTGTTTCATCATCCGAAGGCTATGACAAACGTCTTGAAAAAGCTTCCGGAAAGGCGAAACAAAAAATACAGAGTGAGCTTTCAGACAGAGTCAGCACATTGTTAAAAGACGGCGTGAAGATTTATACGGCGCTGAATCCGTATATGCAAAACCAGGTCGTCGCCCAAGTGAATCAAAATCTGCCGTATGCAGGCGTCCAAGGCGGAGCGGCCGTGATTAATCATCAGACACATCAGATTATCGCGCTTTCAGGCGGGAAAGATTACCACAAATATGATTTCAACCGTGCCTATCAGGCATACAGACAGCCCGGTTCATCCATTAAGCCGCTGCTTGATTACGGACCTTACATTGAAAAGACCGGCGCAACGCCACACAGCAAGATTGACGCAAGCAAATTCTGCAGTGCGGATTACTGTCCGCAAAACTACAATAACCGCACGTACGGTACGGTCACGCTGGAAACGGCGTTTAAATACTCGTACAACACACCGGCCATCAGAATCATGGACCGCGTCGGCGTCAATAAGGCGTTCAGCTACCTTGAACCGTTTCATTTCGCGAAGCTGGTCAGCGCGGATTACCGTCTGCCTGCGGCGCTTGGCGGTTTTACAAACGGCATGACGCCGCTTGAAATGACCAATGCGTACACCACGTTCGGCAACAACGGCGTTTATACGCCGAGTCACGCGATTACAAAAGTGACTGATTTAAAAGGAAAAACGATATTAAAATGGAAAGATGAGCCGACGCAGGTATTCAGCGTGCGGACCAACATGCAGATCAAAGAAATGATGAAAGCCGTCGTCAAGAGCGGTACAGGAAAGAAAGCGAACTTTAAAGCTCCGTACGTCGGCGGAAAATCAGGAACGTCAAATGACTATCACGATATGTGGTTTGTCGGCCTGACGGACGCTTATACGATGGGGGTATGGGTCGGCAAGGATACACCGTCAAGCGTCGAATATCTTCATGACGCAAGCCCTCAGCTTTCGATCTGGAAAAACACGCTGCAGGCAGCTTATTAAAGATAACGGAGGGGATCCGCTTTGAAACCAGCTCAGCTTCCGGACCGCGTACTTTTGTTTGACGGCGTCTGCAACTTATGCAACGGCGCCGTTCAATTCATCATTAAACGCGATCCGGCCGGCAAAATCTCATTTGCTTCATTGCAATCAGATACCGCCCGGGAGCTTTTGGCATCAGAAGGACTTCCGACAGAACAATTTGACAGCATGATTTTTATCGAAAACGGGCGGATATACAAAAAATCCGCAGCCGTGTTAAAGGTTTCCCGTCATCTCCGCGGAGCCTGGCGGCTGTCAGCGGTTTTTTTCGCAGTGCCCCGCCCCCTCAGGGACAGAGCCTATTCTTTCATCGCCCGGCGCCGCTACAAATGGTTCGGAAAAAGGGAAGCATGCATGCTCCCCTCCCCTGAGATCAAAAACAGATTTCTGTCTTAACAAAAATGGCTAGCTTACACAGGTAAGCTAGCCATTATGCTATTATAAAGCTTGATAAAGATGTACAAAATACCGATAACAAAAGTAAACCAAAACAGAATCTCAAGCAATATAAAACCGATCAGCGAAACGATCGAGAGTGTCGAATAGATTCTGTACACCATGAAAATCAAATAAACGAGCGTAACAACGGCAAATAACGCCGCAATCCAAAAACCATTCTGCACGAGCGCAAAGGAAAGAATTCCTCCGCCTACATAAATTAAAGAGCCTAATCTGATTTTTTTCAGATTGTCCCCTTCAGGGTCATTTGTGAAAAACAAAAGAGACAGCTCTGTCACTGTGTTTGCAATCAGCTTCAAAGCCGAAAAAAGCATAAAATACACAAGGGCGAACGCTGCAAAAAGCGCCAGTCTGATCCCTTTCTCAGAGAAATAATCCAGCATCCCCTGATACATGCCGAGCGTCTGAAGTATCTTCATGACATAAAGCGAGGTAGAAATGGATAATGACGAACTAAAAAGCAGAATCGCAACGAGCGGAAAATAACCCGTCCAATAAGTATTTTTCATATAAAAAGTCCCTTTCTGTAATCTACCTCACTTATTATGGAGGACTTAAAACACATTGACAAGATAAAAAATACCATTTTTCCTCACTTTTACGAAATAAGGGCCTGATCTTCACAAACCGGCTTTTTCGGAGTAAAGTAGAACGCGGGAATGATAAACGTAAGGAAGGCTGTTATGAAAAAAACATTAAAATTGCAAACCCGATTAACGATATTTGTCTGTATTGTCGTCCTTATCGCACTTTGTATCACCTTTTTCACGATCAGCGTCCAAACAGCAGACCGCGTGAAAGAAGAAGAACGGACGACCGCGCTGCGCACCGCAAAGCTGGTCGCGGAAACACCGAGTGTCGCGCGGGCATTGCAAACAAGAAAAGGGCTGAAAGAGCTCCGGGATTATACATTAGACGTCCAGCATACGACAGGAACCGAATTTGTCGTGGTGATGGATATGAACAGCATCCGCCTCACCCACCCCGACGCAAATAAAATCGGGAAGAAATTCACCGGCGGAGATGAACAGCCGGCGATGCACGGGCATATCAAAACGAGCACATCAGCGGGAACTCTCGGAAAATCCATGAGAGCCTTCGTACCGATCTATGGAAAAGATAAAAAACAAGTGGGCGTCGTTTCGGTCGGAATTTCGCTTAACAAAATACAGGATGTCGTCAGCCACAGTTTGAGACCGCTTTATTTCATCATCTGCGTAAGTATTTTTGTCGGCGTCATCGGAGCCGTCATTGTCGCCCGCACCGTCAAAAACATTATGTACGGTCTTGAGCCTTATGAAATCGCCACCCTCCTGGAAGAGCGGAGCGCCATGCTCGAATCAACGAAGGAAGGCATCCTGGCGGTTGACGCGCGTGGAAAAATCAAGCTCGCCAATGCGGAAGCGAAACGGCTTTTTATTAAAATGGGTATTCCGACTAATCCGGTCGATCAAGATGTGAACGATATTCTCCCGAAAAGCCGGCTGAAACAAGTGATTGAAACGAAAAAACCGCTTCAGGACAGGGATATCCGCATTAACGGGCTTGAGCTGGTCTTTAATGAGGTTCCGATTCATCTAAAAGGACAAACCGTCGGAGCGATCGCCACGTTCAGGGACAAAACGGAGGTCAAACATTTAGCAGAACAGCTGTCCGGTGTTAAAATGTATGCAAACGCATTAAGAGCCCAGTCTCATGAATTCATGAATAAGCTTCATGTTATTTTAGGGCTTGTCCAGTTAAAAGAATACGATGATCTCGGCACTTACATTAAAGACATTGCCATTCAGCAGAAGACGGAAACAAGCGAGATTATAAGTGATGTCAAAAGTCCGGTTCTCGCAGGGTTTCTTCTAGGAAAACAAAGCTACATACGCGAACAGGGCGCTGATCTGGACATTCAGCTCGGCAGCCTGATCCCGAATGCGGCAGATCCGGCCGTCATCCATGAGCTTATTACGATTATCGGAAACCTGTTAAACAACGCGCTCGACGCGGTGGCGCAGATGCCGAAAAAAAACATTACGTGCTCGATGCGGTTTCAGGATCGCCAGCTTGATATAGAGATTACGGACACGGGAGCCGGAATGTCTGCGGCAGACCAAGCCCGTATTTTTGAACAAGGTTATTCCACGAAAGGGACAAACCGGGGGTTCGGCCTCTATTTCACCCAGCAGGCAACAGAAAATTTAAAAGGCCATATGATTGTGACAAGTGAAAAGAATGAAGGAACGACTTTCAGTCTTCGCATTCCGTATGAACCGAAGGAGGAAAATGATGATTAATGTACTCATAGTTGAAGACGACCCCATGGTGGGTGAATTAAATAAACGCTATCTCAGCCAGATTGAAGGATTTCAGCTGAAAGGGATCGCATCATCCTTTCAAAGCGCGCTGCACGTGCTGAGCGAGCATCATATCGATCTCATCCTTCTTGACATTTACATGCCGGGAAAAAACGGGCTTGAGCTATTAACGGAAATCCGCAAACAAAATGAATCGGTTGATGTCATCGTCATTTCGGCCGCAAGCGAGCTGGACGTCATCAAAAAAACGCTTCGGTACGGCGCCGTCGATTATTTAATCAAACCATTTGAATTTGACCGCTTTCAAACCGCTCTTTCCGACTACAGACGCAAGCAGAAAGTTTATCAATCACACAGAAGCATGACACAGAAAGAATTGGATGCCGAGCTTTTTCAAAAGAAAGAAGCGGCGGAAAAGGTTCACCTTCCGAAGGGATTGACAAAAAGCACGCTTAAACTCATCTGGGCGAGCATTGAGTCTTTCGGCGACGGCTCTTTTACCACGGAAGATCTCGCCAAGCATACTGAAATCTCGCAAGTCTCCATCCGGAAATACCTTAAATTTCTGGAAGACATACAAGTGCTGAATGTAGAGATGGCGTACGGCACGATCGGCAGACCCGTCTTCCAATATCATATCAACACCGGCAATGTCAGCAGCATCAAACAATATTTATAATGTCAAAAAGCGCCGTCCCGCTGTGAACGGTGCTTTTTTACTGTCATATCCCGTGACAAAAGGCTTGAGATTCCTTTTTTGTATGCTATATAAGGATAATGACCCGGCTGATCCTCCTCTGTTTTATCCAGATGAGGAAGCCGATTCATAAAATTGATATTTTTTTAAAAATAAGCAAATTTCTATTTATTTATGGCGGGTAAAATGATAAATTATGATTGGTTAGCAGATCTTTTCAGATAAGTCATAAGTCCCGAACCCGGAAGAGACAGCCGCTCAAGGCGGGAAAAAGAGAGACGTCTCATCATTATTATCAGAAAGTTTTTTCGATTCTGCATCCGGTACGGGGACTCAAGTCTGAATTGAACGGCACAGCCATATTTTACAGGGGGGTTATATCTTTGAAAAAACGCAAAATCGGAATGGCGATGGCGCTCATCGCGGCGGCCGGAACCATATTAAGCGCATGCGGTTCAAGTGACAAAGCAAACGGCTCCGGCAGCAAAAACTTTACCGTCGGCATGGTAACGGACATCGGCGGTGTCGATGACAAATCATTTAACCAGTCCGCCTGGGAAGGTATTCAGGCATTCGGAAAAGACAACGGGCTTACAAAAGGCAAAAGCGGTTTTGACTATCTTCAATCAAAATCAGATGCAGATTATACAACGAACTTAAATAAATTAGCGCGGGAACACTTTGACCTGATTTACGGCGTCGGGTATCTGATGCAGGATTCCATCAGCGAAATCGCCGATCAGCGCAAAGACACAAATTTTGCGATCATTGACGCCGTTGTCAAAAAAGACAACGTGGCGAGCCTTACATTTAAAGAGCAGGAAGGTTCATTCCTCGTGGGAGCGGCCGCTGCGCTATCGAGCAAAACGGGAAAAGTCGGATTCGTGGGCGGAATGGAGTCTGAATTGATCAAAAAATTCGAAATCGGCTTCCGTGCGGGTGTACAAGCCGCAAATCCGAAAGCGACCGTCGAAGTGAAATATGCGGGCGGATTTGACAAAGCCGATGTCGGTAAGGCGACGGCTGAAAGCATGTACAAATCAGGCGTTGACGTCATTTATCACGCGGCCGGCGCAACGGGAACGGGCGTCTTCACAGAAGCGAAAAATCTGAAAAAAGAAGATCCGAAGCGGAACGTATGGGTCATCGGAGTTGATAAAGACCAGTACGCGGAAGGTCAAGTCAAAGGCACAAAAGACAATGTCACTCTCACATCAATGGTCAAAAAAGTGGATACAGCCGTAGAGGACTTAACGAAAAAAGCGAGTGACGGCAAATTCCCGGGCGGCAAAACATTAACATACGGTTTGGCGCAAGATGCAGTCGGCATCTCGGATCACAAGGAAAACCTTTCTGACGACGTCATCAAAGCAACAGACGATTGGAAGAAGAAAATTGCGGACGGACTCGAGATCCCTTCAACTGAAAAAGAATTGAAATCCTTCAAGGCTGAGTAAGAATCAGGGGATAAGGAGACTTCCGTGCTTATCCCCTCTCTTTTATGAAAAGAGCGGTGAAGGAAAAGCTGCATCTCTTGCAGCTTTTCTTTTGCCAAGCTCTTTCTCATCAAAGTATCTCTGAAAAGGAGCGTCAAATCGGTGGATTATATCATTGAAATGCTTAATATACGCAAGGAGTTTCCCGGAATCGTCGCCAATGATGACGTCACGCTTCAAGTAAAAAAAGGCGAAATACACGCCCTTCTCGGTGAAAACGGCGCCGGTAAATCGACACTCATGAACGTTTTATTCGGCCTGTATCAGCCGGAAAAAGGCGAGATCCGGGTGCGGGGCGAACGCGTTCACATCAACAGCCCGAACAAAGCCAACGATCTCGGCATCGGGATGGTGCACCAGCATTTTATGCTTGTGGATACCTTTACCGTCTCAGAAAATATCATTCTCGGAAAAGAGCCGAAAACATTCGGCCGAATTGACAGACAGCGCGCCGCCCGGGATGTGCGCGATATTTCCGACCGTTACGGCCTGCACATTGATCCTGAAGCCAAAGTTGCCGATATTTCCGTCGGTATGCAGCAGCGGGCGGAAATATTAAAGACCCTCTACCGGGGCGCCGACATTCTCATTTTTGACGAGCCGACCGCGGTACTGACCCCGCACGAAATTCAAGAACTGATTCAGATTATGAAAAATCTTGTCAATGAAGGAAAATCAATTATCCTCATCACCCACAAATTAAAAGAGATTATGGAAGTCTGCGACCGTGTCACCATCATCCGGAAAGGAAAAGGCATTACAACACTCGATGTCGCACATACGGATCAAGATGAACTGGCAAGCCTTATGGTCGGACGCGAAGTGTCATTCAAGACGGATAAACAAGCGGCCGATCCGAAACAAGAAGTGCTTTCACTTTCTGATGTAACGGTTAAAGACGCGCGCGGCGTTGAGGCGGTCAAACAGCTCTCCCTCTCAGTCAGAGCCGGTGAAATCGTCGGCATTGCGGGCGTTGACGGAAACGGCCAGTCTGAATTAATTGAAGCCATTACAGGTCTCAGAAAAACGAATGCCGGCACGATCACGTTAAACGGCAAACAGCTGCAAAACATGCCGCCCAGGAAAGTCACTGAAGCCGGCATCGGGCATATTCCGCAGGACAGGCATAAACACGGGCTCGTCCTTGATTTTCCGATCGGAGAAAATATCGTGCTGCAAAGTTATTACCAAAAGCCCTACTCTTCTTTCGGCATATTAAATAAACACACGATTTATGACAAAGCGCGAAGCCTGATTAAAGAATACGATGTCAGAACACCTGATGAATATACGCCTGCGCGCGCTCTCTCCGGGGGGAATCAGCAAAAGGCCATTATCGGCCGGGAAGTGGACAGAAATCCGGATCTTTTAATTGCGGCCCAGCCGACGCGGGGACTCGATGTCGGCGCGATTGAATTCGTCCATAAAAAGATCATTGAGCAGCGTGACGCCGGTAAAGCGGTGCTTCTGTTATCTTTTGAACTTGATGAAATAATGAATCTCAGCGATCGCATCGCCGTCATCTTTGAAGGCAGCATCATCGCAAACGTCAATCCGCTTGAAACAAACGAGCAGGAGCTCGGACTTTTAATGGCGGGAAGTAAGCAAATGGAGGCGGGGAAAACACATGATTAATCGACTTTCTCATCTGGCTGTGCCGCTGATTGCGATCATCCTTGGATTAGCTGCGGGTGCGGTCATCATGCTCGCCAGCGGCTACAATGTCGTAAGCGGGTATTCGGCTCTTTGGAGCGGCATTTTCGGTGAAGTGTATTACATCGGGGAATCGATCCGGCAGATTACGCCATATATTTTGTCCGGATTGGCCGTGGCATTCGCATTTCGGACCGGCCTGTTTAATATCGGGGTTGAAGGACAGCTCCTTGTCGGCTGGACCGCCGCGGTGTGGGTCGGCGCTTCCTTTGACGCCCCCGCTTACATCCACCTTCCGCTTTCGTTATTGGCGGCTGCGGCTGCGGGCGGCATTTGGGGCCTGATTCCCGGATTTTTAAAAGCCCGTTTTTTTGTCCACGAAGTGATTGTCACGATCATGATGAATTATATCGCTCTTCATTTAACCAATTATCTCATTTCCGATGTCATGACGGACCACCGGGACAAAACAGACAAAATTCATGAAAGCGCGTCGCTCCGCTCGCCGTTTTTAGAGCAGCTGACAGATTACTCCCGCCTTCACTGGGGCATTCTGATCGCTCTGTTTGCGGCAGTCCTCATGTGGTTTATCATTCATAAAACAAAAAGCGGATTTGAATTCCGGGCTGTCGGCTTTAACCAGCACGCCGCACAATACGCCGGAATGAGCGTCAGAAAAAATATGATGTACGCCATGATGATTTCCGGCGCCTTCGCCGGGCTTGCCGGCGCGATGGAAGGACTCGGAACCTTTCAATACGCGGCGGTTAAGGGCGCCTTTACCGGCGTCGGCTTCGACGGCATTGCGGTTGCGCTTCTCGGCGGCAGCACGGCAATCGGCGTTGTTCTGGCGGCATGTCTTCTCGGCGGCCTTAAAGTCGGGGCATTAAATATGCCGATTGAATCCGGGGTGCCTTCTGAAGTCGTTGACATCGTCATCGCCATTATTATTTTGTTTGTGGCATCAAGCTACGCCATCCGTCTCATCCTTGATAAATTGAAGAAAAAGGGGGCGAAGTAAGTGGACTTCCTGCAGATTTTATCCATTATTGTCCCGGCAACACTCGTATATGCGGCTCCGCTTATTTTAACCGCTCTCGGCGGCGTGTTTTCTGAAAGATCGGGAGTTGTCAACATCGGTCTTGAGGGACTGATGATTATCGGCGCCTTTACAAGCGTCATGTTCAACTTATTTTTCGGACGCGAGCTTGGCGCCGCCGCTCCGTGGCTCGCCTTGGCTGCGGCTATGATTGCCGGCGGACTGTTCTCACTGATCCACGCGGCCGCCGCGGTTTCTTTCCGCGCCGATCAGACGGTAACCGGTGTGGCGATCAATATGCTCGCGTTAGGAGCGACACTGTTTATCGTCAAGCTGATCTACGGAAAGGCGCAGACTGATAAAATCCCGGAGCCCTTTTACAAAACGAACATTCCCGGGTTAAGCGATATTCCGGTTTTAGGAAAGATTTTCTTTTCCGACGTATATTATACGTCGATTTTAGCCATCGTACTGGCCTTTGTTTCCTGGTTTATTTTATTCAAAACGCCGTTCGGCCTCCGCATCCGTTCTGTCGGGGAACATCCGATGGCGGCCGATACGATGGGAATCAACGTGTTCGGCATGCGCTATATCGGCGTCATGATCAGCGGGCTGTTCGGCGGGCTCGGCGGCGGTGTATATGCTTCCACGATCGCGCTTGATTTCACGCACTCCACCATTTCCGGGCAAGGCTTTATCGCTCTCGCCGCGCTGGTTTTCGGCAAATGGCATCCGATCGGCGCGCTCGGGGCGGCGCTGTTCTTCGGGTTTGCGCAGAGTTTGAGCATTATCGGCTCGCTTTTGCCCCTGTTCAAAGACATTCCGAATGTATACATGCTGATGGCTCCTTACATTCTGACCATTCTCGCGCTTGCCGGCTTCATCGGCCGCGCGGATGCGCCTAAAGCCAACGGCATCCCTTACATTAAAGGAAAACGCTGATTGCCACAAAAAAAAAGAGTTCCGCACCCTGGTGCCGGAACTCTTTTCATCTATATACGATTCTGATATACTCACGCGGCTGAAACGGTGTTTGCATTGATTCAGCCGCACTCAGCTTGTCTTCCGCGTATTCCGCACCGAGAAAAAAACGCTCCCAATTATCTGCCTCCGTCTGCTGCCGCGTTTTGCAGAAATCGTCCGCTATGAATGTTCCTGCAATAATAGAACAAAATATTCCAATACAGGCCGCCGCCTTTCTCTTCATCTGACCAGCTCCTTTTTTAAAAGCTTGATCTGAAAGATAAATGTATATACAAAGATCAGGATATTTGATAAATTTATTTTGGGTTCAAAAGACCACAAAAACACAGAAAGGAATACATTATGCCGTAGCAGGGTAAAAAAAAGTGCGATATAATTTGTACTGGGTCCTATGACCGTGAATTGATTGATTCACTCTTACATAAAGCAGTTGCTTGATGAAAAAACAAGCAAAGGAGGTCTTCTGTTGCAGCTGTTACATTTCGCGATTTTGGCGCCTTTTTTATTTGCATTTATCGTTCCCTTTCTTTATAAACGGGTAAAACAAGTCCATACAGGCTGGTTTGTGCTGATAGTGCCCGTTGTGCTGTTTGTTTACTTTATCAGCAAGCTCCCTGTAACAATGGCTGGGGAAACCGTCCGGTATGCGGCCGAATGGATTCCGTCCCTCGGTATTAACTATACCGTTTATATTGACGGACTCGGGCTGTTATTCGCTTTATTGATTACGGGCATCGGCTCTTTGGTGACGCTTTACAGTATTTTTTACTTATCGAAGGACAAAGAAAAGCTCGGCCCCTTTTATGTGTACCTGCTGATGTTTATGGGCGCGATGCTCGGCGTTGTGCTCGTCGATAACGTCATCGTGCTGTATATGTTCTGGGAGCTGACAAGCCTGTCATCCTTCTTATTAATCGGGTATTGGCATAAGCGGAAGAAATCACGCTACGGTGCGGAAAAGTCACTGCTGATTACCGTCGGCGGCGGGCTGTGCATGCTCGGCGGCTTTATCCTGCTGTATCTGATGACGGATTCTTTCAGTATCAGGGAAATGGTCAACCAAGTGCATATTATCACAGGCCATCCGTTCTTTATTCCGGCGATGGTTCTCCTGTTATTGGGGGCCTTTACGAAATCAGCGCAGTTTCCATTTTATTTCTGGCTGCCTGATGCCATGGAGGCGCCGACTCCTGTCAGCGCCTATCTGCACTCGGCTACAATGGTGAAAGCGGGCATTTATCTGATTGCCAGATTCAGTCCGGTTTTTGCATTTTCACCCGTCTGGTTTTGGACGGTTGCCTCAGTCGGTCTGATCACGATGGTATGGGCTTCCTTTAATGCGATGAAACAAACCGATTTAAAAGCGATTCTGGCATTTTCCACAGTCAGCCAGCTCGGTATGATTGTATCGATGCTCGGCGCAGGAGCCGCCGCGCTTCATTACCAGCATTCAGAGTATTTTACGGCGGCTGTCACCGCGGCTGTGTTTCACTTAATTAACCATGCTACTTTTAAAGGAAGTTTATTTATGGCGGTCGGCATTATCGACCATGAAACGGGAACACGGGACATCCGCAGGCTCGGCGGACTGATGGCGCTTATGCCGGTAACGTTCACCGTTTCACTGATCGGAACGTTTTCCATGGCGGGCCTCCCTCCGTTTAACGGCTTTTTAAGTAAAGAAATGTTCTTTACAAGTATGCTGCGGATTGCTCATGCAGATATTTTCAGTCTTGATACATGGGGCGTGCTGTTCCCCGTTCTCGCATGGATCGGGAGCGTCTTCACTTTCATCTACAGCATGAAGCTGTTTTTCAGAACGTTCAGCGGGGCGCGCAAACCTGATCAGCTTGAAAAGACGCCGCATGAAGCACCGCTCGGCATGCTGATTTCGCCGGTCATTCTTGCCGCTTGCGCCGTCAGTCTGTTTTTTGCACCGAACGTTTTGTCTTACAGCCTGATTGAACCGGCGATGAACTCCATTTATCCGGCTCTGTTAACCGGCGGAGATACATTCCATGTCCATATTTCCCAGTGGCACGGGGTGACGGCTGAGGTAATGATGACCCTCGGCATCATCATTGTCGGCACGATTGGTTACGTAACGCTGTCTAAATGGGAGCGTTTGTACGGTCTGTTTCCGAAAAAACTGACGCTGAACAAGCTTTACGATGCGGTGACAGGCAGTATGGAAAAAAGATCTTACCAGCTGACGTCATCGTATATGACCGGATTTTTGCGGGATTATCTGCTGTATATCTTTGCGGCGTTTATCATTCTCATCGGAACGGCGTTCGTCACAAAAGGCGGCTTTTCCATGACAGCGAAAGGCATGGCTGAAATCGGCCTGTATGAAATCGTGCTGTCCCTCGTTATGGTGAGCGCAACGATTGCGACTGTGTTCGCCAAATCGCGGCTGACGGCCATTATCTCACTCGGTGTTGTCGGGTACACACTCGCGCTGTTTTTCGTGATTTTCAGAGCGCCCGATCTGGCGCTCACGCAGCTCGTCATTGAGACGATATCCGTCGCCTTGTTTCTTCTTTGTTTTTACCATCTGCCGAAAATGCGGCGAAAAAAGAAGACAAGAACATTCCGGATGACGAATTTTATCATTTCTCTCGGTGTCGGCGTCATCGTGACAATGCTCGGAATCGCGTCTTCCAGCGAAAAAACAAAAGACAGCATCTCCTCCTTTTTCACCGCTTACAGCCATAAGCTCGGGGGAGGAAACAATATCGTCAACGTCATCCTCGTTGATTTCAGGGGATTTGATACGATGTTTGAAATCACGGTGCTGTCGATTGCCGCACTCGGGATTTACGGCATGATCAGAACGAAAGTAAAAGAGGAGGGAGAAGAGCGTTGAGACAGCAAAACACAAACGACATCATCCTTCAGACGGCAACGAAGCTTGTATCTTTTATCATTCTGCTTTTCTCTTTCTATTTATTTTTATCGGGGCATAACGCTCCCGGCGGAGGATTTGTCGGCGGACTGATTACGTCTTCGGCCATCGTGCTGTTGCTTTTGGCCTTTGATTTAAAAACCGTCAAATCGATTTTGCCCGTCAATTTTATTTATGTGGCGGGAGCGGGTCTGCTTATCGCGATTGCAACGGGTGCAGGTTCGTTCTTATTCGGAGCACCCTTTCTCACCCATACATTCGGCCATTTTCATCTCCCGGTGCTTGGGAATACGGAGCTTGCGACGGCCACTTTGTTTGATTTAGGTGTGTATCTCGTTGTTGTCGGCGTGACGATGACCATTATTCAAACGATTGGAGAGGAAGAATAATGGAAATCTTAATGTCTGTCATTGCCGGTATTTTGTTTATGGCGGCAACCTACCTGCTGCTTTCTAAAAGTCTGCTGCGCGTGATTATCGGCACCGCGCTTTTAAGCCACGGCGTCCATTTGCTGCTTCTGACCATGGGCGGACTGAAAAAAGGCGCTCCTCCCATACTGGGCGGAAAAAGCACGTCGTTTGTCGATCCGCTGCCGCAGGCACTCATACTGACGGCGATCGTTATTTCGTTCGGCGTCACGTCCTTCCTGCTTGTGATGGCGTTCCGCGCCTATCAGGAACTGAAAACGGACGATATGGATCGAATGAGGGGAAATGATCAACATGAATAACTTTGTGATATTGCCTATTCTGGTGCCGCTGCTTGCCGCAGTGCTGCTGATTTTTATGAACAGGCGCGTGATGCTGATGCGGATATTCAGCACTGCCGCTTCCTGTGTCTCCATCGTCATCAGCGCCGCTCTCGTTCAGACGGTTTTCACACACGGGATTCAGACGCTGACACTCGGCGGCTGGAAAGCGCCGTACGGCATTGTGCTCGCCGCGGATCAGCTTGCCGCACTGCTTGTTTTGACAACCGCCATAATCGGGCTGCTCGTCACCCTGTACTCCTTCCGCTCCATCGGAGAAAAAAGGGAGCGCGCTTTCTATTATTCAGGGGTGCAGTTTCTTCTGGCCGGCGTAAGCGGAGCGTTTTTGACGGGTGACCTGTTCAACATGTACGTCTTTTTTGAGCTTCTGCTTATCGCGTCCTACATGCTGATCGTGCTTGGCGGAACGAAAATTCAATTAAGAGAATCATTGAAGTATATCGTGTTTAACATTGTGTCATCCGCGTTTTTTGTCATCGGCGTCGGTTACTTATATGCGGTGACGGGCACGCTGAATATGGCTGACCTAAGCGTAAAAATAAGCGAATCGGGCCAGACCGGGCTGATAACCGTCATCGGCGTCCTTCTTCTCGTCGTTTTCGGTTTAAAGGGCGGGATATTCCCGCTGTATTTCTGGATGCCGGGCTCTTATTACGCCCCGCCGGCTGCGATTTCGGCCTTATTCGGGTCTCTTTTGACGAAAGTCGGCCTGTACGCCATTTTAAGAGTATTCACCCTGATCTTTATTCACGATACGGGCTTTACCCACCAATTGATGATGTGGCTTGCGATGCTGACGGTGCTATTCGGCGTAATCGGATCTATCGCCTTTTCGGATGTCATGAAAATCGTCATCTACAATATTATTACAGCCGTCGGCGTGATTTTGTTCGGCATTGCCATGAACACGCCGGCCTCCATTCAAGGAGCGGTTTATTACTTGATTCACGATATGCTGATTAAAGGAGCGCTGTTCATGCTCGCCGGCACGCTTATCGCATTGACGGGCACTGCCAGCCTGCATAAAATGGGCGGACTGATCACCCGTTATCCCGTTTTGGGATGGATGTTCTTTATTTCAGCCATATCTCTGGCCGGCATCCCGCCGTTCAGCGGATTTGTGGGCAAGCTGAAGATCGCGGAAGGCGGGTTCGATAAGGGGGAAACTTTGTTTTCCGTATTGATTCTCTTATCAAGCCTGCTTGTGCTCTATTCCGTGCTGAAGGTTTTTACGACGGCTTTTTGGGGGGAAGAAAAAGAAGTCCCCGGCGCAGGCGGACGGTCCGCAAAAGGACTTCTTTATCCGGCAGCCGCTTTTCTCCTTTTGTCGCTTCTGTTCGGGCTCGGAACCGAATGGGTTTCACCGTATGTCAATCAGACGGCTGAGAATCTGCTGAATCCGGAAAAATACATTGAAGCTGTTTTGAAGGAGTAGATGGCATGGCTTTTCAACTATTATTAAATGTTCTTCTCGCTGTTTGCTGGATGTTTCTCACAAACAGCCTCAGCGCGGCGGGTTTTATGACCGGATTTATCGCGGGCTTGGCGGCGCTGTTTTTTTTCCGGCGCTTCTTCTCGCGGCCGTTTTATATTTGGAAAATATGGTCAGTCATCAAACTGGCGCTGATCTTTATAAAGGAATTATATTTGGCCAATGTCAGCGTGCTGAAAACCGTTATATCGCCGAAACTGAACATCCGCCCGGGCATTTTCGCGTTTAAGACGGAATTGACGGAGGATTGGGAGATCACGCTGCTCTCGCTGTTAATCACTTTAACACCGGGTACGCTCGTGATGGATATCTCCGATGACCGGTCGATTCTCTATATACACGCCATGGACATTGAAGATGCGGAGAAAGCGATCCATGACATCCGCGTCTCTTTTGAGAAAGCCATTCAGGAGGTGAGCCGCTGATGTTTACGTTTATTCTGCAATTATCACTCGGCATTATGGCGGTTTCGACTCTTCTGTACGTCATTCGCGTCATAAAAGGGCCTACGATACCGGACCGGGTCGTCGCGCTTGATGGGATCGGCATTAATCTGATTGCCATGACCGCGCTTGTATCCATTCTCTTAAACACATCGGCCTTTTTGGACATCATTCTGCTGCTCGGCATTTTATCGTTTATCGGCACGATTGCCTTTGCTAAGTTTTTGGAGAAAGGAGAGATTATCGAAAATGATCGAAATCGTTAAATGGGCCGTCGCCGTTTGTATTCTGATGGGATCGCTGATCTGCCTGGTCGCGTCTTTCGGCACACTCAGGCTTCCTGATGTGTATACGCGCGCCCACGCCTCTTCAAAAGGCTCGACACTCGGCGTTAATTTGGTATTGCTCGGGGTGTTAGGCTACTTGTGGATGCTGACCGGAGAAATTTCTGTAAAAATACTGCTCGGCATCATTTTTATCCTGCTGACGGCGCCGGTCGGAGCGCACCTCATATGCAGGGCCGCGTACAATTCGGGAGCGGCGCTTGATAAAAGAAGCGTTCAGGATGATTACAAAGGGATCAGAAACTTTGTGATCAAACGAAAAGAAGATTCATATTTGTAAAAACAAACAGCCGGACGATTCAGGGTTCCGGCTGTTTGTTTATTTTGTTATAACAGCCAGCGTGCAGCGGGAAACACAGATCAGCCTTTCCCGTTCATCGAAAATGTTAATCTCGTACACAATGGTTGCCCTGCCTGTGTGAACGGGTTTCGCAATCGCCGTGACCGTCCCGCCCTCTTTCACGGATTTTAAATGATTGGCATTAATCTCAAGCCCGACACACGCCTGGTTCGACCGGTCGATAAAATGCTGGGCCCCGACACTTGCAACAGTCTCCGCCAGCGCTGCTGACGCGCCTCCATGCAGATATCCGAAAGGCTGCACCGTCCTCTTATCCACCGGCATCACCGCCACGCATCTCTCCGGCGTGTTTTCAGTGATTTCAATACCGAGTGCGCCGAGCAATGTATTGTTCAGATTCATAGGTCATTCTCCCTTCAAGATTTATAGTACGTTATCTGACTTGGCGATCAGCACCGCTTCAGTTCGGGAGCCGACATTCAGCTTGTTAAAAATGGATGTCAGGCTGTATTCAATCGACCGCTTGCTTAAGTGAAGCGCATCTGCGATTTCCTGATTGGTCAAACCTTTTTCGACCTCTTGGAGAATATGTCGCTCTCTCGGGGTTAACCGATCCTGCTCACTTTGAGGGGAAGAAGACGTTTTTGTTTTTTGCTGGGTCATCAGCTGTTTGAAATAGGAGAAATCAACTAAAATCTGTCCGTTGAGCACGTGATATATGTATTGCATGATTTTCTCTTTAGATTCGGTTTTGCTGATGGCGCCATGCAGGCCCGCGCGGATGGATTCTTCAAAATAATCTTCAACCTCATAGCCTGTGTAGACAATGATTTTACAGAGAGGATTCTCTTTTAAGATTTTCTTGGAAAGCTCTATGCCGCTGATGTCATCACCCAGATTTAAATCCATTAATATGAGATCGTAAGCTGAAAAATCATGCCGGAGAACGAATTGTTCACTGGCATCAGGACTGAGGCAATCGACAGAAAGATTCGTGTCCGTTTCCAGAATCGTCTTGGTGCCCTCCATGACAGCCGGATGATCATCAATCACTAGTATCTTTTTCATGGTTTCCTCCCTTTTACTCACTCATTTCCATTTTATTAAAAAGACTTGGCTTCTGCCAAGTCGATTTGGTGATAAATTGGTTACAATTCCATTTCAATATCTACTTTAAAACCGTTTCCTTCACTTGTGTCGATTTTCATCCGTCCGTCAAGCGCACGGACGCGCTCCTTAATACCCGAAAGACCCATGCTCATCGACTGCCCGCCGCCTTCTTCCTGATTGCATCCGACACCGTCGTCTTCATAATGCAGAATCACTTTATTTTGAATGCTGATCAGCATAATCAGCACCTCATTCGCCTGTGAATGCTTCATGGCGTTCGAAAGAAATTCCTGAATGATGCGGTACAAATTCAGCTGCGTATCCAAATCCAGCGCCGCCGTAAACCGGCCCGTATTCAGACGGATATGAAACGGCGCACGCTCCTGCTGCTGCGCGGCAAGCTTGGATACCGCCTTGACCAGACCCAAATCATACAGCAGCTGAGGCCGAAGCTCATGGCACGTCTCCCGGGTCATCAAAATGACATCCGACATCTGCTCATTCATCTGATGAAGCTTGTCCTGCACCTCTAACTGGCAAGGCTCCTCTTTCTTAAAATCGGCCAGAAACAGCTCACACTGGCGCTTCAAAGAAATCAAGTCCTGCAGCACTGAATCATGCAGATCACGGGCCAAATCCGAACGCTGCTTTTCCTCGATCGTAAACATCAGCTTTTTGAGCCAGACCGGGTTTGTCTCTTGTTTCTTTAAATCTTCGAGATGATTCATAAGTTCTTCGATTTTCATCACGTTTTCTATTGAAACATTAACGTAAAAAGATAATGTTTTTAACCAAGAAATTTCTTCACGTGATAAACGGGGCGTATTCATCTTAGACAGACAGAGAACAACGAATGATCTATCTCCCCGTTCTCCTACTTTCATTGCGAAACCTTGATTAAACTCCGTTATTTTTCCTATCTCAACAGTAACACTATTTAAAAGCACTTGATAATCATCTATCAAACTTGAATCTCTTTCGTCAAATGCCTTTACATTCCCATCATACGTAACTTCAAATATATACACTTTACTTGTAAGAGTTACTTCGAGAATGGTGGTTTTTAATTCTCCAAAAACCTGATTTAAAGAAGACGAGTTTCTGATTAATTGGGTAAACTTATAAATACTGTCTTGGTAATTGAACCTTTCAGAAACCCTTTTTAATTTAAACCGGAAATCGAGTATTTCTTTATAATAAAAAACAGCTAACATTAAAATATAAATTAAAAATGTCAGTTTGAGATTGTAAAAATTTTCTTCCGGCTCACGTAATAACTCTATTGTCGTAACCAGAATTATAGTTGGGGTTAACGCTAAAAAGCCGTAATATTTTAACTTACTTAAGATAAAATCAACGTTATATATTTTATTCGACATGAATTGATATACAAGTGAAAAAGGTATCAGCAGCATAAATGATGCTGTTAAGAAAGAAGAGACATAATAATCATTAAAAAATACATACGGTATAAGATACAGACATAAAAAAGGCGAAAATGCCAATATATTTATAACTACAAGCACTTTTATAATATGTGCCTGGTCGGTATCTTTGTTTCTTCTCAAAATAACAATAAAGTAATATGCTACAATCAAAAAAAGAAGAAAAAACGAAATCAAATTAAATTTTGGAATAAAATCACCAAAAGATAATCGCGACCGAAATAATTCAAATAATATATTTATAGTTGGAAATAAATACAAAACGAAAACTTTTTTGCTGAAAAGCACTGTACCTAATTCTTTAAAGTAATGATAAAGAAACAGAAGATAATTTAAAGGTACAGTTATTAATGTTAACAACATGATACATCTGCTAAGCAAATCGCCTTTTGCCGATCCTCCAGCACTAATATATGCAATTGAAGCAGACAAAAGAAATACAATTAGCACCAAAGCAGATTTCAAGTTTTTTTCTTCATTTATTTTAATGATGAAGAAGCAGCAAAATAAACATACTACATAAAAAATTATCGGTATTAAGTAAGTACTGAAGTTCCTATCATTAAATAAATTGAGCTTAATCTCAATATCATGACCGTTTCTATCAACGACCATCGAGTTTACATTTTTCAGCTTATTCATTTGAATATTAATTGACTTTACATTTTGGTGGTTAATATTCTTTACTATATCTCCCTTTTGCACTCCGGCGTAATATGCCATTGTAAAATCTTCTACATCTTTTATTTTAATTTCGCCCTGTTTATTTTCAGAAATTGTGGCGCCGACTAAAAGATTATTTGTGCTTATATAAGTCAGATAAATGACATATACCAATGTAAGCAGAATTAAGACAACTGAAACCTTATTGTACTTGGACTTCATTTATATCATCCTCAATATTTCCAATCACCGCCGAAAGAAATAACATCTATACCCTTAAACGCATTTATAACACAATCTGTTTGATCCTGGCTAACTCCAATCAGACTAGCATTGCCTTCAATCACTTTATTTAAAGCTTCTGGATTTTTGGTTAAGTATCCTACAATTTCCTGCATTATTTTTCATCCTCCTCTAAATTAACAATCGCATTTAATAAAGTTTCCGTTTTATTTCTTTCTATCTCCAATTCAAATATCTTACTTTTTATTTTTTTTAACGACAAATGTTTCAAAACCAATAAGTATTGGGTTACACCTGCTTCAATTAATTTCTTTTTTATGTCTCGAGTCTTTAAGGTTTTGAATAACTCTGGGTTTTCATACCATTGTAAGATTTCTTCAGAAGCTTTATTGAATTTCTTTTTTAAGTATAAATAAGCAAGTGTATTTTTGCGTTGAACAAAATCATTATTCAAGTAAAACAAACCTTGATAATCATTATCAATCTGGGATATTATTCCGAGTTCATATGAATATGATTGAACGATTGGATTTAACTTTCCTGTAGCCAGCATCGCTCCCATAACGCAAGGCAATGCAGTTAAAGAGCCAGATTTATTCTTAATCATTTTCAAGCACTCTTCTTCAGTTTGCGGTGCATTCAAAATATCATCTTGCTGGCCCTCAATTGAATTCAAAGCAAAGTTTAATATTTGCTTAAGAAAATACGGATTTTCACTAATCTGATTCATAACCTGTATACTTAATGTATAGAGGGCCGTTACAGTATTCAGCGTAATGGGGAGACCTGTTTTCATCCATTCCATTTTCAGATTATCATTATCTTCTAAATCATCATAAATGTCGTATGACAGGACTAATAATTCTATGCCTACGGCTAACTTTAAAATCGCCTCTGTGTCTCTGCCATTGAACGCTTTGTAATGTTGATATGCCAATTCAGCAAATCCAAATGAATCTTTTGATGCAATAAATTTTAGAAGGTACATTTTCAAGTTAGTATTGCATATATTGTGCTCCACAATTTCCTTCATCTTCTCTTTAATCGTTTCGGCATCTAAACACATTTGCTCAATAATTGTCTTCACCCTCCCATTCTATTTTACTAAATGCAGGTGATGAAAGACAGCAGGTTTTTCGTTTTTTAACAATCGTATAATACTTTATCCATGAAATGGATAAAAAATGCACAAAAAAAAGACTTGTTTCCAAGTCTTTTTAAGAAATTTTCATTGCATATGAGAATTTATCGAGCTGATCAATGCTTTTGTTAATGTTTCGTAATGAGTCGGTTGTTTCTCTGATATCATTTTCAAGTCGGAATAATAATTGCTTTACTTCTTCTAATTTGTTTTCCACCGTTTCCACACTCCTTTTTTTGAAAGATCAATGAATTGTGTATGGTGAACGAGTCCTAGGTATTTGATCTGTTACTAATAGTGTAAACGTTTTTGCGGGATTTTTCACCGAAAAGTATGTGTAAAAGTATCTGCGTGACACCGCAAACCGGGGTAATCCCATAGTCCCGAATGAAGCATTTAGCGAACAGGACTATATAACTACCAGAAAGGCAGACGTTTAGGATGAAGCAGACCAATCTGGCGGTTCTGCTGTTTTTTTAACGGTTTTCCGACAAACCGGCAAGGACTATAGTCCCTGCCGTCGCAATTTCAAAACAGAATGGGCGAACAGCGTCGCATAACCACCGACAAACACCGAAAAGACCGCAACCCCCGCATTGTGGTCTTTTGCATGTCATAACTCGTTATCACGCCGCCTATACTCATGTATAACGAATGTTTTCTCAGGAAGGAGGCCGCCGTATGCATTATGTGTATCCATGCTGTCCTGTTTTCGCCGCGCCATACCGGCATCCTGCGCCCAGTCCCCCGGTTCACGCAGATATTTTGACAGCGTCCGCAAAAGAGGCTGCGGGCATGCTGGAGGATGCCCGCCTGCTCCTTGCGCGGCTGTCGGCGTCAAAAGAGCTTGCGCGCCGTATCCTCACCGCAGCGCAATCATCTGACACCGCAGCGGTCAAGCGGCTCATTAAGCAGACCGGCATCAAAAATGACTTTGACGTGACGTATAATCCCGACGGCATCCGTGTCAGTCTGATCAGAGAGCAAAGCCGGTTTACCATCGCCCTCAGGTGGTCGGCTTAAAGCGGCTCAATCCACGATCAGCTGCCGGCACCATTCGATCGCCTGTAAGTAACATTCATACGCTTCTTCTTTGTTCAGTTCTTTTCCCCACTCGTCACAGTCCCAGTTGTTGCATTCAATGGCTTTGACGAACGCGAGCATCTTATAATAATCGTTTTCATAACCGAGCAGCGCCTGTCCGACTTCATCGATTAAAGGCAGTTCTTTGATGATATCCTCCAGCTCCCTGTGAAGAAGCGTATCGATGAGCGAAAACATGCCGATCAGCATGTAAGAAGAGGGCTGGGGCCTTCCGGTTCTTTTCGCCAGCAGTTCGCACAGTTTGGCCCTGATTAAGGAAATCTTAATGATTTCTTTTTGGCTTGAGTGGCTTTTCGCCGTTAAATCTCTGAATGAAAGAATGTAAATCAAGCGCTTAATCTCATTCAGCCCAAGCATCATGATGGCCTGCTGGATGCTGTCTATCTTTTTTTTCAGCCTTGTTTGCGATCCGTTTAAAAAACGCAGAATCTGATACGATAAGCTGACGTCCCGCTCTATGTATTCCGTCACGCGCTGTATATTGGGCTGGTCATTGTTTAATTCGCTTAAAAGCTGGTAGTAAGAATGAAAATGAAACGTCAGATCATTTCCGCTGATGACACGCGGTTCACTGAAAAAATATCCTTGAAACAGGTGAAAGCCGTCTATGGCCGCCTGTTTATAATCTTTTCTCGTCTCCACTTTCTCCGCTAAATAAATCAGACTTTTACAGCTGTACGTCTGAATGATTTTTTTGCGCTCCAGACGCGAGGATTGCAAAAAATCGATTTTTAAAATATCAATATATTTCATCAGCTGTTCCACTAACTCTTCATTTTCCGAATTGATGGCGTAAAAATCATCAAGTGCTAATGTATATCCTAATTTCTTCAGCTGTCTGCATCTTGAGATGAGTGCCGGAGTGATCGGTATGTCCTCAAGAATTTCGATAATAAGCTGGTCAGGATCAAAGGAGGTAGGGAGATCTGAAAACATCAGGCTTTCTGTAAAATTCACAAAGCAGCGTTTCCCCTCAGTCAGCTTTTCGATTCCGATGTTGATAAAGCTGTTAATAATGAGATCCGTCGTAGCTTTATCTCCGTCAGCGGCCGAATAACGGTTCTCTTCGCTCTCCCGGTAAAGAAGTTCATAAGCAACAACCTGTTCGTTTCTGTTGAAGATAGGCTGTCTCGCAACAAACACCTTCATTCATTTACCCCCTTAGATGCGGCCTTCGAACATAAGTATATCAAATAACTTGACGAAATTTGTCTAAATGTGAAAAATATTATCACAACAAAAAGGCCTTTCCAGAGAAAGGAAAGGCCGCTTTGTCTTCTATTCAAGTTCCCGTTTCAGCTCGCTTTTGATTTCATGAATCCGCTGCATCTTGTTGCTCCAGCAGTCTTCGCTTAAATCGACCGGATATTCTTCCGGCTTGCTGATCCGTTTGTATTCCTCCCACAGAAGTTTGAGGTTATCCTGCACGTATTGCTGGATGTCGGTAATTTCGGGATTATCATAGCATAAAACGCCGTTTTCAAAAATCGGCTCATGCAGGTCTTTCGCATAGAAATCAGTGACGAATTTGCTGACGAACGTGTGGACGGGATGGAACATTTTTAAGCGTTTCTGATCATTTACCCGCTCGTCATAAAGCGCGATATAATCACCTTCCGAGTGGTGATTCAGCTTGTTGATAATCCGGTATACTCTCTTTCTTCCCGGCGTTGTCACTTTTTCAGGGTTTGAAGAAATTTTAATGGTGTCGGTCAATTTGCCGTCCTCTTCAATGGCGACAAGCTTGTAAACCGCGCCGAGAGCCGGCTGATCGTATGCGGTAATCAGCTTCGTGCCGATGCCCCACGTATCGATTTTCGCTCCTTGCGATTTCAGGTTTAATATCGTGTGCTCGTCAAGATCGCTTGAAGCAATGACCTTTGCGTCTGTGAAACCCGCTTCATCAAGCATTTCACGCGCTTTTTTTGACAGGTACGCCAAGTCCCCGCTATCCAGGCGGATGCCGATGAAGTTGATCCGGTCGCCGAATTCCTTTGCGACTTTAATCGCATTCGGCATGCCCGAACGGATCGTATCGTACGTATCTACGAGAAATACGCAGTCTTTGTGGGTCTCCGCATATTTCTTAAATGCCGTATATTCATCGCGGTACGCTTGTACGAGCGCATGAGCGTGCGTGCCGGATACCGGTATATTAAAACGCTTTCCGGCTCTTACATTACTCGTTGCGCTGAAGCCGCCGATCAAAGCCGCTCTCGCTCCCCACATGGCCGCATCCATTTCATGGGCGCGCCGCGTTCCGAATTCGAGGGCGTCTTCGTCACCGACAACGCCTTTAATGCGGGCCGCTTTCGTGGCGATTAATGTTTGGTAATTCACAATGTTAAGCAGAGCCGTCTCAATCAGCTGGGCTTCGATCAGGGGCGCTTCGACCCGCATAATCGGTTCGTTGTTAAAAACGAGCTCGCCTTCTTTCATGCTGTAAAGAGATCCGGTAAAAGAAAGATCCCGTAAATACTCAATGAAATCATCAGCATAGTGCAATTCCGTTTTTAAATAATTCAGATCGCTGTCGGTAAATTTGAAGTTCTCCAAGTATTCGATTGCTTTTTCTAAGCCCGCAAATACCGCATAGCCGTTTTCAAAGGGAAGCTTTCTGAAAAAAAGCTCAAAAATCGCTTTTTTCTCATGAATGCCGTCTCTCCAGTACGTTTCGGCCATATTTATTTGATAAAGATCTGTATGTAAAGACAAACTGTCGTCTTTAAAACCATGCTCCACCAAAATTGTTTTCCCCTTCCTTACTCTGCCACTTGCGCTCCGATGCTGTTCTTAAAATGGGACAGGGCCCATTCATGCCCTTCCGGATTAAAGCTGGCCACAGCGTTTTGATGAATGACGATCTGAAAGCCCTTGTTGTAGGCGTCAACCGCCGTGTGAAGAACGCAGATGTCCGTGCACAGGCCCGCAAGATGCAGCTCAGTGATCTGCCGTTCCCGCAGTTTCAGCTCTAAATCCGTTCCCGCAAAAGCAGAATATCTCGTTTTTTCCATATAATTTACGTTTTTTGCGTGTTTATGTTTCTCATAAAGAGGCGATAGCCTTCCGTACAGCTCTTTGCCCTCCGTGCCGTTGATATTATGCGGAGGAAACAGGCGTGTCTCGGGATGAAAGTCATCGTCTGCATCATGCGAATCAACCGCAAAGACAACGTAATCACCGTTTTCTATAAATGCTTGCGTCAAACTGACAATCGTATCTTCAATCTGTCTCGCGGGTTCTCCGCAGGTTAATGCCCCGTTCTCTGCTGCAAAATCATTCGTATAATCAATGCATATAAATGCTTTTTTCATAGCCGGCCTCCCCGCCATTCATATGAAAACCATTATATCCTATCTCCACTTGTAAGTGAATTGGCATTGTAAAATGACAAACGGTGTTTTGCCCTTTTAAGATTTCAGGAGTGAGCGCTGAAAAATGTCATCCTGTACGTAAATGCCGTCAAGGTTCACGGCATAATCGGCGGCAAAAACCAGGCCGAGCGGCGTTTCGAATTGAAGATCCGATATGACGGAGCTTCGGACACCGGCAAGTGCGGCAAGCTTCATATATGGTGAATAAGCATGATACGGGAGCCTTCCGTTTATATAGAGCACCGCGTCTTTTCGGCTTTTCAGCGCCTGTTTCACTTCTTCATACGGCTGCTTTTGCAGCACCTGCCCCTTCGTCAGGGCAATGATGACTCTTTCACGCAGCGAGCCTAAAAATAAATGGCGTTCATCCGGTTTCGTCTGCAGAGGGCCGTACATCCCCTGCTGTAAATAAAGGTCAACCGTTTTGTCGCTCATCGGCCTGTCCCTCCTCAGCTTGTTTTACAATTATCTCCCCGGACGGGACGCGGTAAACCGCTTCGTTACATTTCAGCCACCCAATGGGAGATCTTGCCGGCGAGCTCTCCGGCGGGTTCTTCTTCAATCAGCTTGCTGAATGATTGTAAAAGCCGCTGCGCCAGCGCCTTTTTCTCTTCTTCATAGGAAATGATCGTGCTCCACTCAAGTTCCGGAACGGCTACAAGGGTATGCTGTTCTTTTTTATTTTCATGCAGATATACATCACCGATCATTCCGGACTGCACGGTAATATTCGCTTTTCTGATTTTCATAAAAAATTCCCCTTTTATAAAGACTGATTCTATTATACTACAAAAAAGCGACAGCCTCCTAAAAGGAGGCTGTCACGCGTTAAACCAATCAGGTTCGTCAAACACATCGATGTCTTCAAAGTGCGTTGTGCTGAATTTATTAGTGACTTTGACAAAATCTCCGGAATGAAACGCCCCTGCCCCCGCGCCTGAGTGGTCAACGGCTTTGGGAGAAATGGCAAACACGTCACCGAAGCTCGCCGCAGCGTCTCCGGCTAAACTCATAATATAAATCGGTCCCACAATTGCAGGCATACCCACACCTCCGCTTTTCTTTACAGCATTTTATGCGCTGCATCGGGAGTTGTGCCCGTTTTTATTTCGGCTTGCGGCTGTCTTCTAGCTTTGACCGCTGACGAAGTTTGATAAGCCGGACGATATTTAAGACGAAAGCTTTTAAAACCGCGTAAACCGGCACGGCCAGAATCATTGCGAGAATGCCGCCGAAACTGCCCGCTCCGATAAGCAGAAGAATAATGGTGAGCGGGTGGGTATTGAGCCGTTTCCCGATGACAAGCGGAGAAAGCAGATTCCCGTCAAGCTGCTGGACGACAACGACAACAATAACGGCAAACAGCGCCTTAGCCGGCGAATCCATAAACGCGATAATCACCGCGGGCGCCGCCCCGAGAAACGGCCCCAGGTACGGAATGATATTGGTGACGGCGATCACCATCCCGAGAATTAACGCATACTGCAGGCCGATGATCCAATATCCGATAAAGCATGCCGTTCCGACAAAGAGACAAATCAGCAGCTGGCCTTGGAAATAGGCGGCCAATGTGACATATAAGTCATTAAATATTTTCCGACCTTCCGCCCGGTAGGAAGTAGGCAGGATTTTAACCGCCAAGAGCGGAAACCGCCGGCCGTCCTTCAGCATATAAAACAAAATGAACGGAACGGTGATCACGACAAGCGTGATATTCGTAATGACGCCGAACACGGCTGACAGGCTTGCCGTAATATTTTGCGGAAGGCTTTGTAAAAATCCCGTCAGAGACTGCTGGACTTTTTCTATCGACACATAATCCTGCGTCATCATCCACGTAAACCATTTGGAATGGGATAATTGCGCCGTCAAGACTTGAATCTGATGAATGTAATCAGGGAAATTGTTAATCAGCCCCGTGACCTGGGAAGCCACAATCGGTCCGATGGCGGTGAACATAAAGGCAATCAGGCCGATGAAAACGAGATAAATGAGCAGGATCGCCAATGTCCGGGGGATTTTTTTCTCAAGCAGGCGCACGATCGGATTAAAAATGAAAAACAAAATGCCCGAGATCAAAATCGGAAAAAACAGAGTGGTGATAAAACCGAAAAACGGCTGAAAAATAAACGAGACTTTCGTTGATACGTAAATAATGAGCAAAACGAGCAAAATTTGCAGCGTCCAAAAATGGACCTTTGATTTCAACAAGCGGTTTCCTCCTATTGTCATGTGAACTTGTACTGTGATTGTACCAAAAAAAGCCGCCGTGCATCTATGTATCTCAAAAAAGAAGACGCACCGGGGTTCTATAGGGCCGCCTCCGGTTTGCGCCTTATTCGGGCTGTTACACGCGTTCGGTATAATCAGGCATGACGGAAACCACATGGCGGTTTCTGATATAAAATACACGGTCATGCGTTTCTTCAATGGCGATGTGATCCGGAGTGGCATCAATCAGCCGTCCTCTGACAATGCGTCTGACGGTTTGAATGATAAACCTTGAGCCGATAAGCTTATGGATGGTCTGATAAACGTAAGGATCCACTAACGAGACGATTTGCGGGCTTCCTTGATGGGCCATTTTCGCTGATCCCCTTTACTATGTTTTCCTTCAGCATATGCAGCGGACAAAGGCTTTGACACAGTACGTCTATCGGAGCGGAAAAGGTGTTAGTGAGCATGCGGAGTTATGTAAGCGGAAAAGGCCGCATGAGTGGCCTAGACTGAGCTTCTTAAGGGATATTGGGCTTGGTCAATTAACTGATCAAGCTTTTGGATTTGTTTGAGCGCGGCCGTGTGATCCATTTGGCGGTAATGGTGATGTCCGCCGGGTTCTTCATCGAGTTCATCCGCTTGTTTCACGATTTGCTGGAGCGTATTCTTGTCCAGTTCGCCTTCAGGCAGATAGGAATCGGTGTGAAGCAGAATCGCCAGCGCAATGTCCTTCGCCGCTTTCGGTTCTTCACCGAGCCGGATGAGCAGCTTATGCGCCCGTTCCGCGCCTTTAATGGCATGGATATCGTTTCTTCTGTACTTTTCATAATCCCATTTGCCGTCTGTGTACCATTCATAATGGCCGACGTCATGCAGTAAAGCCGCTTTCGCCGCAAGATCCGGGCTGACACCTGCTTTTACGGCAAGACGGTATGCATGAAACGCGCAGGCGATCGCATGGGCGACACCGGAACGCTGTAAATACTTTTGTGCGATTGGATGGGTGAAGACATCCATTAACGTTACATTTCTCATGGAAACCCCTCCTTAATATATTTTTAGAATCCTAACATAAATCGAGAAGAAACTCAATTCATCTGATACATTTCTTATACCCCTTATATGTTGTTTCATTCATCATATGCCGCCGGACCCCGAAGTGATTGTACAAACAAAAAAGAGCAGCGTAAAAGCTGCTCTACAAAAATTCTTTGATATCGTATATCCGTCCGTTTTCCGGCTCGCCCGCGATCAGTGAGTGAATGACGCCGGCGATGTATTCAGGACTTCTGAGGTTTTTCGTTTCTTTCAAATTGCGGAACCGTTCGATGTCATGGAAATCTTCTTTTGACGAAGAACGGATGACAGCCTGCATGTCTGTATCCATCACTCCCGGCGAGAATGAGATCATGCGGACCGGCAGCTCTTCATCTTCCTGTTCAAACCCAAATGTTCTCGTAAACATATCAAGCCCCGCTTTTGAGCTGCAATACGCGCTCCATCCTTTATAAGGATTTTTCGCCGCGCCAGATGTGATGTTGACAATTGTTTTGCTGCCGCTGAACGCTTCGAAACGCTTTGTGAACATTTGGCTGAGCAAAACGGGCGCCGTCAGATTAAGGGTGTAGTGGCGGTTCAATTCTTCGGCGGAAGCCTCTTTCGCCCGCTTGATCGGTTCCACCATGCCGGCATTATTGATCAGTGTGACAGCGGAATACCGCTTCTTCTCAGCTTGATCAAGAATCGCCTTCATCTGCCGCCCGGTATCTGCCAGATCGGTTAAATCAACACTGTATTCTGTCAGCCCCTCGCGCTTTTCCCCGCTTATCGTTCTTGAAAGCGCGGCGACTTCGGCTCCTTCTTGAAGCGCCTGTTCCGTAAGCGCCCGTCCCAAGCCTTTTGACGCGCCTGTTATAAGAAAAAACTGCATGAAACTCCTCCTTTTTTTCTTATTTTACGGGCTGTCTTCCCGCAAACACAAGCGATCCGTTTACCGCTTTGCCTTTTCCTGCGCCGTGACTTTCGGGATCAGATAGATCATCGCCGCAATCCCGAGGAGGATCAAGACGGCATAAATGACAGGCAGCAGATAAGAAGTCTTTTTCTCTTCCGTTTCCATATCTGCCGAGGTACGCCGCACCGCAGGCTCGGCAAATGTGATACCCAGTTTTTTCGATTGCGCTTTGATCGTATTCGGCTCCGTGTCTGACGATGTAAACAACTTTGATATCAGTTTGTCATCCGGGTTTTCGGCCGGCTGATCAAAGGTAATATCCTTCTGTTCTTTCGGAAGCGCCGTTTTTTCCTCGGAGTAGGCATCGTCGTGCAGGTAATCCGTACGAATTTCAATGTCTTTCTTTTCATATTCATTCGGCTTGACATCAGTATTTTCCTCATTCGCGGCTGCGGCTTGGGGAAGGAGGAGGAAAAAGGAGAGAGCAAACAGCAGCAATCCTTTTTCCATGAACGTGTTACGCCTCATAAGACTGATCACTTTCCTCCGTTTTTTCCGCAAACAGCCGAATGACGAGCGGAAGCGCCGCCGCAATCAGCGTAATGATCGCAAGAACCGTTACCCCCATCGCAAACAGATGGCCCGTTCCGTATTGAATATCGATATAGACTTTCGAAACCGGACTGTCAAAGGTGAAGTTCGGCATAATCAGGTCGATCAAAGGCGCCACATAAAAGAGAATGAGCGCTGATGATGCGATCCATCCGGTAATCGAGCCGAAGACAAAGGCTGCCCGGATAAAAGCTGAACTCGCCGCAAGCAAGAGAATCGTAAAGACTGACCATTTAATCGTCTGATCGTCCGGAAGCGAGTAGATATTCAGACCGAACAGACTGATCATCAATCCGACCATAATGTTTAAAATCCCAAAGAGCGCGCCTTTGACAAGAAGCGGCGCCTGCTGATAATACGAGCTGAAATAGCCGATCAGAAGACTGCTGATCAGGACGATCACCAAAATGACGACCGGCGGAACATTCTGAACCCGGTCTTCCGGCACCTCTCCGCTGATTTTAAGCGGGTTGGCGAGATAATCGTAAACGTAGCCGTTTTCCTGTCCGTCAACGAGCGCGTTCCCTAAAATGCCGTACACGTCATTTCTGATCAATTTCGTGGAATCGACGTTTTTGCCCCAGTTGCTGTTCAGGGTGTCCGCTTTATGCTGGACGTCATTTACGCTTTGCTGCATATTGTTGGTATAGCTGATGATGCCGGACTGGCGTTCTGACAGATGGCCCATCGTGTCAGACATTTGCAGGACTTCGCGGCCGACGGTATCCTGAGCGCCGAGCGCCATCGTTCCGGTTAATCCGTCTCCGCTGAACGCGGCCGCTTCCTGCACGGCGCCTTCAGCCAGCTGATCGGATGCTTTCGCCGCGCTGTCTGAAATGCTGGCGAGCTCATCGAGCACTCCGGCTTGTTCATCTCTGATATACGAGCTGTAGTTATCCGAGAATTCGGTCATGCCTTTAATGAAATTGCTGATGTCTTCATCTGTCTGCATTTTGTTGTTTTTTAGATTTTCCCAGCTTGCCGTTTCCACCGGTTTGATGGCGAGAACGGTTTGGACTTCGCCTTGCTTGCCGGTAATTGCTTTACTTTTAGCTTCACTATCAACCGTACCAAATAGAGTAGAATCATATGCAGATAAATATCTGTAATAATTCAGTAAATCATTGATATTCAATGTATTGATGTCTTTCACAAATTGCAATTGGTCTTTATTTTCCAACCTTATAATGGCTTCCTTTATGCCATCAAAATCCTCTTTCCTTTTTGCCTTTAGCGTCTTTAAATCTTTATTAAGATCTTTTACTTGATTAATCAGTTCCTCAATTTGACTATTGAGTTTATCTATCTGTATTTGAATTTCTTTAAGCTTGTTTTCCAACTTTTCGTTATGCGTATTTTCTTTTTCTCTCAGTTCCTCTTCAATTTGTTGAATACGTTGTGAGACCTGAATAAGCTGCTCTTTAGCTCTTTTAATATCTGAATCCTCTGCAGGCTGTTCATTATTTTTGTCTTCAGTTTCACTCTCATTAGACGGTTTGGCCAACTCAATTGATTGAGAAGATACAGTTTTTTCAGCATCCGAGCTATCTATATGCTCCTTTTCAGTATCTTCGGGATGCTCCTGAGTTTGATCATCTGACTGACCATCTCCATTTTGTCCGTCACCATCAGTTTGATTTCCAGAGTTTGTTTCTTCCTCTTCATCTTCTTTAGGAGTATCCGGATCGGCCTCTTCTTTAAGGGTATCCGAAATGTTTTTAACTTGCGCCGCAATTTCTTTTAACTCATCACGCTGGTCTTGTAATTCTAATTTAAGATTATCTTTATCTTCTTGATCCTGATCTTTATTATTATCTTGATCTTTATTATTATCCTCAGGACTTTCCGTCTCAGGCCTTTCTGCAACAGTTAATTTTTCACGAGCCGGTATTAATTCCATAAGAAGGCTGTTTAATTTATTTAGTTTAGCCTCGTTTTGGTAGTCATTAATTAAGTTGCTTTGTATAAGACCCATCCCGCGTTCCTGATCAGGAACCTGCGCTTCTCTCACCTGTTGGGCGGCAAAAAGAGCCGATCCCGTCTGGTCAAGCTGTGTCTGCGCCCGGTTTATGCCTGAAGACAGCCCGCTCATCATCGTGCTGAACTGGTTGGCGGCCTGCTGTGCTTTAATGGCATTCAGCCCGGTTGTGATTTGCTTTTGATTTTGTTCCTGCGCGGCCATCAGCAGTTTTTTCTGATTTTCTTGATATTGTTTATAGCGCTCGACCGTATCGGCAAAGTCTTTGAGCGTGGTTTTGGCTTCATCTGCCGAGGTCAATTTTTCTTTTGCCGCGCCCTGCGCTTCATTCATTGATTTTTTCAGTTCGTCAATCAGGTCTTTTTGCCGCTTTATTTCACCTGCCAAGTCATTGGAGCTCGGCTTGTAAAAGTTGTACATGACGTTTTGAAACTCTGATTCTTTATTGACGATCTTGTCAAAATCGCCTCGGACATTGTTCACTTTTTGTGAGACGAAATTCCAATATAATGCCGACATTTTTTTATTCATTGATTTTTGGGCGTCTTCTAGCTCACGCTGCACCTTTTCTTTGTTGACGGCGTTCAGGTTGCTTTGAATATTGAATGTCAGCGTGGCTTTTTGCGGACGCTCCTTGTCATAGCTTAAGATGTCTTTTGAAAAATCGGATGGAATGTAAACGACGGCGTCATACTTCTTAGCCGCCAGACCGTTTTCAGCCGCGCTCCTGTTGACAACCGTCCATGAATAATCCGGACGGCCGCCGAGAGCGGCCACTACTTCTTTGCCGAAATGGACGGATTCCTCTTCCTCATTTTCATCTGTTTGTAAGCCCATGTCTTCATTCACGACTGCGATTTGGCGGGTGGCGTTAATTTTTTGTTTTCCCGGGTCATCGCCGATAAACCGGAAAAACAGCACCGGCAGCAGCAGAATGATGACGACCGCGGCTATTAATTTGATCAGGCTTTTTCGTTGTTCAGTCATCTGACGGCCTCCCTTTCCGCTGAACATAAAGGTATTTGGATTTTTTGCTCCTTCCCGTTTTCAACCAAATAGCCGAAGCCCGGCTGAATGTCCGGTTCCTGCCTTTGGTAAGGCAGCGGAATGACATTTTGTTCGGATTTTTTCACAAGCAGCATCGCGTGGCGGATCTGTTTCATTTCCGTCGTTAAGGAATCATAGCCTTTTGAGAATTCGCTGTGATTGCCCGCCGGGATAAAACT
Source organism: Bacillus sp. FSL R5-0443 (assembly GCF_038608285.1). NCBI lineage: Bacteria > Bacillati > Bacillota > Bacilli > Caryophanales > Bacillaceae > Bacillus > Bacillus sp. FSL R5-0443. The sequence continues at coordinate 3,295,475 of NZ_CP152013.1, forward strand.
GAAGCCCACATGCGCGTAAGATTTCATAAACATCGCCAGTTTGTCCTGAATGGCGGTGTCGATCGTCTGCTGGAATCTTGTAATGCCGTCGGCCATTAACACGACCGGAGAGAAACTGAGTTTGTGCACATCGCCATTTTTGACGGCCTGCGCATACTGAGCTTCGCGCTCCGTGAAAATAGCTTCTGCCGTTTCGATCCACTGCCGGACGTCTTCTTTTGTGTCCAGATAGCTGACCTTTGTTTCCTGCGCATACTGCGACAGTCCGCGGTCAATCGAGTCAAACAGCCCGACCCGTTCCGTACCTTCACGCAGCAGGTGATTCAGCATCATTTTCAGGATGTTTGTTTTTCCACGCTGTGTCTGGCCTAAGATAAGGCAATGCTTATTTTTGCCCAGATCAAAGTACACAGGGCTGACCTTTTCCTCATGAAGCCCGACAGGAATGCGGAACGGTTCTTGATCCGGGCCGAGACGGAGTGAAAATTCGCCGGCCGTCAGCCTATCCGGAAGCATCGGAATCGGGTCTGGGCCGGCTGTTCCGGCGTGGCGCTCAGCTAATGCTTTGACATCCGCTTTCAGCGCCTGGAACATCTCGAGGTCATTTTCCGCTTCAGCCGGAAGAAACATTTGCGCGAAATACAGTTCTTCTTTTTGGATCATCACGCGGCCCGGGATCGGTTCGAGACTGAACGGCGGACGCCCGTAAATGGAGTATCCTTCTGACTGATCCATTAAATAATGGACGACTTTCGTTTTTATGTTGTTTAACAGCGACTGGCGGACGGCGTTTACCCTCGTTGCGGTCAGCAGGAAGTAAATGCCTAAGCTTTGCCCGTCGCGTGAAATCTGGATAAATTCCGTTTCTAATTCATGCATTTCATCTTTTACGATGTCGAAATTGTCAATTGTGATAAATATAAACGGCAGCTCTTCTTCACTGAGCGAATTGTACATTTTGATATGGCTGACTTCTTTTTCTCTGAACAGCCGTTTCCGCCGCTCGATTTCTTCCTTGATGCGGATCATGAATTTTTCGATCTTTCTCATTTGATCCATTAAGAAATAGTCTGCGGTGTGCGGAAGCTTTGCCAATGGCAGAAGCGTGCCGTTTCCGAAATCAAAGATGTACATATGAAGCTCTTCCGGCGTGTATCCTTCCGCGAAGTTCATCAGGAAGGTGATGGCAGCCACTGACTTGCCGTAGCCGGATGAGCCGAAAATGCCAATGTTGCCGTCATCCATCATCGTATAAGCGAGAGGCGCCTGTCTTTGCTGATCAGGCTCATCAACGCAGGCGATGAAGAAGCGGTCTTTTTCCTGCGCAGGGTAAAGCGTGCGCGGGATACGTTCGGCAAGCGGCGGAAGCCACGGGCTCGGCAGCTTTTCAATGCCCATTTCATTTTGAATCCGCTCGATTTCTTCGACTACGGCTTCTATTTCTGCCGGGGCATCTTTTTTCGCCGCATCATCCGCATCCACCTCAGACAGCGGAATTAAGCCTGTGTCGGTAACGATGGCAATGTCATCCTCGGTGCCGTATACATCTTCCATATAAGGGGCGCCGCTCCAGGCAGACTGGAACTGCTCATACACTTCGTTATTTCCGACTTGCAAGTAGCCGCGTCCGGTGACCGTAATATTCGCCGCATCACTGTTTTTCAGGATTTCTTTACTGTCACTTGCATCCTGCACTTTCAGCGCGACCTTAAAGCGTGAGTTGCTCCATATTTGGTCGTCAATGATGCCGCCCGGCTTTTGCGTGGCGAGAATTAAATGCACGCCAAGGCTCCGTCCGATGCGGGCCGCGCTGACAAGCTCCCTGATAAAGTCAGGCTCTTCGCTTTTCAGCTCGGCGAATTCATCTGAAATCAAAAACAGGTGCGGCATCGGAATCTCCGTTTCTCCCTGTTTATACAGCTTTGTATAGTCATTGATGTGATTGACGCGATATTGATCAAACAGACGCTGCCGTTTTTTCAGCTCGCTCTTAATGGATGCAAGCGCCCTGATACTGAAGTTTCTGCTTCCTTCAATATTCGTGATGGTTCCGAGAAGGTGCGGCATCTTGCGGAACGGCTGGGCCATTCCTCCGCCCTTATAGTCAATCAGCAAAAACGCCGCTTCATGCGGGTGGAAATGAACGGCCAATGACAGGATGTACGTTTGCAGAAATTCACTTTTCCCGGAGCCGGTCGTTCCCGCCAGCAATCCGTGCGGCCCGTGCGCTTTTTCATGCAGGTTTAAATAGACGATGTCGTCTTTTCCTTTATAGCCTATCGGAACAGCCAGCGATTTTGCAGACTCACTTGTCTCCCACTTCTGTCTGATGCCGATTTCTTTTACTTCCTTCGCATGAAACAGCTCCAGAAATGAGACCGTTTCAGGAATGGAATTCGTCATCCCGACCTGATGGTGCAATGTCCGAAGCGTCCGGGAAAACCGCTCGTTGTTTGTCCGTTCATGCCTGTCCAGCTTAAACGGGATCTGCACCGCTTTTTTCTGCTGAATGAGAATGTCTCCCTCATCTTCATTAATGTAGCGGACGAGGGTGTGAATGTTTTCCGCCAGGCTTTCCTTCGTTTCCGCGGCGATGATTGCCGAGATGCCGAGATGCTCATGCCGGCCTTCGATGTATTCTAAAATGACGTGCTCTGCGATCAGCTGCTGATTTGTGATGACAAAGACAAAATGCGGCTGGAAGATCTTTTTTTCTTTATCTTCTTCCAAATCCCGCTCACGCAGCAGCTCGTAAATGGACGATAACAATTGATCGCGGGTCTGTTCATTGTAAATAAATCCTTTCGCATACATATGAGGCAGCTGAAATTGCGGCAGCCACTTCATCCATTCCCATTCCTTATATTCGTCCTCATGAAAGATAAAGACAAATCGCAGGTCATGGTAGCTGTTGAAGAACGCGAGCTGGCCGATCAGCTGATGAATTTCATTTTTGACGATCTGAGGTTTCCCGACAAGCCCCATCGGCCCTTCTTGTAAATCAACGGTCACGGGCGCATGGCGGATATCTTTATACACACGCTGCATGTGCTGCGACTGCTCCATCAAGTCATCCACATCACGGTTCGCAAGGTCTCCGCCGCTCATTGAAATCTCGTAGCTTGCCGGGACCGTGCCCGTTCCGAGCCGAAGCATCAGAAAATCCCTGCTTTCCAGCGATTTCTCCCAAATGCGGCCGCTGATTTCAGAAGTTAAATATTTCATTTTTTCAAACGGGGGAAAATGATGCGTCAGCACTTGCAGCTGTTTTTCCGACAGCATCTGAAGCTCTTTCCGCTTGCTTTCTAAATACTGCTTGTACACACGCTCCCGTTTTTCCTCCCGTTTTTTCCGCTGGTTTTTTTCACGGAAATACTGCACGGTGGAGGTAATGAGAGTCATCATAAACATCGCCAAAGAGACAAGGATGAATATGCCCCTCGGCTGTATAATGGCGACAACCCCCATTACAATCAGCATGACCAAAGGAGGCAGAATGACGAGCCACAGCCCCCGGTTATTCTGTTCGCTTTCCTGCGAGGGAAAGCTGAATGAAACGCGGTCTTCGGGAAGATCGTAGACCATGCGCGGCGTTCTTCGATATTGCGGGTATTTCTTTTTCGTTTCGGTGCTTGGTTTTACCGTTTTGGTTAAACCGGTTTGAAGCTTTTCGTGATGAACGACTTCTAAAAGGTCGTCCTCCGTCAGCCTCATACGCAGAAAATTCCACAGCAGCTCATCTCCCGTGCGGAGCCTTTCGGGAGCTTCTGCAAGTATTCCGTTCACATAAACGTCTTGGCCATCAGGGACGACAGACCAGCATCCTCCCGACTTTCGCAGATAAAAAGCCCCTGTTTGAGCGGAGGACGGCTCTTTGTATATATCCGCTTCCTCTGTTTCTGATGAGAAAACGATCTCATCCTTCCCGCCGATAAAATAAACGGAGGATTCTTCTTTGTCAGGGGTGAGCAGAAGCCGCATCGTCTCTTCTTTGATCCGGCAGGGCATTTCATTTCCTATTGTCAATTCGCCGGCATAGTTATTTCCCAGGAAAACTTCATAACGATCTGTTTCTTTTCGATAAAGGGTTGCGGCGTTTTGCCGTAACGGAAGTGTGCCGACCGTGATTGTATCTTTCATATCCGGACCGATCGTAATCGGCTGAGACGGTGGGAGTTCAGACAGCTGAATCTTTTGTACGTGCTCTCGGTAAAAGACCCATAACAGACTCATATGGCGAACCTCCTGACAGCCTGATCGTTACCTGCGGCCATTTGATGTGTGCTGTTATTTTTTTTCATCTTTTTTCTCATCTTTCTTGTCGTTCTCTTTGTTATCTTTTGCTTTGTCTTGTTTGCTTTCATCCTGTCCGGCGGAAGCTTCGGCGGTGTCACCGTTTTCCTCCGCTTCTTTATGCTGCTCCTCCGCCTCTTTTTTTGCCTTCGCAAGCTCGCTTTCCACGGCGTCCAGTTCTTTCTGCTTTTCGTCGTCTTTCATACTGTCATCCGCTAATAATTGCTGTTTATATTTTGTAAGTCCGAGCCAGATGTACGGGTTGTACTCAAGATTGCGGCCGATTTTGATGGCTTCTTCATTCTCCCCTCTGCCGATATCAATCCAATAAAGAAAATGCTTCGGGTCTGATTGCAGCGTGACCAGATTCCCGATGTTTTTCCGCTGTTCTTCTCTCAGATTTTCAACTGCCACATAAGAGGAAGCAAGCTCATACTGCACAGATTCCGGGAGGCTTTCCGCATCGTATTTGGCGAGTGTGTCAATGACTTTGCTGTACTGCTGATTTAAAAAATAGCGGTTGCTTTCTGTAATTGCCTCTTGCTTCGGCTGGGCGAAAAACAGAACGTATAAGGAGTAAAGAAGTGTCGGCACAAGGAGGACGGCAAGCGCCAGACCGGCGTATCTTTGGATTTTCCATTTCTTTTTCGGCAGTTTTATGTATGTCTTGTCCCTTTCTTCGAGGGAATCAATTGCGGTTTGAATGGTTTCTTCCAGTTCTTCAATCGTCTCCGCCTCTAGCACGCTTTTCACCTCAGAAGAGAAGTGAAGCGTCTCCTTGTACTTCAAATATTCATCGAAGGTGTACGCCCCGTCAGCTGCAAGCGCCGCACAGGCTTTGAGCTCTTTTAACACCCTTTCTCTATCTTCCTCATAAGGCGGAAGGCTCTCCTTTACGCCGTAATGAAGAAAGTAAGGCGTCAGCGCTTTATCAAACACGATATTTTCAGGGGCGGCAATCAGATTGAGACGTTTCAGCTTATGCTGTTTCACGGCTTGGACGAGACGGTAGGCAAATTGCCACCTGCTTTTTTTATCTTTTCCTTTTATATAGCGGAAAGCCTGATAAGAAGAAGGAGGTTTGATTGTGATGGTTACTTCGTCTTCTGAAACTGAAACCTCTTTTTGAAAAAAAGGATCAGCATCTTTAATCACGTTTGCTTCCAGCCCGTCAAGAAGCTTGATTTTTTCCCGCTGGAAGGTGAACGTGAAGCCTGATTCGGTTTCTTCCCGGACGGCGTCTAATTCTGTTTCTAAATAAGATCTGTTATGACCTGTCATTCCACCATGTCCTTTCATAAAATTTCAAGGCGGTCTCCGTTCGTAATGCCGCAGTCAGATAGCTTTTGTTCTCCGGAAAAAACCGCTTCTTTATTGACCACTCTGATCCAATAGCCTTCACGCGGCGGAACGGATACATGCTGAGCCTGCCGGGCAATATCAATGACTTTTTTCACAGAATGGTAATCTGACAATCTGAGATCGAAGACGCTGCCGTTATAATGTGTTAAATCTATTGTAATATCGATATACATATTCATATCACCCTTACATAGAAAGAGCGCCGTCTTCTTGATTGAATCAGGCGCTCCGTTTCTTCATTCATCTTATTATCCGCGAATTTGGTTAGCGATATCTTGGTCAGTAGACTCAAGCGTATTTGCCGTTTGATCGAGCTGATGATTCACATCTTGAAGCAATTCAGACATTTTAATAAATGAAGGTTTCAGCTGCTCATATTGATCTGCAAATGCTTCACTTGAAGCACCTTCCCACATGCCTTTCAAATCAGAAATCATGCGGTTCAGGCGGTCAACCTGATTCATGACTTCCTGACTTTCAACGCCATATTGCTTAGCCATCGCTCTTAGCTCTTCGGGTGTGACACGAATTAATCCAGACATATTCCTTATACCCTCCTGTGTCATCAGCCTAAATATGGGCTAATTCACTTATTTTTTGAACGTCATTATTATAAAAACAACCATTCGGCACAGTCAAACAAATCTGTTTTAATTTTACAAAATGAGTCTTATGATATATTGGATTTTTCGTCACATTTACACATTTTGTAAATTCAGTAGTATGATTTTCTTATTATTTTCGTTTTCATCGAATGATCTTATTGTCCTAGTCCATTTCCCTGCAAAGATGCCTTTCAGTCTGAAAAGCAAGATGGTAAGATCAAGATATGAAGCTATGAAAAAGTAGGGATACAGATGACCAATCCAAAGGATCCATTTAAGTACAGTTTCGACAGGCTTGAAGATGTTGCCGACCATATCAGTGAAGTTCTTCAATGCCCCATTACAATAGAAGACGTTAATCATAAACTGCTTGCATACAGCACGCACAGCGATTGTACAGATCCGGCCCGGACGTCGACGATTATCGGGCGGAGGGTGCCGGAAAAAGTCATCAACAAACTCTGGAAAGACGGAACCATTCCGGCCCTTTTAAAAACGGACCAGCCGATCAAAGTGAAAGAAATTGACGAGGTGGGCCTGAGCAACCGCGTGGCGATTTCCATCTGGAAAAACAGTCAGGTTCTCGGATTTATTTGGGCGCTTGAGATCAAAAAAAAGCTCAATGACGAAGATCTGAAGACACTTCAGCTGGCAGCCAAAGCGGTGCGGAACAAGCTTTTGCACCTGCAGATCCGCAAAACGAAAATCGAAGAGCGGGGCCAGGAGTTTTTTTGGAAAATGCTGACCGGCCATATTTATCAGGAAGCCGAAATGGCCGAAGGGTTTCATAAGCTCGGGATGGCGCTGCCGTCCGTGTTCAGCGTCATGATCATCCGTTTACATGATGAGCTGACTGAAAAGACGGAACAGCAGCTGCAATATTTGCAGGAAACGACACAGCAGATTCATGTCATGCTGGCGACTGTTGATTCAAATGAATTAATCTTATTAGCCGCGCCGAAAACCGATCAGCCTTTTAAAGATGTAAAGCACTTCGCCCTTCATATTCAAAAACAGCTGAAGGAACGATATAAAATTGAGGATGCGTCGATTGCGGTCGGCGGTATTTACGAATCGATTTCTTATGTTTACCGCTCCTATCAGGAAGCGCTTTCCGTATTAAAAGCGAAAGAGCGGTTTGTGAGAGAAACCAAACACCTTTTCAGCTTTTCGGAACTCGGCATTTATCAGTACCTGGATGTGTTGGATGAAAAACGCAAGCACAGCGGCTATATGAACTATTCCCTGTCAAAGCTTGAGCAGTATGACAGGGAGCACCAAGCCGATATGGTAAAAACGCTCGAACATTTTATTGATGCCGACAGCAACGTCAACACCGCCGCTAAAGCGCTTAACATCCATGTCAATACATTGAATTACAGGCTGAAAAGAATCAGCCAGATCGCAGAAATCGACTTAAAAAATGTGAATGAAAAGTTTACGATTTACCTTGATATCAAACTTCGCAGCATGGGTTCGTGAAATTTCACAAATCCGTGTTTTTTTATTTTCTGTTTCAAACAAAGAATTTTCGCAAAAATCGCGCTACACTTGAAGCATCACACAAACATTGGGGGAAACAGACATGATTATCGGGATTCCAAAGGAAATCAAAAACAATGAAAATCGAGTGGCATTAACACCTGGAGGCGTTTCACAGCTTATCGGAAACGGCCATCGGGTTCTTGTGGAATCCGGAGCGGGACTCGGAAGCGGCTTTACAAATGAAGATTATGTATCAGCAGGGGCGGAAATTCTGGAGGACAGAAAGCAAGTATGGGATGCGGAAATGGTCATGAAGGTAAAAGAACCGCTGGCTGAAGAGTATGCGTATTTCCGTCAAGGTCTGGTCTTATTCACTTACCTTCATTTAGCTGCAGAGCCGGAATTAGCTAAAGCGCTTACAGAAAAAGGCGTGACAGCTATTGCGTACGAAACGGTAACGGACGGACGTTCCCTTCCGCTGCTTACGCCGATGTCCGAAGTGGCCGGCAGAATGGCCGCGCAAATCGGAGCTCAGTTTCTTGAAAAACCAAAGGGCGGAAAAGGAATTTTATTAGCCGGCGTACCGGGTGTATCCCGCGGAAAAGTCACGATCATCGGAGGGGGCGGCGTCGGAACAAATGCCGCGAAAATGGCTGTCGGACTCGGTGCCGATGTGACAATGATCGATTTGAACGCAGACCGCCTGCGTGAGCTTGATGATATTTTCGGGCATCAGATTAAAACCTTGATGTCAAACCCTGTAAATATTGCAGATTCCGTCGCGGAAGCGGATCTTCTGATCTGCGCCGTGCTCATCCCGGGAGCCAAAGCGCCGACTCTCGTTACGGAAGAAATGGTTAAACAAATGAAACCGGGTTCCGTCATTGTTGATGTTGCCATCGATCAGGGCGGCATTGTGGAAACCGTTGATCATATTACAACCCACGATAATCCGACTTACGAAAAACACGGCGTCGTTCACTACGCTGTCGCCAATATGCCGGGCGCCGTACCGCGTACGTCTACGCTCGCATTAACGAATGTAACCGTTCCTTACGCGCTTCAAATCGCCAATAAAGGCGCGGCACAAGCCATTGCAGACAGCCCTGCGCTTAAAGCGGGCTTAAATACGGCTAACGGACATGTCACGTATGAAGCGGTAGCCAAAGACTTAGGCTATGACTACGTGCCTGCTGAAAAAGCAATGCAAGGTTCGGCTGCAAAAGCTTAATAGATATGAAGAGGACAGTCTGATCAGCGGGCTGTCCTTTTTTTCTTTCTCATCAAAGGAAAAACGGCCCCCTGTCTCGAATATCAATTCATATCCCGGAAGAAAAAGGAGGATTCATATGGCTGTTCAGCACTATGGTGTATTAAAAGGCACTGTGTCAGATATGAAAAGGGAAACAGATGATGATTCTCCGCATTTTCAAGTCGAGGTGCTAGGCGAGCCTGATACGCGCTATCGCTGTGCGATCAATGTCATGTCAAGTTCAAAAGAATCAGAGGTTCTGTATGCGGCACGCGATCATTTTGACGCAAGCGCGATCACCCTGCTGCCCAACATTCCGTATGGATACACCCCAATTGATGAAACCAGCCGTGAGCTGGCGCTGGATTATGTCCGCGGCGGATTGTTTGATCCCCGGAACATGGTGCCCCTCCCGCATGAAGTCACCGGTCCGGATAATGACTTAAATGACTTTATTGAGACGTACATGCAAAAAGCGAAATCAGAAAAAGCCACCGTCTATATTTACGGCTCTAAATTCGGGCCGGAGCCGGGCGCTGATAAGATTTTCGGGTTCAAGCCGACAAACGGCATGCATAATATTCATATGAATCAGGGAAACCCAATTGATACACGCTGGAAGAAGGATAACGGAACGTGGCACGACGGCGGTATTTTAATCCAGTTTGCAGACCAGTGGGCCGCGGTCTTTTTGGCTTTTCTGTCTCAGTCATGGTGCACGAATGAAGAAGGCCACCCTTATACATTTTGTGATCATACACAGCTTAACGGCTGATGTCCGCATAAAAAGCCTGCCGAAATAACGGCAGGCTTTTCTTATTACATTTTAGCGGCTTCGGCCTGTTTCAAGCTTTCCGGCCTCATATCACGCCAGTTTGTTTCAATATATTCGAGACAAACGGGGCGGGTTTCATTCGTGAGGCGGGTTTCCCAGCCGTCCGGCACATCCAGATAGGCCGGCCACAGTGAGTACTGGCCTTCAGCATTGACGAGCACATGGTATGAGCCGTCTTCCCGTTCAAATGGATTTGTCATATCATCTCTTTCCTTTCTTTACCGGACTGTACGCCGTCCGTTTAATTTCTCTGCCAGAAGCGCGCCGATGTCGGCAAGCGGGCCCGGCTGGCACATATCTTTATGGCGGCAGTCTAAGTCATACCGCTCGATTTTCCCCGTAATATACGGTTTCCAAGTATCCGGCTCAATCGGGTCAAACCACTCCGGAATAATCGTGGATCTGAAGAACAGCACATCTCCGTGGAACGGCTTCGGCTTGTATGTTCCTAACAGCCCGACAGAATTAATGTACGTGTCTTTCAGATTCATCATCACTGATTCGTCCAGGCTGGCTAATGCGCTTCCCTCACGGCGGAGAATGGTCAGCGCGGTGTCAAAATCAAGCGGCTGATCCCCGAGGCTGTCCGGGTCGTACCCTCCCAGAGCGAGCAGCGCGATGACGGCTTCCTCGTCATCAGGCGCATTTTTTATCGGCAGAAAATGATTCGGATACGCGTCAAGCATCACCAAAAGCGAAACCTCTTCACCCCGGCTCTGTAATTGTGTCGCCATGGCCTGAATGACATTCCCTCCGAGAGACCAGCCGAGCAGACGGTACGGCCCTTTCGGCTGCACGGTGCGGATTTTTTCAATATAATCCGCCGCCATGTCATCTAGGCTTTGCGGAAGCGGTTCTTTTTTTCCGATGCCTCTCGCCTGTAAGCCGTATATCGGATAATCAGCCTCTAAAGAAGACATCAGCCCGGCATAACACCAGCTGAGACCGCCGGCCGGATGGACACAGAACAACGGTGTTTCTTTTCCTGCCGTTCTGAGCGGAAGAAGAACATCAAGCGCGCTTGCGCCCGTTCCTGACTCAAGTCTTTCAGCAAGGCTTGCCACCGTAGGAGCTTCAAATAATGTTCCGATACTCAGCTCGGCTCCCATCGCTTCCCGAATACGGCTCATTAAATGAACCGCAAGCAAAGAATGGCCGCCTAAATCAAAGAATCTGTCATCAATACCGACACGCGGCAGATGAAGCACCTCTGCGAACAGCTCACACAGCATTTCTTCCTGCGGCGTTCTCGGTCCCCGGCCGGTGACCTCCGTTTGGAAGTCAGGCGCAGGGAGCGCTTTTCGGTCAAGCTTTCCATTCGGTGTCAGCGGCAGTTCATTCATTTGGACAAAAGCTGACGGAATCATGTAATCCGGCAGGCTTTCTTCGGCAAACCGACGCATGTCCCCCGTGTCCAAGGTGCTGCCGGCAGATCGGACAAGGTAGGCGGCCAGCCGTTTATCTCCCGGCCGGTCTTCACGGACGACTACGGCGGCATCCTCAACATCCGGATGTTTGACGAGAACCGCTTCGATTTCTCCCAATTCAATCCGGAAGCCGCGGATTTTAATCTGGTGGTCCGCCCTGCCCATATAATCAAGAGAACCGTCCGTCCGCAGACGGGCTAAATCCCCCGTCCGGTACATCCTCGTTCCCGGCGGGCCGTACGGATCAGCCACAAAGCGTTCGGCGGTCAGGCTTTGCCGCCCTAAGTAGCCGCGTGCCACGCCTCCTCCGGCCACATACATTTCGCCCGTGATGCCCGGGGGCACAGGCTCCAGCCGGTCATCAAGCACATATACGTTCAGATCAGGAATGCCGCAGCCGATGAGGCTGTTTGCTCTCAGCTCGGCAATGTTTTTGTCTAATTCAAGGTAACTGACGTGCACCGTCGTTTCCGTAATGCCGTACATATTCACGAGCACCGGCTGATTGTCTGCGTGGCGGCTGTACCAATCCTCAAGCCGGCTCAGCTCAAGCGCCTCGCCGCCGAAGATGATATATCTGAGTGCGAGCTGACGCCCCAGCTCTTTGTGTTCTTTTTCCGCATGCATCAGCTGGTAAAACGCTGACGGCGTTTGGTTAAGCACGGTCACCCGCTCTTTCACGAGGAGATGTAAAAACGCTTCCGGCGATCTGCTGATGTCATGCGGCACGACGACGAGACGTCCGCCGTGAAGCAGCGGCCCCCACATTTCCCAGACAGAGAAATCGAAAGCGTAGGAGTGAAACATCGTCCATACATCATCAGAATGAAAGTGATACCAATGCCGCGTCGACTCAAACAGCCTGATAACATTGCTGTGCGGAATGATGACACCTTTCGGCACACCTGTTGATCCCGACGTGTAAATGACGTAGGCCGGGTGAAGCGGTGACAGCGGCCGAATCCGGTCAGCGTCCGCAGGGTTCTTGACGGCATATCGCTCAAGTGTTTCTTTATTCTGCGGGTCATCCAAGATGAAGGCCGGCATGCCGCTTTCGATAGAGAGCTTACTTGCGCCTTCACGGTTGGTGAGCATAAATACAGGCTTGGCATCATGTAACATAAAAGCAATGCGGTCCGCGGGATAATCAGGATCAAGCGGCAGATACGCTGCCCCCGTCTTCAGGACGGCTAACAGCCCGACAATCATATCTAAAGAACGCGGCAGCGCCAGTGCGACAAACTGCTCCGGGCCGACGCCGCGGGCAATCATCATGTGCGCGAGCTGATTGGCTCTTTCATTCAGCTCTTTATAAGTGAGTCCGCTCTCTTCAAAAACTGCCGCCGTTTCAACCGATTTTGCGGCGGCCTGTATTTCAAACAGTTCAGGCAGTGTCTGCCGAGGCTGAATATGCTGTTTTGCCCGTTTAACCGGCAAAAGCTTCCGGCGCTCTTCATCAGAAAGAATGGTTAAGCTTCCGATCGGTTTTTCCGGATGTGAGGCGGCATCTTCGAGCAGAAGAAGCAGGCGTCCGGCAAGTGCTTCAGCCGTTTCTTTTCTAAATAAGTCCGTACTGAACTCCAGCAGGCCTTCAATACCGGCAGGCGTGCCGTCGTCATGGCGCTGTTCAGCCAATTCCAGCGTCAAATCAAATTTGGACGATCCGACACTGCTGATTTGCAGGCTTGTTTCCATCTCAGGAAGACTGAGTACAGGGTCAGGCGTATTTTGGAATGCGAGCATCACTTGGAACAGCGGATGTCTTGACCGGGAACGAACCGGATTCAATTCTTCCACGAGACGTTCAAACGGCACGTCCTGATGTTCATATGCTGCGAGATTCATTTCCCTGACCCTTTCAAGAAGCTCACAAAAGCTCGGATCGCCAGAGGTATCGGTTCTCAGTACGAGTGTATTAATGAACATACCCACAAGGTCTCCTAATGCGTCATCACTGCGGCCGGCTATCGGGCTGCCGATCGGAATATCGGTCCCTGCACCGAGCCGGGTCAGTAACGCGGAAAGCCCTGATTGAAGCACCATAAACAGGCTTACGCGCTGATTTCTGGCAAGTGAGAGAAGACGGGCATGAAGCTCTTGGCCGATGTTGACCGGAATGACGCCGCCCCTGTAGCTTGATTCAGCGGGACGCGGAAAATCAGACGGCAGCTCCAGCTGATCCGGTACATTTTCAAGCGTTTTCTTCCAGAAATCCAGCTGGCGCGCAATTAAGCTCTCAGAATCAGACGCGCTGCCTAAAAGCTGCTGCTGCCAAAGCGCATAATCCGCATATTGAACCGCCAGCGGCGCCCATTCTGCTTTTTCACCTGTTTGCCGGGCGATATAGGCTATGGATAAGTCACGCATGAGCGGATTCAAGGACCAGCCGTCACCTGCGATGTGATGCAGGAGAACCATCAGCGTATACTCGCCGTCACCATGATCAAACAGCTCGGCCCGGACGGCCGGCTCTTTAGCGAGATCAAACCGATATCGTGCCGCAGCGGCAAGCATGTCTTGGAGCTCGTTTTTGTCTGCACGTGTCACTGTAAACACAGGGCGGGCTCCTTCAGCAGATAAAATGAGCTGATGAGATGATCCCTTATTTTCCGGAAAAACGGTGCGCAGGCTTTCATGACGGCTGACAACATCGTAAAAGGCGTGTTTCAGCGCTGATTGGTCAAGCTTGCCTGACATGCGGACAATCACCGGAATGTTGTAAGTCGGGCTTGGCCCTTCAAGACAGTAGAGAAACCATAGACGCAGCTGCGCAAATGACAGCGGGATGTGCTCCGGCCGGTCAAACGGCTTGAGCTTAGGCCGCGCACTCTTTGCGGTGTCAAGCTGTGCGGCGAGCCCGGCAACGGTCGGCGTATCAAACAGACGGCCGATGCCAAGCTCTGCGCCCATCGTCTCCCGGACCCGGCTCATCAAGCGTCCGGCTAAGAGCGAATGTCCGCCCAATTCAAAGAACCCGTCATCAATTCCGACCCGCGCGAGACCGAGAACCTCGGCAAACAGATCGCATAATATTTCTTCCTGCGGCGTCCGCGGCCCTCTGTCAGACAGGACAGCGGAAAAATCAGGTGCAGGCAGAGCGCTGCGATCGAGCTTCTTATTCGGTGTCAGCGGCAATTCTTCCAGCTGTACAAACGCGCCCGGCACCATATAATCCGGCAGGCTTTCGCCCATATATTCACGAAGTCTGCCGATATCAAGGGGCTGATCCGCGACAGCGTAAGCCGCCAGCCGCTTATCTCCGGGCTGGTCTTCACGGACAATGACGGCGGCCTGCGAAATACCCGGATATTTCGACAGCACTGACTCAATTTCTCCTAATTCTATCCGGAACCCGCGGATTTTAATTTGGTGATCGGCTCTGCTGATATAATCAAGCGAGCCGTCCTCACGCCAGCGCACGAGATCTCCCGTCCGGTACATCCTCGCGCCCGCGGGCCCGTACGGATCGGCAATGAATCTTTCCGCTGTTAAATCAGGACGGTTATAATAACCTCTGGCAAGCCCCTCGCCCGCTATATAAAGCTCGCCCGCGATTCCCGGCGGGACGGGCTGCAATGCGGCGTCCAGCACATATACCCGCGTGTTCCAAATCGGCTTTCCGATCGGAGGCGCCCCTGTATGGCCTTTTGCAAGCGGCTGTGCGGCCGACCAGATTGTTGTTTCAGTCGGCCCATACAGATTCGTCACCGTACAGCCTGATTCAAGCAAAGCATGCATAAGCGCGTTCGGAAGCGCCTCACCTCCGACAAGCACCTGCAGCGCCCGGAGAGAATCCGGTTCATTGGTGACTAATGAATGCCACAATGTCGGCGTTGCCTGCATGATTGAAATACCGTATGAGTGAATCATGTGCGCAAGCGCCCGCGGTTCCTGAATCGTCTCTTTACGTGCGATGACGCACCCCGCCCCGCTGATGAGCGGAAGGAAGAGCTCAAGTCCGGAAATATCAAACGCCGCAGTCGTAACGGCAAGCAGGCGGTCTTGTTCGCCGAGCGGGAACATTTCCCGCATGGATAAGAGGAAATTGCTTACGCTTTTTAATGTGACGACTACGCCTTTCGGTTTGCCCGTTGAGCCCGATGTATAAATGATATAAGCGGGGTGCAAAGGCGAACATTCCGCCTGAGCGGGACAGTCAGCATTTTGAGCGGCAACGGTTTTTACCGTATCCGGGTCATCGAGAATGATCCTTTTTGCATCACTGTCTTCCGGCATGCGGCCGGATAATTCCATCGTTGTAATCAGGCATGCAGGCTGTGCATCTTTGAGCATGTATGTGATCCGCTCAGAAGGAAAATCAGGATCAAGCGGCAGGTATGCGGCTCCCGTTTTCAAAACGGCCAGCATGCTCACGGCCAACTCCTGTGACCGCGGAAGCAGCAAAGCGGCAAATTGTTCCGGTCCGAGCCCCTTTTCCTTTAGCATGCCGGCAAGCTGGTTCGCGCGCTTGTTCAATTCGGCATAGCTGAGCTCTTCGTTTTCGGTGATGATTGCCGGCCGGTCCGGTGTTTTTACGGCCTGTTCGTAAAACAGCTCCGGCAGACTTTTCTGCTTCTCGGCCTTGCGCGTGTCATTCCAGCTTTCCAGTACGCGGCGACGTTCACTTTCAAGCAGAAGGTTGAGTGTGCCGATTTTTTGTGTCTGGTCTTTCACAGCGGATTCCAACAGAAGCAGGAATCGTTTTTGATGGTTTTCAATATCTTCGGCGCTGTACACTTCCGGATTCGCATCAAAGTCCACACGCATTCCGCTTCCGTCCGCTCTGTCGTAAACGTTAATTGACAAATCATCAACGGGCCCTGCTGATAAATTATGAACAGTCCCCCGCGCTCCGGCGAAATCAAGCGCGTAGTCAAACGGCATCACATTGACTTGCGGGCCGAACAGCCTGCGATTTTCTCCGAGCAATTTAAGGTCGCGGCGCATGTCTTCATGGCGGTATTTCTGATGGCGCCGGATGTTTCGGATTTCTTTTGCCACTTGGCTGACGGCCTCATGAAAATTCATATCCGGGCGGAGAGAAAGCCGCAAAGGCAGCAGATTCATGACCATACTCGGAATATTCAGTGAAATTGAGCCGATCCGCCCCATCATCGGTAAACCGAGCACGATATCCCCTGCGTTTGTCATCCGATGGACATATACCGCCGCTGCGGCCGTGACGGCTTCATGCCAGTTCGGAATCGCTTTTACATGCTGTAAAGCCGTTTCAGAAAGATAAGCCGTGCTTCTCCGAAAACGTGTTGACGTTCGCGGCGCTCTTTCTGCCAAACTGACGACATCAGGTTCATCCGCAAATTTCTCCATCCAAAATTCCCGATCTTTCAGGAATTGATCAGACGCGCGGTACTCTTGATCTTCTTTTACCAGATCCTCCAAAGAACCGAAGGAGCGCCCGTTATCCGGACGTCCTTCCCGTATTGCGGTGTACATTTGCGCCGTACGCCGTGCCAGCAGTGAAAAACCGTAGCCGTCTATCGCTATGTGGTGAATGCGCTGATACCAGAAAAAGCGTTCCGGTCCCGCCTGAAATAAAATGTCGCGGAACAAAGGCCCGGCCGCCATATCAACGGGCTCAGCCAAATCTGTCTGCATGAGTCTGAGTGCGGCCTGCTTCGGATCAGCTTCTGAACTCACATCTATGACATCGATCGCAGCCTCAAATGGAGGATTGATGATCTGCTTCGGCCCGTCTGCTCCCTCCTCGAAGCGGGCGTGTAATGACGCGGCTTCCGTCAGCACGCGTTCGAGAGCGGTTTTAAATATGTTCACATCGATCGCGCCGTTTATCTCAACGTACTCGCCTGTATTGTAAATCGGATTATCAGGATCAAGCTGCTGCGCAAACCAGATACCGGCCTGTGCGCCTGTCAGAGGCAGCTGTTGTGTATCATGCATTCTATTCTCTCCCTTTATAAATAATCTGCGTTCGGCAAGACTTTTTGAGATCGGGAAGAAAGAAGTCTCCACCACTC
This sequence comes from Bacillus sp. FSL R5-0443, assembly GCF_038608285.1. NCBI lineage: Bacteria > Bacillati > Bacillota > Bacilli > Caryophanales > Bacillaceae > Bacillus > Bacillus sp. FSL R5-0443. The sequence continues at coordinate 3,312,730 of NZ_CP152013.1, forward strand.
TTCCAGCGTCGGGTTCTCCGCCAGTTCCACAAACGTCACTTCAGCTCCGTCACGGCGCCATTGTTCGACAAGGCTCATGATTCTGACGGAGTCAAGACCTCTGTCCAGCAGGTCTTCATGATCCGGAATATCAGACGGTGATTCTTGAAGAATCGCCGCAATTTGTTCCCGCACCCGGTCTTTTGTCAATACGGCGGAAACCTTCTCTTCTCCTCCAGAAACCGGCGCGCCGCCCAGCAGCTCCAGCACTTCGTTTGTCAAAGCTGTGTAAGCGCAGCGCTGAGACGCATATTCGATGGCCATCTTATGTTTTTCTGAAGAAAAATCAGCAACGGCGTCTCCGATAAAGAAGCTTTGGATATCATCCATAAATGCTTCACAGGCTGTGATGAGACAGCCTATGTGTGCATAAATTCCCGTAATCATGAGCTGGTCTCTGCCGCTTTCACGCATGATCTCAAGGAGATTCGTCCGTTTAAACGCGCTGTATCTCCACTTTGTGAGGACAATGTCCTGATCATCCGGGGCAAGCTCCGGAATGACCTTTTCTTCATAAGGCCCGCTTTTTAGCCCCGGCCCCCAAAAATCTGTCAGCAGCGCACGGTCCGCCGGGTCTTGGCTGCCCGGCTGCGCGGTATACACCACCGGAATGCCAAGTGCTTTGCATTGCTCTTTTATTTTTTTGATATTCTGAGACGCCTCTGTGATCGGAGCTTCACCTTTCGCAAAAGCATCGACGAAATAATTCTGCATGTCATGGATCAGAAGCACCGCGCGTTTCGGATTCAGCGTCCACGATACTTTATTTTCAGGCATATCTGATGCTGTCGGCAGCGCATATGCGGAAATAGACGGTATAGCCAATGTAAACACTTCCTTTTTTAAGATTGTTTGATTTCAGCCGGCTTTACTTTTTGGGCGATCGTTTCGCGAAGATCCTTTTTACTGACCTTGCCGACGCCGGTTTTCGGGAAAGAAGCGATAAATTCAATCCGGTCGGGGATTTTATATGCCGCCAGTCCGCGCTCACGCAAAAATGCTTTCAGCTCTCCCGGTTTCGGCGCTTCTCCTTTCGGGATGACGAACACACAGGATCGCTCCCCGAGAAAATCATCCGGCATTGAAACCATGGCCGCATCATGAACGGCAGGATGCGCAAGAAGGTGATTTTCCACCTCCTCAGCGGCTATTTTTTCACCGCCCCGATTGATTTGATCTTTCGCACGCCCTTCAACGATGATATAGCCGTCCGCCGTCAGTTTGACGATATCGCCGGTCTGATAAAATCCGTCGGCTGTGAATGATCTTTCATTATGTTCAGGCGCTTTATAATATCCGCGAATCGTGTAAGGGCCGCGTGTAAACAAATGTCCCGCTTCACCGGGGGCGACATTCCGCCCGTCATCGTCTAAAACCCTTACCTCATCAAAAGGGGACATCGGTCTGCCTTGCGTATTGACAATGATCTCTTCAGGATCATCCAGTCTCGTATAATTCACCAATCCTTCCGCCATTCCGAAAACCTGCTGAAGGGTGCATCCGAAAGCGCTCTTCACGCGGCGGGCCGCCTCAGCGCTGAATTTGGCGCCTCCCACCTGCAGCACTTGAAGGCTTGATAAATCATCACTTCGCGAACCGGATGCGTCCATCCACACCATCGCAAGCGGCGGGACGAGCGCTGTAATCGTGACACGTTCTTTTTCAATTAACGGGAAGCAGTCATCCGGACTCGGCGTCGGTGACAGAACAACCCGGCCTCCGGCATATAAAGTTCCCAGCACACCCGGCGAGCTGAGCGGATAATTATGCGCTGTCGGCAGAGCGGCCAAATAAACGCTGTGTTGATCCAAGCCGCATATTTCCGCGCTGATGCGCAAACTGTATATGTAATCGTCGTGTGTTCGCGGAATCAGCTTGGACAGCCCCGTACTGCCTCCTGAAAGCTGTAAAAAGGCGACTTCCGCCGGGCTTATATCTTCCAGCTGAACAGGCTCTCTATGCAGGCTGCTCAGTTCCTGAAACTCTTCAGCTTCGCCGGCCACAATGACATGCGCCAAATCCGGAAGTTTGTCTTTCACCTGTCTGGCAAGCGCCCTGTAATCAAAACCTGAATGCATATCAGGAATGATGTATGCTTTCGCCTCTGCAAACTCGCAGAAATACGTAATCTCACTGCTTCTATGAGAAGGCAGCGCGAAAACGGGCAGCGCTCCCAGCCGGAACAGCGCGAAAATCACTTCAAAAAACTCAGTGATATTCGGCAGCTGAACGACAACGCGGTCTTCCTTTTGAATTCCGAGCTTATGCAGCCCCGCCGCTAAACGATCTGCCCTTTCATCTAATTCTTTGTAGGTCCAATGTACATCTTTACACGTCACGGCAGTTTGATTTCCGTATAAAGCCGCGCGCTCTTTCAGCATTCCTCCGAACGTCTCACCCTTCCAGCAGCCGTCTTTTCGGTATTTGTCAGCCCATTCTTCCGGCCATGGCGTAAATCCAGTCAGCACGATCCGTTCCCTCCTTTTTTACAACTCATCTTGGTAAAGCCCCATCGCCCGGAGCATGGTGCGGAATTTGGCCGAGGTCTCGTCCAGTTCATCCTGCGGCTTTGATCCGGCGACAATCCCGGCACCCGCAAAGAGCCGGAGAGACCTTGTTTCCGCTTCGGCGCAGCGGAGTGCGATAATCCATTCTCCATCACCCTCAGCATCACACCAGCCCGCCATTCCCGTGTAGAAATTGCGGTCAAACGGCTCAATATCCTGAATCGCTTCTCTCGCCGCATCCGTCGGTGTTCCGCATACCGCGGGCGTCGGATGCAGGGCGATGGCCAGCTCAAGTGATGTCGTTGACGGATCACGCAGCTCTCCCTTTACCTCGGTGGATAGGTGCCACATTGCCTCAGTTTTAATGAGTGACGGTTTTTCCGGCACATCAAGCACACGGCAGAACGGTTTAAGAGCGGCAGCCACGGCGGCCACGACTACGGCATGTTCATGCAGATCTTTTGCTGATTGCAGCAGTTCTTCCGCTCTTCTCTGATCCTCGGCGGGATCTGTGCTGCGAGGTCTGGAGCCTGCCAGCGGATTGGACAGAATCGATGTTCCGTTTTTGGACAGCAGCAGTTCAGGACTTGCGCCGAAAAGCGTTTTTCTTGTTTCTGACGTTCCCGTCACATCCGCAGCGAATGTATAGCCGCGCGGGTTGTGCTGCGCCAAATGCTTGACGGCCTGTGGAATGTCGATATCCTTTTCAGCGGTCAGATGAAGCGTCCTTGACAGCACGATTTTGCTGAGCGGACCGTCCGTAATGTTGAATACGCCTTGTTCCACACCGCTCATAAAGCCCTCAGGCTCCGGAACGGGACGGATGTCATATGTATTGGATTGCGGCTTTTCTGCGGAAGATTCCGCAAACGAAAGCGGGCCTGCCGTATGGACATTCTTCGGTACAAAAAGCCGGGAAGCTTTTCTGCCGTCAAAAGGAATGGCGCCGGCCGCAATCGGATGTTTGATGCCGGCTTGCTTTGCCTCAAGAAGCGTCTGTCTCACGCGTTCAGGCAGTGAATCCAGCTGATTTTCCGCGTCTGTATCAGGCACTTCCGCAAACATTCCTTCCGCAAGCATCGTACTTTTCGGGGAAGCTAAAAAGAACGCCCCGGGCTTGTAAGCATCCAGCACCTCTTTTGCAGACACTTCCGCCAATAAATGTTGATTTGTCATGTTTGTCCCTCCTTCTCGTTACATCAAACGCCTAAAGTAGCGCCGCCATCAACGCATAAATCATGCATCGTAATATGGTTTGCCTGTTCAGAAGCCAGAAACAAAACGGCATTTGCAATATCAGAAGGCTTCGCCAGCTTTTGAAGCGGAATTCCCGTTTTATATGTATCAAGCGAACCTCTGATGACGTCCCGGGCTCCGTTCTCGTCCTGCCACAGCGCCCGCTGCATGTCGGTTTCCGTTGAACCCGGAGATACGATGTTGCAGCGGATATGATGGGCCGCAAGCTCCAGTCCGAGGCATTTCGTAAACATGACGGCAGCCGCTTTTGACGCCGCATAAGCCGCCATGGAAGCACGCGGAACGCCGGCTGCATTCGAACCGACCGTAACGATGGCGCCTTTTTGACGCTCAATCATGTACCGGCTTACAGCCCGCGATACATGAAAAACGCCGGTCGTATTAACAGAAAATGTTTGATCCCAATCTTCATCACTGAGGGATTGCACCGGACCCGGCCGCAGCACGCCCGCAACGTTCGCCAATATTTCAATAGGCCCCATGTCGCGTTCAACGGCGGCGATGATATCATTGACAGCCGCACTGTCAGATACATCTGCGGCAAACCCCTGCGCCTGCACGCCTTTTTGCCGAAGTCTGTCAGTAAGCCCGAGAAGCAGGTCTTCATTTGTATCTATAGCTGCCACATTTACGCCTTGTTCAGCAAGGGCAAGCGCTGTTGCTTCTCCGATGCCTTGAGCGGCGCCGGTGACAACGGCCGTTTTCCCTTTCATTCCCAATGCGTCCATATTATCATTCCCCTTCTATATTGATAATGATTATCATTATCAACTATGATTCAAGACAATCATATCCAAATCAAAACACGCAGTCAATTAGAAAATTAGAATCAGCCGCATTTAGTTCGAAGGGCCTGTTTTTTCTCATGCGGGAGAATACGGGGTATGCGGTCCTCCCGGATTCAGGCAGAAACGCAGGGCCCTGCTGATTAAAACGGGCAGGACAGAAATATGGCCCTCTCCTTCAAACTCGCTGTATTCAGCACGGACTCCATCATCTTCAAATCCGGATAATAAAGAGTACAGCGCCTCTGCGTGCTGCGGGATTCTGCTTTTATGTGTTTTTTCAATTTCTCCCGCAGCCAGCAATACGCTGACTTGAAGATTTTCCGCAGAGAGCCGGTCTGACAAACGCTCCGCTTTTTCCTGAATAAAACGCTTGTTCCAGTGAATTGACGGACTCCCGGCAACATAGGTCTGGAACATGTCCGGCCTCGTCAAAAGCACTTGCAGCACAAAAAGACCGCCCAGCGAATGGCCGAAAATCGTCTGCCTGCCTCTGTCGATCGGATAATCCCGCTCCATCGCGGGCTTTACTTCTTCTTCTATAAAACTCAGAAACGCTTCCGCCCCTCCCTGTTCGGGCCATGCCGCGCCGCGCGGGTGCACCGGCAGTTCTGATTCAGAAAGCGGCATCGTAAAATCACTGTGACGTTCGGCGGAAAACGGCTGATCTGTCGGGTAGCCGATTCCGACAATCACCGCCGGAACAACGCCTGTTTTTTCAGGCCGTCGGCTTTGCACCCGCAAAGCTTCGGCCATTGTGCCGAATACGGAATTCGCATCGAGCAGGTATATGACGGGGAAGCCGGATGCAGGCGGTTCTTCCTGAGGAAAAGAGACAAAGATACGATACGTACGGCCTCCTTTTGAGCGCATTTCTCTTACTTCTGTGCCCGGAACCGCGTATCGGCCGGCCGGCGCGAAACCCCGCTTTATTTGTTTTCCGTCCATTATGTGTTCATCCCCTTTGCGGCAATTGCTTTATCTATGCTTATTGATAATGATTTTCAATATCAAAAGACACCTCAAATAATAGGTTTTTTGCCAAACAAAGTCAATGGATTTTTGATATAAAAAAAGCACCTTATTTCAATAAGGTACCTAAGAACTATATAGTGATAGGGGCTTAATCCCATGTAAAGCGCTCATTCTTCCATGGATCTCCCCTCATATGGTAGCCGTTTTTCTCCCAAAAGCCGGGGTGGTTTTCCTTTGTGAACTGAATGCCGCGCAGCCATTTTGCGCTTTTCCAAAAATAAAGATGGGGGAAAACGCCTCTGAGCGGATAGCCGTGCTCTGGCGTTAACGGCTCGCCGTTATGCGCATATGCCAGCAGGGATGTTTCCCGCGTAAAATCAGAAAGCGGCAGGTTGGCCGTCCAGCCCTCTTCAGCGTGCAGAATGACGAACCCCGCTTCTTTGTGCACTCGCGCTTTTTCAGCGATGTCTTTGGCGCGTATTCCCTGCCAGATATTATCAAGACGGGACCAGCCCGTGACGCAATGAATATCATTTTTCACTTCGGCTTCAGGAAAGGCTTTGATATCCTCAAAGCTTAACAGCATAGGACGGTCAACAAGTCCGTACACTTGCAGATTCCATTTTGACATATCTTCATAATAAGGAACATTTCCGGCGTGAAGCACGGGAAACTTCGTTGTGACATTTTGGTTTGGCGGAATCCGTTCCGACTGTTTTGTTTGTTTCGTTTTCCCGAAAAACATATGGCTCCCTCCATTTAGTAAACCTGTATTAAATCTTTGTTGACAATCAATCACCCTTCGATTACGCTAATCTGGTACAAGTGTAAGGGGGAAAAACAAATGAAACAACGCAACCTTCGCGCGGGCGATATGGCGCTTATCGGCATGTTTGCCGCACTGATGGCCGTCGGCGCCAACATTACATCAATGGCTCCTTTTTTGCAAGTTGCGGGAATTCCGTTATCGCTGCAGCCTTTCTTTTGTCTGTTAGCCGCGATGCTTCTCGGCGCCAGACGGGCAGCCATTGCAATGACGGTATACGCATTGGCCGGACTCGCGGGGGCGCCTGTTTTCGCTCAATTCTCAGCAGGCTTTGCGCCGTTTATCGGAAAGAGCGGCGGATTTATTCTCGCTTATATCCCGGCGGCATTTGCAGCCGGATGGCTGCTGGAAAAAACAAAAAAACCCGGCCGCCTGCATTATGCATGGGCCTCTTTGATCGGTACCGCCGTCATTTATATCATTGGCACGACCTATACGTATATTGCGCTGAAATTATGGCTTCATGCTCCGATCAGCTACGGAATGGCCTGGTTTTACATGATATGGTTTTTCATAAAAGATATCGTTTTAGCACTGTTATTGGCATCAATCGCGCCTGCCGTTTACAGGTCTATTCATAAAGCGACGGGGTTCAGCAGAAACCCGGCGTAAGATGTTCTCAGCATACAAAAAGGCTCCCCTTTCCGGGAGCCTTTTTTTACAGGACAAGTGCGGCAATCCAGCCGAATATCACAAGCGGAATGTTATAGAAAATAAATGTCGGTACGCACGTATCCCAAATGTGGTGGTGCTGTCCGTCGGCGCTGAGGCCTGACGTCGGCCCGAGCGTACTGTCACTTGCAGGAGAACCCGCATCACCGACCGCGGCGGCCGCTCCGATTACGGCAATCGTCGCCATCGGACTGAATCCGAGCTGAGCGCACAGCGGGACAAATATGGTCGTAATGACGGGTACGGTTGCAAATGATGATCCGATTCCCATCGTGATTAATAAACCGACCACCAGCATCAGGAGCGCGCCTAATGATTGGCTGTGGCCGATAAAGCCTGTTGATGCTTTGACCAAGGAAGCCACATCACCCGTTTTATTCAATACATTTGAAAAACCGGCCGCAACAAGCATGACAAACCCGATAAAAGCCATCAGAATCATGCCGTCCGTGATCAGCTTATCCGCTTCATTGCGCTTCATGACTCCGCTGATAAACAGCGTAAACAAGCCGGCAAGCGCGCCCATGATCATACCTTCCACTCCGAGCACTTGTGACAGATAGAGCTGAACGGCAAGCGACACGGCAATGGAGATCAAGGCGATGGCAATGCTTTTTTTCGTATAAGGAGAAGACGATAGTCCGGCAATCTCCTTCGTCTCATATTTCTTCGGTTTCCGGAAGACGATGACGGCTAAAATTAAACCGACTACCATCCCGGCCGTCGGAATGATTAAAGCATACGGGATATCACTGAGCGGCACCTTTAAACCGGCTGCCGCCATATTATCTCTCAGCATCCCCTGGAAAATCTGTCCGAATCCGACAGGCAGAACGATATACGGCGCAGTCAGTCCGAATGTCATCACACACGCGATCAGTCTGCGGTCTATTTCAAGTTCGTTAAATATTTTTAAAAGCGGCGGAATCAATACAGGAATAAACGCAATGTGAACGGGCACCACGTTTTGCGAGAAACAGGATATGATTAAAATAATCAGTACGATTAACACTTTTGACAGGGCTTTTTTCCGCGAATCTTCCTTTTTTCCGATTAGTTTGACAGACGCTTCCACCATTGCATCGGGAAGCCCCGTCTTTGTCAGCGCCGCGGCAAATGCTCCGAGCAGCGCGTAGCTGACCGCGACGGTGGCATTTCCGCCGAGACCGTCCGTAAAAGCCTTCACCGTCTCTCCTAGGCCTAAGCCGCCGGTCAGCCCGCCGGCAAGCGCGCCGATCATTAAAGCTATAATAATATTGACACGCAGCAGGCTTAAGACGAGCATAAGCAATACTGCGACAACAACAGCATTCATTGATGAGTCCCTCCAAAAATCCTTTAGTTTGCTAATGTAGTAGATAATTAAAGTTACCATATATTCTGCGCTTTAGTCAACTAAAGATTTTGGAAATCAAAAAACCCGCTGCATCAAGGCAGCGGGATGCTGTTATCTTTCGGGCGTAAAGCGCTCAGTCAAAACAGCCAACGTCCTTGCCATGACGCCTGTTGCGCCGGCAGGGCCGAAGCATGTCGCTTTATTCGCCGTTGCGGTTCCCGCAATATCGAGATGAACCCACGGCGTGTTTTCCGCGAATTCACCAATGAATGCCCCCGCCATAATCGCGTGGCCTTCTCTTCCCGGAGAATTGTTCAAATCAGCCATCTGACTGTTTCTCACCCGTTTTTTATCCTTTTCTGTAATCGGAAGCTGCCAGATCGGCTCGCCGGATTCTTTCGCCGATTTCGCAACCTGTTCATAAAACGCGGCGTGATTGGTCATGGCGCCCGTCATTTCGTTCCCTAAGGCGACAATGACACCGCCCGTTAACGTTGCGACGTCTACAAGGACAGAGGCTCCGTGCTGCTTGGCGTATGTGATGCCGTCGGCAAGCACGAGACGCCCTTCCGCATCGGTGTTCAGGATCTCAATGGTTTTTCCGCTGAGCGAAACGATGACATCATCCGGCTTCATAGCATCAGACGAAATCATGTTGTCCGTAGACGGTATGACGGCGAGCACGTTTTGTTCAGGCCGCAGTTCGCCGATAATTTCCATTGCCCCTAATACCGAGGCGGCCCCTCCCATATCGCTTTTCATGCCGACGATGCCGGTTTTCGGCTTAATTGAATATCCGCCCGTATCAAAGGTAATTCCTTTACCGACCAGGCCGATAACGTCTTCCCACTGATCTTTGCCCTGATACTTCAGAACGATCATTTTCGGCGGTTCGGATGAGCCCTTGTTAACAGCAAGCAGCCCGCCCATGCCGAGCTCTTCCATTTCATCTTTTTCTAAAATTTCACACTCGAAATCGTATTTTGCCGCAAGCTCGGCGGCATATGACGCCAAATCAGTGGCCGTCAGCATATTACCCGGCATATTCACAAGCGTGCGGGCTGAATTCGTCCCTTGGCCGTATGCCGCTCCGACGTTCAGGCCGGCCTGCACTTCCCTCAGGTCTTCTTCGGTCACGGCGCAGACTGATTTCAGTTCCTGATCCGGCTCATTTGATTTATGTTTATAATCCTGCACTTCGTAAACCGCAAGCAGACAGCTTTCTGAAAGCGCATGAGCGGCATCGGCGGCAGGCACTTCCCCGGAGACGAATGTATCGAGCAAAACGGATACTTCCTGTTTTTTATCTTGATGAATCTGCTGAAATACTCGTGCAAAGCATTCTTTCGTATCTTCAAACGAATAATCCGCTTCTCTTCCCAGGCCGATAAAATAAATACGTTTCATACCGGTCGCAGCCGGAGGGTATACTTTTGATACACGATTGCGTTTGGCGGACACATCACCATCCTTTAACAGCTGGGTCAGATGACCGTCCAATTTATCATCCAATTCCTTCGTAAATCCGTTCAGCGTGCTTTTTTGAAAAAGACCGATGACCAGTGTTTCGGGATGCCGCAGTTGATCAGATGCATAAAACATGAGTACACACTCCTTATGTGGGTATTTGTTATGTAAAGTGGTATAATGAAAAAACATTTTTCATTGATTTTATTTTACCAAACTAAGGGCGTTTTCTGCAGTTTTTCGATACGATCGGAATCAGCAGATACAGAAAGGATGTTGCATATGGATGTACTTATGAATTTTCCTTTACTGGCGAGTTTTGCCGCCATTATTTTTGCCCAAGTTGTAAAAGTGCCTATTCAATTTATCGTATCAAAAAAACTTGACTGGTCTCTTGTGACGAGCACCGGCGGCATGCCGAGCTCCCATTCCGCTGCCGTCACCGCGCTGTCAACCGGAGTCGCTTTGGAACAGGGACTGGATTCGCCCCTGTTTGCAGTCGCCGCGATTTTCGCCGTCATTACGATGTTCGACGCTACAGGTGTCAGGCGGCATGCGGGTGAACAGGCGACGGTCATTAATAGACTGGTCATCGACTTTAATCGGTTTGTCAGCGAAGCGAAGGACTTTCAGAAAGCGGAAGAGAAGGAAAAACAGAAGAAACTGAAAGAACTGCTCGGCCATCAGCCGATTGAAGTCTTCTTCGGCGGCGTCACCGGTATTGTGCTGACATTGATTTTAGATTATTTCTTTATGTAAAAAACGCTTCAGCGGATGCTGAAGCGTTTTTATTCTTTTACCGTTTTGTATTGATTTCTGAACACTTGCATCGACTTGGTTTCGTTCAGCTTTACAAGTTCGTCCTCGGTCACTGTGCCGTTCCCTTTTTTAATCATGTAGACCTCAAGTGTTTTTTTGCCCCAATTGTTATAGACGTCCTTGACGGTGTCAAAGTAGAGGTCAAGGCGGCTGCCTTTAATTTTTGAGCCGGTATCGGCGACAACCCCGTAACCGTAATTCGGTATAAACAGAATCGTCCCGATCGGGAAAACAGACGGATCGGCCGCAACAGTTGAATATAAATCGCGTTTGACCTTCACGCCTGAATATGTAATTCCGTACTGCGGATGACCCGGAGATTTTCCGGTAGATTCCGCTCCGGCGGTATAACCGGTGGCCGTCACCTTTTGTGACGGATAGCGTTCCCAGTCAAAAGCTTCTTCCAGCGGTTTCATCCTGCCTGATGCCTTCTTTTCCGGCTGATTCTGTAAGGATTGAAACGGAGTGCCGATGTTTTTCAAAACGGCGCCGCGATGTTCCGTCATCCAATTTGTCAGATCCTTTGCTTCAACACCGGTTATGGAAAAGTATGTCGCATGGCATGCGCCCAAAAAGAGCACGATCATGAATACGCGTCTGATTATCGTCAATCTGAAATCACTCTCCTCCGAGTCATTGTTCCCAACTCGGTGAGGTGCTATACAAAAAGCGCCGCGGCACAAAAAAAGCTTTCTCAAATAAGAAAGCGGCTTAAAACATTTGATATCCTCTTTTTCTGAGCGCCTTTATGGCAATGCCTGACGTGATGGCTCCCGCCAGTCCGCCCGCCAAAATCACGACATCCGCAACCGCTAATGACATGATACGCTGAAACAGGCTTTGAAAGGATTCCCCCGGCGCCTGCACGTAACTGATCATCTTTTTATTGCTGATAATGAAAAGGCATACAATCGGATAGACAACAGCCATAATCCACGACATTCTAAGCAGCATGTTCAACAGAAAGCCTATGCCGAAAAACAGTACGAAAAATAGTACGATTGAGATCAGGACAACCGGCAAACTAATCACAAACATCCACCCCCTACAGCACTTTCAGTGTACCTCGGGGGCGGTAAAAAAGTCAACGTCTGGAAAAATCAGCGTCTCTCTTTGCCGCTTCCCTGGCAGGAGGGACATGTTTCGGAGCCGCCAAGAAGCAATTGAAAATACCCTTTACCTGAGCAGAACGGACACGCCGCCGTGCTTTTTGCTGTCGTTTTCATGCGGATCACCCTTTTTTCTTAATTTTCTGATAATATATCATATTTACTTGTCAAGCACCAAGTCAGAATATGTAACAAAATAACTCATGTAAGCGAAAACATTCATTTTTTTCTTTTACATTCTTTTGATAGCGCTCTTTTTTAAAAGAAGAGAAAACCCGCGGCCGCGGGTTTTCAGAAGAATTTAAACTTCCCTTTTTTCAGCGTCAGGCCCAGCCCGCCAATCATAAAGAGCGAGCGGTTGTCAATGACCTTTTTCATAAAGGACGCCGGCGTGCCTTTGAGCTTCCTGCCGTATACGACTCCGACGGCGTTATGCTCACCGAGGGAGGCGACGGTTCCTTTAATGTCAGGCTTGAACTCTTCAAGCTGGCCTCCTTTAATCAAACCGCCCAGATTTTTGGCGACCGTTTCTCCTTGCTGCATCGCGATCTGAGCAGTCGGCGGGTACGGCCGTTCCGTCTCTTCATTGATAAAGAGCGAGCTGTCGCCGAGAATAAAAACGTCATCATGTCCCGGCGCCCGAAGATCAGGGTTGACCTTGACACGGCCGCGCATATTTTCAAAACCCGCTTCCTCCACGATCGGATGCCCGCGCACGCCCGCCGCCCAGACAACGGTCTGCGATTTGATTTCTTCCGGCTCTTCATCTTTCTTGCCGACTGTGACACCGTCTGCGCGGCATTCTTGAACCGCGGTGCCGATTTTAAATTCAACGCCTTTGCTCTCAAGGTATTGAACGGCGTAATCGACAAGCTCCGGATCAAATCCCGGCAAAACCGTCGGGGCGGCCTCGACACAGACGATCCGGACGAGACTTTCATCTATATCATAATATCTGCATAACTCCGGCTTGCGGTTCGCAAGCTCACCGAGAAATTCAATTCCCGTAAAGCCCGCTCCGCCGACAACGATGGTTAAGCGGTCAGGGCGTTTTTCGGCCTCCGTATTGTATGTCGCAAATTGGAGCTCAATATGGTCTTTCAGCTGGCGCGACGTATTAATATTCGCGATCGGAAAAGCGAATTCTTTTAAGCCTTTAATCCCAAATGTTTCAGGGACGGCGCCAAGCCCGATGACAAGATAATCATAAGGGATGTCCCCTTGTGAAAGCGTCACCTTTTTATTTTGCACATCTATCGCTTTTACGGTATCCTGCACAAATTTGACCCGTGATTCATTGATTACATCTTTTATTTGATATCTGCAGCGGTCATGATGCAGCGTTCCTGCGCTCGCTTCATGCATCCATGTCGTTTCATAATGATAATTGTGTTTATTGACCAAAGTAATGTCAGCGTCATTTGCCCCGATATGCTTCGGAAGCCTTGTTACTGTCATTAATCCACCATAACCTGCACCTAAAACCACGATTTTGGGTTTATTCAATGCCATCACATCCACCTTCTTTTTTTTGCTGTTAGACGCATAATCAAATCAACATTTGTATTAGCTTCAGCTTATTGGCGGGATTTTATGAAATGAAATATAAAATTTTTTAGAAAACCGCACATGTCTGCATATCACCATACTATCCGGAAGAATCAGAAAACATTCAGGAAAAAACAGATTGGAATTTGTCCCCATATTAGCGGCGGCCGCAATTTTTTTCAAGAATGAAGCGGCCGGGCGGTTTTCGGCACTCGTCATCCTTTTAAATTGTATGTTATAATTAATAACAATTTTCAATTAGGAGGCAATTTGGTATGCAAGAGGATTCAAAGGTTTATGATATTACGGTCATCGGCGGCGGCCCGGTCGGCCTGTTTACCGCTTTTTACGGGGGAATGAGACAGGCAAGCGTCAAAATCATCGAGAGCCTGCCTCAGCTTGGCGGCCAGCTCAGCGCGCTGTACCCTGAAAAATATATTTATGATGTAGCCGGCTTCCCGAAAATCCGCGCCCAAGAACTTGTGAACAATTTAAAAGAGCAAATGGCAAAGTTCGATCAGACCATCTGCTTAGAGCAGGCCGTTGAATCTGTTGAAAAACAGGCGGACGGTGTGTTTAAGCTTGTCACGAATTCAGAAACGCATTATTCAAAAACGGTTATTATCACCGCGGGAAACGGCGCATTTAAGCCGAGAAAGCTTGAGCTGGAATCAGCGGAACAATATGAGGGCAAAAACCTGCACTACTTCATTGACGACCTCAATCAATTCGCAGGCAGACGCGTTGCCGTTCTGGGCGGCGGCGATTCCGCGGTTGACTGGGCGCTCATGCTTGAGCCGATCGCGAAAGAAGTCAGCATCATCCACCGCCGTGATAAATTCCGCGCGCATGAGCACAGTGTCGAAAACCTTCATAATTCTAAAGTCAACGTGCTGACACCGTTTGTTCCCGCTGAACTTGTCGGTGAAGACCGGATCGAACAGCTCGTTCTCGAAGAAGTGAAAGGCGACCGTAAAGAAATCATCGAAATTGATGACCTGATCGTAAACTACGGCTTTGTTTCTTCTCTCGGCCCGATTAAAAACTGGGGCCTTGACATCGAGAAAAATTCCATCGTCGTCAAAAGCACGATGGAAACGAATATTGAAGGCTTCTTTGCCGCCGGAGATATCTGCACATATGAAGGCAAAGTCAAGCTGATCGCCAGCGGTTTCGGCGAAGCTCCGACAGCCGTGAACAACGCGAAGGCTTACATGGACCCGAAAGCGCGCGTCCAGCCTCTGCATTCTACAAGCATGTTTGAAAAATAATATAAAAAAGAGTCTGTGTCATACCGGCACAGACTCTTTTTTATTTAAACATCCAAATATAATTCATGACGGTTCCGACAACGAGCGCAATGACAAGCGCCGACACGACCCAAATCGTGCCTAAAATAATCCGGTCCTGAATTTTCTGGGCTTTCGGGCTGTGCCCGGGCTGTTTTTGTTCCACACCGGCCCCTCCCTTCTTTGCAAATCTATCTATCGTAACAAATGTCTTACAACACCCAATACTACTATGATAACCAAACTGCAAATGGATGACAAGCTGACCGCATATGAGGCAGCATGAAATCATTTGACATTCCTGACAAAACAAAGTACATTATAAAAAGACGAACATTTTAATTTTATTTAATTCTATTATTCGCTTTTAGGGGTGTTATATATGGAAAATGTATTTGATTACGAAGATATTCAGCTGATTCCTGCAAAATGCATTGTGGACAGCCGATCTGAATGTGATACATCAGTTACATTGGGCGGACACACGTTTAAACTTCCGGTCGTGCCGGCCAACATGCAGACGATAATAGATGAAAACATCGCGGCCTGGCTCGCGGAAAACGGGTATTTTTATATCATGCACCGCTTCGAACCGGAAAAACGCCTGGCTTTTGTCCAGGATATGAAAGCGCGCGGACTAATTTCTTCCATCAGTGTCGGCGTGAAGGAAAATGATTATGAATTCATCCGGGAGCTGAAAGCAAAGGAGCTTGTGCCGGATTATATTACCATTGATATCGCGCACGGCCATTCCAATGCCGTGATCAGCATGATTCAATTTATTAAAGAACATGTCCCGGAAAGCTTTGTCATCGCAGGGAATGTCGGGACGCCTGAAGCCGTAAGGGAGCTGGAACGCGCGGGCGCTGACGCGACAAAAGTGGGAATCGGCCCCGGGAAAGTCTGCATCACCAAAATTAAAACCGGCTTCGGAACCGGCGGATGGCAATTAGCCGCGCTTCGCTGGTGCGCGAAAGCGGCGAGCAAACCGATCATTGCTGACGGCGGCATCCGCACGCACGGCGATATTGCGAAATCCATCCGATTCGGCGCATCCATGGTCATGATCGGATCATTATTCGCCGGCCACGAAGAATCACCGGGACAAACGATCGAAATCGATGGAAAGCTGTACAAAGAATATTTCGGCTCCGCTTCTGAATTTCAAAAAGGCGAAAAGAAAAACGTCGAAGGCAAAAAAATGCATGTCGAACATAAAGGGTCTTTACAGGACACGCTGGTTGAAATGGAGCAGGATCTGCAATCTTCCATCTCTTACGCCGGCGGCAATACACTCGAAGCCATTCGTAATGTCGACTACGTGATCGTAAAAAACTCTATTTTCAACGGCGACAGATTTTAACACGCAGCAGGGCCGCTCAAAGATAAAAAAATGACATTCAATATGAATGTCATTTTTTTCATTAAATACCGAAATAAAGAGCCGCACTGGCCAACAGATTAATCACAAAAATAAACAAAAAGATGTAACGAATGAATTTATTTTGCACCGGAGCAAATATAAAGAGATATAGTCCTGCCACCCCAAAAGTAAGAACAGGAAACAGCCACTCAAAGGATAAAGAAATGATATAACCGATAATCATAACAATCGGCACACCGATTAATGATAATTTACTTCTCATATGATTTCTGCCCCTTTTACTTAAAAATTGGTGTGATGTAAGCTTCAATAATGGCAGCGGCGATCAGCAGACAAATAATTATGAGCACCAATATTCCAATATGCCTGAACATTGAAGCCATTATCTTTTTTTCCTTAGAAAAACACAGCCTGATAACCAATTCAACGCCCTTAAAACCAATGGCGCCACTTAATAATAACGCGGGAACTTCAAATATACCATGAGGAATTAGCAGTAAAAAAATCTGATAAAAAGGAACCCCGCTATGCAGATTTTCTATAATAGAGCCGCTTAAAATAAACCCGTTGGTGAATAAATAAAAGATTGAGGTCAACCCAAAGGTAAAAAAACCCGCGGCTAAAAACAGACAAGCGATTGCATTGTTTTTCAGCAGTTCAACCGCGCCTGACGAGCCGTTGTAAGACGCGGTTGAAACAAAGTGATCGGAAAAAAACGCAGCGATCACACCGCCTGAAAAAAACAGCAATGACGCGGTTAACGGAATGACGGACGTCCTGATTGCCGGCAACATGCGGTTCATCATGTATAGATACTCTCAGCCAATTCTTCAATCTCTTCTAATGAATGCTCGGATGACTGATACTCCGCAGCAAAAACGCCTTCATGTATAATACCGATCGTATCACACAGCGAATGCGCCAGCTCCAACAGGTGGGTCGATAACAGGACCGTATGTCCCTGCTTGACGTACTCCTTTAATAACGTCCGTATCGTTTTACCGCTGATTAAATCAATGCCCGTCAGCGGTTCGTCAAGAATTAATATCTTTGGCTGATGAATGAGCGCGGCCGCAATTGATAATTTTTGTTTCATTCCATGTGAATATGTTTTAATCAGCTGATTTCCGTCTTGAGCAAGCTTCAGCGTCTCTAACATATTCTTTATATACTCATTTGTCCGCTGAGACGGTACTTCAAACATCTCCGCTGTAAAACGCAGGTATTCGACTCCCGTTAAGTAATCATATAAAAAGGCATGGTCGGGCACAAAACCGATATCAGCCGATATTTGCCCCCCCTCTTCTGAATCCAGTTCCTTACCGTCAATCATGACGCTGCCTGAAGTCGGTTTAAGCAGGCCCGAAATGATTTTCAAAGTCGTTGTTTTCCCGACTCCATTAGTCCCCAGCAAAGCATAAATTGAGCCTTTTTTCACCTCAAACGAAATATCTTTCAACACCTGTTTTTCACTATAGTTTTTTTGTATATTCACTAATTTAATCATTGTTCGCAAACCTTTCCGCCATATTGATTCTGCGAAGAAACAGAAACATGACTCCATAGTTTAATAGTGTGAACAGGACAAAAATACCTGATGCAGAATGAATAAGCATCGTTTCAAGTTCCGGCTTTTTATAGATAAAATACGACGTGATCGCAGCGATTTGAAGCGACACAATGAAAATGAAAGATCCGTATAAGTTGTTATACGTCTTTGCTTTCCCCGCTTCTCCAATTTCGTACATATGCTCCCAGTTTTTCTTAGGATACAGGGCGGTGCTTGAAATCTGGACAAGACTGTATAAAAAACCCGAACATAAAAACACAATAAACAAGTAAATCGTCAGCGCAGCGGAAGACGGAAAAAACACCGTAATCAAAATGGTGATGATGAACGAATAGATAAGAGCGGCGAGATTATAAATACATACTTTCGGAAACACCAGCTGCCACGCATGTTTGATATTCCGGTGAAACAGATGCTGATTTTTTATTTCTCCGTCAACTGATAATACTGTTTTGAGCGCATCTCCGACGAGCTGATACGAAAAGTTCGCAATGATAACCGCCGCAGACACGATGGCGGCTGCCGAATACCCGATAAAATGATGCGATAGAAGCGGAATACAAAAACCTAAAAACAGCATGAACAAATACAGCATACTGCCGAAGTTCCTGATAAAAAACCCGTCAATTCTCGATAAAAACAGCAGATCCTTTTGAAAAACGGCATGAAATATTTTGTTATTTCTATATAATTTCAGCTTTGGCGCAAAATCTGCGTTTGTCAAAAACATATAAGGAATAAGGTCCATTTTCTTCAGCGTGGCCGACCACAGTTTAAACATCCCCGCCGTTAAAAGGACGGCGGCCGCAAACACCGCAGCGAAAACGAGCACGGAATGTGAGCGGAATGCTAACCATACATACGGCGTATTCATGAGGATGTTCCGGAAAGCCGGTGACTCCGTAAAGCTTGAAATATCCTTTGCGGTATACTCCCCAAACACGAGAAGATAAACGGCATACCCGACTGCAAGCGGAACCAGCAGGCTGACGCTGAATAAAATGCCTTTCATGATTTTCAAGTAAAACAATTTGCTCCACATATTTGTAAGAAGATAAACAACATAAGAAAACAGCATAGATAAAAATAAATTGAGAAGAAAATAAACGAAGCCCAAGAAAAATACGATGACCGCCGCAGACCCGGTCATGCCTGCGCTTGATAAAAATAAAAAGACCGGAAAAACAAAAAGATACCATACGAAAATGGTTTTTTTGATCGCCTGGCCGGCAAAAACAGAAAACAGCTGTAAAAAACGAACCTTTTTTAATTGATGAATGACCTTGCGCGTATCCAGCAGAAAGGCATTGTGGTGTTCTTTAAAGAAGCCGGCAGCCCAAAACAGCTGCTCAAGTGAAACGGCGATTAAAACAAATTGCCCCCATGCGCTGAGGGGCAGCTGAATCAGTTTTGTCCCGAATACAACACCGCATCCCAGGAAAACGAGATATAAACATAACAGAGAAATAATAATGGCAGACAGCAGTTTGCTGTTGAGTTGAGGAATGCCCCAATCTTCCTTTCTTTTTCGAAACGATGACAGGGTATTATATTTGATAAGAGCCGCAATTTGTTTGACTATCATACTTTCAATCCTTACATATGTATTTGGGAGAGAGGCTCTTTTTGCAGCTTGTACAAAAAGAGCAATTATTTATTGATCGACTTTACCAAGCAGCTGCGTATTTTTTGCCGTATTTCTTAATCATTGTTTTTGCTGTTGCAACGATTGCATAAGAAATCGCGCCTGCGCCTGTAACGATACCGATAAGAGAAATGATAGAAGCAATTGTTGATGCCGCATCAATAATATCAATTGCTTTTTTAGCTGCTGCTGTAGAGATGCCGAGAGTAGAAGCTAATTCAGCATTGGCTGAGAATGCATGAGCCGCCGCCACGTTTAATTCAGTTCCCGTTAATAATAGTGCATAAACCAATGTTGCTGCAGCAAGAGCCGCGCCAAACAAAATGAAAGACTTTTTATTAGATTTTACTAAGTTCATCATAACATCTCCCTACTCTGTTTTTTTAATTTATAATAAAATTCAGCTTAATTGACTCTCTCCCGAGCTAAATTTTATCCGCCATAAAATAGTTTAAGAAAATAGTAAAGAGTTTTAGTAAAACAAAACATCCAGTCAAAATGATTCTCTTGCCTTTACTGAGATCGGTCAGTTTTCCCGCAGCAGCATAAAGAGCCGCGATTGATATGAGCAGAAATGGATCCAGCAGCTGCAGACTCAAGCTGGTGCCGCCGGCAGAATATATAAGCGAGGAATCAGCCGTTAAGTAGTTAACAACTGAAAGAATCAACATTTTAAATGCCGAGATTAAAGAAGTCAGCGTATATAGAAGCAAATATATTTTTTTCGGTTTTTTTGTACCGAGAATAAAAGCGGCAACGAATAACAGAAATCCGCCTATCAGAATTTCCACAAAAGTTGTGAAGATCATAAACCCTTGCAGAAACATGACAATCGTACGAACACTTTTCTCCCCGATATCGTAGGTATTTTCTCCGACGGAAGAATAATACGACTGCAGAACTTTATCTGAAATACTGAATTGGAAGAGTAATGAACAGATCAAAATGATGAAAAAAGAACTTAAAAATATTTTTTTATTGCTCAATTGACCTATCATATTATCATCCTTTTCTTACAAAATAAATTAACTATTCTATACTTTTACAATTTAGTTTAATCCTATCAAAAAATCAATATCCTTTCGAAAAATATGACTTTAGAACGTGTTGACAAAGAGCACATCTTTCAGAGTTTTTGGTGCTATGTACCCTTTATTTTTTTTCGAATTTGCAAATAGTATGATTTAGACAATTGATTTGAAGTTTTAGGAAGAATCTGTCGAAAGAGACGCAGGATATAAAAAAGGAGCATATCGTCATGTATCCTCCGGATGTATGATCGCCAGCACCTGATGATCTTCCCATTTTCCATTTATTTTTATATTTTTTCTCGCAATGCCTTCTTTATGAAAGCCAGCTTTTTCGAGCACCCGGATTGACGCCTTATTGTGCGGCATGACTCCGGCTTCTATCCGATGCAGTTTCAGCTCGTTGAATGCATAATCGACTGCCAGCTTGACAGCCTTCGTCGCATAGCCTTTCCCGTTATATTTGCCATCTAAAAAATAACCGATAAAAGCGCTTTGGAGGGAACCCCGAACCACCTGAAAAAGGCTGATCGTGCCAATCAGGGTCTGATCCTGAAGAAAAATGCCGAAGCTGTATTCAGTATCATTTTCCGCATTCTTCAGTGATTATTCAATTCGTTTTTTCCGGCCTTCCAGCGTATAAAAATCCTCTTGTCTCGACATGGCAAACCGTTCAAAAAACATGCGGTTCTCCCTCTGCAAAACCAGTTCCTGCTCTGCATCATTCAAGCTGAGCGGCCTGATATCAACGCTGTTTCCTTCCTGCATATGCATCGCCGTCCTTTTGTTTTGATCAGAAACGTTTTTTTAATTGCCTCTCACCCATATGATACGGTACGCTTTATCGCATCAAGAAAATTCCAAGACTTTACGTTCACCTTTCCTTTCGTGACCTATGTCTGATGTGAGTAACCGAAACGGAAGCACAAGGTTCTTTTGTTGACTTAAACCGTGCTTTAAGCCGTATCATCATATTGTGACAAGGAAAGAATAGTTTTGGCGGGTTTCCCGATGATCTAAAAATCAATTTTACAGAATCACTGCTGTCTTATTTCATGCCTATTTGCGGGATGAATATATTGATTGGATCAAAGCTGAAATGTTGACAAAGAAATGTAAAAACAATCGGAAAAGAGGAGTTAATATGAAACTGACGGGAAATACAATACTGATTACAGGCGGAAATGCCGGAATAGGATTGGCTTTCGCAGAACGGTTTTTAAAAGCGGGAAATAAAGTCATCGTGACCGGACGGCGTGAGCACGCTCTTCAAAAAGCAAAGGAAACATACCCGGAACTTATTACATATGTCAGTGATTTGAGCATTCCATCTGAACGTATATCACTGTTTGATTGGGTGAAAAAAAATTATCCGGAAGTGAATGTGTTAGTAAACAACGCGGGGATTCAACAACGTTTTCATGTGCTGAAAGCGGATGCGAAGGACAATTGGGACTATTTCAATAAAGAAATCACAACGAACATTGAAGCTCCCTTCCACCTGTCTATGCTGTTCGCTCCGTTTTTTGCCGGAAAAGAAGATGCGGCTTTCATTAACGTCTCTTCGGGATTGGCTTTTACACCGCTTGCCATTGCACCGATCTATTCAGCAACGAAAGCGGCGCTTCATTCATTTACAATGAGTCTGAGACATCAGCTTTCTGATTCATCTGTAGAAGTGATTGAAGTTGCGCCTCCGGCGGTGAATACAGATTTAGGCGGAGCAGGGCTGCATACGCAAGGGGAACCGCTGGATGAATTCGCTGATGGTATTTTTAAAGGACTGAAAGAGGGCAAACAAGAAATCGGATATGGTTCTTCAGAAGAACGGCTGCGCATGTCACGGGATAAAGCCGATGAACATACGGCAAATATGTACCATGCGATGAAACATACAATCGAATAACCTCTTTGAAAAAGGAAAACCCGCTTCTGTTGAGCGGGTTTTCCTTTTATTAAACAGATAAACGCCTTTCTTAACAATGGTGCAAACGCCACCGAAAGAAAGACGTCATATTTTTTCATCCTAATAATGGCGGGTTGACCCTTAGCACTCTTCCGGCGTACCGGCGTTTTTGGCCGTGCGGAAAGATGAACCGCAGCCGCAGGAAGCGATGGCATTCGGGTTGTCAATGGTGAAACCGCCGCCCATCATGGACTGTTTGAAGTCAATGATCGTGCCGGTCATAATATCAAGGCTTTCGCTGTCGACCAAAACGGTGATTCCGTGCTGTTCAAACATGCTGTCTTTTTCGCCTTTTTCGTGCTCAAATCCCATTCCGTAAGACAGGCCGCTGCAGCCGCCGCCTTTTACGCCCACACGGAGAAACGCGTTTTCTTCTTCATGCTCTTTCATCATATCTTTTATATGCAAAGCCGCTGCTTCAGTGATGGTTACTGGAACACTCATAGGTAGACCTCCTTTTTTTAAAAACGGATGCTGATATCTATTATAAACCTTGAGGAGAGTATTTCTCAAACGAGCTGTTTACAAATAATAGACGCCGCTGCATACGGTTTCGGCGGGTCCCGTCATCAGTACGTGCCCGTTGTCCTGCCAATTAATCACAAGGTCGCCTCCCGCTAAATGAACGGTGATATCCCGGTTTCGTTCGGAAACACCGTTCAATACGGATGCGACAGCCGCCGCACAGGCGCCTGTTCCGCAAGCCTGTGTAATGCCGGAGCCGCGTTCCCATACGCGGAAATGAAGTTCATCGGCGCTGACGGTTTCCACAAATTCGACATTGACGCCTTCCGGAAATCTCGGGTCTTTTTCAATGACGGGACCGAGCGTTGTAAGAGGCGCTTGATTGATATCCGCAACCGGAAAAACAATATGGGGGTTTCCCATTGATACGGCTGTTCCGGAAAGCTCCGTTTCTCCAAAAACAAGGGTTTCATCGATCGTCCGTTCATCTTCATTGCCGAGCATCGGCAGCTCTTTTTTGGTGAGGCGCGGTTCGCCCATATCGACGGCGACTTCACGCACAATCCCGTTGTCCTCTGTAATGTCTGCTTTCACTAGACCTGAAAGCGTCTCAATGAAAAAGGACGTTTCTTCTGTCAGCTTATGTTCGTATGCGTACTTTGCCACACAGCGAAGGCCGTTGCCGCAATTTTTCCCTTCTGAGCCGTCATTATTAAAAATCCGCATTTTGACGGGCGCTTTTTCTGACGGACAGATGAGGATCATTCCGTCAGAGCCGATGCCCGTGTGAATGCTGGACACTTTAACGGCAATCTCAGCCAGCCGTTCTTCCGGCAGCTGTTCTTCAAATTGATTTACATATATATAACTGTTTCCAAGACCGTGCATCTTGGTAAAACGGAATGAATTCATATCGGCCTCCAACTTTTTTTCTTTTACTTAGTATAAAAGCTCTTCTGCTCGGACACAATACAAATATCCCCCGTTTTTCATACATAAAAGCTCCCTGCATATGCAGGGAGCTTTTATCGTTTACTAAATAAACATGCCGGCAATCGCCGCGCTGAGAAGGTTTGCGAGTGTTCCCGCAATAACCGCTCTTAATCCGAGGCGCGCAATGTCCGAACGGCGGCTTGGGGCCAAACCGCCCAGTGTGCCGAGCATAATCGCAATCGAAGAGAAGTTGGCAAATCCGCACAGCGCAAAGCTGATAATCGTAGACGTTTTTTTAGAAAAGTCCGCAATATGCGGACCGAAGTTTGAATAAGCGACAAACTCATTCAGCACAAGTTTCTGTCCGATATAGCTTCCCGCTCCGAGCGCTTCATGCCAAGGAACGCCGATTACAAATGCGATCGGTGAAAACACGTAACCGAGAATGGATTCTAATGTAATATGTTTGAAACCGAACCAGCCGCCGATTCCGCCGAGAATTCCGTTCACTACGGCTATGAGCGCGACAAACGCAAGCAGCATGGCGCCGACATTTAGAGCAATCTGAAGGCCAGTGGACGCGCCTTTTGCCGCTGCATCAATCACATTAGCGGCGCCTTCGCCTTCTTCGTCCATATTAAAATCGCCTTTTATCGTCTGCGTTTTTTCCGTTTCAGGTATTAAAATTTTTCCGAACACGAGACCGGCGGGAGCCGCCATAAAGCTGGCCGCCAGCAAGTATTCGATCGGAA
This sequence comes from Bacillus sp. FSL R5-0443, assembly GCF_038608285.1. Classification (NCBI taxonomy): domain Bacteria; kingdom Bacillati; phylum Bacillota; class Bacilli; order Caryophanales; family Bacillaceae; genus Bacillus; species Bacillus sp. FSL R5-0443. Next base: position 3,337,102 of record NZ_CP152013.1, read on the forward strand.
TGCCTAACAGGGCGTAACCGAAAAGCGTCGAACCCGCTACAGCCGAAAGGCCGCTCGTCATAATCGTAAACAGCTCGGAACGGGTCAATCCCGCAATCAGCGGTTTAATGGCAAGCGGTGATTCAGACTGTCCGACAAAAATGTTCGCAGCCGCCGCAAGCGATTCCGTTCTGCTTGTCCCAAGAAGTTTTGACAGTCCGCCTCCGATGACGCGAAAGATGAGCTGCATGATTTTCAAGTGATACAAAACGGCAATCAGCGCTGAGAAAAAGATAATGACCGGCAGAACGCTCAGCGCAAAAGCCGGGCTGCTGCCCACTTTTAACAGCGGGCCAAAAATAAAGCTGATGCCTTCGTTCGCATAATCAATGAGAAGCTGCACACGGCTTGAGAACCATAAAAATACGGCCCGTCCGGCGTCCCACTTTAATACGATGAATCCGAAGGCCATTTGTAAACATAAACCGACAATGACGGTTCGCAGGTTAATTTTGCTTTTCTTCTCTGATAACAAAAAAGCAATGGCTAATATAGCAACTGCCCCGAGCAGCCCCCAAACGATATTCAATGAATCCACCTCTAAAATTTTATTTAAAAAAAGTCTTTATTAAGATAACAATATTTATTTTTGCTGTCTACAAATTTTTTATTTTGCCAAAACCCGGGGCGCAATAAAAAAGAGACCCCGTTCGGAGCCTCTGATTAAAACATCGGATTTTCTTCTATGAATGTATATATGTTGTCAACCAGTTCAGCAGGCGTGCCTCCCGTGACCACTTCGCCGTTGACCAGGGCGAACAGGGACTCCATGCATTTCCCGCAATAGCTTAAACAGCCGTATTCAAGCACGTCCAAGTTCGGATCCTTCTCTAAGATCTCAAGTGCTTCCTGGGAACCGCGCGCTAAATTGCTGACACAGAATTCAATCATCGGATTCATGCGGTTTCACCTCACATATGTACCTTATCCTAACGGAATTTCCTCTATTCGTCAAAGATCCGGTTTCACGCTCAATGTTATCGTAACATATTAATTCAGGTTAAAGGTTTTACTATTACGTGTTTTCTGGTCAATTTGTAGGTTATTTTAAAACTATTATTGTGGTTTTAGATCAAATTCGATATAATTCTAGATGTTATTTTACATAGTTCGTTATTTTGTAACAACATTGACTACCATATTTTTCGGGCAAAAGGGGAATCATTATGAAAAAATTGGTCTTGATCGGCGGGGGTTACGGAAACATGCGGGTGCTGCACCGCTTACTGCCGAACCAGCTTCCGTCAGATATATCCATCACGCTGATTGACAGAAACCCGTATCACTGCTTAAAAACAGAATATTATGCGCTCGCCGCCGGCACGATTTCTGATCATCATATCAGGGTGTCTTTTCCTGAGCATCCGAATCTGGATGTTCAATACGGTGAGGTGGCTTCCGTCGACACGAAAAACAAACAGGTTCTGTTTCATGACCGCGAACCGATTTCTTACGATGACGCGGTGATCGGACTGGGCTGCGAGGATAAGTATCATAACGTGCCCGGCGCGCCGGAACATACTTACAGCATTCAGACCATTGATCAGTCACGCGAAGCCTATCAAAAGCTGAACAACCTCGGCGCCAATGCATCTGTCGCTATCGTCGGAGCGGGATTAAGCGGCGTGGAGCTTGCCAGTGAATTAAGAGAGAGCCGTGACGATCTGAAGATTATGTTATTTGACCGGGGCGACCTGATTTTATCAAGCTTTCCGAAAAGACTCAGCAAGTATGTTCAGAAATGGTTTGAAGAACACGGCGTCACCATTATCAATAATGCGAATATTACAAAAGTGGAAGACGGGATCGTTTATAATCATGATGAAGGAATAGCGGCCGATGCCATCGTGTGGACGGCGGGAATTCAGCCGAATAAAGCCGTCAGAGAACTGGACGCTGAAAAAGATCCGCAGGGCCGCATCGTTTTAACACCGCACCACAACCTTCCGGGCGATGAGCATGTTTACGTCGTCGGTGATTGCGCGAGCCTGCCGCATGCGCCGAGCGCCCAGCTGGCTGAAGCGCAAGCGGAACAAATTGTGCAGATCCTCCTGAAACGCTGGAACAATGAAGAGCTGCCGGAAACAATGCCGCAATTTAAGCTGAAAGGCGTTCTCGGTTCACTCGGAAAAAAAGCGGGCTTCGGTCTTGTCAACGATCGTCCGCTCATCGGGCGTGTGCCCCGTTTATTAAAATCAGGCCTTTTATGGATGTACAAGCATCATAACGGCTGATAAGAAAGAAGCCGCTGATTGCGATCAGCGGCCATTTTTAAGAGCCCGCAACATAGCCGCGCTTTTCCATTTCTTCATATATATCTTTTAAATGCGGATTCCCTTCCCCCACAATGACATCCTCCACCAGCACGAGCGGATAGAAAAATTCATCGTTTCTGATGCGCTCCGCAAGCTCTTCTGTCTCCTTTTGCTGAGGCGGTGCGTCAATATCAATATACCGCATGTGAAAAGGCTGCTCCGGATATTTCCGTTGCAGCGCCGCCTCCAGCCATTCAAACGTATCTTTGGCGCTCGGCATATTCACGCAGCTTGCGCAGAGCGTTTCAGCGCCGTAAACACTGAGCGTAACCGGCTTAATCATGTATATCATCCCCTTTACACCAGTATACAAAGGACGAGGCAGCTTTTGTATAAAAAACGGTTTTTATGTTCAAGTTTAAATATGCTATAATGGGGAAAGCAGCTTTGCAAACCAAACATTAGATTTTTACCGTTACTGTGAATATAATGGTTTTATGTATATGAAAGGAGCGAATCTCATGACTGAGGTTGAAATGAAAGAGCAAGTACAGGAAGTATTGGATAAATTACGCCCGTTTCTGCTTCGTGACGGCGGTGACTGTGAGCTTGTTGACGTAGACGAAGGCATTGTAAAGCTTCGCCTCCTTGGCGCATGCGGCAGCTGCCCAAGTTCAACGATTACGCTGAAAGCCGGAATCGAACGCGCCCTTCTTGAAGAAGTACCGGGTGTCGTTGAAGTAGAACAAGTATTTTAATCATAAAACCAGGCTGCATTACAGCCTGGTTTTTTATTTTTTACAAATAGTCATCGAACCATGAACAAATATAACGGATGCGTTTCATCCGCTGTTCCGGATGGCCGCTTCTCGACAGCTCATGCGTGGCTTTCGGAAACCGGATGAACGACGTCGTTTTGTTCAGTTTCTTCAATGCGGTAAAGAGCTGCTCCGCCTGCTCTATCGGACAGCGGTCATCTCGCTCACCATGCAGGATCAAAAGCGGCGTCGAAACGCGGGACGCATATTTTACAGGAGAACGATCCCAAAGCTTATCCGCTTCCTCAAACAAATCATGTCCGAGCTGCCAGTCGGTAAAAAAGAAGCCGATATCGCTGACACCGTGGAAGCTGAACCAATTTGAAATGGAGCGCTGCGTGACGGCTGCTTTAAAACGGCCGGTCTGCCCGACAATCCAATTTGTTATAAACCCTCCGTAGCTTCCGCCCGTCACACCGAGACGGCCGCTGTCAATAAACGGATACGCCTGAACGGCTTCATCCACCGCCTGCATGACATCACGGTAATCTCCGCCTCCGTAATCACCCCTGACACGATTGACAAAATCCTGCCCGTAGCCGTGGCTTCCTCTCGGGTTGACATACACGACAGCATATCCTTGTGCGGCCAGCACTTGGAATTCGTGAAAATACGTATGGCCGTACATCATGTGAGGCCCGCCGTGTATGTATAGAATGAGCGGATAAGTTTGATCCTCTTCAAAAACGGCGGGCTTTAAAAACCAGCCGTTTACCGTCAGCCCGTCCTTTGTTTCATATTGCAGCTTTTCCGGCACGGATATGATGCGCTCCTCAATAAACCGATCATTGTCGGATGTCAATTGCTTCTCTTCCCCATCTTCGAGCGAAATGCTGTAAAGCTCGGAAGGCTGTGCGGGTTTGGCAATAACAGCGATACAGCTTTTCTGATCAGGATGAAAAGCAAAACCGTTCACATACTCTTCTTCTAGTCGGATCGGATATACGAGGCCGTCAATCGAGATATAATAAATACCGGTGCTTCCCTGCTCGCTCCCGAGAACGTAAAAACCCTGCCCGTCGTTTGTCCATACCGGCCGGGGCGTCACTCCTCCTATGATTGAATCCGCAATCAGCGCATCGCTCAAATGAACATCCAGCATGTCGGTCAGGCAGGACAGCCGCTCAGTTTTCACGTCGTACAGCCACGCTTTCTCTAAAGTCGCATTGCGAAATTCATTTTCATGGCCCAGCATCGCGATATAAGAACCGTCCGGTGAAAACACGCAGGAACCGAAAGAACCGCGGTGCGGCGTAATCTGCTTCAGGCTTCCATCCGCCAGATTCATCAGATAGACATCGCTCGGCTTTCCGGCGTCACCCGGCTCGCATAAATTGGCGGTAAACGCAAGCTGCCTGCCATCCGGTGAAAAGGCCGCGCCATAATGATCCGCTTCATGATCCGTCAGCTGCCGAATCTCCCCCGTTTCAAGATGAATCAGCACAAGCTGGGCCCAGCTTCCGTTCAGCAGGCCTTTCCCGTCACGTTTATATGTTAATGACTGAATGTCAACCGGCTCATACTCGTCATGCTTCTTTTTTTCTTTCTCATCGGCGCGCTCCGCTGATGTCAGACTGACGGACACAAGCACGGATCTGCCGTCGGGCGCCCATATCGGATCTGATACGCCCCAAGGAATATCGGCCGCCTGCTCCGCCTCTCCTCCGGCAGCGTTGATGATGTACAGCTGAGGGACGCCGTTCTCCCTGTCAGAAACAAAGGCGAGGCGCCGTCCGTCAGGTGACCACCGCGGACTTGTATTTCTGTTGTCCCCGAAAGTCCACGGGTTTGAGATGCCGGATTCTGTGTCATATACCATAATGGCTGAGGAATAGGAATCACGCTTATGATTGACTGTTGTCCGGACGTAAGCGGCTCTTCTGCCGTCAGGGGCATATTGCGGGTCTGTCACGGATACGAGAGTCGCAATGTCCTCCTCGGTTATGAGTTTTTTCAATCGTTTCTCCTCCTTTTCTTTTTTATTTCGCTTCCCTAAATAAAAATCCTTCTCCAGAAAAAGAAAGCGTCCTTCTCTGATGGGAAGAACGCTTTTTTATCATTATACACTTTTCACCTGTTCTAAAGGATTCCGTTCAATTACGCTTCCTTCTGACGGGACGGTAAGCGCCGCAATCTCACAGTGGGGGAAATGCTCAGAAAGCTGTTTTCTCAGCTCTTCTCCCTTTCCTTTTTCAATCAGGACAAGAATCGTCGGTCCCGCTCCGCTCAGCGCCGTTCCGTAAGCGCCTTTCATTTCGGCCGCATGTTCCACCTTTGAAAGCTCAGGAACAAGCATGGCGCGGTACGGCTGATGGAGGATGTCTTTTCTCATCATTTTCCCGGCGAGCGCCCAGTCATTTGACATGATCGCAGCAACGAGAAGGTTGCTGACGGCGCTTGCTTTAACGGCGTGCCGGTAAGGCAGCTCTTTCGGGAGCACGTCTCTTGCGTCCCTGGTCAGAACTTCGTAAAACGGAATCACTGCCACAACGTCGATATCCGCTTCGGCAACACGCACGATATGTGTTTCATCTTCTTCGTGAAGGCCGATCACAAGCCCTCCTGCAAGAGAAGCAGCGGCATTATCAGGGTGTCCCTCTTCAAGACTGGCTAAGTGCAGCTTGTCGCTTTCAGACAGCTGCAGGCCGCATAACTCATCCGCAAGCTCAATGGCGGCGACGATAGCGGCCGCGCTGCTTCCGAGACCCCGTGCAAGGGGGATGTCACTCCATACTTTGACATGGGCGGGCGGCAGCTCTTTCTGATAGCGGTCAGCCGTCCGTTTGGCGACTTGATAGATGAGGTTGTCCGTTCCTTGAGGGATGCCCGCGACAGTTTCGGTTTCCGCCGAGAACTGCCATTCATCGTTTCGGAAAACCGAAAGCTTCAAGTACCTGCTGAGCGCCATCCCGATGGAATCAAACCCAGGCCCTAAGTTGGCGGTGCTTCCCGGAACCGTAATGGAAAACAGCATCTCCGCCTCATTCATACACGCGCCGCTCCATTTAAGTATTCCAGGATACTGTCCTCATCTGTCGGCAGCGTAATCGGTTTTATGTCAGATACGTCTACAGCCGTGTTCGGATCTTTCAGGCCGTTTCCGGTCAAAACTGCGACAACCTTGCTGCCTTTTGGAATTTCACCGGATTTTACCTGTTTCAAAACGCCGGCGATGGATGCACAGGAGCCCGGTTCGGCAAACACGCCTTCTTCACGGGCAATCAGCTGATAAGCGTGAAGAATGTCTTCATCTGTGACTTCATCAATTTTTCCGGCTGATTCTTCCGCAGCGAGCACCGCTTTGTCCCAGCTGGCAGGATTCCCGATTCGGATTGCCGTCGCAACGGTCTCTGGATTTTTAATGACTTCGCCGCGGACGATAGCCGCAGAACCTTCCGCCTCAAAACCGCGCATCTTCGGAAGTCCGGTGCCGTTTTTCTCATGGTATTCTTTGAACCCTTTCCAGTAGGCCGTGATATTCCCGGCGTTTCCTACCGGGATCGCCAGAATGTCCGGCGCTTCGCCGAGCTGTTCGCATACTTCAAAGGCCGCTGTTTTTTGCCCTTCAATCCGGTAAGGGTTTACTGAATTCACTAATGCAATCGGTGATTTTTCGCAAATCGACCGGACGATGGCCAGCGCGTCGTCAAAGTTTCCGTCAATCGCGATGATTTCCGCACCGTACATGACGGCCTGCGCAAGTTTTCCGAAGGCGATTTTTCCGTCCGGGATGATGACGATGCATTTCATGCCGGCTCTCGCCGAGTATGCCGCAGCTGCCGCGGATGTGTTCCCTGTAGAGGCGCACATGATGGTATCATTGCCTTCTTCTTTCGCTTTGGCGACCGCCATGACCATGCCGCGGTCTTTAAAGGATCCCGTCGGATTAACGCCCTCTGTTTTCACATGCAGTTCAATTCCGAGCTTTTCGGAAAGTTTCGGCAGGTGAATCAGCGGCGTGTTGCCTTCATGCAATGTCAGGGCCGGCGTCTGATCCGTCACCGGCAGAAATTCTTTATATTGATGGATGAGTCCTTTCCACATTAGCTCCAACCGTTCCCTTCTACGCGATATGTGCTTTTTACTTCTTGTACGACTTCGAGGTCATTTAAGTTTTGCAGAATGTCACTGAAATCTTCTTCCGATGTATGATGCGTGACGATGACGATTTCCGCGAGGTCGTCATGGCCTTTGATCGGCAGCTGCAGAATTTTTTCAAAGCTGACGCCGCGCTCTGAGAAGGCCGATGTGATTTTTGAAAAAGAGCCGACCTGGTCTTTGACGTGAATTCTTAAAAACTGCTGGGCATAGATATCAGACGGCTGCTTCAGATTTCTTTCAAACTGCGGGGCGACAAAGCTGTTTCCGTTTACGCCGAGACGCATGTTTTTCATGACCGCGACCAGATCGGAAACGACCGATGTCGCAGTCGGCATGCTTCCGGCTCCGGGGCCGTAAAACATCGTTTCGCCGACGGCTTCTCCGTACACGTAAACGGCATTAAACTCGTTATGCACCGCAGAGAGCGGATGATGATCCGGGAGCAGTGTCGGCTGAACGCTGACTTCGATTTTATTGTCATCACGCTGGGCGATGCCGATCAGCTTCATCGTATAGCCGAGCCGTTTGCTGAAGCTGATGTCTTCATCCGTTATCCGAGAAATTCCTTTTACTTTGACATCGTCCAGATCGACATTCATAGAGAAGCCGAGACGGGCTAAAATCGCCATCTTGCGCGCGGCATCGAGCCCTTCTACATCGGCGGTCGGGTCCGCTTCCGCGAATCCGAGATCCTGCGCTTCCTTCAGCACTTCTTCATACGGGCTTTTTTCTTTAATCATTTTCGTTAAGATGAAGTTTGTCGTTCCGTTGACGATTCCCATCATTTTTGTGATCCGGTCAGAGGAAAGGCCTTCTTCGAGCGTGCGTAAAATCGGGATTCCGCCGGCGACACTCGCTTCATAATACAAGTCACAGCCATTTTCCTTTGCGGCGGCTAAAAGCTCTGACCCGTATACGGCGATCAGATCTTTATTTGCGGTCACAACATGTTTTTTCGCTTTCAAGGCATCAAGAAGATATTGCTTCGTCTGTTCGACACCGCCGATGACTTCAATAATCACGTCGACTTCAGGGTCATCGATCACATCATAGACCTCTGTCGTCAGCACTTCTTTCGGCAGATCTGCGTCTCGTTTTTTATCAATATCTTTAACTAGCACTTTTTTGATCGTCACCGGACAGCCGACCTGGTGCATAAGCTTATCCTGATGATCTTGTATAATTTTGACGACTCCGCTTCCCACGGTTCCCAGTCCTAACAGTCCAATACGAATCGCTTCCAAAGAGAAACTCCACCTTTCTTCCTTTTGTCCACTAGAAAAGGACAATTGTTAACCCTTCACAGACATTTAAGTTACAAATATTATATAAGCCCGCATTTGTTTTGACAAGCGGCTGAATATTGTTTCTACGGCTATGAAAACGCTTAACACACTGATATGACAAGATTCCCTATTTTCTAAATATTTTTACGTCATATTTTCTTACGAACTGATTCCTTTCCCGAGCCACGCCACAGGCGGGACAAAAACCTGCGCCGACCTGACATTCATCATGTTGTGACATGTCTGTAAAAACTGTTCATAGCGGGTGCAGTCGGCAAGAATGTAGTCAAGCTGCTCTTCGTAATACTGTTTTTCAGAATCATGAGAAATGTAATAGCTCTCCACCGTCTCGAAGAAATGGAGCGGAAACAGCAGGCGGCTGTAAAACAGGCGTTTGGAAAAGGAGGATAACGGCGTAATTTGCTCATATTCCTGCAGAAACAAAAAACCATCTTTGAGCAGGTCGTCACGATGATACAAATATGTGCTGCGCATATATTCCGCAATATCACGGGCGGCATGGTCGAATACCCAATCGCCCGGAATGCGGATCAATGATTCCTCCGACCAGGTATCCCGTTCCATCCGCTGATGGCAGATTGTCCCCGAGTCTTCTGCGCCGGGATTGTCATCCAGCTCCGTATCCACTAAATATTGAATGGCGTTTTCCGCTAAGCCTGAATAATAAGGAAATGCTTCGATCATTTTCTTTTCGAACGGTTCAAGCGGAGACATATGAATTTTTTGCATCCAGAATGATTCCAGCTGATCCACCCGTTTTCCCCATAAGTCCTTCCATTGGCCGATCCTGCCCGCTTCTTTCACTTCGTACGGAAAACCCCGCCCTTTTCTGTGAAATTCGGCAAGCTCCCCTCCGACGGAAAACGACCGGTTTGAGACGGGAATCAGCGCTTTTAAGAGCGCATACGTTTTGCCTTCGTCCTCAAAGGTCAGTTCTCCTTCCTTCGTAAAGATAAACACTGAAACGTATGGGTCACTTTGTTCTTGTAAATACTGACTCATGTAGTAAAGCTCCGTCAGCTCTGATTGCGAAAACCCGGAAACGGGAATTATAAGAAAGAAGGAATTGGGCGTCTGGAAGCATTGGTATTTCTGATAAACGGAGAGCTGTCTGACGTGGATGCCGTACTTTTCTTTAATGATGCTTTTCATCATAATCACCTGCCTGAAAAATTAGAGCTATTCACATCGTAGTCATACGCCGGCGGAATTATGAATACATATTGTAATCCTTTGAATCAAGTGGAGAAACATCGTACACATCGGAAGAGTGTTGTATAAACTAGTAAAAAAAGATTGGGTGAAGCAAATGTCAGAAAAGGAACAACTGAATCAGGTGGAAGCTGTCGCCAGGGCGCGTTTAAAAGAACGGGGGGTTGAGACGGACGATATTGCCGAGCTGGTGTATTTCCTTCAAAAAAAATATCATCCTGATTTGACGATGGAGGTATGCAGGCTCAATGTGGACCGTGTCATCGCAAAACGTGAGGTGCAAAACGCCATTTTAACGGGAATAGAATTAGATGTGCTCGCCGAACAAAAAAAGCTGTCTGAACCGCTTCAGACCATTCTGGCGATTGATGAAAGCCTGTATGGGGTTGACGAGGTGCTCGCCTTCTCTATCGTGAATATATACGGCTCAATCGGCTTTACGAATTACGGCTACATTGACAAAGAAAAACCCGGTATTCTCGGGCGGTTAAATGATAAATCTACGGGCGAATGCCATACGTTTCTTGATGATATCGTCGGCGCAATCGCAGCAGCGGCTTCAAGCCGGCTTGCTCACAGCGCAAGAAATACAGAATAAGGACGGCCGTCATGGCCGTCCCTTTTTTTATAGATGTTCAATCCATTCGGTTAAAGAGTCAATCGCATATGTCGGCTTTTGGCCGTAATCTGCCATATGCTCACGCTTTGTCACTCCGGTGTGAACCAGCAGCGTATCCATGCCCGCATTGATGCCGGCCATAATATCCGTTGCATAGTTATCGCCGACCATGAGTGTTTCGGAAATATCCGTTCCGAGCACACGCATCGCCTGTTCCATAATTATGGATTCAGGCTTACCGATAAAGACAGGCTCAACGCCCGTTGACACCGTCAAAACGGATGTGAGCGAACCGTTCCCTGGTAAAAGTCCTCTTTCAGTCGGAATGGCGACGTCGCCGTTTGTTGAAATGAACCGGGCGCCGTTTCTGATCGCAAGGCATCCCGTTGCCAACTTTTCATATGTAATGCCGCGGTCGATTCCCACAACGACAAAGTCCGCGTTTTCTTCTCCGAAGCTCAGCCCGTTTTCTTCAATGGCCTGACGGATGCCTTCTTCGCCGATCACATACACCGACGCGTCTTTTTTCTCCTGGGCGATATGCTGCGCAGTCGCCATGCTCGTCGTGAAGACCTGCTCTTCAGATGCCGGAATGTCAAAGCTCATCAGCTTGTCCGCCACCTGCTTCGGCGTCCGGGAAGAATTGTTCGTCACGAATAAATACGGAATGCCGCGCGCTTTAAGCGTTCTCACGAATTCACACGCTTCTTCGATTTTTTCCGTCCCGTTGTACATTGTGCCGTCCAAATCTATCAAATATCCTTTATAATCCTTCATACTCAACACTCCTGTGGATTTTCTCACTCGTTGTTATTTAAATGCGGAAACAGGCCCTAATTCTGTTTCCAGATAGGTTCTTACACGGGCCGGAAAGGCTTTCAGCACATCTCTGTTTGACGTGATCAGCGTAAACAGCTCTTGATAATCGGCGTGCTGATATTCCTGGACAAGCTGCTTTCTGGAAGAGATCAGTTGCTTCAGCTTATTTCCTTCATCCTCAGCTACCACCTTTTCATCCGTCAGAATATCCATGATGTCGTCATAACTGCCCGGATCGCGCATGATAAAGCCGTCAATCATATCATTTCCGACATCGAGAATGCATTCGATCATAAGATGGCTGATCCGCTCAAGCGCCCTTTTTTCGATCTCGCTCTCCCATGCAGGCGTGCTGTCAAACAGCGCCAGCTGGGTCTCAAAAAAACGGAGTGTTTGTTCGATATTATTTCTGTCAACAAAATACACGTGACAGCATCCCCTTCTGCATCAATTATTTTCTGATTCGTTTTAAAACAAAATACGCGCAGCCGAAATTGCAGTATTCGTAAATGTATTCGTCCAATGTGCTGATTTTCGTTTCAAAGGTTGCTTTTTGATTCTGGTCATCAAAGAAGCCTTTGAGCCGCAGCTGACTGTATCCCCAGTCTCCCACAATGTAATCATATTTATTTAATATGTCTGAATAGCGGGCTTTGAACGCTTCTTCATTAAAGCCGTTTTTAAAATCGTGTACGAGTTCAAACTCGGCATTTTGAATAAGAATCATGTCTTCACCTCTTTTATCACTCTTTACTATCATAATTCATTGACTTCTGTCCATCAATTGCAAAATGAGACGGTTCGGACGGACGGAGAATTTTTCCTCTTTATATCCAGTGTAGCGGTTCAGACGATCCTTATTCAAGAATGATTTTTCCCTGCAAAAACGGCTCCATCACAAAAAACCCAAAACCTGCGGCGTTTTGGGTTTTTTCGGCTTATCTTATGCTTGGGCCTGGCGTTTTTTAGACGCTTCGTTCACTTGTTCATCCGCATGGTAGGAAGAACGGACAAGCGGGCCTGCTTCACAGTGGCTGAAGCCTTTTTGCATCGCGATTTCTTTCAGTTCGGCAAATTCGTCCGGATGATAATATTTTTGGACTTTTAAATGTTTTTTCGACGGCTGCAGGTATTGGCCGATCGCCATGATGTCGACATTGTTCGCAAGCAGGTCGTCCATCACTTCAATAATTTCTTCCTTCGTTTCGCCGAGACCGATCATAATGCTTGATTTCGTCGGGATGTCAGGCTGCATTTCTTTCGCACGGCGCAAGAATTCCAAAGAACGGTCATATGTTGCGCGGGCCCGGACTCTCGGTGTCAGGCGGCGGACGGTTTCAATGTTGTGGTTCAGAATATCAGGACGGGTATCCATTAATGTTTTCAGGTTGTCGTAATTTCCGCCCATATCGGATGGCAGCACTTCAATTGTCGTGAACGGACTTTTTCTGCGGATCGCCCGGACCGTTTCCGCAAAGACGCCTGCTCCGCCGTCTTTCTGATCATCACGCGCTACGGCCGTGATGACGGCGTGTTTTAAATTCATCAGCGCGACGGAATCAGCTACGCGTTCCGGTTCCTGCAGATCCAGCTCGGTCGGCAGACCCGTTTTTACAGCGCAGAAGCGGCATGCTCTCGTACAGACGGAACCGAGAATCATGAACGTCGCCGTACGTCTGACAGCCCAGCATTCATGGATGTTCGGGCATTTTGCTTCTTCACATACGGTATGCAGATTATTTTCACGCATTAATTTTTTCAGACCCGTATAGTTTTCATTCGTGTTCAGCTTTATTTTGAGCCATTCCGGCTTTCTCAGATGCTCGTCTTTCTTTGCCATTTCCCCATCATCTCCATTATCCCTTTATTCATGTTCGTGTGCGAAAAATTTCTATTTCACGATGGATATAAAACTTGCGGATTTCTATTCAATAGTCACTTTAACATAGGAAAAATTTCTCGACAAGGGAAGAGAATTACTTACATTTTCTCGGATTGTTGCCGCAAACTATTTGTATTCAATCCTGAAAGGAGATCATGTTGTGAAAGTTCTGTTATCTGCTCTTCTCCTTTTTTCAGTTTTCTGTCCGGCCGCAAGCGGGAAAGAACAATCGGCTCCTGTTTACGGCGAACGGATGCAGTTGTACCGCAAAGCCGAAGCAGTCACGCAGATTCCTTGGTATGTGCTTGCGGCAGTTGATCAATATGAAGAAAATGTCCGCTCAAACCGAAAGGATCTGCCGGAAAAAGCGGGAATCATCAGCATTTATATTCCGGATCATTTGTGGAGCGGCCCTGAAAATCCAAATCCTAAGGACGATGCGCCTCTCAGCATTAAAGTATTTGACGGGATCGGCCTGGACGGCGACGGCGACGGAAAAGCCGAGGTAAGCAATGATGAGGATATCCTTTATACATTTGCTCAGTATTTAGCGGGATTCGGAACCGATCTTGACCATATCCGCATCGGTCTCTGGAATTATTACCGCCGTGATCAGACGGTCGGCATTATCACCGAATTCATGACACTGTTTAAAACGTTCGGCCGCCTTGATCTCGGAGAGCACGCTTTTCCGCTTCCCGTGAAGACGGATTACAGCTACCGCAGCACATGGGGCGCCGCACGGGGTTTCGGCGGGCGCCGGATTCACGAAGGAACGGATCTGTTCGCTCATTACGGGCTCCCCGTCAGATCAACCTGCTACGGTATTGTTGAAATGAAGGGCTGGAACCGTTTCGGCGGCTGGAGAATCGGCATCAGGGATATCAATAACACGTATCACTACTTCGCTCACCTGAACGGCTTTGCAAAAGGTGTGCATAAAGGCCAGATCGTCAAACCCGGAGAGGTGATCGGCTCTGTCGGCAGTTCCGGGTACGGACCGCCGGGCACCGCGGGAAAATTCCCGCCGCATCTTCACTACGGGATGTATAAAGATAACGGCAGATCGGAATGGTCTTTTGATCCGTATCCCCATTTAAGGGCATGGGAACGAAAAGAAATCCGCAGGAAAAAGTAAACACACAGCCGCCAGGAAAGATTGCGGCTGTGTGTTTTTATTTATCTTTCTTCTGTTTTTCACTCGGCAGCTGGACGGAAGGCGTCACACCTGACCCGCCGCTTCCGTTATAAAACTGCGGCACCTCTCCTTGAATCGCTTTAATGGAGACCGGAATATTATTTGTCACGACTGATGTCTTACTGGCAAACGGAATAATGACCTTCACTTTTATTTCCACAAAAATACTGATATCGATAAGGGCATTGTTAATGCCGTACGGCTTTATTTTTGTTTTCACATCAGTTAACGCATCACCGATCAGGTTAAAGCGCACGGGGATTTTCGGCCCCAGATTTCCGAGAATGCTGTTTCCCGTGACCTGCCCTAAGGGAATATCGATCATAATTTCATCGGCCGTTTTCGCGCCTTTTTCTGTTTCACGCTGCTTATTGTTCGACTCCGCTTCCTTCAGATGAGCCTGAAGCTGCTTTGTCACTTTCGCCTTCATACTGTTGACCATTTGTGTATTAAAATCCATCGTTGTGACTTTTCCGTTTTCATCCGTTTTCATATCGACCATATCTTTCACATTGTCGCTGTGAGACATGTATTCTTCAATGGATTCCGTAATGACCTCTGTCGCCACCCGTTTGGTTTCCATTTCTCCTATGTTCATCAGCACCGGTTTGATTGAGGAGTTGATCATCCAAAGGCTGATGACCGTCGATATGATAAAAAAAGCAAACGACAGAAGAAGCACATATCGAAAAGGCAAAGGCCCTCTCTTGCGAAGAGCGCTCCGGTATCTAGGCAAGAAAAATCCCCCCTTACATATCACAATGTATGCTTGTAAGAGGGGACATAGTATTTTATTTTCACTCTTAAAAAGTCCCGCTTTCACTCATTCGGGTGAAATGGAACGGCGGGCAGCTACATGACATTACGGCTGCTGCGCGAGCTTCCAGGCGAGCAGATCCCTTAAAAACTCCGGCATAAAGTATTGCTTTTCTTTTGAATCGCGGATGTAAGGGAACAGCTTTCCGAGTGTAAACATATCGAGAACGGCAACCGAGTATATCCGCTCCGGATCAATCTCTTCTCCGTTCACTTTCACATTGAGGAGATGCGTCACACCGTCTTCAAGAATGCCGGCCTCTGCCTCCGCTCCGGCATATACCATCCTGCCCATCACTTCCCCGCGGAAGCCGAGGCCTTTAATCCGCAGCTGCTCCATTTGTTCCGAGGCGGCCTGGCTGATTGTTTCCTGAAGTTCTCTGCCTGAAAGACGAACGGCCACCGGATTGATCGGATGAGGGCAGATACGGTGCAGATCAAGCTTTGTGACAGGCCCCTTCTGTAAAGGCCCCAAAATAACGCCTGAATTCACCATGCTGACTTCACAGCCGCACCAGCTTTTCAGCGCTTCGGCTAATAGAAGCGGGAGGGGCGATTCCTCAAACCACTTCACGCCGGCTTCTTCCTTCAGGTTGGCGACTTGTTCGGAGAGCAGGTTTTCCGCTTCCCGTTCTTTCTCTTTCAGAAAAGCCGCCGTATCTTCAGATTCCCCTTGCCAATCAGCCATTTTCTGTACAGACGCCTGTTTGCTGACAATGGTTCGTGATTCACTTTCTAATGTCAGCTCGACACAGCCGACATAGTTCCCGTATTTCTCCGCACATGCAAGCAATACACCGTTTATGTCTTGTCCGTCCTCAAGAAGGTGGTGCGTATGTGATTCAAGAATGACATCGATATCGGGAAATTTTTCCGCTGCGGCCCGGTCATCGATCAGGCCTAAATGAGAAAGCAGAATGATGATATCCGCTTTGCCCTTGATATCGTCAAGTGATTCTTGAATGCTTTTTTCCGCATCCGTCACCGTCCAGCCGAGTTTTTGATAGACGGGATAATACGGCACCGTGACGCCGAGTATGCCGGCGGTCATCCCGTTTTTCAGCGTTTTGATCACGTAGGGCTCGGCCCATTCCGGGCGCTGTCCGTCCGCGTCAAACAGGTTAGACACAATGACGGGAAACGCGGCATGGGTATATAAATCCGCCAGCTCATCGTGAGGCAGCGTAATTCCTTCATTATTCCCGACGGCAGCCGCATCGATCTCAAGCCGGTTTAACAAGTCGACATTCGCTTTGCCGAAGGTCGCTTCCGTTATCATTTGGAATCGGTCCATATGATCGCCGATGTCGAATACGAGTGTTTCCTCCCCGTCTTTTTCATGTTCATTTCTCTTCTGCTCAATATAATGTACGATTTTCGGCCAATTTTCGAAATGGCTGTGCAAATCATTCGTATGATATAAACGGAGCTTCTCTAACATACCATCTCTCCTACCTTTTAGCTGAATATCCCTTGATAAATCAATTCACAGCCGATCAAAATCAAGACGACCCGCATGAAAAGCACGATCGTTTTCGTCTGCACCCGCTTATTAACCCACGCGCCCATTTTGCCGCCGAACCACGCGCCCGGAACGAGGCACAGCGCATACAGCCAATTGACATGGCCCTCTGCGATATGTGACACGGAACCCGTCACGGAGGATAAGAAAATAATGAGCATTGACGTCGCCACAGCCACTTTCGGCGGGAACAAAAATAACAGCATCATGGCCGGAACCATAAGAGAGCCGCCGCCAATGCCGAAAAGACCGCCCAATAAACCGACGAAAAAGGCAATCACGATACCGGTGAAAATACGGTACGAATATGTATAAAGCTCACCCGATTCATCCTCATATGTCCGGATCATGCCTTTATGCGCTTTATTGACCGGTTTTGCTTTCGCCTTCAGCATTAATGTAATGGAAATCAAAATCATAAAAAGTCCGAACCAGACGGAAAACGTATGCGCATTAAAAAGTTTAGACAAATACGCGCCGATGATGCTTCCCGGGCCGGAACCGATAAAAAAGATCAGTCCGCTTTTGTAGTCAACGGTTTTATATTTCATATAGGCCAGAGTTGATGACAGGCCCGTAAAAATAATCACCAAAAGGGACGTGCCGATGGCAGTCTGCGGTGTTACGTCATGGAAAAACGGAGTCATCGTGCTTAAATAGAGCATTGCCGGCACGATGATAATTCCTCCCCCAAGCCCGATCAGGCTGCCGACCGTTCCCGCGATAAATCCTAATATGATCAAAATAAGATAAGACATGTGTCTTGAAACCTCTTTTCTAGCTGAATAGGTCGAGCTGCTTCGGAGCAAGCCCGGTATATGAGATATCTAACATTTCAAGCATCTCAAGGCCGTTATCGGCGGCGTCTCCGCCTGAGTTATTGTTGAAGAGCACATACAGATTGCGCGACTGCTTTTTCAGCTCCTGAAGATTGTTTTTCCAATCTTTGAGCTCCTGTTTGTTATAGCGGTATAAATATCTGACCTCACGCCAGTTTTGTCCGCCGTCTGGTTTGATCCAGCCCTGCTTGTTCCGCCCGTGAAAACGGACAAGCGTTTTTTCTTCATCCGTTGCTTTCAGGACGGTCGGAATGCTGCCCTCGCCGATTTGCGGCTCGTCACATATGCTGTGAATCCAGCCTTCCTCCTTCATAAAGGAAAGCGTCTGTTCATAAAATGGCGGGGAAAACCAAGACCGGTTGCGGAATTCAAGCGCGCACGGAATATCGCCCATCTGCTGCCTGCACCATCTTAAATATGCGACGTTTTCTTTCTTGCAGTCAAACCACGGCGGGAATTGGAACAGCACCATGGCAAGCTTTCCATGCTCTATATACGGCGATAATGACAGCTTAAACGCCTCAAACATTTCTTCCTTCGATTCAAAGGGAATATCGCCGCGCTGATGGCCCGTCATTCCTTGATATGCCTTAATGACAAATTGAAAAGATTCCGGCGTCTCTTTGACCCATCTTTCATTATTGCGGGCGGGCTGTATCGCGTAAAAGCTCGCGTCCAGCTCAACGATGGGAAAATGGGAGGAATACGCCTGCAGTTTTTGCGGGCCCGCTGTTTTAGGCGGATAGATGCTGTCATGATCCCCCCACCCCGTCAGTCCGATATAAATCACAATCCTTCACCTCTCACTCTAGTTTATCACAGGTGTTTTTCTCTTTCTGTTTCCATGTTTTTTCTGAATGCACTTTTCAGGAACCGGTATTGATGTTCATTGGTGTCCGAAAATGCCTCATCCCTGGATGAAAGAATGTGCTGATAGACGATCGGCTCTGAAAACTGACCGCTCGTGAAATCATATATCTCCCCGTCTATCCGGTTATAAAAATGCCAGCTTGTGCCGGTTTTTGTTTTGAGAATGTCACCGCCGTAAACATCTTGGATGACTAAAGCCGTCACGCCGCACTGGCCTTTGGCCGGGCAATCTTCCGTCCATTTTGTACTAGTCTTGCGCGACCAGGATGCCGTTAATATGTTCAAGATTTGATCATACAATGTGTTTTACTCCTTTTTATAAAAAGATACCACGAGACCCGCTTTCCAAACGACAAAAAAAGCCGATTCTCATCAGAGAATCGGCTCTTTTATTTCAGAAGGCTTCAGGAATGTTCCGAAAGCCCCGCTCTGCTTACGGCCGCCATCCTGATACACACAGCGTCCCTTGCTGTAGGTCGCAGCAATTCGGTATGGAAAGGTGCGGCCTTCATACAGGCTTTGCTTATGTTTGGAAAACATCGTTTCTTTTGTGACGGTAAAAGGTTCCGGCCGGACGATGGCAAAATCAGCGTCAAATCCTTCTTCAAGCAGGCCTTTATTCGTTAACCCGAAGCGCTTGGCCGGTGCTTCGGCCGTCCATCGGGCCACATGTTCAAACGGAATCCCATGATCGATCGCTAATTGAATCATGCCGAGAAGCGTAAATTGGCCTCCGCTGATCCCGCCCCACGACAGGAACATATTATCCTCGCGTTTCAAAGACGGATGACAGGGAGAATGATCCGAAGACACCATATCAATCAGGCCCTCTGCCAAAACCCCGATCAATTCCTCTTTATCAGCCTCTGAGCGGAGCGGCGGAGCGCATTTGGCGGCCGCCCCTTTTTTGAGGAAGTCTTCAAAGCTGAATAATAAGTAGTGCGGACACGTTTCAACGGTGACATCCAATCCGTCTTTTTTCGCCTGCTGAATGGAGAGCACGGCCCGTTTCGTGCTGATATGTACAAAATGAAGCGCGCATCCCGTCGCTCTTGCATATTCAATCGCCCGCTGCACAGCCTCGCATTCGGCCTCTTCCGGACGGGAGGAAGCGTAAGCGCGGACATCAATTTTCCCTTGGAGCGCGTACTCGGCTTCAAGGAATCGGGTGAGGGCGTCGCTTTCTGCGTGCAGGGCCAAAACCTTGCCGCACGCCGCGATTTCCTTCATTCCCTTTAAAAGAGTCCGTTCATCGGCTGATTGAAATTCATCCGTTCCCGATTTAGACAGAAACGCTTTAAACCCGATTGCCCCCGCTTCTGCCATCGGCCGGATATGTTCGGTATACCCGGGCATCAAACCGCCCCAAAGCGCAAAATCAACCGCTGACTTCCGTTCGGCGATTTCCGCCTTTGCCAGCAGGTTTTCAGCAGTTACCGTCGAAGGAATGCAGTTAAGCGGCATATCAAAATAAGCCGTACAGCCGCCGGCAGCCAGCATGTTTGAGCCGGTTTCAATGCCTTCCCATTCTTCTCGGCCGGGTTCATTGAAATGGACGTGACAATCGACCGCGCCCGGAAACACATACATGCCGTCCGCCTGCACCACTTGTTCCGCGTTTTCGTCAATGCCGGGTCCGATCAAGGCAATTTTCCCGTCCTTGACGGCGATATCAGCCCGCTCTGTTCCGCCTTTTCGCACAGCTTTCGCACCCTTTACAATTATGTCATAGGCCATTTTATCTTCCTCCCTGTAAGGATGACGATTTTTCTGTCAGTATTTATCACAACATGCGTCTATGATTGCCAGTTTACTGCTACTATGATCGTAATACATCAGTAAAACCGCTATAATTTTTGATGATTTTTATTCATATTAACCAATGGTTGTCTTTAGAACCTGAAAGGAGACTGACTGATGAACATTTATGACGTGATGAAGATTCCCGCTTATGAGCGGGCCGCATTAATCGCAGGCAGATCCGGCGGCTGGAGGGAGGTGCAGCACGTCAACATGATGGATGCGCCGGACATCGCTGATTTTTTACATAAAAACGAATTGCTCGTCACCACGGCTTACCACTTGAAGGACCGCCCGCAGCTGTTGAAAGATTTGATCCGCCTCATGGCAAAACGGGGCTGCGCGGGACTGGGGATCAAAACGAAGCGTTATCTTAATGTCATTCCGAAAGATGCCGCGGAGCTTGCCGACCGGTATGAATTTCCGATTATTGAGCTGCCGGAAGACATCAGGCTCGGAGATATCGTCAACGCCACACTGAGCCATATTCTTGATATGCGTTCAAATGAGCTCCAGCAGGCCATTTACGCCCATAAAAAATTCACAAACCACATCATGAGCGGCAAAGGGCTGCAATCCCTGCTTAAGAAGCTCTCAGACATTCTCCGGCTTCCCGTGCTGCTTTTGGATCAGCATACAAAACTCTTATCATCGTCCCACCGCATACCCATTGACACGTCTTTATTGAAAAACATCTGTTATTCCCTTTCCGGGCCTTATTTCACTTGCTTTTCCATGCTGTCCGACAGAAAGGCGTATTCTGTCCTGCCGATTCTGAATGTTGAAAAAAACTGCGGTTATCTGGTGATACCGGAGCTGGTGCAGACCGCTGATAAAGGCATGATTTTGACTATTGAACAGGCGGCTAACGTCATTTCCTTTGAACTGCTGAAAGAAAATGCCGTCAAACAATTCAGCAGACGGGCGCGCAATGAATTTTTCAGCAATTTCATCGACCGCTCGTTTACCGGCCATGAAGAAATCAAAAGCCGCGCCAAAGAATTCCGGCTCCGCTGGGATCAGAAATACATGTGCATTTGCGGAAAGCTTGACCGAAATGAGAAAACGATCAGCTTTACCGAAAATCAGCTCGTTTCCGATCATGTATTTGATCTGCTTGAAGGGGAGCTGTCATCCTTTCCGTTTCCCCCTCATCTCTTTATTAAAGGAAATGTCGGTATTCTTTTAATTGAAGCGACAGACAGCTGGAATGAAATGCACGCGTCTGTCATCAGCTTTTTGGAGCAGTTTCAAAAGCAGGTCCGGACGCAGTTTAAACGGACTGTCTCCTTCGGCATCTCAAACATATGCCAAAAGCTGATCGACGTCCCTGACGCTTTTACTGAAGCTTCAGACGCCATTTCATCCGGGCATTTGTCCAGAAGCGCGGAGTTTATTCAAATCTATCATGCCAAAGACGTGCCGGAGCTGCTCCGCCTGCTTCCGGCGGAAGATGTGAAGAAGTTTTACGAAGCCACCCTCCAAAGCCTGGCCGACCGGCAAAAGGAGGACCAGAGCCTGCTTCATACGCTGTCTGTTTATCTGGAGACCCACTGCCAGATTTCAGAAACGGCTAAACGCCTGTACGTCCATCGAAATACGGTGATCTATCGTTTAGAAAAATGCGAGGAACTGCTCGGCAAAAGCTTAAAAGATCCGGAGACGACGATGCGCCTGCGGCTCGCGCTGAGAATGCAGCGGCTGATCGGTTAAGGAATCGTTAGAGACAGGGATGCGGGTGTTCTCCCGCATCCTATTTAAGGGGGATTGATTCAGCTTAATTCTCAAAAAATGCTGCCATCAACATCTGCTTCCATTGACATCATCAGCCGTTAGTTATGATTTTCAGCAGACTCTAATCTAAACTAAAAAAGCCTTTCCCGAAGAAAAGGCTTTTGCTGTTCAAGTCTGAAAACGATCCGAAGCAATTTGAAAGGTATCATGTGTTTTTTCCACTGTGTTCACACCCAATCCGCATACTAAAGATAACGACAGACCCAAAATAATGAAGATGCTTTTTTTAAAATTCATACAGGCATTCTCCCCTTTGAATTTGTGTTTGCGTATCTACCATTTTTTTATGATAAAAATAAGACGTTTCAAATTCCTTTGAATCTGCATAAATCGAAGCAGTTTCACAGGCGATGTCTTCAACATATGAATAATTCTTATTTTTCTCCAGGTATTCGATCGTATCGTTTATCCCTTGCTGATTCACAGCGTCTACATAAAGAGCTTTGAGATAGCCTTGTAGTGACTCAAAAAGCTTATCCCCTTGGGATACTGCTGCCGATAATCCTTTCTTACTCGCTTGCATTCCTTCAGCCATTTTCCCTTGTTTAAAAAGAACCTTCGCATAAGAAAACAAGGAATGAGGTAAGTTACTCAGCTTTGCTTTTTCTGTAATTTCAACAGCTTGTTTCAAGAAGTTTTCAGCCTGTGAATGTTCTCCCCTATCAGCGTAATTTGCACCCAAATTATAAAGAGCAGAACTAATCAACCTACTATTATCTAACTCTTTCGATAATTTAAGAGCCTTTTCAAGGTGCGGCTGACTCTTCTCATAACGTTTAAAATCACAATAATTCCCTGATATGACAAATAGACATTGAATTTTCCGGACCTTATACAACTCATACTGATCGTAAATATCGAGCGCTTGCTTTACGTGATGCATAGAGACGTGGCTTTGTTTCATACCGTAATATGCTTCAGCCAGTTTAAAATGAAACTCCGCTCTCTCAATTTCATCATGCACATGAACGAGTTGTTTTTCAGCCTCTCTATAAAAACCGATCGCCTTTACATACTGCTTTTGATCAAATTCATACATGCCGCGGAAAAATAAAGAATAATAGCACAGCAGGCCGGAAATTCCTTTATTTGATGCTTCGATTTTTTCCAACAGCTCGTCAATTGTCGGTCTCACACGGGTAGTCACCGGTTCTAAATAATCCAGCATGAGCTGATGGCGGAATTTCATGAGGGTGTAGTAAATCAGTAGATATTCGTCTTCTTCCATCTCATTTATTTCTTGTTCCACTTCCGCTTTCAAAATCTCCGCATCCGGAACACTGAACTGACGTATCATTTTGTACCATTCATTAATCTTAACGCCAACCTCCGATGATGGTAAAACAGAACTCACAAGGCCACTCCTCCTTTTATATAATATTCTAACATTTCCAAAATTATGTATGTCCGCAATAAAACCGCAAAATTTCATTCGTCTTGATCATAAATCTTGGTTTGAGTTTTAAGTCTACAACAAAAAAAGCAGTCCCTATGCAGCCTGCTTTTTTTGAGAAATTTATCTAAGATGAACATAAATAATGTGAATAATAGAGACATTATCAACATGTCTAGTATAGTTACATTAGAATTTTCTTTTACTAAGAAGAACCAGAGAAGCTGTAAAACGAAAGAAATCACAAAATACAATATGTACCTGATACTATTCATGTCAATCCATCCCTTCGCTTATCTTATTGCCCTTTACAGGGTAACTTGAACCATGCTGGAATCTCCCGGTAATGATGAGTATAATATATGCAGAATGTAACTGGAGCTGATCTAATCATCTCAACTTATTTTAAAATTTCAAAACGTGCAATTTCCCACTCTTTGTTTGCTTTTAGCGGGATTGTTTTTACCTTTTTGCCTGATTTCAAATCATAAGACGTGATATCTCCAAGCTTGTTATCACGCTGGATATCAAAGTTTTTGAGTAAAACATACATCTCT
This sequence comes from Bacillus sp. FSL R5-0443, assembly GCF_038608285.1. Lineage (NCBI taxonomy): Bacteria > Bacillati > Bacillota > Bacilli > Caryophanales > Bacillaceae > Bacillus > Bacillus sp. FSL R5-0443. The sequence goes on from NZ_CP152013.1 coordinate 3,360,943, forward strand.
CTGTCATTGAATTGAACATCATTCATTAATTTGATATCATCCCCAGCATAAAAATCAAAAGATTTTTTCTTAACCATTTTTTTATCAAACACCTGCAGCTTCCCAGCAAAAGAAACAGCTAAGATGCTATCTTTTAATATTTTCAATTTTGCAGGATGAAACCCTTTCTCCATCTCGACTTCTTTTTTTACCTTAAGAGTCTCTCTGTCTATTAATATGAGCTTAGAATTCTCTTTCTCATTCACGTTATCATTAACTGCCAGTACAAATGTATTTCATCTAGAGCTTGGAATGCATCCTTTTCATCCATGAAGTATATCCCTTTATTCGGTATGGATGCCTTGTTCTCTTGCTTATTTGTCTCTGGGTTAATTGAAAGGATGGACATACTTTCTTCATCACTTGAAATAACATAAATTTTATTTTTAGCGACGATTGCTGATCCAAGTTCTCCGTCAAGCTTTATTTGTTTCTTGTTTTTTCGGCTGTTCCCCTTCCAATATACCAGTTCACTTTCCAGCCCTTTGTCTGTATATCCAACGTTAATGTCATGGATGATATAACCGTCAGAACTATTTATAAAGAAAGCACCTTCATCCTCAGTTGTTTTTGACAAACTCTTTTCATTTATTTTGTTTATTTTTCCGGTTTTATTGTCTATCATCAAGTGATTATTGCTTCTATTTGATAGAAAGAACGTATTATTTTTGTTATGTGAAGACATCGTGAAATTTATACCATCTTTCAATTCCAAGCTATCCATTTTAATACCATCTTCACCGTAAACCCCAATCTCACTTCCCCTATCTAAAGTGTTAGAAAAACCAACAATAAATTTTGCATTGTCAATATCCTTTAATACAGTCTTTTGATTGCTGCTTCTTTCCTCTTTTTCATTCCCAGTTGGGATGAGACCGCAAGAGGTTGTGACGATCAGTATGCAAATGAAAATAAACAGGGTTTTAAGTCTACTCATTTTTTTCCTCCCTATGAGATAGCAAAAAGCCTCCGGATACCCGGAGGCTTTTGATTCTATCCTTGCTGCGTGAACGGCCGGGTCTGTGTCTTTTTGCCCCAGCCAAGCGCGGCCAGAAAACTGATGGCGAGAATAGCCGCTCCCAGCATATATGGAAATTCCATATTTACATCAAAGAGAAAACCGGCGGCTGACGGTCCGGCGATATTCGCTAAGCTGATGAATGAGGTGTTCATCCCGCCGGCAAACCCCTGCTGGTCACCGGCGAGCTTCGACAGCATCGTATTAACCGCCGGCCGGAGCAGCGATGTCAGCGTCAGGAAAAAGATTGCCGCGGCAAAAACGGCCCAATATGAACCCGCAAACCGGCACCACACAAGTCCTGCAGCAGCCCCGATCAACGTCACGTTAATGACGCGCTTTTCCCCGAACCTGCGGACGAGATAACTGACGCCGACCGCCTGCACAAACACGCCGATGAGACCCGCAGCCGTAATAATAAAGGCAATATCAGAGGCTTTAAATCCGTGTTTATGGTCAACGTAAAGGCCGAAAACGGATTCAAAGTTCATAATTCCGAAGTTCAGCACAAAAACCAGAATCAGCATAAACGCGAACGGCGATTTGAGCGCGCGTGACATTTGCTTAAACAGATGCTCACGTTTTTCCGTTTTTGCCCGGGCTTCCAGCTGCTTTTCACGTCCCAGCGTTTCAGGCAGAAAGAAAAATGAAAGCACCGTTGAAAAGCAGGCGAGACTTGCAGACACGATGAACGGCACAGACATGCCGTAATGAACCAAATAGCCTCCGACACCTGGCCCGATGACGACACCGAGCGTCATCGCCGCGCTGAACAGCCCCATTCCTTTCCCGCGTTCTTCTTCGGTCGTAATATCCGCTATGTAAGCGAACATTGACGGCATTAAAAACGCCGCGCCCATTCCGCCCAAAAGGCGGGATGCGAACAATTGCCACAGGCTTCCGGCAAAAGCGAAGATCAATTGTGACACGGCAAAGGCGGCGATGCCGAAAATAATCAGTTTCCGCCGTCCGTATTTGTCGGTTATTTCCCCGGCAATAGGCGCAAATAAAAGCTGTGTAAGCCCCGCCGCCGCAACAAGCAGACCCATCGTGCTCCCCGTCGCTCCGAATTCGGTAATATATGCGGGCATAATCGGAATAATCAATCCGATTCCAAGCATCGCAATAAACATATTCAGCATTAAAATTGACAATCGGCCCATGTACGCCATGATTTCTTACCTTCTCCCCAGACAAACAGATGATCGTTCCATATTTGTCATTTTTTATACCATTAAGTATAACGGGGAAAAGGGAAAAAAGTCCAGATGATTTCAATCTCGTTTTCATGTCTCATGACAGCACACCGGTTTCAGCCGGCAGATCATATATGTTAAGGGCCGCCTGCAGCGCTTCCCCGGCTTTAACGGCAACACCGTGTCTGATCAGAACCGCTTCAAGTCCGGCCAGCACAAACAGCACATTTTCCTTTCTGCAGCTGTAGCCCATCGTTCCGATTCGCCAAATTTTCCCCTGCAGCGGACCGAACGAGCTGGCGATTTCAATTCCGAATTGAGACAAAAGCATCCTTCTGATCGATTCGCCGTCTGCTTCCGGCGGAATCTTCACACATGTGACGACAGGCAGCTTCGCCTCCGGATCACCGAATAAATCAAGGCCCATCGCTGCAAGTCCCGCCGTAAGCGCTTTTTCGTGACGCCGATGCCGGCGGAACCGTTCTTCAAGTCCTTCTTCCAGGACAAGGCGCACACCCTCCCGCAGCGCATAAAGCATTGCTGTCGCTTCTGTATGGTGATTCAGCCTTCTTTCACTCCAATAATCTTCGAGCTGGCTCAGATCAAAATAGTTGCTCGTAATCGGGCGATGACCGGACAGCATGTTGCCGTCAGCCGCCGTCGCAATGCCCCGTTCTACCTTTTTACGCGCGGCAATGACAGCGGCCGTCCGGTCATTATAAGTAATCGGCGCCATTCCGGAAGGGACCGATAGGCATTTTTGCGTTCCCCCGATGACTGCGTCAATCTTCCACTCATCCGTTTTTACGGCGCAGCCTCCGATCGTGGCCACGGCATCCACGATAAAGAGTGCGTCTTGGGCGCGGCACGCTTCCCCGATTTCTTTCAGCGGGTGAATCCGCCCCGTTGATGTTTCTCCGTGCACCATAGCGACGATTTTCGGGGAAATCTTTTTCATCTCGCTGATAATCTCTTCAGGCCGGAAGACCGTTCCCCATTCACACTCGATCGTATGAACGTCCGCTCCGTATCGCTCGGCGATTTCAGTCAGCAGGTATCCGAAGCGTCCGTATATCGGAACGAGCACGCTGTCGCCCGGTTCTATCACACTTGCGAGAACAGCCTCAATCCCCGCTCTTGATGTGCCGTCAATCGGATAGGCCCAGCGGTTTTCCGTTTGAAACAATTCACGGAGCATTTGCATCGTTTCGTTCATAATGCCGGTAAATGCCGGGTCAAACTGGCCGATGATCGGAGCGCCCATCGCCCTCAGCACCCTCGGTTCAGCTTCTGTCGGTCCCGGTGTCATAATCGTTCTTTGCGGAATGCACAATTCTTTTCTGGTCGGCACGCCGATTCCCCCTTTACGTTAATAGGCAAGTTTATGTAATACATTCGCCAGCGTAAGGACGCCGGTTTCAAGCTGATGTGCGGGTGTGAATTCAAGCGGCGAGTGGCTGATCCCGCCACGGCTCGGCACAAACAGCATGCAGGCCGGAAAGGTTCTGCCGAGCATCTGGGCGTCATGTCCCGCTCCGCTTACGATTTTCTCCGGGTCCGCCCCCTGCTCTTTTGCAGCCTCTGCTGCGGTTCGTGTCAGGGTCTGATCCATTTGAACCGGCTCTATCCTCATATATTCATCAATAAAGGGTCTGACTCCTTTGCTGCGGCTGATGTTTTCAACAATCGACACCAGTTTCTGATGGAAGGCTGCCAGCACGTCTTCCTCCGGGTGGCGAATATCAACGGAAAACTGGATACGGCCCGGAATGACATTCGCCATATTCGGTTCAACCGTCATTTTCCCGCACGTCAGGCGGAGCTCTGCCGGCTGTCTTTCCGCTGAAAGCATCAGTTCGTGGATGATGCTGCTTCCCGCCGCGAGCGGGTCTTTCCGCCATTTCATCGAAGTGGTGCCGGCATGGTTGCATTCACCGTCAAGCGTAACGGTATAGCGTCTCTGTCCGGCAATCCCGGTGACAATCCCAATATCCCTTCCCGATCGTTCAAGCGTTTGCCCCTGTTCAATATGAATTTCCAGAAAGGCTTTGATATCTGTGCGCAGCGGTGCTGGATAACGGCCTGCACCGAAGCCGTTCTGCCGCATGGCTTCTTTCAGAGAAATGCCGGACGCGTCTTTCGGCGTTTCCGCATCTGAAAGCGAGAAAGCACCGGTGATATTGCCGGATCCCCAATAAGTGATGGGAAAACGGCTCCCTTCCTCTTCACAGAGCGACACAGCCTCCAGCGTTTTTTTCGGACGCCCGCACGTCTCATGCAAATGCCGGATCGCCAGCATGCCCGCCAGCACGCCGAACGCACCGTCATATTTGCCGCCGTCAATAACGGTGTCAATATGCGACCCGGTCAGAATCACCTCATCAGGTGATTCTGTGCCGCTCAAACGGCCGAATACGTTACCGACATCGTCAAATGCCGTTTCCAGCCCGAACGCCTCCATTTTCTTTTTGACGGCAAGCTGGGCGTCCATCCATTCTTTCGTATATAAAAGCCTCGTCACTCCGCCGGAAGCGGAAGCGCCGAATTGAGACAGCCATTGTATGTCATCGGAAATCCCGATATTCGCCGCCGAAAGCTGCTGATGTTCCATACACGCCCTCCTTTTAAACTGAAAAACTGACAAGATGATCTTCATTATAGAAGGAGCGCATAACGAGTTCATTATCATATCCTCTAAAAAATCAATGATTTTCCGGATACTTTGACCAATAAGTCGAAGGAACCATTTTTCAAAAAAGATAGAATATTAGATTTATTTTTTGGATAATAGAGGTAAAGGAGGGCAAGTCATGACAAAAAAACTTTGGTTTCTGCCGATTGTCTGCCTGTTTTTCATTTTTGGATGGGCCGCGCCGTCAGCCTCTGCGGGCGCGCCGGCTGACACGAATCTGTACAGCCGGATGGCGGTTTCAACTGCCGGCGGCTCAACTCTTTTTCCGCAAACTGCCTCAGCTGTTACCACTCCGTCTGCGGATACGGACACATATTACAAAGAAGCTTCCGGAAAAAGCGGAACGGCCTTAAAGAGCGCCCTGCACCGCATCATCAGCGGACATACAAAGCTGTCTTACAGCCAAGTATGGAATGCATTGAAGGAAACTGACGAAGATCCGGCAAACCCGAACAATGTCATCTTGCTCTACACCCAGGAATCACGGGCCAAAAGTAAAAACGGCGGAAGCGTCGGGGACTGGAACCGTGAACACGTGTGGGCAAAGTCACACGGAAACTTCGGAACAGCTGCCGGCCCCGGGACGGACATTCATCATCTGCGCCCTGCAGACGTCCAGGTGAACAGTGCCAGAGGAAACATGGATTTTGATAACGGCGGCTCAGAATACCCGAAAGCGCCGGGCAATTATTACGACGGCGATTCCTGGGAGCCGCGCGATGAGGTCAAAGGAGACGTCGCCCGCATGCTGTTTTACATGGCGGTGCGTTATGAAGGAGACGACGGGTATCCCGACCTTGAGCTGAATGATAAAACCGGAAACGGCTCAGCTCCTTACATGGGAAAACTGTCCGTTTTGCTCAAATGGAATCAACAAGACCCCGTCGACAGTAAGGAAAAACGGCGGAACGAAATCATTTACGAAGACTATCAGCATAACCGCAATCCGTTTATCGACCATCCGGAATGGGCGGATGAAATCTGGTAATCGTATCATAAGAAGTGATAAGGGAGCCCCGATCATCAGGCTCCCTTTTTCAATATACGGCGTTTTCAGTGTCGGCATCAAAAAAGACGGCCCGGTTCATATTGACCGCAAGCAGAATGGCATCGCCGGGTTTCACCTGTGAAGCGCCGTCAAGACGGATCGTCATGCGGTCATCTCCGCTCACCGCATGAACGTACATCTCCGCGCCTAAGTTTTCACATACTTCCGCCACAGCGCGGCACACCGCTTCAGGCGGGTGCTCTGATTGTCCGGCAAGCGTCAAATGCTCCGGACGCAGCCCCGCAATCATCTCCTTACCGCTGTATCCTTTCTGCACAAGAACGGCCGCTTTTTCTTTCGGAATAGGCAGACGAACGGACGAACCGGCAAAATACCATTGCCCGTGACTTTCTTCAATGGCGCCTTTTATAAAATTCATACTCGGAGAACCGATAAAACCCGCCACAAACAGATTCGCCGGATAATGATAAATCTCATGGGGGCTTGCGGCCTGCTGAATATCTCCTTCATTCATCACGACAATCCGGTCGCCCATTGTCATCGCTTCCGTCTGATCATGCGTCACATAAACGATGGTCGCTTTCAAACGCTGATGGAGCTTGCTGATTTCGGCGCGCATCGTCACTCGCAATTTCGCATCTAAGTTGGAAAGCGGCTCGTCCATCAGAAACACTTTCGGCTCCCGCACGATCGACCGGCCGAGCGCAACCCGCTGCCGCTGTCCGCCTGAAAGAGCCTTCGGTTTCCGCTTGAGCAGATGCCCGATTTCCAAAATATCAGCGGCCGTCCGGACTCGCTCTGCGATTTCTTTTTTCGGCAGCTTTCTGAGCTTCAAACCGAACGCCATATTATCAAACACCGTCATGTGGGGATACAGCGCGTAATTCTGAAAAACCATCGCGATATCGCGATCCTTCGGGGGCAGATCGTTCACCGCGTCTCCATCGATATAAAGCTTCCCCTCAGAAATGCTCTCCAGTCCGGCAATCATTCTGAGTGTCGTAGATTTGCCGCAGCCGGAGGGACCGACAAGCACCAGCAGCTCCTCATCTTTTACATCTAAGTGAAAATCCTTCACTGCCGCCGATTGGGCGCCGTATGTTTTTTTGATATGGTCAAATGTTAATGATGCCATTCGAAACCTCCTCCAATACTGGAAACCGCCACATCTTTCTGTTATGTTAAAAATGTTCGGGGTTTCTGATAGATTCATAAATGAAAAGCAAATTTGTATTATAACGTCATAATACATATAATAGTACTACTACTTGACAAAGGAGGTCCGTCCCATTGTTAAATAACGGGAGCTCGAAACCTTTATATATTCAGCTGAAACAAATTATCGCGGACGATATCAAGAAGGGCGTTTATTCGCCGTCCGTAAAACTGCCGACCGAAAATGAGCTGTGCGAAACGTACAACGTCAGCCGCATAACGGTCAGGAAGGCCATCCTTGATCTTGTGGAAGAAGGCTGGCTCGTCCGGCAGCAGGGAAAGGGAACGTTCGTTAAAAGCCCTAAACTGAAGCGGGAGCTCATCGCGGTCAACGGCTACTCTGAATTTATGGAATCAACGGGGAAAAAACCGAAACACCAGATCCTTTCCCATGAAATCATTGAAGCGCCTAAATCCATCGCCCAAAAACTTCGCGTCGCTTTCGAAAGTCCCGTTCTTGAATTGAAACGCATTTTATTTCACGACGACCAGCCGCTCTCATTCGAAATCGCCCACTATCCGCTCAGTTTATTTCCCGACATCGGCAAGCATATTAAAGGCGGCGTGTCGATGCATGACATTTTGAAACAGCACTATCAGGTGGTGCCCACCCATAATACGAAGCTGTTAAATGTCGTATACGCCAAGCAGGAAGAAAGCCGCTATCTGGCTTGTGATATCGGGGATGCGCTTTTTGAAATTGACAAAACTGCTTTTATGTCAAAAGACCAGCCGATATACAGCTCGCTGTTTTTAATGCATACCGACCGCGTCACGTTTACCATTAACAGTCCCTATGCGTAACAAGTATAAAAAACGAGACAATGCTTATCGTATTCTCGTTTTTTCACTGCTTTTCCCGCCGCCCGGCCTGTAGGGATGCCCGTAACCGAACGCTCCGAACCCTCCGCATGTTTTGGCAGCCGTCCCGGCGGCCGCAGTAAGCGCTCGCCGAATATCCTGATGCTCGAAGAAATCGGTAAGAAACCCGGCGATAAAAGAATCACCCGCGCCCAATGTATCTATTATATCAGCTCTTACCACCGGCTGATGATAGACGCGTTCCCCATCCGATAACACCGCGCCATATTCCCCCCTTGTCAGACAGACGATTTTCGCTCCGAAACCGCGGGCTTTTTCGGCAAGCCGCATACATTCACTTTCACTCAAATCACTCCCGGAAAAAAACGCATACGTCACGTACGGACAGACCGCTTCTAAATAGGCTTCGTCACGTTTTACAGAGAAGTCAAAGGAAATCGGCACATGGCCGCTCATCATCGGAAGATCACGTTCTATCCTGCTGTATACGCTCGTATGCAGCAAATCATGTCCGGCGATAAATGAGATGTCATTCTCCTGAAAAGCGAGCGTCAGACGCGATTGCACGCCGCCTTTATTTGACCCGGCAAATATCCTGTCCCCTCTTTCATCAAGCGTGACGACCGCCATCCCGTTTTCTCCGTATGCCCGGCGGATCAGATCGGCATTCACCTTTTCCAGTTTCAGCACATTCAATACGTGATCCGCCGCTTCATCACTGCCGAGAATCCCGATATAAGAAGTTTCGTGGCCTAAGCGCCGGGCAAGCACGGCTACGTTTAACGCATTTCCGCCCGGGTAAAACGTCTCCTGATCCTGATAATAATCTACTACATTATCTCCGGCCGCTATCAGTTTCATCTTTTCATCCTCCTTATCCTTTCACACTTCCCGCAGCAATGCCGCGGATAAAATATCTCTGCATCAATAAAAACAGCGCGATGATCGGAGCAGCAGAAATCGTCAGCCCGGCCAGCAGCACGCCCCAATCCGTCTGCAGGGCATCTCTGAACTGCATCAGCCCGGCCGGAATCGTCCGTAAATTTTCATCATCGATAAAAATAATCGCAAACATAAACTCATTCCATGTATGGTAAGCCGTCAAAATGCCTGATGTCACCAGAATCGGCACGCTCATAGGTAAGAATATTCTGAAAAATATTCCGAAACTTGTACATCCATCCAGATAGGCAGCTTCCTCAAGCTCTTTGGAAATCGACAAAAAATAGGAACGGATCAGAATCACGGTAAACGGAATACGGTAGGCGGCGTACGGAAGAATCAATGCCCAATACGTATTGTACAGTCCCAATGACTGGATAATGGAGTACAGCGGCACAAGACTGACCTGCGGCGTCAGCATCAAGCCGCCAAGACAAATGATCAGCACAAACCCTTTTCCTTTAAATTGAAAACGGGCCAGCCCGTATGCCGCCCAGGCGCTCACAAATACGGTGATGAGACAAGTCAGCACGGTCACAATGACGCTGTTCATAAAATAAGCGGAAATCCCTTGGTTCCATGCGGATACGAAGTTTTCGGGATGCCAGACAGAGGGCAGCGACCAGCTGTGCTCAAAAATCTCATCCGAGCTTTTAAAGGCGCTGACCGCCATCCATAACAGCGGATAAGCAACGGCAATGAGGTAGATTAAGAGAAACAGCCACACAGACGTTTCCCCGACATACCATTTTCTCGGTTTTCCGCCTGTTCTGACGGCCTGACGGGCATGACGCAAGTCCGTCTTTTCAGGAAGCATCGGCTACTCCTCCTTTCCGGTCTTAAAGAATTTCATCTGAATAAGCGACAGAGCAAGCGTCAGCAAAAGCACCACCGTCGCGATCGCAGAAGCGTAGCCCATCATATCCTTTGTAAAAGCGCTCTTATACAAAAATGTGCTCAGCACTTCTGAAGCATTGCCCGGCCCTCCGCCGGTCAGAATATACGGTTCATTAAATACGGTAAATGCGCCGGTCAGCGTCATCACCACGGCAACAAACGACATTTCTTTCGTCTGCGGCACCGTAATGTGAAAAAACTGCTGGATTTTTCCGGCTCCGTCCAGCTGCGCCGATTCATATAATTCAGCGGGAATGCTCTGAATCGAGACAATATACAGCATGGCGATGTAACCGACAGACTGCCATTGAGACACAAAAATGACAGACAGCATAGCGGTGTTTTCATCGCCCAGCCACGCCCGGGTCAGTTCATCAAGTCCGACGGCTTCCAGCAGCTGATTCAAAAGCCCGATTTCCGGGTTATAAATAAAATCAAACAACAGCGCAATAACGGTCATGGAAATAACGACCGGAAGAAAAAAGACCGTGCGGAAAAACGGCGACCATTTTCTTACCAGTCTGTCTTCCAGCACGGCCGCCAGAATTAAGCCGCCGCCAACCTGGCAAATCAGCGATATGACCGCATACAGCACATTGTTGCGGAGCGCTGTAAAAAATACGGGATCGTGAAACAGGTCAATATAATTTTTCAAACCGATAAATGTCTTTTCGGGTTGAAATGAGCTCCATTCAAACAGACTGAAAAACACATTCTCAATAATCGGAATGTAAACGAACAGCAGAAAAATCAGCGCGGGCGCGAGAAACAGATACGGAATGAAACGTTTTCGGCTGACCAAGGAAATCCTCATCTCCTTTCTCCAAAGAAATCTGTTCTATTCAGATGACGCTTTGACCTGACGCGCCGCTTTCTGCACGGAATTCATCACCTCGCGCGGTGTCATTGTGCCGCCGAGCATCTGCTGAACGCCTGCCGCATACACATCGGCGATTTCAACGTCAACATCCATATCAAACCACGGCACCATTGATTCGGCGCGGACGATATCCTGCACGGCTTCACGCTGGATCGGGGCGGAATTGTTTTCTGTCGCCGTTCCTTGAACCGCGCTGTATTTACCGACGTCTTTTATCAGCTTCTCTCCCATTTTTTTCGAGGTTAAAAACTGTAGAAATTCCATGGCTTCTTTCGGGTGCTTCGTTTTTGAGGAAATCATAAATCCTTCCGGAGATCCGGTCAGTGCACGGGGAGATCCCTTTTCGCCGCTGAGTTTCGGGAAAGGAAACAAGCCCAGATTGACCGGTTCGACGAGCTTAATTTCTGCCGTTTCCGCATAAATCATCGCCGCTTTGCCGCTCGTAAACTGCTGGCGCACGTATTCGTGATCAACGGAGTTCACGTGCTTTGTAAAGTACGGCAGAAGTTCCTGAAGCTTTTCAAGCGCTTTGACATAGCCTTCGTCCGTAAACTCCCCGGTTTCCGGGCTGTAATCCTTCGCCCGCGTTTTTTCATCCACCATACGCTGGTTCAGCGTCCCGATATAATGAGAAATCGTCCAAGGCGCTTTTGTGCCGAAACTGATCGGAATATATCCGTTCTCTTTCAATTTCTCAGAGACTGTGATCAGTTCATCCCATGTCGCCGGGGGCTTCAAATGTAATGTATGAAAAATGTCCTTATTATAAAAGAATGATTTAGCGTCCATTTGCCACGGAACACCGTACTGTTTTCCGTCATGCGTAAAGGGTTTGATTTGTGACTGCACAAGCTGTGAGGACCAATCTTTATCCTGCTGATAGTAAGACGACAGATCGAGGGCTTTATCTCCTTTGATGAATTTATAAGCAAACCGGTCGCTCCATGAAAAGAAAATATCAGGGGGGCTCGTTGTTCCGAGCATGACTTTCACCTTGTCTTTATAAGAATCGTTTAAGACCGCTTCCGTTTGGATATGAATATCCGGATGAGCAGCTTCAAATTCTTTGACCGCTTCTTCGAAATAGCTTTTTTCCGGCTCCTTCGGCCACCTGTGAAAAAACTTCAAGGTCACTTTTCCGTCAGAGGAACTGCTTTGGCTTGAACAAGCGGCGGCTGACAGACATACGGCTAACAGAACGAACAGGCAGATGAGCTTTTTCAGATGCTTTTCCTCCTTTGTCACCGGACTATAACGTTATATATCATTATAGTCCGGTGAAATATAATGCGCGTTCTTAATATTCGACTTTCCACATGTAACGCCGCTGGCTTAACGGATGGTTCCTTGCTTCCGCCAGCGCATCCGCATAGCTTCTGAGCACCCGGTTTAATACGAGAGGAGCCAGATAGCCTTTTACAGAATCGTCAATTCCGGAAAAATCATATGCTGCCGCATCAAGCACTGTCAGTTTTTTGCCGTATCTTTTTGAGAAGGAAAGCGCCCGCTCTTCAAGGGGTCTTGTTTCGTCTAAGCCGAGCAGGATAATAAATGGAACGGATTCATCAATGATTTCGAACGGTCCGTGAAAATATTCTCCGGCATGAATGGCGTGGGAATGAATCCATTGCATTTCCATGAGAATGCAGATGCTGTAGGAGTAAGCGACGCCGTAATTCGCACCGCTTGCCATCGTGTAAATGATATCTTCTTTTTCGTGGGCTTTCGCGAATGCCTTTGCGTGATCCGCTTCTTGTTTGAGCGCTTTGTCATATACGGTCTGGAGCTTATTGAGTCCGTCGATCGCCTGTTCAAACGCGGGATGGTTTTCCAGCACGTGTAAAGCGCCGAACACGATTTGATACAGAACCCCGTAATTCGTATTTATCGCCTGTGCGTTCTCACCCCAGTCATACACCGCGACATATTCGGCTTCTTTCGCTAGCGGCGAATCAGGCTCAAAGGTCATCGCAATCGTAAGCGCGCCTTTTTTTCTGGCGAAACCGGCGGCTTTCACCGTTTCCGGCGTATTGCCTGACTGAGAACATAAAATCACGAGAGAGTTCTCTCCGAGCTGAACGGGATTGCGCTGAATAAATTCATTCGAACTGTAGAGATCAGAGCTGATGGCTTTCGCCTCTCTGTCAAACACGTACTTGCTCGGATACATAATGGCTGAAGAACCCCCGCAAGCGACGAAAAAGACGTGGTCAATCGTTTTTCCTTTCAGATCATCCAAGAAAGCCTGAACTTTGTGATTCACTTGTGCGGCAGTTTGACTCAAATCCTTCACTCCTCAGTGTTTTATTATATAACGTTATATAACATTATATAACGTTATATTAATCGCAACAAAGGTGCGTTGTCAATCATATTTTCTGAAATTTCTAAAATATAAAATAAACCCGTCTTATTTCCCGCCCTCTCTTGACCTGACCCTTAGAGACACGTTTAGAATGAAAAGCAGGGAGTGATTCAGAATGAATATAAAAGAAGCCGCAAGGCAGACGGGTCTCACGAAAAAAGCCATCAAATATTATGAGCAGGAAGGTTTAATCACCGTCAGCAAAAACCCTGATAACGGATACCGTGAGTATTCCGCTCAGAACGTGAATACGCTGAAAATGATTGCCGCCCTCCGAATGCTGGCACTGTCTGTAAGCGATATTAAAGCGTTCCTCTTAGAGGGCAGCAGTCTGCATGATATACTGCGCCGGCAGCATCAAAAGCTCAGCCGGCAGATTGAAGAGCTTGAGCAGGAACGGAAACTGACTGAAATGCTGATCAAGCGCGTGGAAGATGCGGAAAATGTCGATTCAATTCTGCATGATATCGGCGAGGTCAAAATAGATGAACCGAAGTATATGGGACTTCAGCTGAAAAAACTGTTCCCGGGAGATTTCGGAGAATTTATCGCCGCGCTGTTTGAACCGTTCCTCGACTTTTCTATTGATACAGATGAGAAAAAAACGATATGGGCGGAGCTTATTAAAGTATTGGATGATATGGAAGAAGTTCCGGCTGCACACCCGATGATGCAGCTGGTCGGCAAAGAGGATCCGGCTCAGCTCCAGCAGCACAAAGTCCAGCATGACCAATTTATCGAGCGGATTTTGGAGAGAGACCCTGCCACTTGGGACACTCATAAAAACATCATCATTCAGCTTGTGAAAAGAGTGCAGACAGATGAAGAATACAGGGAAAGCCTGATCAAGGTCGGAGAATCCGCTTCTGATCTGCCCGCGCTGAAGGAGGGATCGCCTTTCAGCAATCTTCTTCAAAAGCTCAGCCCGAAATATGACACGTATGTGCGATTTCAGCTTGAACTGAAAAAAGAAGCCGACGAGGAACTCGGCTTTGATTCAGAAGCATATTTAAAACAGATGCTTCAATCAAAAAAACGCTAAGGTTCGTCTCCTTAGCGTTTTCTTTCTTCAGCTTCAGTGCTGCGCGTTAATGCGGTCAACGACATTAGCGATGAGCTGCTCTTTTCCTAAGTCGGAATCTTCGTCAACGCTTGCTACTGTCAAAATGATGGCCGCTACCGCAAGAGCGATCGTCTCAATGGCGGCCGCCGCGTTTAAAAATACCCATACAGCCGTTGCGCATTGGCCGATGGCCGTTGATTTTCCTTTGTCCATGCTCTTTTTGTCAAACTCTTCTTTCAGCACTTTCTCATAATCTGCGAACCTTGATCAATGACGCTGTTCACTTTCTCATAATCGCCGCTGTAGACCGCCGCTTTCAACTCTTTAAAATAATCCCGCGATGACTTTTTAATATCAGCGATCACCTGATCGGAAACACCCATAAGATAAATACTGAAACTAATGAAATTTTTCACACTAAAAAAAAGGGAGTGTTCATATGTTTTTGATGAATGATAAAGTGCTGTGGGGAGCTGTGGTTCTCGCCTTTATTCTGTCGATTGTGTTTTATCCGTTTCTTCCTGCTGATATGGCCATTCACTATGACGTGTCGAACCGTCCGAATACATCAATCAATAAAACGGCCGGCGTCCTGATTTTTCCCGTGCTCATGATGATCTGCATGTTATTCAGAAAAAAGGTCGTCCAGCTATTCCTCATCGTTTACTGTCTGCTAATCGTGCATATTGCCGTGATGTGGCTGGCACTGTAAACATAAAGAAAACCGGAGCCCTTAAGCTCCGGTTTTTCTTATTTATAAAATACTTTCTCAATGTTGTATTTCGACTGAAGGGTATTGATCGCGTAAGTTTCGTAAATCTCCCTTTCCATCGGATCATTTACGACACATACTTCAATTTTATACACTTCGTCCCTGTGATGTTTAACAGGCGACACATTGTCTTCAAAATGCTTTTTGATTCTTTGTCTTAATTTACGGGCCTTCCCGACAAACAGCAGCTCATCATGAATGTTATAAAACATAAAGATGCCGCCTTTGTCTCTCGGAATTTGGTGAAAATCAATGAAACCGTAAATCGCTTTAATCGCCGGTTCATTCTCCGACGGTGACTGCTGCCGTTCCGTAATGGTTACATCAGGAGCAGGAAGGTTTATTTTTATCAAATGGGTCACGTCCTCTTATTCATTAAAGCTCCATCCTATCATAAGAATGCGCCAAAAGCTATTTTTTATTCAAGCGCCCCGGACGGATCATAAAGGCTTACATCAATTTCCGTCTGCTGCCCGAGCGCGAGTTTCGCCAGTTCAGCCCCCAGATACGGCCCGCTCGTCAGCCCTGAGGCGCCCAGCCCGTTGGCAACGAGGAGTCCGCTGATATTCGGCACTTTGCCGATGACGGGAAGAAAACCGGGAGTAAACGGCCTGAAACCGACTCTTGTCTCTATCATAGTACTGTCTGAAAGCCCCGGCGCCACGGTTAATGCTTTGTCAAAAATCTCGCGGAGACCGCCGGCCGTCACCCGCAAATCCATGCCGGTATCGTTTTCATGAGTCGCGCCCGCTATGATTCTGCCGCTGTCAAAGGCGAGAATGTATTGATCGTTTGGAGGCATGACGACGGGCCAGCCGCCCGTCTCCTCTCCCTGAAGCTCTAAATGAACGATCTGTGCCTTTTGGTATGATACTGAAAAGCGGATGCCGAGCGGCTCAAGCAGCTCTCTCGCCCAAGCGCCGGCCGTTACGAGAACCTGGTCGGCAGTAAGCGTGCGTTCTGCGGTTTTCACACCGATGACGGCACCGTCCTCTGTCAATATTGACGCTTCTTCATTGTAAACAATCGCGCCGTGCTTAACGGCCGCGTTTAACAGCGCCTTACGAAGCGCCCTCCCGTTCACCCGGGCCGCGCCGCTGACATGAACCGCCCCGTATTCCTCCGACAGCGCGGGGAACAGCGCCTTCGTTTCTTCCGGAGTCAGTCTTGTAATGTCACCGATTTCAGGGGCGTCCTCTCTTCTTTTATAAGCTCTTTCCTCCATTTGGCTGAGCTTTTTTTCATCCGTATGGAGGCTGACGGCTCCGACCTTTTGATAACCGGTTTCTGTTTCTCCGTCCGCTTCAAGCTGCTGTATCAATTGGTTATAATAGCGGGCTCCGCCTTTTGCGATCGCATACCATGCCTGATTGCGGCGCTGTGACAGCCACGGGCAGACGATCCCCGCCGCGGCGTCAGTCGCCTGCCCCAGGTGCTTCCGGTCAATGACCGTTACATCCGCCCCGGCCTTTGCGAGATGATAAGCCGCGGACGCACCGAGAATGCCGCCCCCAATAATTATATAAGACTTCATGTGTAACACCTTTTCTATCTGTTTTGTCTTATTTATTTTAACAAATAGAGCGCTTTGCTTCGACCTTTTGCTCCCATATGAAAAAGCAGAAGGTCGACCAATCTCTTCGCTCACCTATCAAAGATCCCATCACTATCAATAGAGAAAAGGTGGTGTCTTAAACGTAAATCATCATGGATGTGAAGAAAACACAGACCCTAAAACGACAATCGCAAGCTTTCAAACAGCAGCCAGTATCAATTCAAAAGTCATAGTCAACGTATATACAGATCAAGAACAAAAGAGAACATCAAAGAACGCGGCTAAGTATCAAGCCCCGTCCTTTAAAAAAATAAAAATTGAGAGGATAAAGGCATTTCACTATTATCCTTCCACTATATAAACTGATCTATCATACTATTTTTTAGTAAAAACAAAAGTATAGTATCCATCAGCTTCTCCAGTTTTCATTTTAATCGCTGATCTTCCATAGGCTGATTTACTGCTGATTTTACCATGCATTGTAGAATACTGCGTTAGGGTACCTGTAGACTTTCTTTTGTATGGTTTAAAGGCTATATATCCAGATTGGCCTTTTTTGAGCGTAAAGGAATATGTAGTAGAATAAGATTTTGCTGACGTAAAATTAAAACTAGCTCCATAGTTTATAGCTTGTATTTCTGATGAAGCATTAACACTGTAAGACTTAGATACAGTAGCTTGCGTCTGTTTATCTACTCTGCACGATGATGTAGTACACTTAATTGTTGCTGAAACTTTAATAGGGTCTCCATAATATTTAGTGGCTGATTTTTCTTTATATCTCCAATATCTAAGATCAACATCAGCATAGGGCTTAAATTCTAATTCGTCATTACTTTCCTCAGAAACAACAAACTCATTCTCTAAATTTTCGTTTTCTTTTATTTCAGTCGTTTTTTCATATTCGTCTTTTGAAACAGGTACAAGCCCATGTTCTGACGCTTTGAATGGTGCGATTACTGCACCTTGTTCCTCATCATAAAATTTTTCTACATTTGAATCAGATAGATTAATAGTATATTGCTCGACAGCGAATCCTTTCGATGGATTTCCAAAAATCATCAAAAACACCACGAAAACTGCAATCAAAAGCGTAACTTTCTTTTTCATATAGACCCTCCTTATTTTTATAACATATTAAAATATTACCATGATAGTATATTTTTTGTAAAATTGGTAAGATTAATTTATACTAGGAATTAACAAATAATATATTCCAGATTTCTTATCCACATGAGGGGTTACATTGTTATCTGTCTGAGTTTCAATTTTCAGATTTTTCGTTTTGTTAAATCCAGCATATAACTTATATTTTTTACCTGAATACGACTTTACATCAAATGAAATATCTGTCTTATTATTCTGATTTTTAAGCGCTACACCATTTCCATTCTTTACCCATATAACTTTTTTATCTTTCCATGCCAATGTTCCTGTTCCTACACCCATTTGTTTATTTTCTTCAAATTTGTATATCACAACTTTTTCATTGTCAATTTCCTTTGTTTCATATATAAAATCAGTGATATAAGGTGATTCTTGTTTAGCATACTGTAAAGCTTCATGTTCAGTATTAAATTTTTTCGCTGAATCAGGAGTTTCATTATTCTTAATAAAAAACAAACTGATTATGAAAATAATACAGATGACCAATAAACAAATAATGATCTTTTTCCCCTTCATAACAATAGTCCTCCAATTTAGAAATATATTAGCTATTATTATAGCAATTTTACAGTAATAAAATAAAGTTCCTATGGATTTAATTTCGAAATAGTCAGTCATTAGTTATTCGATATCCTCATTTTATTATGAAACGCGGCATTACATTTGACATCCCAAATCAATTCGGACGGTTTGCGGCAGATATATGACAACAGTTCCCCATCTCTTCCTATACGTGGTTTATCGGTGATGGAGAGGCGTATACTGAATTCAAAGAAGACACCGATACAGACCTGTTTCCGCAAAATCAGCGCATCATTCAGGGTCAAGAACTCCGTCAGCGTCTGGAAGGAAACCCTTATTATATGATTTTTGCTGAATTGAAAGCTTTCCCGGGCGGGATGGTAACGGAAATCAATACGTACGAGGAGTATTTGGAGAGTTCCTGTGAGCTTGTGCTTCTCATTGCAGATTGCTCGTATGTAACGTTATATTGCAAAGATCCGGATATGCTCGAAGCCCTTTATCAGCAGGCTGTACAATGCGGATTTCTCCGCGTTGACTATGTTACAGATGAGAATGATGCGAGAACGGGATTGTCTGTCTGATGAAGGTGCGTTCTTTTTATGAAGCGCCTGATAGGGCTTAGGATTCAAAATATTGACAAATTCGTGTGTTTTCAACAAAAAAACAACCCTCTCATGTATACTGAGTGCGTAACTTACATATGAAAGGGGTATGGCAATGAAAATCAGCTTGAAGAAAAAAGCAGATTTTTGGAAGAAGACGGCGGTTTCGTCACTTATTTTCACCATGTTTTTTACCCTGATGATGAGCGGTACGGTTTTAGCGGCCGGGCTGAATAAGGATCAGAAGCGCCGGGCGGAACAGCTGACCAGCATCTTTGAAAACGGAAAGACGGAAAT
Organism: Bacillus sp. FSL R5-0443; assembly: GCF_038608285.1. Taxonomy (NCBI): domain Bacteria; kingdom Bacillati; phylum Bacillota; class Bacilli; order Caryophanales; family Bacillaceae; genus Bacillus; species Bacillus sp. FSL R5-0443. Next base: position 3,379,999 of record NZ_CP152013.1, read on the forward strand.
CCAATACGGATATGTTGAAGCGTTGGATGACGGAAGAGGTTACACTTGCGGGCGGGCCGGCTTTACGACGGCTACCGGAGATGCGCTGGAAGTAGTCGAAGTATACACGAAAGCGGTGCCGAATAACAAATTGAAAAAGTATTTGCCTGAATTGCGGCGTCTTGCGAAGGACGAAAGCGATGACATCAGCAATTTGAAAGGATTCGCTTCTGCCTGGCGCTCACTTGGCAATGATAAAGCCTTCCGCGCTGCCCAGGATAAGGTAAATGACAGCTTGTATTATCAGCCGGCGATGGAACGTTCAGAAAATGCCGGACTGAAAACGGCCTTGGCAAAAGCAGTGATGTACGATACGGTGATTCAGCATGGCGACGGCGATGATCCAGACTCCTTTTATGCCCTGATTAAACGCACGAACAAAAAAATGGGCGGGTCACCGAAAGACGGAACTGACGAGAAGAAATGGCTCAATAAATTCTTGGATGTGCGCTATGACGATCTGATGAATCCGTCAGATGAGGACACCCAGGATGAATGGAGAGAATCGGTTGCCCGTGTCGACGTTTTCCGCGATATTGTCAAAGAGAAGAACTACAATTTAAACGGGCCGATTCATGTCCGGTCAAGCGAATACGGTAATTTCACTATTCAATAAACAAAAAAACCCCGCCATATGGCGGGGTTTTACTATTAACCGATGGAGCCTTCCATTTCGAATTTAATCAAACGGTTCATTTCAACTGCGTATTCCATCGGGAGTTCTTTTGTGAACGGCTCGATGAAGCCCATAACGATCATTTCTGTTGCTTCTTCTTCAGAAATACCGCGGCTCATCAAGTAGAAAAGCTGTTCTTCAGAAACTTTTGATACTTTCGCTTCGTGCTCCAATGAAATGTTGTCGTTCAGGATTTCATTGTAAGGGATTGTATCAGAAGTTGATTTGTTATCCATAATGAGCGTATCACACTCGATGTTTGAACGGGCGCCGTCCGCTTTCCGTCCGAAGTGGACGATACCGCGGTATGTTACTTTTCCGCCCTGTTTCGAAATCGATTTTGATACGATTGTGGATGACGTATTCGGTGCAAGGTGAATCATTTTCGCGCCTGCGTCCTGATGCTGTCCTTTACCCGCAAGAGCGATAGAAAGCGTCATTCCGCGCGCGCCTTCACCTTTCAGAATGACAGCCGGATATTTCATCGTCAATTTAGAACCGATGTTTCCGTCAACCCATTCCATCGTCGCGTTTTCTTCACAAACCGTACGTTTCGTTACTAGGTTGTAAACGTTGTTCGCCCAGTTTTGAATTGTTGTATAACGGCAGTAGCCGCCTTTTTTGACGATGATTTCAACAACCGCGCTGTGAAGCGAGTTTGTTGTGTACACAGGAGCCGTACAGCCCTCTACGTAATGAACGCTTGCTTCTTCGTCAACGATGATCAGCGTACGTTCGAACTGACCCATGTTTTCAGAGTTGATGCGGAAGTAAGCTTGAAGCGGTGTTTCAACCTTCACGCCTTTAGGCACGTAGATGAAAGATCCGCCGGACCAAACAGCTGAGTTCAGCGCCGCAAACTTGTTATCAGTCGGCGGAATGACTTTCGCCCAGTGCTCGCGGAAAATGTCTTCATTTTCTTTCAGCGCGCTGTCTGTGTCTTTGAAGACGATGCCTTGCTCTTCAAGATCTTCTTTCATATTGTGGTAAACAACTTCGGATTCGTACTGTGCAGAAACACCGGCAAGGTATTTTTGCTCAGCTTCAGGAATACCGAGTTTGTCGAATGTCTGTTTAATTTCCTCAGGCACTTCATCCCAAGAACGCTCTGAACGCTCAGACGGCTTTACGTAATACGTAATTTCGTCAAAGTTTAAAGAGTTTAAATCCCCGCCCCACTGCGGCATCGGCATGTTGTAGAAATGCTCAAGAGATTTCAGGCGGAAATCAAGCATCCATTGAGGCTCTTCTTTCATGCGTGAAATTTCTTCTACGATTTCTTTTGTCAATCCGCGCTCTGAACGGAAAATGGAAACGTCCTTATCGTGAAAACCGTACTTGTATTCACCAATTTCAGGCATTTTTTTAGCCATCCATTTTCACTCCAATCTTTTAATTGCCGCCTTTTTCGCCAGCGACTCCTTTTTCAAGTGCTTTCCATGAAAGGGTGGCACATTTAATCCGGGCCGGGAATTTCGAAACGCCTTGAAGAGCTTCAATATCCCCGAGATCTATCGAGTCGTCATACTCTTTCCCTTGCATCATGTCTGAGAAAATCTTAGACATGGAAAGGGCGGTATCAATATCTTTTCCTTTAATCGCCTGCGTCATCATGGAAGCTGAAGCCATGGAGATAGAACATCCTTCCCCTTCAAACTTCGCTTCCTGAACGGTATCGCCGTCAAGCTTCATTGTCAGTCTGATCCGGTCGCCGCAAGTCGGGTTGTTCATATCGACGACGATGCTGTCATCCAAAACCCCTTTGTTGCGCGGATTTTTGTAATGATCCATGATCACTTGTCTGTATAATGTATCTAAATTTGCATTAAAAGACATTTGTAAAGTACTCCTTTGTCTTTTGGAGGGCTTCCGCGAGCTTATCGATCTCTTCCTCTGTATTATACAGATAAAAACTCGCTCTCGCAGTAGCAGATACATCCAGCCATTTCATGAGCGGCTGGGCGCAATGATGGCCGGCTCTGACCGCAATGCCCTCAGCATCGAGGACAGTCGCGACATCATGAGGGTGAACCTCATCAAGATTAAATGTCACAAGTCCCGCCCGCTCTTTCGGACCGTATACCGTCACGCCGTCTAGCTGCTCGAAACGGTCAAGCGCATAGGCTGCAAGCTTATGCTCATGCCGGGAAATCTCGTCGAGTCCGATCTCTTCAAGAAAATCAATCGCAGCTCCCAATCCGATCGCGCCTGCGATAATCGGCGTGCCTGCTTCAAATTTCCACGGAAGCTCTTTCCAAGTTGATTCATAAAGCCCTACAAAGTCGATCATTTCGCCGCCAAATTCGGCCGGCTCCATATTCTCAAGCAGTTCTTTCTTGCCGTACAGCACGCCGATTCCCGTCGGGCCGCACATTTTATGGGAAGAAAGCGCGAAGAAGTCGCAATCCAAGTCCTGAACGTCGATTTTCATGTGCGGTGTGCTTTGCGCCCCGTCCACCACGATGACCGCGCCATTGTCATGAGCGATTTTGGCGATCTCTTTAATCGGGTTGATCGTGCCGAGCACGTTTGACACATGAGCGACTGCCACGATCTTCGTATGGCTTGTGACAGTCTGCCGGACGTCGTCTAACGAAAGCGTGCCGTCTTCCTGCATCGGGATATATTTTAAAGTCGCGCCGGTTGCTTTTACTGCCTGCTGCCACGGAATGATATTCGCATGATGCTCCATTTGGGTGATGACCACTTCATCACCGGGTTTTAAGCTGGCGCGGGCATAGCTCAGCGCCACCATATTCAGTGAAGTTGTCGTGCCTTTTGTGAAAATGACCTCAGCCATTGATTTCGCATTGATAAACTTACGGACTTTTTCACGCGCACCTTCATAGCCGTCTGTCGCTCTCGTGCCAAGAGTATGAACGCCTCTGTGGACATTGGAATTGTATTTGCTGTAATACTGATCCACTGCTTCAATGACAGCACGCGGCTTCTGGGAAGTCGCCGCGCTGTCAAGGTACACGAGGTCATGTCCGTTCACTTGCTGATGAAGGATCGGGAACTGTTCACGAATATCGGTGATATTCATTATTTTACTTTCCTTTCGATGACGGAGACGAGCTGTTTCTTAACTCCTTCAATCGGAAGCTCTTTTACCACCGGAGCAAGGAATCCGTAAATGACTAAGCGCTCCGCTTCTTCTTTCGGAATTCCGCGGCTCATTAAGTAGTAAAGCTGGATCGGGTCCACACGGCCGACAGATGCCGCATGTCCTGCAGTTACATCGTCTTCATCAATTAAAAGAATCGGGTTTGCATCTCCGCGTGCTTTTTCACTCAGCATCAGAACGCGGGATTCCTGTTCAGCGTTTGCTTTAGACGCGCCGTGCTCGATTTTGCCGATTCCGTTAAAGATGGAAGATGCGGCATCTTTCATGACTCCGTGCTTCAGGATATAGCCTTCAGAAGCCTTACCGAAGTGGATGATCTGCGTCGTAAAGTTTTCCGTCTGTTCTCCTCTTCCGACAACTACGGTTTTCGTATCGCCGTATGTGCCGTCTCCGTAGAGGTTTGTCGTGTTTTCAGAAATCGTGTCGCCGTCGTTCATCAGTCCGAGCGCCCACTCGATTCTGCTGTCGCGTCCGCGCGCGGCTCCGCGGCGGTTGACGTATGTCGTGACGCCTGCTGACAGGTTGTCAACGGCGCCGTACGTCACGCTGGCATTATCACCTGTGACCACTTCACTGATAATGTTGAATACAGCTTCTTTCGGATTCACCGTGCTGATGTAGTTCTCAACGTAAGTGACGGAGCTGTGGTCTTCAGCGACGATCAGCACGTGGTTGAACAATGCCGTGTCATTGCTTTCATGAACGTAAACGGCCTGAACAGGCGTCTCCACCTGAACGTTTTTAGGAACATAAAGGAATGCCCCGCCGTTCATTAATGCTGCATGAAGCGCAGTCAGTTTATGTTCATCGACCTTAACGCCGTCTTTCATGAAATACTTCTCAACGAGGTCGCTGTGCTCACGGGCAGCCGTTAAGATGTCCGTAAAGATGACGCCTTTGTCTTTCAATTCTTTAGAAAGAGAAAGGAAAGCGGGCGTTTGGTCACGCTGCACGTATAACGTTTTGTCTTCGTTTTCGATATCGATCAGCGCTTTTGCTTCATCAGCTAAATCTTCTAAAGAAGCAAGCGGCGCATTTTCTACTGTATGCTTGTTGAACTTTGTAAAGTTCCAATTTGTGATTTTTGTTTTATCAGGCTTAGGCAGCGGCAGATCGTCAGCTTTTTCAAGAGCCTGTAAGCGCAGGTTTTTCAGCCAGGCAGGTTCTTGATGCTTTTCGGAAAAGCCTTTGACATATTCCTGATCTACGGATAGTTTCGTTTCCAATGTCATGATTATCCCCCTAACGCTTACGCTTCTTGGCCTACAGTTTCGTCTTCAATGCCTAGTTCTTGTTTAATCCAGTCATAACCTTCCGCTTCAAGGCGCTGTGCAAGCTCCGCGCCGCCGGATTTCACTACGCGTCCCTGCATCATAACGTGAACGACATCAGGCGTAATGTAGTTCAGAAGGCGCTGGTAGTGAGTGATCATTAAGCAGCCGAAGTTTTCGCTGCGCATTCTGTTGATTCCTTTAGAAACGACTTTAAGCGCATCGATATCAAGACCTGAATCGATCTCGTCAAGAATGGCGATTTTCGGCTCAATCATCATAAGCTGAAGGATTTCGTTGCGTTTTTTCTCCCCGCCTGAGAAACCTTCGTTCAGGTAACGCTGCGCCATTTCAGGGTCCATTTCAAGGAACTCCATGTTTTCGTCCATTTTGCGGATGAATTTCATAAGAGAAATTTCATCGCCTTCTTCACGGCGGGCGTTAATCGCAGAGCGAAGGAAATCGGCATTTGTCACACCGCTGATTTCGCTTGGGTACTGCATCGCAAGGAAAAGACCCGCCTGAGCGCGCTCGTCCACTTCCATTTCCAGTACATCCTTGCCATCAAGCGTGATGCTGCCTTTTGTAACTTCGTATTTCGGGTGTCCCATAATCGCTGCTGAAAGCGTGGATTTACCGGTACCGTTCGGCCCCATGACAGCGTGGAATTCGCCGCCTTTTATTTCAAGGTTTACACCTTTTAAGATCTCTTTTCCTTCGATTTCAACGTGAAGATCCTTGATCGTTAATGTTGAAGCAGCCATATCTATACCTCCAAAATATATAATCATTATTCTCAATTTATTCTCATTCTAATTTTATAACAAATGAAAAGTAAATACAACTTTTTATATTACCCGGAACATTCCTAAAGTTTATCAAAGATCAAGGCGTAATTAAAGCTGTTTGAAACAGAAAAAGGGCGGAAATCCACCCTTTTTTACTGACCGATTTTCTCATTAAGCTGCGCTGCGAGGAACTTGCTTTTTTGATATTCAAGCTCCCTCTGCCGTTCGACTTCCATCCTTTTTGAAAGACGCCGTCCGTATTCCTCGTAGCCGATGCCGTGTGACTTCTGCATCGCTTTTTCCATTTCAGGCGTATAGTCAAGGTCCAGTCTCTCGTGGCTGGTGCAGATAATGAATCAATCCCTTCATCTATTTGTTTCTATTGTAACAATGATCCGCTGCTCCGGCCAAAGGGAGTGTGCCCCTGAATCCTTTCGAATGTGCCGGAATCCGGCGCTCGCTTTATCTGAAAAACGGTATTCACACGATTGCTCTTTCTAATGCGTCGTATGTCCGAATTCCTGAATGCACTGCTGTACGAGGGTCACTCCCTGACTGAGAGCCGCGCCGCCCCCGAATGCCGCCGCGACGCCGATGACCTCAAGGATGTTTTCTTCTGTCGCCCCTTGGTCAAGGCAGCCCTTCGTATGATAAATCATGCAAAATTCATCTTGAGCGCTGATGCTGATGCCCAGAGCGATTAATTGTTTCTCTTTTTCAGTTAATGAATCCGCTGAGAAACACTGTTCAGTAAATTCATTAAACTTCCGCCCCATCATCGGCATTTTTTGCTCGAATATGCCTAAACCTTCTTTATATTGTTTCAATGCGTCATGCACGCTTTTGCCGTTATCCTGGTATTGAGCCACTGCCATTCCCTCCAATAAGTTAACCTTCCTTTTTATTATGGACAGTTCTCTGATTAATACCCGAAAAAAACCCCGGATGATTCATCCGGGGTTTTCGCTTTATTCAGATACGGGAAGCACGGCTCCGTCGTATTTTTTCTCAATAAAGTCTTTGATTTTCTTAGAGTGAAGCACTTCCATAAGCGCTTTGATTTTCTCTGATTTTTCGTCACCTTTGCGTACGGCGATGATGTTTGCGTACGGGTTGTTTTTCGTTGATTCCACTTGAATCGCATCTTTTAACGGATTCAGTTTGTTTTGAATCGCATAGTTGACGTTAATGAAGACTGCATCGCCTTCTTCTTCATTATATGCTTTCGCCGTTAATTCAGGGGCGATTTTTTTGAATGTCAGGTTTTTCGGGTTTTTCGTAATGTTTTTCGTAGTGGCTTCAATCGTTTTTACCTTCGGATCAAGTGTGATCAGTCCGGCTTTTTCAAGCATCGCCAGCATACGGCCTTGTTCAGCGACATTGTTAGTCATGATGATGGTCGCGCCTTTAGGCAGGTCTTTCAGTGATTTGTATTTTTTCGTGTAAATTCCGAATGGCTCAAGGTGAACGGCTCCGGCATTCACGAGTTTGTAATCTTTATTTTCTTTCATTTCCTGTTCAAGGTAAGGAAAGTGCTGGAAGTAGTTCGCATCCACTTCATTATCAGCTAACGCCTTGTTGTACATTTTGTAATCGTTCAGCACTTTTACTTTTAATGTGTAGCCTTTTTCCTTCAAGAGCGGTTCCGCTTCTTTTAAGATTTCAGCATGCGGTGTTTTTGTCGCGGCGACGACGATTTCCTTTTTATTTGAGCCGTTTGATCCGCAGGCGGCCAAAACTCCTGCGAACACAAGCAGCAGCGCACTTAATACAATCTTTTTCAATGTAAATCCTCCCTTATCTTTTGTCTATTATATTTGTAATCACATCACCGATAATCTGAATGATAAAGACGATGATGAGTATAAATACTGTCGCTACAAACGTTACATCCGTATTATTGGACTGGTAGCCTTCTACATATGCAAGGTTTCCGAGTCCGCCTGAACCGATGGCGCCGGCAATGGCGGTAGATCCGATCAGGGCGATGGCCGTAACGGTGATGCCTGAAATTAACGCAGGCATTGATTCAGGAATCAGCACTTTGAAGATAATCGTCGATGTCTTTGCTCCCATTGATCTGGCAGCTTCGATGACTCCTTTATCGACTTCCCGGAGCGCAATTTCCGCAAGACGGGCGTAAAACGGCGCGGAGCCGATAATCAGCGCCGGCAATGCGGCGTTCGGTCCTAAAATCGATCCGACCAAAATCTTAGTAAAGCCGAGAAGCAGAATAATTAAAATAAGAAACGGAATAGACCTGAAAATATTAACGACCGCCGCAATCACGGTGTTAATGATTTTATTTTCCCATAAGCTTCCCTTGCCCGTTAAAAAGAGCAGAAGACCGAGAATCGCTCCGATGACAAATGAAAAAACTAATGCGATGACCGTCATATAAAGGGTCTCGTATGTGGCCGTCCACAGCTCGGTTATATCAACGTTCGGGAACCATTTTTCAAACATTTGTGATCACCTCTGCTTCTACCTGTTTGTCTTTGATGAACCGGATCACGTTTTCTACTTCTTTTTCCTGACCGTCAATATGAATGAATAAAGAACCGTAGGCTCCGTCCTTCGTCTGTGAAATTTTCCCCTGCAGAATATTGACGTCCACATCAAAGTTTCGGATCATTTCCGTAATGAGGGGCTGCTCGGCGGCCTGCCCGACAAATGAAAGCTGAATCGTTTTTCCTGTCGCTGTTTCCTGCAGAAAATGCTGGATGGTTTCTTTCGTCTCCTCCGGTTCTGTCACCTGCTGAACGAAACGCTTGGTCATCGGTTCGCGCGGGTTTCTGAAAACTTGGAGTACTTCGCCTTCTTCAACGACTTTCCCGTTTTCCATGACGGCGACTCTGTTGCAGATTTTTCGGATGACGTGCATTTCATGGGTAATGAGCACGATCGTCAGGCCGAGTCTGTCATTTATATCGGATAAAAGATCCAAAATTGAATCGGTCGTCTGCGGATCAAGCGCTGATGTCGCTTCATCGCACAGAAGGACTTTCGGATTATTGGCGAGCGCCCGGGCGATGCCGACACGCTGCTTTTGACCGCCGCTCAGCTGCGACGGATAAGATTTTTCTTTCCCCTCTAATCCGACCAGTTTAATCAATTCATCAGCGCGGCGGACCCGTTCGCTTTTTTTCACGCCGGCGATTTCCAGCGGGAACATAATGTTCTCCCGGACGGTGCGCGACCACAGAAGGTTAAAATGCTGGAAGATCATGCTGATTTCCTGGCGCGCTTTTCTCAGCCCGCGGCTGCTTACTTTATTTAATTCCGTCCCCGCGACTTCCACGGTTCCCGACGTCGGCTTTTCAAGGCCGTTCAGGAGACGGATTAAGGAACTTTTACCAGCTCCGCTATATCCTATAATTCCAAATATTTCGCCCTTTTTGATATCAAGAGTGACATCTTGGACAGCATTGACATCCCCATGCTTCGCTTTGTAAATTTTTGAAACATTTTGAAGATGGATCAAAGCAATCACCCGCCTTACACTATTCTAAGAAATCTTCCGGGTTTCTCCGCAAAAGAAAAGCCTTTCTGCAAAAATGAGCAGAAAGGCTTATTGAAAAAGGCCTTTCTCTCATCTTTCAAAGCAGACCGCTTCGAGTGAATTGGCACCATTTCAACATTGTTGATGGTTGCCGGGCTTCATAGGGCACTTCCCTCCACCTCTCTTGATAAGAGAAAACATATCGTATTTTCGTCCGGAAATTCTTACTGTAGAATAGCACGGCGAATGATAAAAAGTCAATAAAATAAATATTGGAAGCTATTGTCACATAGTAGATTGGCAGTTTACGGCCGTTTACTGATCGCCTGAAAAAATCCGTTTGTCAGCCAGAGGATGGCCTCCAGCTTCAGCAGAGCTCTGAATGATCCTTTCACTTTGAGTTTTCCGCTTTGGATAAGCTTTTGCAAAGAGACATCACCATGCAGGAGATGAATGATTTCCGTCTGGTTTCCGTAAAAGGTCAAATTAGATTTTTCCTTTGAAACCGACGTTTTTCTCATTTCTCCCTGTCCGTTAATTGAGACCGTTAAGGCTTCTGTTTCTCCTTGGAATGTAATCAGCAGCGTTGAGGCGTTTAATAGCGGTTTCAAAAACAGATGCTGTCCGTCATTCTCTGAAACTTCTATTTTCTCCACTCGTATAACCTCCCGTTTTAATGGCCATACATACACTTTCTCTTTTTAACGGACAGAACCCTTTATAAACCGCACGACATTTTCCTGTAAATATTGTCACATCGGGAACGTTTGCGATGTTTTTTGTTTAATCAGCTCATATAAATAGGAAACGGAGCGGAAGGCGTATCCTTTCTCAACAAGCTCTCCGCCTTTAAACAGCAAAAAGCACGGAACGCTTTCAATCTGATAGGCTTTGGCGAATGCGGGGGAATAATTCACGTTGTTTTTATAGAAGGCGGCGCCGGGCAGCATTTCTTCGACGACAGTAAGCATTTTGGACGCCAGCTGGCATGTGCCGCAAAACGGGGTGTACAAATACAGGAGATAAACGTCATCCTGAATCGATTCGAGTTCATTTTCTTGGAGTTCTTTCATGATTACCACCTCAGGTCGTTCTTTTTCAAAAATACAGTGTCAGCATCAAAGCCGGCTCTGAGTAGCACAGATGCGAGATGATGGCCCGGGCACGACTCGACTTGCCTGTATGTTCTGTCTATATAAATATGGCGCGCTTCGGGAAGCTCCCGTTTCAGCTGTTTTCTTAATTTTTCTCCGGAGTCATCTGCGTCCGTTAAAATATAGACGTCTCTGTCAAACAGGCGGTCCGCCAAATCTTCCAGTTCGGTTTGGCCGATCGTCCCGTTTGTACAGATGATTTCCGCGGGTTCGATGAGCACTTCCCTGACTTTGATTTTATCAGATTTTCCTTCTACGATAATGACCTTTTCATCTCCGTTGTACATAAGCGCGTCACCTGCCGATTGTTTTAGCGTCAGATTGAAAAAGAAGGCAGTGAAATTCACCGCCAACTGTTAACACCAGCCATTCTCATAATCGCAATCGACATATTTCGGATCGCTGCCGTTTATGACATCGGCTGTTTTATAAAATTTTTGATTTTCAAATGAAAAGCCCTGTTTGAGCTCGTACTGGTCCATGCCTGTCATCTCGCCGATGGCTTCATTTTCATGAAATAAGGAAAACCGGCCGTTTTGAAAGCGGCCCGTAACGTTCTCCGTCACATCGACCTTTTGTTTATCAAAAGCCATTTTAGACACCTCCCGTTACAGATAGAATGTCCAAATGGCCCCTTTGCTATCCGATCAGTCTTCTTGTGTCATTTCGTCATATTGCTCGGAAGTCATGAGGTTTTCGATTTCTTCAGCATCAGCCGGTTCCACGACGATCATCCACGCTTTTTCATACGGAGACTCGTTTACGAATTCAGGACTGTCATCAAGGTCTTCGTTCACTTCCGTCACCGTTCCGTTAATCGGTGCGTACAGTTCGGAAACGGTTTTGACGGATTCCACGCTGCCGAATGGCTCGTCCGCTTTAATTTCGGCGCCGACTTCCGGAAGCTCGACAAAGACGATGTCGCCAAGTTCGGCTTGCGCGAAATGTGTAATCCCGATGCGGGCTTTTCCGTCCTCAACTTTGACCCATTCGTGCTCTTTGGAATAACGCATATCTTTCGGTGTGCTCATCTAAATCCCTCCATTTTTTTCTTATACTAAGAAGATACCATAATTCTTTGAACCTGGCATTACATCCAATATTTTTCGAATTGGTCTTCTTTAAAGCCGACAGTGACTTTTTCGCCGTCTGTCGTAATCGGGCGTTTCAGGAGCATACCGTCTGATGCCAGGAGTTCAAGCTGTTCATCCTCTGACATGTGGTACAGTTTTTCCTTTAAGTTCAGCTCGCGGTATTTCATTCCGCTCGTGTTGAAAAACTTTTTGAGCTCAAGACCGCTCTTTTCATAGAGGTCTTTAATTTCTTCTTTCGACGGAGTTTCCTCCGCGATATGTATTTCGTTTATTTCCTTACCGCGGTCTTCCAGCCATTTTTTCGCATTACGGCACGTTCCGCATTTAGGGTACCAGTAAAAATTTAACGACATCTTCTTCACCCCTTGTAAATGATCGTCGTTATTTTAACACAATCACTTGTAAAAACCTATAACGTTGCTTCATGAAAAAGCGCCCCTGATGAAGGAGCGCTTTCAGCATGTGATCAGACCGTATATTTTTCTTCACGGAAGACGGCGGCTGCCGCTTCACGTTTTTTCTGAATGAGGTTTTTCGGCGTCAGGCGCGTCAGTTTGCGCAGCACGGAAAGCATCATCCGGAGGGAATCTCCTTCCTCCATGGCGATCAGTGATTCTTTGGCGTGCGCTTCAATGTTCTGAAGGGCTTCCTGGGCAAAGATTTCCGTATATAACAGCTTCTGCGCGGCTTTTTCGGCACCGTCCGCCGCAATTGCTTTTTCCGTTCTGAGGACGGCTGATTCCAAAGCGTACAGCGCGCTGACAATATCGGCAATGTTCACCATGATTTCCTGCTCGCCTTCGATCTCTTTGCCGTATTTCTGCGCCGCGAGACCCGCTGTCAAGAGGGCGATCTTTTTCGCCTGTCTGACAATGTATTTTTCCTGTTCAAGAGGTTCTGAGCCCGGCTCTTCAGGCATCAGCATCATGAGTTCTTCTTGGAGCGCTTTTGCTTTTTCAAAGAGCGGCAGCTGACCTTTTACGGCTTTTTTCAGGAACGTGCTCGTTACGATCAGGCGGTTGATTTCATTTGTGCCTTCAAAAATTCTGTTGATTCTTGAGTCGCGATAAGCGCGCTCCACTTCATATTCCTGCATAAATCCGTAACCGCCGTGAATTTGAACGCCTTCGTCGGCAATATAATCAAGCGTTTCAGAACCGCACATTTTGTTGAGCGAGCATTCAATCGCGTACTCGGCGATTGACTTCGCGACTTCGCGTCCGTCTTTTTGCTCCTCTTCCGTCAGTCTGCTCATATTATCTTCGAATAAGCCCACTGTTCTGTATACAGAGCTCTCCATCGCGTAAAGCCGAGCTGACATCGTCGCAAGCTTTTCCTGAGTGAGCGTGAAGCTTGAGATCGGCGTTTTAAATTGCCGGCGCTGGTTCGCATAAGCGGCAGACAGCTCAATCACCCGTTTTGAAGCGCCGATTGTGCCGACGGCAAGCTTGTAGCGCCCGATATTCAGAATATTAAAGGCGATGACATGTCCTTTTCCGATTTCGCCGAGAAGGTTTTCTTTCGGGACTTCCGCCTGATCTAAAATCAGCGTTCTTGTCGATGAACCCTTAATCCCCATTTTTTTCTCTTCCGGTCCCGTTGACACGCCCGGATAGTTCTTTTCTACGATAAATGCAGAAAACTTATCTCCGTCCACTTTAGCGTAGACGACAAAGACATCTGCAAAGGCGGAGTTTGTAATCCATTGCTTTTCTCCGTTAAGAATATAGTGTGTGCCCGCTTCATTCAAAACAGCCGTGGTTTTCGCGCCGAGGGCATCTGAACCTGAACCGGGCTCAGTTAAGGCGTATGCCGCGATTCTTTGTCCTGAAGCCAAGTCCGGCAAATAGGTTTTTTTCTGTTCTTCCGTTCCGAAGAACACGATCGGCAATGAGCCGATCCCGACGTGAGCGCCGTAAGACAGCGAAAAGCTGCCGGCACGTGAAAACTTTTCCGTAATGAAGGCTGAACTGATTTTATCCAGGCCGATTCCGCCGTACTCTTCAGGCACGTCTGCTCCGAGGAGGCCGAGATCTCCGGCTTTTTTCAGCAGTCTGACCGAATGCTCGAACTGATGATTTTCAATTTCATCGATATAAGGAAGCACATCGTTTACGACATAGTCTTCTGTCGTTTTGCCGATCATTTTGTGTTCGTCTGTAAAGTCCTCCGGAGTGAATATTTGATCATATCCCGTCTCTTCAATCAGAAAGCTGCCGCCTTTTTTGACGTTGACCGTTTCCTGTTTCATGTTCGTTTCCCCCTTTTTTTAAATGAGTTCAAATACGCCGGCAGCTCCCATGCCGCCTCCGATGCACATCGTCACCACGCCGAATTGCTCGTTTCTCCGTTTCATTTCATGAATGAGTGACAGGGTCAGCTTCGTTCCCGTGCATCCGAGCGGATGTCCGAGCGCGATGGCGCCTCCGTTGACGTTCACTTTTTCTTCATCTATCCCAAGCGATCTGATGACTTGAATGGCCTGTGAAGCAAAGGCCTCATTCAATTCAAAAAGCCCGATATCCTGTAATTCGAGTCCGGCAAGCTTGAGCGCCCGCGGAATGGCTTCAATCGGACCGATCCCCATTACCTCAGGCGGAACGCCCCCTACGGCAAAGGAACGGAATTTGACAAGCGGCGCCAATCCGAGCGACGAAGCTTTTTCGCGATCCATCAGCATGACAGCCGCCGCGCCGTCACTTGTTTGTGAAGAGTTCCCGGCCGTCACGGTTCCCGTTTTAGAAAAAGCCGGACGGAGCTTCGCCAAGACATCAGCCGATGTGCCGGGACGAACGCCTTCATCTTGAGAAAAGGTAAATTGTTTTTTCCGCGGCTTATGGTCATCACCGACTTCTGTCAGCGATACTTCAACCGGCACGATTTCGTCATTGAATTTCCCTTCTTTAAGGGCTTTTGCGGCATTCTGATGGCTGCGGACGGCAAATGCATCCTGGTCTTCTCTGGATACGCCGTACGTTTCGGCTACCTGCTCCGCTGTGTGCCCCATGCTCATGTAATACTCAGGCGCATGCTCCGCCAAAGCGATATTCGGCCGTGTCACATGCCCCATCATCGGAACTTGCGACATGGATTCCGCACCGCCCGCAATGACGGTGTCACCCGCGCCGATCATGATTTTTTCAGCACCGTAAGCGATGGATTGGAGCCCGGAAGAGCAATAGCGGTTCACCGTAATGGCCGGCACCGTATGAGGAAGCCCCGCCAGCGCACCGATATTCCGCGCCATATTTAATCCTTGTTCGGCTTCAGGTGTTGCACATCCGATAATTAAGTCATCGATATTTCCTTCATAGCCGCCTGCCCGTTTCAGCGTTTCTTTTACACAAAGCGCTCCTAAATCATCAGGACGAACGGCTGCAAGCGATCCTTTTTTCGCTTTACCGACCGGAGTTCTCGCACCGGCCACAATGACTGCTTCTCTCATAAACACCCTCCTAGTTCCGTAAAGGTTTGCCTTTGACGAGCATATGCTGCATTCTCGCTTGAGATTTCGCCTCGCCAGCGAGGCTTAAAAAGGCTTCTCTTTCAATCTCGAGTAAATATTCTTCTGAAACCTCCGTGCCGAACGGGACTCTTCCGCCGGCAATGACATGGGCCAGCTTCTTCGCAATCTTCATATCGTGATCGGATAAATAACCCGACCGTCTCATTTGGTCTGCTCCGAGCAGTAATGCCGCACACCCGGTTTCCCCGGTGACTTTCACTTTTTTGCGGGCAGGCGGGCGGTATCCGCTGTCATATAAGGAAGCAGCCAGCTGTTTCGCATCGTGCAGCAGGTGATCCTGATTCATGCTGATACGGTCTGCCGCGGACAAAATCTTCATATCACGGGCTTCGTGTGCCGAACCGGACACTTTGGCAAGCGCGATTGTTTCGAAGGTTTTAATCGCTGCGTCCATCAGTTCACTTCCGCCGTCCAAATAATTCATGTACAGCTCTTTGTTTCCTCCGCCGCCCGGAATAAGGCCGACGCCGGTTTCAACAAGACCCATATACGATTCGCTCGCCGCCTGAACGCGTGCCGCCGGGAGACAGACTTCCGTGCCGCCGCCGAGTGTCATCCCAAATGGCGCCGCGACAACGGGTTTAGCGCTGTATTTGATGTTCAGCATCGTCTGCTGAAAACGGCGGATGACAAAATCGACTTCCATGAAGTTATCATCCTGAGCTTCCATCAAAATCATCGCAAGGTTTGCCCCCGCGCAGAAATGTCTGCCTTGGTTACCGATGACAAGACCTTTATAATTCCGCTCCGTTTCCTCAAGCGCATTGTCAATCATCTGAATAATGTCTAAGCCGATCGCGTTGCTTTTCGTATGAAATTCCAGCAGCGCGACATCATCGCCGAGATCAATCAGACTTGCTCCGCTGTTTTTAGTGATAACGCCTTTTGTTTCTTTTAACGTTTGCAGGCTGATCCGTTTCGGATTTTCTTTCACAGCCCTGTATTGGCCGTCTGAATAGTAAAATGGTGTTCCGTTTTCCTTCATATAAAATGTTTCATGGCCCTGATTAAGCATTTCTTTCACCCAGCCGGGGAGTGCTGCGCCTTCTTCCTCGAGCCGCTCCGCTGATTTTCTGACGCCGATGGCATCCCACATCTCAAACGGTCCGAGCTCCCATCCGAAGCCCCATTTCATGGCGTCATCAATTGCTTTGATATCATCAGCGATCTCACCTAAAAGCCGGGCTGAGTATAAGAGTGTTTGCGATGTAATATTCCAAAGCAGGCGCCCGGCGCGGTCATCAGAGTATATAAGCGCTTTCATTTTGCCTTTGGCACCCTTTGCCTGTTTGGCGGCTTCTAAAGCGGGTGTCTTCATTTTCGAGCGCTCACCGTATGTCATGGTCAGCGGATCGAGTTCATATATTGTTTTACCTTCTTTTTTGTAAAAACCTTGGCCTGATTTGCTGCCCAGCCAATTGTTTTTCAGCATGTCATTCATAAATTCAGGAAGCTTAAACATGTCTTTTTCAGCGCCATCGGCTTTATCATACACATTTTTTGCCACATGGGCGAAAGTATCTAGCCCCACAACGTCAAGGGTTCTGAAGGTCGCGCTTTTCGGTCTGCCGATCAAAGGCCCGGTCACCGTGTCCACCTCGCCGATGCGGCAGCCGGAAGAAAGCATTTCTCTTACCGTGACCAGCAGGCCGTACGTACCGATGCGGTTGGCGATAAAGTTAGGCGTGTCTTTTGCGATGACGACCCCTTTCCCGAGCGTGTTTTCTGCAAATGAAGTCATAAACTCCAGCACGTCAGGATCTGTTTCCTGAATCGGAATGATTTCCAGAAGCTTTAAGTAGCGGGCCGGATTAAAGAAATGGGTTCCTAAGAAATGAGCTTTAAAATCGGCAGATCGGCCTTCCGCCATTTTTGTGACGGAGATACCGGACGTATTGCTCGACACGATGCTTCCCGGTTTCCGGTATTCATCAACGAGTGAGAAAATCTGTTTTTTTACGTCAAGATTTTCGACGACGACTTCAATAATCCAATCAGCATCCTTCAATTGAGCTGCGTCATCTTCCAAATTCCCCGCCGTTATATAGTCGAGATTGGCAGCCGAAGTCAGCGGCGCCGGTTTTTGCTTCAGCAGCTTTTGCATGGCCGATCGGCTCAGTCTGCTGCGGACCTCCGGGCTTTCTAATGTCAGCCCTTTTTTCATCTCATCCTTTGTCAGCTCGTTTGGCACAATATCAAGCAGCAGGACGGGAATTCCGATGTTAGCCAAGTGCGCGGCAATTCCGGACCCCATGACGCCTGATCCGAGAACGGCTGCTTTCTTTATAAACTTGTGCATGAGTCATCCCCCTTGAACTTTGAATGAATAGTCATTCATTTTTTCGGCAAAAAAAATGAAACCCTTTTCTTCTTACATCTTAAAAGATTTTCAGGATGACTTCAATAGCAAATATGGAATTTTTTTAAATTTTTCTGCTTCCGCATGTTCCATGGCGCGGGCGGGAAACTTAAACCCGGAGGTGAAGGGAATGGTGCGAGGGAGAAAAGATCCGTCTTCTGCCGCAGTGAGCGCGGCCAGCATGAAAGGAAATGCGGGACCGAAGCAAAAATACGGCGGCGGCAAACGGACGAGCCAAAATCAGCAATATAAAAAAGACAACATGGAATAACATGCTGCGGCTGCTTTTTGGAGCAGCCGTTATTTTTTGAAGATCCCTTTCAGCACAAATGCCGCATTTGCCGGGCGCTCGGCAATTCTTCTCATCAGGTACCCGTACCAATCGGTTCCGTACGGGACATACACCCTCATCCTGTATCCTTCTTCGGCAAGCTCCTTCTGGCGCTCCGTTCTGATGCCGTACAGCATTTGGAATTCAAACTGCTCCCGGGGAATCTGATGTTCGCTGATGAGTGTTTTCGTAAAAGAAATGATGTCATCATCATGTGTCGCCACCGCCGTTTCATGGCCGCTCAAAAGCTGCAGCTTAATCAGCTGCTGAAAATGAAGATCGGTTGCACTTTTATCAGGGAATGCAACGGCCGCCGATTCTTTATAAGCGCCTTTTACAAGCCTGAGCCGCGGCTTGTATGGCATCAGACCGCTGATGTCTTCAGCTGCGCGGTACAAATAAGCCTGAATGACGGTGCCGAGCATCGGGAAATCCGGCTTGCACCGCTTATACAGCTCAAGCGTACGGCCGCATCTTGAATAGTCCTCCATATCAATCGTTACAGGCACGCCGCGTTCTTTTGCCTCCGTCAATATGTCTCTGACATGCTGTTCCGCGAGCTTCTCGGAAATATCCAGACCGATGGATGTTAATTTCAGCGACAGCTCACAATCCAGTTGATTCTCGGCAATCGCCCTGATTGCTTTTTTACATTCTTCCGCCGTCCTTCTCGCATCCTTCTCTGAACCCGCATATTCACCTAGATAATCAATCGAAGCCGACAGCCCTTTTTGGTTCAGCCGCTTTACCGTTTTCACAGCTTCCGTGAGTGTTTCCCCTGCAACGAACCTTCCCGCACCGAAGCGGATTCCGTAAGCCTGGGCGAATTTTGTAAGCATTTTATTTTTCGACAAAAATAAACATATGCTCCGCAGCAAGGATGAACTCCCTCCTTTTTCTTTTATTCGTGTATGAATTTCCGGTCGCAGAGAAAGCTAAAAAGAACAGAATTGAAGGAGGCGTTTATATGAACAACCAAGAGCAGCACGGAAACTTGCCGCCTGCCGTCATCTCAACGAAAGACCATTTGTATCTTGAGGACATGCTGAACTGGAATCTGCTTGCCATGAAAAAAGCGCATTTTATGGCGGAACACTGCCAGAATCAGACGTTAAAACAAGAGCTTGATCAGATCGGCCGGATGCATCAGAAGCATTATCAGCACATATTGGGCCGCTTGAACCCCGATCAAGGCGGACAGACAACAACAGGCTATATGCAATAGGAGGACAATACATGGAACAGCAAAACCAAAAAATCACGAATCCGCAAACGCCCGTGCCCAATACGGCGCAAATGAATGACAGAGACTTGGTGAATGAGCTGCTGACGACGGAAAAATACATCACGGCTTCATATTGCACAGCCCTGCACGAGTTCAGCCACGAGTCTCTTTATCAAGATATTCAGGCGATTTTCGATGAGTCACAAAAAGCGCAAAGAAGATTATACGATGTGATGTTTCAAAATGGCTGGTATTCCATTGAAGCAGCCGATACCCAAAAGCTTCAGCAATCGTATCAGAAGTTCCGGCAGACCATTCAGCAGCAGTCTCCCTACCAGCAGTAAAACGAAGAAGGATTTGATGTTTTCGACAAGCATCAATCCTTTTTTTATTTTTGCACAAAAAGATTGACTTGTCATTAATCCTTATTTATATTTAACTAATGTTAATTATTTTCTCGAGGAACAAGATGAGGAGGAGTTATGAAAAACGCGGATCAATATGTGTCTGATATCCAGAAATCTCTTCAGACGCTGCTGCAAAACATACAGCCCGAAATGGTGGAAAGCATGGCAAAACACGAGGTGACGCCTGCCCAATTATTTGTTTTAGCCAGCCTGAAAAAACACGGGAGCTGCAAAGTTTCCGAAATTGCGGAACGCATGGAGGTAAAGCCGAGCGCAGTGACGCTGATGGCCGACCGCCTCGAACAAAAAGGACTTATCGTCCGCAAACATAACCAGCAGGACAGACGCGTCATCGACATCAGCCTCACCAAAAAAGGCGAAACAAAATTCGAAGATGTTGTGGAAGGACGGAAAGCGATACTGGCGCGAAACCTATCCGTTCTGACTGACGATGAACTGATTCAGTCCGTGAACATCATCCGCAAAGTAGCGGAAGCAGCCGAGAAATACGCGGCTGATCAAAAAGAAAACGAATAGAAAAGAGGAGCTGCCGAAACATGAGCATTGAAAAGAAAGATCCAAAACGCACATTATTAATAACCGGCTTAATTATCGCCATGTTTTTCTCAGCCCTTGACGGCACCATCGTAGGAACGGCGATTCCTAAAATCGTGGGTGACCTCGGGGGATTAAGCATGATGACGTGGCTGACCACGGCATATCTTTTAACTTCGACGACGATCGTTCCGATTGCGGGGAAACTTGCAGATTTATTGGGGCGCCGCGTCGTCTATGTATCAGGTTTATTGATTTTTATGGGAGCTTCCGCACTGTGCGGAATGGCCAGCAACATGACGGAACTGATTATTTTCCGCGGACTTCAGGGAATCGGCGGCGGTGTCATGATGCCGATGGCTATGATCGTCATCGGGGATTTGTTCACAGGGAAACAGCGTGCCAAGTTCCAAGGGCTTTTCGGAGCGATTTACGGGCTTGCTTCCGTGATCGGCCCGCAAATCGGGGGCTGGATTGTTGACTCATTAAATTGGAAATGGGTTTTCTATATCAACCTGCCTGTCGGAATTTTAGCCGTGATCTTTATCGCAAGAGGACTTCAAGGCAGAAAACAGACCGGGCCGATTAACTTTGACATCGCCGGCATTTTCACAATGATCGTCGGAATCGTCAGCCTCCTCCTCGCGCTCAGCTTCGGAGGAAAGGATTACGCATGGGGCTCTTGGCAGATTCTCGGTCTCTTTGCGCTTGCACTTGCCGGGATTGTCGGATTCATTTTCGCTGAAATCAAAGCAAAAGAACCGATTCTGCCAATGTACCTGTTTAAAAACAGAACGTTTACCGTACTGAATCTGATCGGCTTTTTCATGAGTATCGGCATGTTCGGCGCCGTTACGTTCGTTCCTTTCTTTATGCAGGGAATTATCGGAGTCAGCGCCACCGCGTCCGGCACGATTATGACGCCGATGATGGTATCTATGATTATCACAAGTATTATCGGAGGCCAGCTGGTTTATAAGATCGGTATTAAACCGCAAATCATGATCGGCATGCTGATCATGGCCGTCGGCTTCTTCTTATTAACGACTTTGCAGCTGGATACAAGCAAGCTCGCGGCTACATGCTATATGGCCGTGATCGGTCTGGGAATGGGGCTCGTCATGCCGCTTCTCACGCTCGCTCTGCAAGAAACGTTTTCAAAAGAAGAGCTGGGTGTTGTGACCTCTTCAAGCCAATTTTTCCGGATGATCGGGGGAACGTTCGGCATTACGGTGCTCGGCGCTGTCATGAATGCCAGATCAGGAAGCCTTTTAACCGACAGACTGGTGCCTTACTTAGACTCACTGCCGAAACAGGCAAGTGCCTTTGCCGCCCAGTTTAAAGGTATGATTGACAAGAATCCTGAAGGGCTGCTTCAATCCTTGTTCAGCCAGGAATCGATTAAGCAGATTCCGGCCGCATTTTCTTCCCATATCGTGCCGGTTTTGAAAACGTCACTGATGGATTCGCTTCACAGCGTGTTTTTCACAGGCCTGGCCTTTATCGCTGCCGGATTGATCCTCACGCTGTTTGTTAAATCAATTAAACTGACAAACAAAAAGACAGGCAAACAAGAAGAAAAGGCGAAAGCCGTTTAACAAAGAAAAATCCCGCGGATGCCGCGGGATTTTTTTATATCATCTGGGAATGACCAGTCTTCCGCCTCATTGGAAATGGGGGGTGAAAATTTCAAAAAAATAGTGATGAAATCCTTCAATAAACCTTAAACATTTCATAGTTATCTTTATAGTACGACATAATAAAGTCACGAAAATTTCTTACCGAAGAAGATAACAGCTTATGTCTCATCCAAGATAAGCCGACTGGATATGAAGCAGAGTGATCAGTCACTTTTATAAAATTCAGCCCCAATGTTCTGCAAACTGAAATAGGAAGCAACGCCACACCTTGATCCAGCTTTATAATCTCGACCAGTAAATGAGAATCTGCCTCAAATGCAATATTTGGGGTGAAACCAGCTTTCTCACAAAGCGAGGCTGTAAAACCGCTATACTCTTCATTATTAGCAAGGGTAATAAATGGTTCATCGGCGACAAGGCGTAAAGAAATTTCTGTTTTACCCGTAAATCGGTGGTTTGAGGGCAAAGCCAGAACAATATCTTCATTTACCAGCACACTACTCTCTATCTCTTCATCTTGAATCGGATGACCTGTTATTCCTAAATCAATGTCCCCTTTTTTTAAACTTGTTATGATCTCGCTTTTAACTCCGATTGCTTGGAGAATTTTTGATTGAGGAGAGCGGTTGATATATTCACTCATCAGTCCTGCAAGGAATCTTGGATTGGAAATAGATATTCTGATGGTGTCAGAAATTCGATGTTCCTCCAATTGAATTTCCGTTTGTGCATTTTCAATCTCAGTAAAAATCCTGTTTACACGTTTTAAAAGAATTTTCCCTGCTGAACTCAGCTTAATATTTCTGCCTTTTCTCTCAAACAAGGTTGTTCCCAGTTCATTCTCAAGTCTTTTTATAGTGAGACTTAAAGAAGGCTGGGCAATCTTTAATTGTTCTGCTGCTTTAGAGATATGTTCAGTATAGGCAACCGTCTGAAAGTATTTTAGCTGCAGCAATTCCATCTGTCTGCACCCCCCTCATTTATTTCAATAAATATATATATACCTTATTATGTATTGGATTAAATGTAAATGCGAATGTAAGATAATAGCATAGTTAAAGAAAAGGAAAGGGTGTCATTCAATGAAAATTGATGTGAAAGATATAGCAAAAAATTTAAATACGCCACTAACAGCCCCTGCTTATCCTATCCCAAATTATAAATTTGTTAACCGTGAATATTTAAATATTATTTACCGAACGGATGAAAAAGCTTTACGTGCAGCAGTGCCGGAACCTCTTGAAATTACTGAACCTTTAGTGAAATTCGAAGTGATGTGGATGCCCGATGTTTCCGGACTTGGTGCCTATACAGAGGCAGGACAAGTCATCCCTGTCAGCTTTAATGGTGAAGAAGGAGATTATGTACATTCTATGTATGTTGACAATTTCCCGGCTATTGCAAGCGGACGGGAACTTACTGCATATCCAAAGAAATTGGGTGCCCCTAAGCTGTATATAGACTCTGATACTCTTGTTGGCACATTGGATTATGGCAGTCTTCGTGTGGCAACTGCCACTATGGGGTATAAACATTTCGAAATGGACAAGGAAAAAGCGAAAAGGGAAATTTGCCGACCTAATTTTATGGTTAAGATTGCTACTAATTACAATGGTGATTTAAGGGTTTGTGATTTGGTGCGAACGCAAATAACGAATATAGAAGTTAAAGGTGCCTGGACTGGACCGGCGCGGCTTCAATTATTTGAACATGCTCTGGCACCTCTTGCAGATTTGCCTGTATTAGAAGTCGTTTCAGCATCTCATATCCTTACAGATTTAACCTTAAATGCAGCACAGCCGGTTTATAACTACTTAGAGGAAATATAAGGAGACGTTTACAATGAGAATTGCAGTTTTAGGAGCAGGTTCTTTAGGAACCATAGTTGGAGCATATCTGTCTGCTGGCGGAATGGATGTCGAATTGATTGATTCGTACAAAGAACATGTAGATACTCTAAATCAAATTGGTGCTAAAGTAGTTGGTACAACGGAATTTCAAGCAAAGGTGAAAGCCATCACCCCTGAAAACAAATCAGGCAAGTATGATTTAATATTACTTCTGACGAAACAATTATATAATGACTCCATCCTTAAAGAGTTGCTGCCTTTTTTAAAGGATGACAGTGTAGTATGTTCCTTGCAAAACGGTATACCTGAACAGAAAGTTGCTTCGATCGTTGGTGATGAACGTGTTATTGCAGGTTCTGTTGAATTTGGTGCTACATTTATTGAACCAGGCGTATCCAGACTTACAACTGAGTATACTCAATTTAAAGAGTACGCTTTTCAAATTGGAGAATTACATGGTGAAACAACAGAAAGAATCCAGCGTATTAAATCGGTTTTAGACCTTATCGGCGGAACACATATTTCCGATAATTTAGTTGGAACGAAGTGGTCAAAATTACTTATCAATAATGCATTCAGTGGTTTATCGGCCGCATTAAACGGAGAATACGGAGACATTCTTGACCATGAAATCGGCATTGTTAGTGCAGTTCATATCGCAGATGAGACGATTAAGGTTGGACACGCCAATGGTGTCAAATTTGCGAAAATGGGCGGCCTTGATTTAGAATCTTTGGAATTAAGAAGTGAAAATGACATTCCTGAACGTATCCAAACATTTAGGTCAGCCATGGAACCATCTAGGCTGCTAAGAGCAAGTATGCTCCAGGATCTTGAGAAAAAACGCAAAACTGAAATTGATTATATTAATGGAGTTATTCCCAAAATGGCAGAAGGTACTGGCATTTCAACACCTTTTCATGATTTGGTTGTAGCACAAGTCAAATGTGCCGAGGAATCTCAAACAGTGCCCAATTTTGATACAAATATAAAAGCATTTGAAGAGTTATTACGTATCCGAAAGGAAATGTGATATATAGGAAAGAGAGAAAGGGATTGCTGCGGCGGTCCTTTTTTCTTGGTTCAGCGAGCGGAAGAAATATACGTTAACAAACGGGTGCATTAGTTACATTAATGTTCTTCGCTATGAATTGAACGGCGCCTTTATTGATTCCTTTTCAGCAAAAAAAGCTTTCGGCACCTCTCTTTGATGCCGAAAGCTTTTTTATTGTTTTTTTCTGTGTGCTTCATTGAGCTGTTTAATATGCTGTATCGCAGCTTTGATGCCCTCTTTGGCGTCCGGGTAGGATTGATTCCAATGTTTGACGAGCGGAGGCATGCTTTTTGCGATATGTGTATACAAAATCCACTGCCTGACTTCTTCCTTTACATCCGGGTTTGTTTCGCCAAGCAATAGTTCCGTGTATTTCTCAAGCAGGCCGTCCAGCTGCTGCTGCAGTTTTTCTTCCATACCGTTCCCTTCCCTTTTTCATGATTATGACAATCGGGCGGTGAGGGCCGCTTCCTGCACGATACATCTGCCGCGTCCGTGCGGAATGCAAAGCGGCGTGCCGAACAGCGGGTCTTGCGTTACCTGGCAGTTCATCGCAAAGACCTGCTGTACAAGCTCGCAAGTGATGACTTCTTCGGGACGGCCCTCTGCGTAAATCTGTTTATCCTTAATGGCGACCAGATAATGGGCATAACGGCATGCCAGATTCAGGTCGTGCAGCACCATGACGATTGTGCGTTTTTCTTTTTCATTTAATTCAAACAGCAAATCAAGAATTTCAATTTGATGCGTCATGTCGAGATAGGTTGTCGGCTCGTCAAGCAGAATGATATCCGTATCCTGAGCGAGTGTCATCGCAATCCATGCGCGCTGGCGCTGTCCGCCTGACAAGGAATCCACCGGACGGTCGGCCATTTCCTCA
The DNA here is from genome assembly GCF_038608285.1 of Bacillus sp. FSL R5-0443. Taxonomy (NCBI): domain Bacteria; kingdom Bacillati; phylum Bacillota; class Bacilli; order Caryophanales; family Bacillaceae; genus Bacillus; species Bacillus sp. FSL R5-0443. The sequence continues at coordinate 3,405,477 of NZ_CP152013.1, forward strand.
AGCTTCGTCGCTTTAAGCGCTTTTGCCACTGCGTCTTCGTCCTCTTTGGACCATTGCTTCAGCCAGCTTTGATAAGGGTATCTTCCCTGCTTCACAAGCTGATGCACCGTCAGGCCTTCGGGAGCTGACGGACTCTGCGGCAAAATAGCGAGCTCTCTTGCCACTTCCTTCGTCGGAAGCTTAGCGATGGCTTTTCCTTCTAAAAGCACAGAACCGCCCCTCGGTTTCATCAGCCGGGCCAATGAACGTAAAAGCGTCGATTTTCCGCAGCCGTTGCTTCCGATCAATACAGTGATTTCGCCTTTTGGAATCGCGACATCCAATTCGTCAATGATAACAGTTTCTCCGTACCCTAAGCTCAGCGTCTCTGTAGAAATTGCACTCATACCGCTAACCGCTCCTTTTTTGAGTTTCCCAACACTATGTATATAAACAAATTGCCTAAACATTCAACGTGAGATCATGATTATATTGTAACAGAAATTAATGACTCTGAATATCATTATCAATTAGTTTTGGGCAAAAAAGCAGCGGGCGGCGGTTATTTTTTTATTTCCGTCATTTCTCCATCATTCTTTTTCAGTTTCAGATAAAAATGGTCATAGCGGCTGTCCAAATTAAAAGCCGAGAGCACCTGCCGGACGACCTCGCTTTCCTGCATCCGGCTGTTTACAGCAAGTTCTCCAAGAATCATCTTCATTTCATCAAGCGCTTCCTCGCCCTCTCTGTGAACCCCTGAGAGCTTGTCCCGGATGTCAGCCTTTTCATGACCGTCTTTTCTTTCATACAAACCTTCATAGCGGTTATGCTCTCCGGCTCCGTAGCTGACGCGAAGGGAAAAGCTGCTGTAAGGAACCGGCTTCGCGGATGATACGGGTGTGCTGTCTTGTTCCGCTTCCCGTTTTTCTTCATTCAATCGGCAGCCGGCAATCAGCATCAGCGTAAGACATAAAACGCCCGCCGTTCTGATCCATTTCATGCGGTTCACTCCCATTCCATTCCGATCGTTTTTAGGTATTTCCAAGGGAGGCGGCTGTCATTCATTAAACAAAAAAGAACCGGAGCGATAACACTCCGGCCGGTTCATCTCAAGATTATCATTCAGTCAGCTCTAAAAATTCCTGCACATCCTGTACGGCAAGGCGGACCGCGTCTTCCCAAAACGACCGTTCCGTCAGATCCGCTCCAAGGTGCTTCATCGCCAAATCCTCAACAGTCATCGAAGCCGTGTCACACAAAAGCGCGATATATTTTTCTTCAAAATCCGCGTTTTCCCGAAGAGCTCTTGCATATATTCCAAGCGAAAATAAGTAACCGAACGTATACGGAAAGTTGTAAAACGGCACTCCCGTAATATGAAAATGCAGTTTCGACGCCCAGAAATGAGGGTGGTACTCCCCTAATGAATCGCAAAACGCTTCTTTCTGCGCCGCTTCCATCAGTTCATTCAGTTTCTCAGCCGGAACGACGCCCTGCTTGCGCTCTTCATAAAAACGCGTTTCAAATAAAAATCTCGCATGAATATTCATAAACATGGCTACGCTTTTTTGAATTTTATCTTCAAGCAAGAACAGCTTTTCATCCTTTGTCTCCGCTTGTTTCAAAGCGGCGTCGGCGACGATCATTTCCGCAAAGGTCGAGGCTGTTTCAGCCACATTCATAGCGTAGGCTCTGTTCAGCTGCCGCACTTGAAGCATGGCCTCCTGATGGAACGCGTGACCGAGCTCATGCGCCAGCGTCGATACATTCGAAGCGCTTCCGGAAAACGTCATAAAAATCCGGGATTCTCCGCTGTCGGGAAAGCTGGTGCAGAAACCGCCGACCCGTTTGCCGCTGCGGTCTTCCGCTTCTATCCACCGATCACGGAACGCTTTTTCCGTAAATGCGGACAGCTTTTTGCCAAACGTCGAAAATTGGCTGACGATCAGATTGGCCGCTTCATCATATGTGTATTCTTTCGGAGCCTCGCCGATCGGCGCGTCCACATCATACCAGTTCAGCCGCTCAAGCCCTAAAAGAGACGCCTTTCGATTCAGGTATTCGGCAAAAGGCTTTTTATGATCGGTAATGACCTGCCACATGACATCCAGCGTTTCTTTTTTCATCCGGTTGATCGCAAGCGGTTCTTCCAAAGCGCTTTTCCAGCCCCGCGCTTTATAGATTTCCGTGCGGAAGCCGGCCAGATGGTTCAGCGTGCTGCCGAAAAGCTCCTCTTCTCCTTTCCACGCTTCATTAAGCTCTTTGAACACTTGACGTCTGATCCGCCGGTCCGGGTGCGCCATCATATTTTCCGCTTGGCCGACCGACAGCTCTTTATCCTCAAACGGAATCTTCATTCTGCCGACAGCCGCATTATACAGGTCGCCCCATGCGTGATAGCCGTCAACGGCCAGGCCTTCAATCAGCCTTTCTTCTGAAGCGCTGAGCTTCTCTTTGACACGGTCTCTTCTCTCATTTAAAACATATGTGAGATCCTGAAGTTCCGGTTTTTGCAGCAGCTCCTCCCAGACCCGCTCGTCAATCCGGGCAAGTGTATCGTCAAGGGTGACCAGAGCGGATTTAAAATCACTGCTCAGCTGATTGATCCGCGCCCTCCATTCATTCGCTTTCTGATCATGAGTGTTCTGAGCCTGAAGACAGCCGACGAACGCTCCCGCCTGCCTGATCATGATCGCCGACCGTTCAAACCTATCAATCAGATTGATCAGCTCCCAGCTTTCATCCGCATGCGTTGGAACCGTAAACGCTTCAACCGCATGTTGAAAAGCGCTTAGATGATTTTTGAGCTCTTGTATGTATTGCTGAAACTCTTCCGACCGGCTCCCGCCCTCAAAAATGGAGTTTAAATCCCATGTTTCCTTCAATCCCTCTAATGCCATCTTTTCTTTACCCCTTTCTATCCGAAGCTGACTCCATTATAAAACAATTCTGACATACTTCCGAACGATTTCTCCTTCTTTCCGCGAGATGTTATACACTATGAGATAAGAACAAACGGGGAGGATTATTATGAACAGAAAAATTGCCATTGTAACCGGCGCGACGAGCGGATTCGGGCTGCTGACAGCGCTGAAGCTCGCCCGGTCTTATCACGTCATCGCAACAGCCAGACAGCCGGAGAAAGCTGAAATACTGAAAGAGGCCGCCGCTCAAGCGGGTGCATCCGAACATGTTACGGTCGTTTCTTTAGATGTGACAAATGAGCAGTCGGTGTCTGACTTCGGGAACACCATCAGCGGTTTCGGACCGATTGACCTGCTCGTCAATAACGCCGGCACTGCGTACGGGGGGTTTATTGACGATGTGCTGATGGAACATTACAGACAGCAGTATGAATCAAATGTATTCGGTCTGATTCACGTCACAAAAACCGTGCTGCCTTATATGCGAAAACATAGCGGGGCGAAAATCTTCAATATCAGCAGTATCAGCGGACTGACCGGTTTCCCGGCTCTATCTCCGTATGTCTCTTCCAAATTCGCGGTTGAAGGGTTTACAGAGAGCCTGCGCCTCGAACTGCTGCCTTTAGGAATTGATGCCGCTTTAATAGAACCGGGCTCCTATAAAACGTCTATATGGGAGACGTCTCTGTCCAATCATCTTACGGCACCCGGCAAAGATTCGCCCTATTACCGCTATTATCAGCAAATCGAAGCTTACTTCAAAGCCAACGCATCCAAAAGCGGGGATCCTGATGACGTAGCGGAGCTGATTTATCAATTGGCACAAAGGAAACGGCTGAAGAAACTGCGGTATCCGATCGGCAGGGGCGTTAAGCTGACATTGGCTTTCCGCTCACTCTTTCCGTGGTCTGCCTGGGAATCGATTATAAAGAAAAAGCTGTTCACTTAAACCTAAATTATAATTATTATAATTTAGTATTGATTTTTATTTAATACGTGATATAATTAAATTATCAGATCACAGGGAGGACGATGGATATGAATACACAAAACGCGAAAAAAACTGAAACTCTTGTTGAGAAATCAATGAACACACAATTATCAAACTGGTTTATCCTTTACTCTAAACTGCACCGCTTCCATTGGTATGTAAAAGGCCCTCATTTCTTTACGCTTCATGAAAAATTTGAAGAGCTGTATAACGAAGCGGCGGAAACGGCGGATGCCATCGCAGAGCGACTTCTGGCCATCGGCGGACAGCCTGCGGCGACTTTACACGCTTACCTTGAACAAGCTTCCATTACGGATCAAGGTCAGGAAAAAACGGCTTCTGAAATGGTGGAATCACTGGTTCAAGACTATAAACAAATCAGCCGCGAATCAAAATTTGTCATCGGCATCGCCGAGGAACAAAATGACCCGTCAACTGCCGACCTGTTTGTCGGATTAGTTGAAGAAGCGGACAAGCATGTGTGGATGCTGTCAGCCTACTTGGGAGAATAACGAAAAAAGCTGAACCTCAGTTGCAGGTTCAGCTTTTTTTATGCGTTCAGCTTGCGCTTTCGGTTTGTTTTGTTAATGTGACGTTCAGCGTCTTTTTGCTTCCGCTTCTGAGCACTTGAACAGTCGTTTTATCGCCGATTTTCAGCTGGTTATATAAGATCTGTCTGATATCGGCGCTGCTGCCGACATCTTTGCCGTTCAATTGTACAATGACGTCATTTGATTTGATGCCCGCTTTCGCAGCCGGCGAGCCGGATTGCACTTCTTTTACGTAAACACCCTTAGACAGCTGGTCGCCGAACAGTCCGAGCGTGTTTTCCTGATAGGTTTCCGGCACTTGCGCCATGTCAATCATCTGCACACCTAAAAATGGGCGCTCGACTTTTCCTTTTGCAAGCAGCTGGTCGACTATCGGTTCTACATCATTGCTCGGAATGGCAAAGCCGAGTGACTCCACGCCGTTTTCACTGACTTTCATGCTGTTGATCCCGATAACTTGGCCGCTTGAGTTGATTAACGGGCCGCCGCTGTTTCCGGGGTTAATCGCCGCATCCGTCTGAATCACGTTCATTTCCACTGTGCCTTGGGATGTATCGGCGTCTACCGTTCTGTTCAGCCCGCTGATGACACCTTGTGTGACGGTGCCGGAAAACTGCTGGCCGAGCGGGTTGCCGATGGCAATCACTTTATCGGCAATGCGGAGCTTGGAGGAATCCCCGAAGCTGGCCGCTTTTTTGACATTGGACGAGCTGATTTCCAATACAGCCAAGTCACTGATGGCATCCTTTCCGACAAGCTTTGCCGTTTCGGTTTTCCCATTGTAAAGAGTGACCGACAGTTTGTTCGCACCTTCTACGACATGGTTGTTTGTAATGATGTACGCTTTTTCGCCGTCTTTTTTGAAGATGACGCCTGACCCCGTGCCGCTCTCCGTTTCAGAGCTTGAACCGCCGTCAAGTCCGAACTGGCTGCTTTGCGAAGCTTGGTAGTTGGACACTCCGACAATCGCAGGCTCCAAAGCTTCTACCATATCCGCTACGCTTGAGGTATTTTTCAAAGGCGTTGACGTAAAATTCGAAGACTGAACTTGTTTCGTATCAGAAACGGCTTCTGTCTTATGCTGCTCACCCGGCAGGTTTGGCACAATGCCAAGCACGAGGCCGCCGCCGATAATGCCGCCTAAAATCGGACTCAGCCAAGCGGCTCTCCGTTTTTTTTCTTTTTTCACGGCAGCCGTTTTTTCAAATTCCGTACCGGCCGCCGTCTCGTTTTCCGCTTCTTTCGAGACGGGCCCTTCGAGCAGCTCGGGCTCCTGATGGCTGATCCGCTGCTGTTCATTTCTGTTTTGTTCCGTATGTGAAAGATCTGACTGATCGCGGCTTCTGCCGTCATCTCGATGATCATTCATATTCACGCACACTCCTTCAGCATGTTTTCATTCTATCGATTACATATTCATCGCATGTACAAGTTCTATTGTCCCAATAATAAGGAGAAAAGCAAAGCTCCAAAACAAAATGTGTTTGAACATGTTATCTTCCCCGCTTTTTTTCTTCCTTTCTTCCCTTATACACATCATAAACAAACATTGTGGGATAAAAATGAAAAGAATATGTGAAATTATGAAAATGCGGCTTGAGTGTGTTAAAACTAGTATAATGACGTTGAAAGGATGTGAAATGCCTTGTCATACACCATTTATCTAGTTGAAGATGAGGATAACCTGAATGAACTGCTCACAAAATATTTAGAGAATGAAGGCTGGAACATTACATCTTTCACAAAAGGCGAAGATGCCAGAAAGCAGATGCAGCCGTCTCCCCACTTGTGGATTCTTGACATCATGCTTCCGGATACGGACGGCTATACATTGATAAAAGAAATAAAAGAAAAAGATCCCGATGTGCCGGTTATTTTCATTTCCGCGCGGGATGCCGATATTGACAGAGTCCTCGGGTTGGAGCTCGGAAGCAATGATTATATCGCCAAGCCCTTTTTGCCGAGAGAGCTTATTATACGGGTCCAGAAACTGCTCGAGCTCGTGTATAAAGAACAGCCCGCCGCAAAGAAAACCGGCATCACCGTTTCTTCCTACAATGTGATCGAAGATGCCCGAGAGGTTTATGATGAAACCGGCAGCCTGGTCAATTTGACGTCTAAGGAATTTGATCTGCTGCTTTTATTTCTTCATCATAAAGGACACCCCTTTTCCAGGGAAGATATCCTGCTGAAAATATGGGGCCATGATTATTTCGGCACTGACCGGGTGGTCGATGATCTTGTGCGGAGGCTGAGAAAAAAAATGCCCGGGTTAAAGGTTGAAACCATTTACGGATTCGGCTACAGGATGATGACGTCATGAAAAATAAGCCGCTTGCTTTTCAAATATGGGTGGTCATTTCAGGCATCCTCTTAGCCATTTCGATTCTGCTTCTCGTGCTGTTCTCAAATACGCTGCGTAATTTTTTCACGGATGAAACGTATACGACCATTGAAAATGAACAGCATGTACTGACGGAGTACCGGCTGCCCGGATCGATCGAGCGGGGATATTACAGCGAGGATGCGACCGCGCCGACGACTTTCCGATCCGTTCAGCACGTTCTTCTGCCGGAACGGGAGGAATCGGCCAGTGACAAAGACTTGAACTACTTTTCTTCTTCCTTTATCCATAAGGTGTACAAGCTCGCGGGCCGCCAGCACAGCGTCACGAAACGATACAGCGCGGATATCAGCGGTGAAAAAGTATTTTTCGTCATTAAAAAAGGCCTCACCATTAACGGCCAGGATGCGATGATGCTGTCTTACGCCCTTGATTCTTATCGTGATGATCTGGCATTCACCCTGTTCAAGCAGCTGCTCTTTATCATTGCCGGCGTGATTTTGTTAAGCTGGATTCCGGCGATTTGGCTTGCCAAATATCTCTCGCGCCCGATCGTTTCCTTAGAGAAGCATGTCAAACGGATTTCAAAACAGGATTGGGATGATCCGGTCATCGTCGACAGAAAAGACGAAATCGGAAAATTAGGCCATACCATTGAAGACATGCGGAGCAAGCTGGTGCAAAAGGATGAAACGGAAAGAACGCTCCTGCAAAATATCTCTCATGATTTAAAAACGCCTGTCATGGTGATAAGGGGCTATACTCAATCAATAAAGGACGGGATTTTTCCTAAGGGGGATCTGGAAACCACAATTGATGTCATTGAAGGCGAAGCAGAAAAACTTGAGAAGAAAATTAAGGATTTATTATATTTAACGAAGCTTGATTATTTAATGAAGCAGCGGGTGCACCATGAGACATTTGACATTGTGAAGGTCACGGAAGAAGTCATTGAACGGCTCAAATGGGCCCGGAAGGAATTATCGTGGACCGTTGAAACAGAAGATGCATTAATGATGCCCGGTGATCCGGAACAATGGAGCAAACTTCTTGAAAACATTCTCGAAAATCAAATCCGCTATGCAGAAACGGCGATTCACATTCGGATCAGCCAAAATCAGCAGCAGATTGTCATGACGGTTGAAAATGACGGGCCTCCGATTGAGGATGAGATGCTATCCAGCTTGTACGAGCCTTTTAATAAAGGGAAGAAAGGCGAGTTCGGCATAGGACTCAGCATCGTAAAACGGATTTTAACCCTGCATAAAGCATCAATTTCAATTGAAAATGACCAATCGGGTGTAATCTACCGAATTATCATACCAAAGTAGACTGTAGTGTTTCATTGCAGTCTTTTTTTATGTGAAGGAATAGCCGTTAAAATCTCTGTAGTTTGCTTTCAGCGGTTTTTGGCATTGATGAACCCATTTCTTTTCACAAATTGTCTTTTTCGGATATTTCACCTTTTCGACTTTAATTCCTCTGTTTCGCAAGCGGCTGATCATTTCATCTAATTCTTTCATTTTCAGATTCACCCTTTCGCCAGAACTTTGACCATTCGGTCAGCTCACTTTATAATATAAATAAAACAAAACAAAAAAACAAGTTACAATCAGGTTAAATTTACGGAATATCAATATGACCATATAGTCATACATGAGAAGCACAAGCCAGCCTCCTGGCTCCGAAAGGGTGGAACCATTGAAGGAAAAAGAAAAGCTGATCATTGAAGCAGCAATTAAACTGTTTGCCCGAAAAGGGTACAAATCTACATCGGTTCAGGAAATCGCCGATGAATGCAAAATCTCAAAAGGCGCTTTTTATCTTTACTTTCCTTCCAAAGAAGCACTGCTTCTATCCATGCTGAATTACTACTATGATAAAACGTTTACCCGAATCACGACGATCCAAACGGAGGGTGACAGTCCGAGAGCCGCTTACCAAAAACAGCTTGCGGTGTTTTACGAATCGATTCTCGCCCATCAGGATTTTATTACCGTGCAGATGAAAGACGGTTCACTTCCTTATACCGAAGAAGCGGCGCAGTGCGGAAAGAGAATCCGCCGGTCGATCCTGCAGTTTCATATCGACAGTCTTCTTGCGATTTACGGAGAAAAAGTTGAACCATACACAGCCGAGCTTTGTTTTTTAATAGAAGGAATCAGTCAGATGTATCTTGAATATCTCATTCTGACCGGCCGGTCCGTACAGCCTTCGCTTTTGGCAAATACCGTGATTCACAGAATTGATGACATCGTAAACGGAATGGCGGACAGACATGATGAAGCGTTTATTTCTCTTGATGAGGCAAGCTCACTGTTTGGCCCCCTTCATAACGGGCAGCCCGATCCTTTAAGCCAATCGATCTTGCAGACCCTCCGCACGCGCATCGGCACGATGGACAAGACGCAAGCATCTGAATTCACCGAGAGCTTGGATATTCTGGAAGCGGAAATGAAGAAAAAGTCGCCGAAACCGGCAATCATCAAAGGAATGATTTTGAATTTGAAGGAATCCGACCTGCTGGCTGAAGATGCAGAACAGCTCAGATTTTTACTGAAACAGCAGTTTATTTAGAAGAACGGCCGCAATGACTGCAGCCGTTCTTTCTTTTTATGCTTTCGGGTGCACCATATCTTCCGGACGCACCATTTCATTAAATTGTTCTTCTGTCAAAAGGTTCAGCTGTAATGCCGCTTCTTTCAGCGTCAGGCCTTCTTTGTGGGCAAGCTTGGCGATTTTCGCGGCGTTTTCATAACCGATGTGCGGGTTAAGCGCCGTAACAAGCATTAATGAGTTAGAGAGATTTTCCTGAATCGTCTCTTGGTTCGGCTCAATACCGACAGCGCATTTGTCATGGAAGGAATTCATTCCGTCACTGAGCAGCTGCACGGTCTGCAGGAAGTTATAAATGATAACCGGTTTGAAGACATTCAGCTCGAAGTTTCCTTGGCTGGCCGCAAATCCGATTGTCGCGTCATTTCCCATCACTTGCGCGGCGATCATTGTCAGCGCCTCACTTTGCGTCGGGTTGACTTTGCCCGGCATGATAGAGCTTCCCGGCTCATTTTCAGGAATGACGATTTCGCCGATTCCGCAGCGCGGGCCGCTTGCCAGCCATCTGACATCGTTGGCAATCTTCATCAGGTCGGCAGCCAATGCTTTTAACGCGCCGTGAACGTGAGTGATTTCATCATGACTTGTGAGCGCGTGGAATTTGTTAGGCGAACTCTTGAATGTCTGCCCCGTTACTTTTGTGATTTCTTCCGCGACGAATTCACCGAACTGCGGGTGGGCGTTGATTCCCGTGCCGACTGCCGTGCCTCCGATGGCAAGCGCGCGGATTTTTTCCGTTGACTCAAGAATCATTTCTTTCGAACGGTCAAGCATGTATACCCAGCCGCTGATTTCCTGTCCGAGCGTCAGCGGAGTGGCGTCCTGCAAATGCGTGCGTCCGATTTTCACAATATCCTGATAAGCTTTCGCTTTTTCATCAAGCGTCGCGCGCAGCTGATCAAGCGCCGGAACGAGCTGCTCATATACGGCAAGAACCGCCGCAACGTGCATCGCCGTCGGGAATGTATCGTTTGAGCTTTGGCTGCGGTTGACGTCATCATTCGGATGAATCTTCAGCTCGGAATTTTTTTCTTTCAATAAAGCAGTCGCGCGGTTGGCCACCACTTCATTCATGTTCATGTTGCTTTGCGTGCCGCTTCCCGTCTGCCAGACAACGAGCGGAAAGTTATCGTCGTATTTGCCGTTTAAAACATCGTCACATACAGCGGCAATCGCCTGTGCTTTTTCAGACTCTAAGTTGCCGAGGCGTTCGTTGGCGATCGCTGTGCTTCTTTTCAATATTGCAAACGCCTTCACAACACGCTGAGGCATTTTTTCCGAACCGATTTTGAAGTTCTCTTTGCTGCGCTGTGTCTGAGCGCCCCAAAATTTATCTGCCGGAACTTTAACTTCTCCCATGGTGTCTTTTTCAATTCTGTAGTCCATTTATGTATCCCTCCATAACAGTTGCTTCACCCTGAGTATTATTCGCCAGTAACAGATGAAACCCTTTTTATTTTTCGGCCTTGGCCGTTTTTAATTTCAGCTCAAGATAGACGCGCGAATCCTTAGAGTATTTATACTTCGGATTTGTTTTACGGTATTCTTTCGACGTGTAAGCCACTTCGTAATGCGCTTCAAATGATTTGATGAGCTGTTCAATTTCTTCGGCATTTCCTGCCAGTCTGACTTGTGCCACATCTCTCCTCCGCTTTCATAAAAAAACTTGTACCATTAAATACTTTATCATAGTATATCATTTTTTTAACAGGAAAAGATAACCTCAATTAAGGATTGGAAGGCGGGTGACTGTCGATGGCGCAATCGGAATTCAAGGAATACATACACGTTAATCTGGCACTGGTGCTTCCCCACGTAGAGCAGAATGATGACCTGGTTCAAAATAAAAAGATGCTTCCGAACGGGCTTGTTTTTTATTATATGTATCTGAGTGAAATGAACGACGAAGACAAAATAAAAGAGGCGATTGAAACGCTGCTTCAGGAGGAAGACACTCTGACGCTGGATACGGTGACGAAACGTCTTGATAAGATCGACGCCCGTCCCGTCTTTACGTCGAAGGAAGCCGTCATCTCCATTCTGCGGGGAAAATGCGCCGTGTTTATTAACGGACTTGACAGCGTATACATTTTGTCTACGGGAAAAAGAGAAAAAAGAAGCGTGAATGAACCCACATCCGAAAAGGTCGTAAGAGGTCCGAAAATCGCCTTCATAGAAGATTCTGATACAAACGTCGCCATGATCAGGCAGCGCACGAACCATCCGAAGCTGAAAACGAAAAAGGTTCCGATCGGAGAAAATAAGTTAAAATACGCCACGGTCATGTACATAGATGATAAGGCGGACCCGTCTGTCGTCAGCGATGTTGTAAAGCGCCTGAGCGAAGTGAAGATGGACGACATCCAGGATTCCGGAACGCTTGAGGAGCTTATTGAGGATAATAAGTATTCGCCCTTTCCGCAAATACAAAATACGGAACGGCCTGATAAAGTCTCTTCCGCCTTGTTCAACGGCCGCGTCGCCATCCTTGTCGACAACTCGCCGTTTGCGCTGGTGGTTCCGGCTTCTTTAGGAATTTTAATGCAGTCTCCCGATGATTATTATGAACGGTGGATTTCCGCCTCGCTCATCCGGGTGCTGCGGTTTACGTCTATTTTTATTACGCTGTTTTTTTCGTCCATTTATATCGCCCTCGTTTCGTTTCACCAAGGGCTGCTGCCGACATCGCTTGCAGTCACCATCGCGGCGAACAGAGAAAACGTTCCCTTCCCGCCTATCATTGAAGCGATGGTAATGGAAATTACGATAGAGCTGCTGAGAGAAGCGGGCTTGAGGCTTCCCAGCCCGCTCGGCCAGACGATCGGATTGGTGGGCGGAGTCGTCATCGGCCAGGCGGCCGTTGAAGCGAATATTGTCAGCTCCATCATGGTCATCGTGGTCAGCATTGTCGCGCTCGCTTCATTTACGGTGCCGCAGTACGGGATGGGTCTGTCGTTCCGTGTGCTCCGTTTCATTTCGATGTTTACCGCGGCAGCTTTCGGGCTGTACGGCATGATTTTATTTATGCTGGCGATCTACACTCATTTATCGAGACAGCGAAGCTTCGGTTCTCCGTATTTCTCGCCGAATGGATTTTTCAGCTTAAAAAACGCAAACGACTCTATTCTCCGTCTCCCTATTAAAAATCAACCAAAAGAGGCGAAAAACGTAAATGAGCCAGAAAACAACTCACAATAAGCTTACAAGCTATCAAGGGACAGCATTGATTTCAAACACGATGCTCGGCGCGGGACTCCTCACCATGCCGCGGGCGCTGTCATCAAGGGCAAATTCGCCGGACGGCTGGATCGCGTTATGTCTGGAAGGCGTCATCTTTATCTTTTTGATTTATCTCAATACGCTCATTATGAAAAAGCATCAGTACGGATCATTATTTGATTATATGAATGAAGGACTCGGCAAATGGGCGGGAAATATCGTCAATCTTATGATCTGTCTCTATTTTATAGGAGTCGCCAGCTTCGAAGCCCGGGCGATGGCGGAAATGGTCAAGTTCTTTTTATTGGAAAGAACGCCCGTGCCGGTCACGCTGTTTATCTTTATCGCCTGTTCCGTTTATTTAATTATCGGCGGCATGAGCGATATCGGCAGGCTTTTTCCTTTCTATTTAACGATTACGATCATTATTTTGCTGGTGGTGTTTTCTTTCAGCTTTAAAATATTTGATCTGGATAACCTGCGGCCGGTGCTCGGGCAGGGGTTTTCTCCCGTTATGGCTTCCTTGACCGTCGTTTCTGTTTCCTTCTTGGGAATTGAGATTATGCTGTTTCTCCCCGAGTACCTCAAAAATAAAAAGCACACATTCCGCGTGTCGGCCATGGGCTTTGGCATCCCGATTATTTTATACATCATTACCTACGTTCTCGTCGTCGGCGCCTTAACCACCCAAGATGTCAAAACAATGATCTGGCCTACGATCGCGCTCTTTCAATCATTTGAAATCAAAGGGCTTTTTATCGAAAGGTTCGAGTCCTTTTTGCTTGTTGTCTGGATCATCCAGTTTTTCGCCACCTATGTATCATACGGATATTTCGCGACTTCAGCTCTTAATAAAATTTTCGGGCTGAAGCAGAAAAAGGGCGTCATCTTCGTAGGCATCGCGACATTCCTCGGATCATTGATGCCAAAAGACGCTAACAAGCTGATGCTGTTCAGTGATATTCTCGGCTATATCTTCTTGGTTTTCTTTTTGCTGCCTTTACTGATGTTTGGAGTCGTCGCTGTGAAAAGGAAGGTGAAAAAAGCGCAATGAAGACATACATCGTAATCATCCTTTGCACATTGCTTTTGGCCGGCTGCTGGGACAGCCGCAATTTAGAAGACTTGAGCCTCGTAATCGGAGTCGGGCTCGATAAACCCGAGGAAGAAAACGTGGAAGTGACACAGCAGATTCTGGTTCCGCAAAAAGCAAGTTCCCAGCAGTCGTCGTCAGGCAATACGACAAAGGTGACTTCCACTCCCGGGGAAACCGTCCATCAAGCTTTAAGGACGGCATCGTTAAAAAATCACCCCGCATTCTCCCAGCACTTGCGCATCATGCTGTTTTCCGAAGCGCTGTTAAAGGATCACATCCCGCTTGACGCATTGATGAACCAATTTATCAGGGACAACGGTACGAGAAGAAGCTGCAATGTGATGACGGTGCCGGATAAAACGAAAGATATTTTCAAAATCAGTGACCAGGGAGAACCTGCGTCAAATACGATCTATGACTTAACGGAGAATAATTCGGTCACCATCCGGATGATGGCGCCCGTGACATTGGGGGAAATATCAGAGAAAATCGCCAAGGGCGAGACCTTTGCCCTTCCTCAAGTGCGCCAAGTGGGCAGCAGACTGGAAATCTGGGGCGCTACCATTATTAAAAATAAATTCTGGTATGCGAATTTAACGCCTTTACAAGTCCAGAATATGAACCTGTTCACAGGCACGGTAAAGGGAGGCGTCACGTTTGCAAAGCATGACAATCATTATTTATCCTTCGAAGTATTTTCCAGCAAATATAATGTAAAAACAAAATATAAAAATGGAAAATTCAAGTTTATCGTAACCCGGTTTGTTGAAGGCCGTCTGTCTGAGGATTGGAACCCGAAAGAAGATTCTTTCAAGGAGTCTTATATAAATGAAATCAAAAACGCGGTAAAACGCAGCATTCATTCAGATGTCATGGCATTCATTGATTACATGCAGCATGAGTTGAAAGTGGATATTACCGGGTTAGGCGATCAAGTCCGGATTCATTATCCCGATAAATGGAAAAAGATATCCTCTGACTGGGATCATCACTTCAGTGAATCGGATATTGAATACAAAGTCAAAGTCGCCATCAGGGATTTCGGAACAAAGGGAATGTCCCAATGACCCCGTCCCTCGGGAGAGTGTGCTGGCGCCGCTCTCCTTTTCTTATGTCACGAGATGATTGCGGTGGGCATATACGGCTGCCTGCGTGCGGTCACTGACATCAAGCTTTGACAATATATTCGTAATGTGGGTTTTCACCGTTTTAATCGTAATGAACAGCTCTTCACCAATCTCTTTATTCGTCTTGCCTTCCGCGACGAGACAGAGGATTTCCAGTTCTCTTTTTGTCAGCGTTTCATGCGGAAGCTGATTCTCTGAATGGCGCAGCCTTGACAGCACTTTTCCCGCCACCTTCGATTCAAGCTTCGGTTCGCCCTTGGCAGCCGCTCTGATGGCTTCGGCTATTTCTGCCGCCTTGGACGTTTTCAGCAAATAGCTGAGCGCTCCCGCTTCGATCACCGGATACACTTTGTCGTCATCAATGAAGCTCGTCAGCACGATGATTTTCGGATCATTGAGTGTCGCGCAGATCTGTTTTGTCGCTTCGATGCCGTCCATGCCGTCCATGACAAGGTCCATTAAAATCACATCCGGCAAAAGCGCTGCGGCCAGATCGACGCCCTGCTGCCCGTCTGATGCTTCACCGGCGACTTCAATGTCCGGCTGTGCTTCTAAAAATGCGGCCAGACCCATCCTGACCATTTCATGATCATCAATCAGTAACACTCGAATCACTGTCGTTCTCTCCTTTTGTTTTCTGATAAATCGGGACTTTCACGTCGATCTGCGTGCCTTTTCCCTTTACGGAGATAATTTCCGCTATGCCGCCGATTTCACTCGCTCTTTCCTTGATGGAATGCAGGCCGTATGAGGATGCTTTCACTTGATCCATCGTAAAACCCGCCCCGTTATCAATGACTTTAAGCTGAAGTTTTTGATGTTTCGCGCCGAGCCTGACGGTGACCTTGGTCGCCTTTGAATGTCTGAAAACGTTGGAAAGCGCCTCCTGCACGATGCGGAACAGATGGTCTTCAACGCCTTTTGACACACCCGTATCGCTGATGTCCCACTCAATATCCAGCGGCTGCTTCGCTTTGAACTCTTTTAACAGCTCAATCAGCCCTTCTTTTAAGCCTTTTCCTTCTAAAGTGACGGGCCGCAAATGCAACAGCAGCGCTCTCATCTCGTTTTGCGCTTCCCCCGCCATATGTTCAACCATGCGAATCCGTTTGACGATTTTGTCATCCGCATCTTTCACCTGCTCTAAGACGGCGGATGTCATCATAGAAATGGCAAAGAGCTGCTGGCTGACGGCATCGTGCAGATCGCGCGCCAGCCGCTGGCGTTCTTCAGTGATGACTGATTTTTTCATTTGATCCTGCCATTCCGCCCGCTCGTTGGAGAGCTTTTGCAGCGATGTAACCTGGAGCTCGACCCGCTTGGCCATTTCGTTGAGCTGGTCTGCCGCCAGACCGATTTCATCATCGCCGAGCGGCGGCACCCGATAAGCAAAATTGCCGTTTTCAAATTTCAAAACCGCTTCAATCAGTGTATCCATTCTTGTTTTCAGGCGGCCGCCGTATACATAACCGGAAATCAATCCCGCCGAAAGAGACGCCAGAAGAAGGATCACCACAAACGGAATACCGAACCAGCCGGAAGAAAACAGCAGCATCGGGTCAAGCCCGTAATACAGCAGCATCAGCGTAATAAACACCGCGCAAAGGAGCAGACTGAGTCCCGCGGTCATCCGCATGGCACGCCACTGAATATTGGCGAGTAATTTTTTCCTCATAAATACTTCACATCCACATCGCCGATGAATAACGAAATTGAAATTTTAATCCGCCGCGGCGAGTCGCCGTACTCAGACGATACTTTATACAGATTCGGGCTCATGCCGCTTTTCTTAGAGCCGAGCAGGTTCATATCGCCGATAAAAGCCGATGAACTGACGGACACTTCGATATCCGGCGGGACGTACACATCGACATTGCCGATGACACCGCTGATGGTCATCGTGCTTTCTCCTTCGGGAATCATCGCTTTTGACAAATCAATTTTCACATCGCCGATGAATCCGGAAACATTTAAATCATTCAGCTCAAACGGGTCCTTCATCATCCGGAGCTCGCCGATAAAAAAGCTGCGGAGGTCCGGATGTCTGCTTTCCGTCTGGGCGGAAGGCTTTGGCTGCTCTTCTTTTTCAAGATTGATTTTCTTCTCTTTATGTTCATGCACGCGCTTTCCTTTCAGGAGCCTGTAGCCCGCGTATATGAGAAAGGCGGCGAAGGCATAGCCGAACAGGTTAAAGGTGGCGCTGAACAGGTTCCTCAAAAATAAAAAAGCGGCAAAGATATACAGGACGGAGCCGAGCCAGCCGCGGGAATATTTATTAAAAATATAACCTGTAATCAGAAAAAAGAGCGGCCAAAACAAGAAGTCGCCGATGCCGATAATACGCAAAAACATGCTGACGCCTAATAAGGCGATGATAAGTCCGAGAATCTGTTTTTTTGCCATCAGCTGCTTGCCCCTCCTTTCCTTGACTATTGCAGTGCAATATTGCCGCTCGTCACTTTTATATCAATCGGCCTGGCGCCGCTGCCTTTCATGCCGGTAAATGCTCCGCCTTCCTTACTCGTTTTCTCAAAGGAATAAGACGGCCGAATCCTTCCGCTTGCCGTCTCGGCGTTCACCGTAAAACTTCCGTCTTTCGGCAGGCTGATCGCTGCGCTGCCGCTCGCAAGCCTGACGGATACGGGAGCATCCGCCGTCTCAAGCGAGGCGTCGACACTGCCGGAAGCGACCCGCACGTCAAGGGCGCCCGCCACATGTTGAAGCCCGACATGTCCCGAGGATAAGCGGACAGCCCCCGTTTTTGCCGCAAGGCCTGCTGCTGTGAGATTGCCCGACAGCCCCTTCGCTTCAAACACATCCGTCTTCACGTGCTTCAGCGACATGTTCCCGCTTACAGAACGGACGACGAGGTGCGCAAGAGACAGCCCCTTGTTTCCGTCAACGGCAATGCTGCCGCTTGATGTATGGACGGTGATGTCCCGATGATAATCATACGGAATGCGGACAATCAGCAGAGGGCGCTGAAAGAGATTCAGAAATTGGAACCCTTTCTCCTTCGCTTTAAGATTGAGGGTCTTTCCCCTGCTTTGGACAAACATTTTCCCCGCCGGTCCCGTCATGTTTGCCGCGATATCATTCCGCGCTTCCGCGATAATTTTTACATCCGTCTGTTCCGATGAAACCGACAGGCTGTTGACGGCACGCGGCGGTATGCTTGCCGATTCCGCTTCTGTTTCGTACAGCGGAAAAAAACGCCCGGCAAACACTTCTTTCACCAAAAACAGACAGCAGATCAGAACGGACGCCGCCATCAGTCCTTTGGCAATCTTACGCTTCATTACGTTCCATCCTTTTTCATTCATTTTATTATAAAGGAAAAGCCGGAGAATTGATACGTGCGTATAGGGAAGAGGCGTAAACGCGCCGATCTTCCCTTGTGCACATTATTCATGAGCCGCTTTTTGACGCTCTGTTTTTTCCAGAGAAAGCGAGCGCATTTTTTCAATCTCAGCTTCCACCTCGTCTGAATATTGGGAGCGGCTGTATTCTGTGTTCGCCTCAGCTGAAGTGCCGTATTTGACGCGGACTTCCATTTCTTCAATGCGGCTTTCCATTCGAAGGAACTCTCTGTAGGCGCTTTCGCTGTCAATTTTGTCGAAAGAAGCGTTCATATGTTCCTTCGCATTTGCCGCGTTCGCGCGGGCGATGAGCGCCTGTTTTTTATCCTTTACGTCGCGGAGGCGCGTTTCTAAAGTTTCCAGCTGCTCTTTCAGCTCTGCCAGCTGTGTTTTCGCCTGCTCATACGCTTTTTCATGTTCGGCCGCTTTTCCCTCAAGGTATTTCATTTCAGTCAGCGCCTTTTTCGCCAGCTCCTCTTCCCCGGCGTCAAAAGCAAGCTGAGCCTGGTTTTTCCGTTTTGCCGCCGTTTCGGAGGCGTCTTCCTGTTTTTTCTTAAACTGATGGACGATCGTATGCTGTTTGACAATCGTTTGTTTCGCCTTAGCGATGTCACTTTCCATATCACGCACATATTGATTCAGCATGACTTTCGGATTTTCTAATTTATCAAGCCCTTCGTTAACAGATGCGACGAACATATTTCTTATTCTTTTTAAGACCATTTTGTCTTCCTCCTTATTTTTTCTTCAGAAATTCTTCCCATTCAGAGTCAAATCCGGATTGATAGCCCGGTGATGCCGCTTCCGGTTCATACTGGCGGGAAGCGGTATCTGAGCCGCCCTGCTTCATCATCTTCCACCCGTAATACACCATGGCGCCGGCCAGTCCGATCGCAACGATAAATGGAAGAGAACCGACGAGAATCATAGCTCCGATGACGCCCGCGATGATACCCGATACCGCCCGGCCTTTTGAAAAACGTTTGATTCCCCAGTAAAGCATCAGGCCTCCGATCGCCAGCGGGATGATAAATGCGAAATGGCCTCCTCCGAAAAAGACAGAAAGTCCGAACACAATCAGCAGAAAGCCGCCTGCCGTTTTACCATTTATATTCATGCAGATCCTCCTTTCGTTTTCCTTGTCTTTACTATAAACAAATCCCGCGGCCGGCAAAACGAGTCAGAGATTGATTTTCATATCAGACCGGAGTCGTATAAGCCCCCGGACCTTCGCATAAAAAAACGCCGCTGCACCAGACGGCGCAGGGCGTTTTATGAAAAATCTATATTCTGATGCTCGCTTCTTTTTCCCTGATGAGATCTGAGCGTTCGGCTTTGGCCAGCTTCGTAAAGAACAATATTCCGAGACCGGACAGGACTTCAACGAGACCGCCTGCGGCAATGACTTTTCCAGGACCGAAGGCGTTAGCCGCGTATCCGCAAAGAACCGCGCCGAGCGGAATGGATATGTTTGAGATCATATGGATGACGGCATAGACTTGCGGCTGGTCATCATGGTCCACAGACGTCTGAATAATCGTATATTCCGGCACATTAATAGCGCTGACGGCAGATCCGAACGCAAACGCGGCGAGGAAGACGAGCGGCAGAAAAGTGTTGAGGCCGGTGATGAAAAATGCAGCTCCTTCTATGATTCCCGCTGACACAAACAGGAGACCGTATTTGTTCACCTTCACCTTAGCCAAAATAAAACCCATTAAAAAGGCTCCGCCCGTGCCTGTCGCTTTCAAAAGCGAGTAGATGATCGGCGGCATGTTTAAATCTTCGGCGACATAAACGGCAGAGAGCGCCTCCCACGGAGCGGCCGCAAAATTCATGAAGATACAATAGATGGCGAGCGGGTATAAAATCTGGTGTTTCCTGACAAGAACGAAACCCCGTTTGAGCCTTCCGAAATACGTCCCGCGCTGTCTGACGGCGACTGGATCCTGTTTGGCATGCTGGACTTGGTATGACATAAAAAGTACGAGAAAACCTGATAGAAGATAGAATATAAGAGCGATAAACAAAGAATAAGCGGGACTGATAAATGTTAAGAACACCCCGCTCAGCGTAATGGCGGCAAGCCTGACGATCTGGCCTGATGACTGGATGACCGCATTCGCTTTCTGCAGGCTGCTTTCTCCGACAATATTGGGGATTAATGAGATAGATGCAGGATTATAAGCGGCTCCCGTGGCTGAATGCACAATCATGAGAAGCATGACAAACCATAAAGGAGAAAAACCGTTAAAGTAACAGACCGGAATGATCAACACGACCGCCGCGCGCGTCAGGTCGGAGAAATACATCCAGAATTTCAGCGTATGCTGCTTCATAAAAGGCCCGGTAATCGGCGCCAGCATCGCCTCCGGAAGGAACGTGACCGCAATGAGCAGGGACGTGCCGATCGCGCCTTCCCCGTCAAAAATCAAAAACCATAGAATGGAATTAAAGGCAAAACCGTCGCCTGACAATTTAACCAGCCTTGAGATAAACAGAAGGGTGAAATTTTTATTCCAGATGCTCTCGCTCTTATTATATGTATCCATCTATCAAATCCCCCATTATTTTACAATGTTTCTTATAATATCTCATTTTTTAATTTTTCAGTCAATAATGCATAAGATACATTTTCCTCTTGTCAATAAAGGTTCAATTGATGGATATCTTATAAAAAAACAGCCGGCTTGCAGCTGCCGGCTGAACAAAACGTTATTCATCATCACGGAATACCGCGGCGCTTCTTTCATATTCTATATCCTGAACGCCTTGTCTTGCGTTGACCGCTCTTGCCGCCGCGAAAAAATAATCAGACAGGCGGTTCAAGTAACGCATCACCGTATCATTTATCTCTTCTGTTTTGCCGAGTTTGACGACGAGACGCTCAGCCCGTCTCGTGACGGTCCGCGCGATGTGAAGCTGAGCAGCCGCCTTATGCCCGCCCGGAAGAATAAATTTCTCAAGCGGGGGCGCTTCAGCCGTGTAACGGTCTATGCAGTCTTCCAATGCGGAAATAGATGTCTCTCTTAATGTATAGCTTCTATGTTCAGTGACCGTCGCCAAGTCGCCGCCGCAGTCAAACAGCTCATGCTGAATGTTTCGGAGTTCGGCTTTCACATCACCGCAATTCTCACAATCATCAAGCTCCGCAAGCGCAAGCCCGATAAAGCTGTTCAGCTCATCAATCGTCCCGTAGCTTTCAACCCGCAGACTGTCTTTATCCGTTCTGCCGCCGATCAGGCTTGTCTGTCCTTTATCGCCGGTTTTCGTATACAGCTTCATCGTTGTATTCCTCCTTCTTCCGCCGCTTTTACACATGCCGCGGTTCCTCTTCTGACGGCTCTTTCCGCGTGAGGGACGTCTATTGCCTCTCCTGTCTGCAAGGCACAAATGACAATGTCGCCTTTTGCCTGTCTGCCGGAAAGAGCCTGCATTCTCGCTTCAGCCGCTGCCGTTAACAGCCGTACAAATCCCTGTTCCGATAAACGTCCGCTGATCAGCACCCAAACGGTAAGCTGCGCAGTCACGGCAATTGTGACCGAATCAAACGTACGGCAGATCAAACCAGCGGCCGCTGAGCTGGAAAGCCGGCAGCTCCACGAAAAGCCCGGGCCGTCAGATGCGGTTGACAACATTCTGAACGGCCGTTCTGTATGAAGCGTTACGGTATTTCCGCTTTTGTTTATCAGAGAGGTGAACGGAACGTTGACAGGCTCTCTTTCCTCCCGCGCTTCCGGCATGAAAGCGATCAGCGGTTTCGGCGACGATAGCTGAGCAACAGCGCTGACGGTGATGCCGTAAATGTCTTCAATCGTCTCTTTTTTCAAAGCCTGATCCGGCGTCTGCTTCGGAAAAGCGCGTCCGTCTTTCATCATCAGGAGCTGATCACAATATTGGCCTGCGGCATTTAGGTCGTGAAAAATACTGATGACCGTCAGGCCTCTTTCTCTCGTCAGCCGCTTCACCGTATCAAGCAGGTCTTTTTGATATTTGAGATCAAGAAAGGTCGTCGGCTCATCCAGACACAGCACCTCAGGCTGCTGAGCCAGCGCCTGCGCCAGATAGACGCGCTGCCGCTCCCCGCCGCTCAGATTGCGGACGGATTGCTGCGCATATCGGTCGATGCCCGTCATTTCCATCGCTTCCCGGACAATGTCTTCGTCATGTTGATCCATCTGTCTGAAGAGTCCTTTTTGATACGGGTATCTGCCGAAGGACACTGTTTCCTTAACGGTAAATGTAAAAGCCTGCTCCGTATGCTGCGGCAAAACGGCCATGATTTTCGCAAGTTCCCGCGGCTTGTATCCGCCGACGGGCCTGCCTGCTACGAGCGCCTCGCCTTTTGACGGAGAGAGCATTCCCGTCAGCAATTTCAACAGCGTTGTTTTTCCCGAGCCGTTCGGACCGAGTATGCCGACAAATTCACCTTTTCCGGCGGTAAAGCTGACATCTTCCACAATCATCCGGCCTCCGTACCCGCCGGACAGGCTGCTCACCCTGATCATAAGCGTTTCCCTCCATGATTCTGGCGAAGCAGAATCAAGGCAAACACAGGCGCTCCCGCCAAAGCCGTCATAATGCCGATCGGCAATTCGACAGGCTCAATGACGGTGCGGGAAAACAAATCCGCCAAAATGAGAAACCCGGCGCCCGTCAATGCTGACAGCGGCAGTAAATGGCGATGATCCGTCCCCCACAAAAGCCGTGTCACGTGGGGAATGACAAGACCGACAAATCCGATCGTCCCCGAGACGGCAACCGCTCCTCCCGTCAGCAGAGATCCGGCGGCGATCATCAGCCATTTTCTTTTTCCCGTACTGACGCCTAACAGCCTTGCCTTTTCTTCTCCATAAGTCATAATGTTTAATTCTCTGCCATTGATAAGCAGAAGCGCCGTCCCGGCCAGAAAAAAAGGCAGAAACAGCGCGACATAGCCCCAGCCCCTCATTGACACGCTTCCTAACAGCCAGCGGACAATCGGGAGCAGATCATTGCCCGTTAAAGCGATCACAAGCGATATGAGAGCTCCGAGAAAAGAATTCATGATGATGCCTGTCAAAATGAGCGTCGAAACCGACATCGACGCATGAACGAGGCGGCTGAAAAACAGAACCGCCGCCATGACCGCAATGGCTGCGGCGATGCTGACAACCGGTAGTGTGAACCGGCCGATGACGGGAATCTGAATGCCGAAAAACAAGGTGATAACGGCTCCCGCCGAGGCTCCCGAAGATACCCCGAGTGTATAAGGGTCGGCGAGCGGATTTTTCAGAAGTCCCTGAAACGCCGCTCCCGCAATGGATAACGCGGCTCCGACAAGGGCAGCCAGAACGACTCTCGGCAGGCGGATATTCATCATAATATTTACATTCATAGGGTCAGCCGAGGATGTCCGGCCGATCCCGATCCAAAAAACGTCGGATAAAGGAATATGCAGACTGCCGATTGAAATGCCGAGTGCCGTACAAACGGCTAAAAACAGCAGGCTGACCGTGTAGGCCAGCGGGCGGTTACTTTTTAAACGTTTCAGGATAAACGCTTTCTGCAAGCTTCTCGACCCCTTTGACAAGGCGCGGGCCTGAGCGTGTGACAAGGTCGGGATCAACAGAATAGACATTGTGGTGTTTGACCGCATTGACGGCACCCCAGCCGGCGCGTTTTTCCACTTCAGCGGCCTTTACGCCGTCTGTCGTAATGATGACGTCCGGATTCATTTTGACAATCGCTTCATCCGTAAGCTGAACCCAGCCGGTCTGGCTGCCGGCGGCGTTTTTCGCGTGTATATCTTCAAGCATTTCGTTCATAAACGTGCCTTTCCCCGTCGTGTAGCCGTCAGGAGACACTTCGACGAATACTTTCTTTTCGTCTTTTTCAGAAATGGCCGCCGCTTTCTTTTCTATGCCGGAAAGGTCGGATTTCATCGATTTGATCAGCTTATCCGCCTGCTTTTCTTTGCCGGCCGCTTTCCCGATCATGCTGATAGATTTGTACACGTCTTGGAACGATTGCGCATCATTGACCGTTAAGACGGTGATGCCCGCATCTTTCAGTTGCTTCATCGCATCGGCGGAAGCGGACATAGAGGACGCGTGGGCAAGCACGAGATCCGGCTTCAGCGCGATGACTTTTTCAGCGTTCACATTCATATCTCCGACTTTCGGTTTTTTTACCGCTTCTTTCGGATATGTATCATTTGTCGTGACGCCTGCGACCTTATCTCCCAGTCCGAGCGCGTATGTAATTTCCGTATTGCTCGGCATGAGGGAAACGATTTTTTCCGGTGCCTGCTTTATGGTTACTTTTTCGTTCGCGGCATCCTTAATGGTTACCGGGAATGCTTCGGTTGAGACGGCTTTTTGTTTGGCCGCGCTTCCTTCTTCCTGTGCGCCGGAACAGCCGGCGATCACAAAGGCGGTGACCAAAAGCGCCGCCCAGACGGCAGTGATCTTCTTCATTCTTTTAACTCCCCCTGATTATGGTAAACGATTGTCTCTTTGACATTCGTATCCTTTTTTCGCAGTAATTATACTATAAGTCTTTAAGGCTTGTATATCCGGCCTTTTTGCATGAAAGCAAATTGTTCGTACACACTAAAATTCATCATGTATACTGTTACACAATGGTGTAAAAAGGAGGATTATTATGGAATTACAGCTTGAACGAAAGCTCGTGTTGATTACAGGATCAACCTCAGGCATCGGAAAAGCTGCGGCAAAAAGCTTTTTAGCCGAAGGCGCCGAGGTGATTATAAACGGAAGAAAAAAAGAAACTGTGGAACAGACGGTTGAGGAGCTTTCCGCTTACGGAACGGTTCACGGCATCGCTGCGGATTTATCGCGTCAGGATGAGGCGGATGACTTGATAAAGCGCGCCGGCGGAATCGGGGAAGTCGATATTCTCGTCAATAATCTCGGTTTTTTTGAAGTAAAAGACTTCGCTGAGGTGTCTGATGACGAATGGACTCGGTATTTTGAAGTGAATGTTATGAGCGCCGTGCGCCTGTGCCGGCGTTTTCTGCCGCAAATGCTCGAGAGAAACAGCGGACGGATTCTGAACATCTCCAGTGAAGCCGGTGTCAAACCGCTTGCGCAAATGATTCCGTATTCAATGACGAAAACGGCGTTAATCAGCTTGTCCCGGGGAATGGCGGAAATGACGAAAGGCACAAATGTTACGGTCAACTCCGTGCTGCCGGGACCGACATGGACCGAAGGCGTCGCTTCTTACATGGAAGGAGCCGCAAAGGCTGCCGGAGAAGACACAGACAGCTTCGTCCGGGATTATTTTAAAGTGAATGAACCGACATCATTGATTCAGCGCTATGCAACCCCGGAAGAAGTCGCCAATACGATTGTATTTCTCGCTTCATCAGCGGCTTCTGCCATTAATGGCACCGCACAGCGGGTTGAAGGCGGCATCATCCGCTCCATTTAACACAAAAAAGCCCGGCACAATGGGAACTTCCCCATATGCCAGGGCTTTTTTTTACATCATGCCTGCAAACGGAACCGACTCCCAGCCGCCCGTCTCAAGCTCTGCTGAAAACAGGCCGCCCGCATGCGGCTGCTCAAGTCTTTCGGCTTCCGTCAATTTTTCCGTCGCGGTCGTAATGTATAACGTGTTCAAGTCTCTGCCCCCGAACGCGCAGCAGGTGACGTATTTCGCCGGAACTTCGATAGATGCAATTTCCTTATGCAAAAACGGGTCAATCCGGACGGCACGGCCGCCTCCAAACAGAGCCACCCACAGCATTCCGTCACGGTCAATGGTCATTCCGTCGGGAGATCCTTGCGACTTTGGAAAGCGGTAGACCGTTTTCGGATCTGATACGGCTCCGGTTTCAGGATCGTATGCATAACAGACGATTTCCTGCGTCGGAGTGTCGATATAGTACATCAAGTTTCGGTCCCGATCCCAATCCAAACCGTTCGAGGTGGAGACCTGGTCTTTTATTTTGGCAAGGCTGCCGTCCGTATTCAGACGGTACAGCGAAGCCTCCTCTTCTTTGCCTTCCATGCTCGTCGTTCCCGCCCATAATCTGCCGGACGGGTCGCATTTTGCGTCATTGAAACGGATATCTTCCCGCATATCTTTCGGCTGCTTCATCTTCGTCAATGTGTCTTCCCGAAGATTGTACAGGTAAAAACCGTCTTTCATCGTCATCACCAGCTCTTCCTTTGAATACAAGGCCAGAGCCGTGACAAATGATTTGAATTTAACGGAACGG
Source organism: Bacillus sp. FSL R5-0443 (assembly GCF_038608285.1). Lineage (NCBI taxonomy): Bacteria > Bacillati > Bacillota > Bacilli > Caryophanales > Bacillaceae > Bacillus > Bacillus sp. FSL R5-0443. Next base: position 3,431,913 of record NZ_CP152013.1, read on the forward strand.
TTGATTCCGTCAGCCGGAGTGAAGATATGCAGCTGGCTGCCCAGTATATCCACCCAGTACAGGCATTGCTTGTCCTTGTCCCATAAAGGGCCTTCTCCGATAACTGCTCTCGTATCTGCTCGTAATGCTGCTTCCATGTGTGAACACCTCTTTTGCTTGTCAGTCTTCTATTGTTATTCCCGACAAAGCGGCGTCCAAACTCAATCTTTTTTAAAAAGAATCGTAATCACCGTTCCGGCGCTGATTCTGCTGTTGACATGGATGGTTCCGTTATGAAGGTGAACCAGCTCCTTGGCAATGGCGAGCCCGAGTCCCGTTCCTTCTGACGGTCCCTTCGTATTCGTTCCCCGATAATAACGGTTAAACAGCTGGTGAATCGTTTCATCGTCCATTCCTCTTCCGTTATCTTTCACCTTCAGAATGAGCTGTTCGGCTGATTCCTCAAGCACGACCCGAATGGCGGTCCCTTTCTTATTATGCTTAACCGCGTTTGCCAGCAGATTCTCCAGAATACGGCGGAACCACGCTTCATCAATGGCGAAAAGAATGTCTTCCTTTTTGGTTTCAAAGGCGATGTCATAGCCTTCCGAGAACGTGTTTTTCGTGAAATCGTTCGTGACGTTTCTGATAAACGGCACGACGTTGATCAGCCGCCGTTCGATCGGGAGGGCCGCGTTTTTGAGGCGGTATGTTAAGTTTAAGTCCTCAATCAGCTTAGACATATATTCTGATTTTTCCCGGACGATCTGCCCCATTTCTTTGACTTCTTCCGGGGTCCAGTCGTATTGCTTCGATTCAAGCATCATGCTGTAGCCGTAAATCGTGCTCAGCGGGGTTTTTAAGTCATGGCTCAGCCCGGCGATCCATTCTTCCCTTGTCGCCTGGATTTTTTCTCTGTTTTTCTTATCCCGCTTCAGCGTGTCGGTCAGCTGATCCATCGATTCGAAAATCTCGGCGAAAAAGCGGAACGGCTGTTTTGTTTTGCCTTTTTTGTTTTTGCTGACCGGCTGTCCTTTGCGGTTCTTCGGCTCTTCAAGCCGGCCCTTTGATAAATTGACAAGCCATTTGATGGTATGAAACAGCGGCCAGCCGAAACGGAAAGAGTACCAGATGGTCAAGATGCAGATCATAAATACTAAGATTCCGATCAAGAGGAAGAGGGTTTTCATCACATTTCTCAAAAATGATTTGTTAAACTCGTGATCGGGGATGTACACGGGGTTCGGCACCGACGCGACCATCCATTTCGTTTTATCGAGTCTTTTAAAAGAAATTTCCCGTTTGTAATTCCACGGCTTGGAACTGTATTTCAGCAATTCAAGCTCATTGACGGTGTTCCGTTCTTTTTTCGTGCTGTTGATATCCCCGAGCAGTCTGCCGCTGTCTTCGAGAAGGTAGACCGCCCCTTTTTCCCGTTTAATATAATCAATCGTGCTCTTTTTATATTGAGAAAGGGAAGCGAGGGATGGCTCCTGTGATTCGATGTAAGTGAGAAGCTGCTCACTGGCGGATTTCCAGCCGAACAGAATCAAATAGGTCTCATCATTTATCGTGACCGTCCAGTAATTCAGCTTGTAGTTGTCAAAATTCCGGTACTGGTAAATGGATAAGAGATCTTTTCTGCTGTAATGGCTCGGGACGTCTTTCGGCACTCTGTACGCGTAGTCCGTTTTTTCATTATCATTAATGATCTGCAGCCAGCCCTTCTGCTTTCGGACCGACATCTTTAAAAACTCATCGACATCCCATGTGCCGTCTTCGTTTTTATCAAGCCACGCTTCAAACGAGTCTGCGGTCGCTTTGGTCAGTCCCGCATTGGCTTCCGCTTCGCTGAAACGCCAATCCAAATAGAAGAAAGAAGCGACGGCCAAAACGGACATCAGCAGGATGACAAGCAGCAGCTGTCCGAAAAAGTGGAGCAGAAATTTTCCGCGCATTCTCATGAGCGGGTTCCTTTTTCTCCTTGATCGGGAATAAACCGATAACCGAGGCCGCGCACCGTTACAATATAAGACGGATTGCTGGGGTCTTTTTCAATTTTTTCTCTGAGCTTGCGGATATGCACCATGACGGTGTTGTTGTCGCCGTAAGACGGATATCCCCATACTTTTTCATAGATCTGATCTTTTGAGAGCACCACATCAGGGTGTTCACAGAAATATTGAAGCAATTGCAGAAGCTGTGCGGAGCAGCTGACGGGCTCGCCCCCGACGATCAGCTCGGCGTTTTGCGGTGAATAGGAAAAATGGCTGTATGAATACGTCTTTACCGCCGTTTTCTCTTCGCGCTTATAGGTTCTCTTTAACGTCGCTCTGATCCGCGCCGCCAATTCGAGCGGATTAAACGGCTTTGTTATATAATCGTCAGCTCCCAATGCAAATCCTGACAGCTTATCCGCATCAGAAGAACGGGCGGTCAGAAAAAAGATCGGAGCGTCGGTATAGTTCCGGATTTCGGTGCATGCTTCAAAACCGGACATGCCTTCCATCATCACATCCAGCACGAGCAGATCCGCGGTTTCATGTTTAACAAACTCGATCGCTTCCTCAGCGCTTCCGGCTGTCTTAATGTTGTGATAGCCTTCTTTGACGAGAACGCGTTTGACCATATCAACGATCGCCTTCTCATCGTCTACAATTAAAATTGACGCATTTTCCACCTTGGACGTTCCTTTCTCTTTGTTTTTTTCATCATATCATTATATGGATAAGATTTGGTACTTTTTTAGTGCGGAGGTCTTGCGGGGAAACAGAAAAGAAAAACGAGACCGGACATCTCTTCTCGTTTTTCTCATGTTGTCAGAGCGGAATATCCATCATTCCGCCGCTTTTGTCAGGAGCTTTCATTTATAAGATGAAGAATAAATTCCCAAAAACCCGGCACTTCCTGGCATAACAGCATGTCCGCTTTTTCAACTATTTTAATCTTCAATTCTTGTTCAAGATCTTCTCTTTCCTGGTATGATGTATTGCTCAGTTTTTTTTTTATCATTGGCGAAAAACGCGAAATCAAAAGTTCCATTTCGTCGGTATCTGTGTTCTCTTTGTTGAAGTCAAATGGCCCGTTCACTGCTTATTTTCCCCCTTTTTTTGCTTGTCCAGCTGCTTTCTGAGATTGTCGAGCCCTTTTTTATGAATATTGGAAATGTTCTGTCGTGATTCACCCAGCGACTCGGCAATCTCCTTCATCGTCGCTCCGTGAAGATAAATATTCGTCAGCACGCTTTTTTGTTTATCGGTTAACGTCTGAAGCGCTTCGTATAAATCACGGTTTTGGACATGCTGGCTCAAATCCCCCTGCTTCCGCAGAAACTCTTCATACGCGTCTTTTCCCATTTCATAGGGAAGCGCTTCACCTCCTTCCGGCTGGTCCACCGTCAGCGGATAGCGCTTCTGATTTTTACGGATGCGCTTGTCAAAATCGATGGAGAAAATCCGGATCATAGAGTTCATATATTTGATGATCCGGATTTCCTTATAAAACTGTTTAAAATGGTCGTCCAGTGATTTTGCATCCTTCTCGTCTGAATGTTCCAGCACATTTTTAAATTTCTCGTAATGCTTTGGGTCACTTAAAAAATGTTTAACGATCGGATGTTTCATAATTTCCTTGCATTTTGACCGTAAAAGAACTTGATAGTCCATAAAACCGCCCCCTATTTAAATTAAATGAAAGAAAGCAAAAAAAAGTAAACTACTCCTTTCCGACTAAGATTCCGCACTCCTTATGTCCCGGATTTGCCGGAACAAAAAAAAGACCCTCAACCGGGATATCAGGTTTACAGGAGCCGCTCTTTCTTTCACTTATATACATGACTGCAGGTCAAGTCAGGAGGTGGCTGATAATGGATCAGGTTTTTATAGAAGAAGCGGTCAGACAGATCGGCAATCTCGGCTTTCCGGCTCTGATTGCCATGTATCTTCTCACACGGTTTGAGAAGAAGTTTGACGCCCTGATCGAACTGATGACGGAACTGAAAGATCAGAAAATGAAAAATTAATTTTCACACGAAGTTGACTTTTCATCGGAACGCATCACTTAACAAAGCAGAAGGGAAAACGAAAGGCCTTTCACATTCTCTTTCTGAAAAAACAAAGCTTGAGAGGAGACGATTTACATGTCAAAAGAACACAACTGCAATATCCCGCAGCCGATCAGAGGAGACAAAGGGGCGACCGTCACGATTCCGCGCAACCTTGAAAGAGACCGCCAAAATCCGGATATGCTGACGCCGCCGGAAACGGATCACGGCACAGTGGATAATATGAAATTCTCTTTCTCAGATGTGCACAACCGGCTGGAAAAGGGCGGATACGCGCGTGAGGTGACCGTTCGCGAGCTGCCGATTTCTGAGAATCTGGCATCTGTCAACATGCGTTTAAAACCGGGCGCCATCCGTGAGCTGCACTGGCATAAAGAAGCGGAATGGGCATATATGCTGACGGGCAAAGCGCGGGTCACGATTGTTGATGAACAGGGACGCAGTTTTATCGATGACGTGAAGGAAGGAGATCTGTGGTACTTCCCGTCAGGCCTGCCGCACTCCATTCAGGCGCTGAAAGAAGGCTGTGAATTCCTCTTGGTTTTTGATGACGGTTCTTTCTCAGAAAACAGCACATTCCAAGTGACTGACTGGCTTGCCCACACACCGCTTGATGTCATTGCCAGCAACTTCGGGGTTTCAGAAAAAGACCTCGCCGGCCTGCCCGGGAAAGAAAAATATATCTTTGAAGAGCCGGTTCCCGGGAAGCTGAAAGATGACATTGTGGAAGGCCCGAACGGTGAAGTGCCTTATCCGTTCACTTACCGCCTGCTGGATGAAGGCCCGACTGCTGAGACGGATGGCGGCAAAGTATATATCGCGGATTCCACAAACTTCAAAGTGTCCAAAACGATCGCTTCAGCGCTTGTCGTGGTCGAACCGGGCGCAATGAGAGAGCTGCACTGGCATCCGAACACGCATGAATGGCAGTATTATATTTCCGGTAAAGGGCGGATGACGGTTTTTGCATCAGACGGCCATGCAAGAACATTTAACTATCAGGCCGGGGATGTCGGTTACGTTCCGTTCGCAATGGGCCACTATGTGGAGAATTTGGGAGATGAGCCGCTCGTCTTCCTGGAAATCTTCAAGGATGACCACTATGCCGATGTGTCCCTGAACCAATGGCTTGCCATGCTTCCTGAGAAATTCGTCCAGCAGCATCTGGATCTGGGCAAAGACTTTACGGATATTCTTTCGAAAGAGAAACACCCTGTCGTCAAAAAGAAATGCTGAAGAAGATACACACCGGCTTGCAGAGTTCCGTCTCTGCAAGTCTCCTCTGTGTGAAAAGGAGCTGAACAGATGATCAATCAAAACGGGACGAAAATGTTTATTCTTCAGGTGCTCCGGTATGCCCTGGCAGCCGCTGCCGTATTATTCGGGTATTTTATCGTGATGATGGCCGTATTTTCATTAGCCGGGACGAGCTACGGATCGATGGCGTACGTCCTGCTTTTTTCCGTGCTTTTTATTTTTCTCGGTTTATGTTTTGAACCGCTTGAGCGGCTGATGATACATAGCTTTACCTTTTTTGGGACGGGCAGGCTGCCTTTTCTCCTTTTAGCCAGCACCGTTCAGCTGCTGTTCCTCTGGATGACCGCGTATACGACGGATAAACTGATTGAAAAGATTTGGCTGTCAACGACGGAGGAGCTGATTGTGGCGGGGGTTTTTTTCGTTTTGGATAAATGCGTCTCCGGAGAAAAGCAGCCCCGGGCGCAATAAAAAAACGCAGGCCGGAATGGCTCTGCGTTTTTTTTCATCATACCGTTGCGTTTTCATGCCGGATTAAATCGTAGGTTAAGCAGACCGGTTTGTTCGTGCGCGGATCTTTTACAATCTGTGCGTCAATTTGGAAAACGTCTTCCAATATGCCGGGAGTCATGACTTCCTCCGCCGTTCCTTCCTTGATGACGCGCCCTTTTTTCAGGGCGATCATGTAATGGGAAAAACGGGCGGCATGGTTCAGATCATGAATGACCATTAAAATGGTACGGCCCTGCTCCTTGTTTAATTTGTCCAGCAGCTGCAAAATTTCAAGCTGATGGGCGAGATCTAAATAAGTGGTCGGTTCATCAAGAAGCAGCAGCTCCGTTTCTTGAGCGAGCGCCATGGCGATCCACACACGCTGCCGCTGCCCCCCGGAAAGCGCTTCGATCGGCCGGTCGTAAAATTCGGCCATCCCCGTCTCTTCCAGCGCCCATTTGATCATGTCACGGTCTTTATCACTCAAACGGCCCATTCCGGACTGATGCGGAAACCTGCCGTAAGAAACAAGTTCGTACACCGTCAGCCCGCTCGGCGCTTCAGGCGTCTGCGGAAGAATTGCCATTTCCTTGGCGATGTCCTTCGTGGATTTTTGCATGATCGCCTGTCCGTTTAAATAGACGGCGCCGGATTTCGGTTTCATGATTCTTGACATCGTTTTGAGAACCGTCGATTTTCCGCAGCCGTTCGGACCGATCAGCGTTGTAATTTTTCCTTTCGGGATGGCGATATCCAATTCTTTCGCTATCAAACGGTCGCCATAACCGACAGTAAGCTGTTCCGCCGATAATGAGTTCATCGCGGCAGTCTCCTTCCTCTATTTCGTTTTCATCAGCAAATATACAAAATACGGCGCTCCGAGCACGGAAATCACCAGGCCGACGGGAACTTCCGACGGTGCAAGCACATTTCTCGCCAGCGTATCGGCAAGCAGAAATAAAAATGCTCCGATTAAAGCCGAAACCGGGATAAGCGTCTGGTGGCGCGGTCCGGTAAGCCTTCTGGCCAAATGCGGCGCAATGAGTCCGAGAAAAGCGATTCCGCCGGCTGCCGCAACACATGACGCGGTCAGGGCAACGGCGCACATCAGCAGAACGCGCCGCTCCTTTTCAACCCGGGTGCCAAGCCCCGCCGCCAGCTGATCACCGAGCTGGAGCACATTTAAATACCTGGCTTTATAGAGGCTGAACGGTAAAAGAACCAGCAGCCACGGCAAAATGGACAGCACCATTTTCCAATTGGCGTTCCAAATCGAACCGGAAATCCATACAAGCGCCTGCATGAAATCCCGCGGGTCCATTTTCAGCTGAAAAATCAAGAGCAGCGCATTAAACCCCGCATTGACGCCGATCCCGACCAAAACGAGCCGGACAGGTGAAACGCCTTTTTTCCAAGCCAGCACATAGATGAGCAGCGCAGCCAGAAAAGCCCCCGCCAAAGCGCTCACCGGAAGCAGCCATGTACCGGCCATGCTTAAATCAACAGCTGATCCTTGGAAAAAGAAGATAAACAGAACGACCGCCAAAGACGCCCCGGCGTTAATACCGAGAATGCCCGGCTCCGCCAAGTCATTTTGAGACACGCTTTGAAAAATCGCGCCTGAAACTGCGATTCCGGCGCCGACCAGCAATGACAGCACCATGCGCGGCAGTCTGAATTCAAATAAAACGAGCTGATCCCGGGCATCCCCCTGTCCGAAAAAGACACGTAGCGTATCAAGAGGCGCAATCCGGATCACGCCCATGTTTAAGCTGATAAAAAAGACGATGCATATGAGCAAAAACGTAACGGCCATGACCGCCAGCGGTTTTTTCGATTTTACATTCATTACAGCCCTCTCCTTTCCCTGCGCGCCAAATAAAAGAAAAAGGGAACGCCGATAAGGGCGGTTAAAGCGCCGACCGGTGTTTCAAACGGCGCATTGACGAGTCTTGCGGCAATATCACTGAAGACTAACAGAACGGCGCCGAATACCGCCGAACAGGGAATGATCCACCTGTAATCTACCCCGACTAAAAATCGGGTGATATGCGGAATCACCAAGCCGATAAAAGAAATGGCTCCGGCGACTGAGACTGAAGCCCCCGTCAAGAGGACAACGACAAACATTCCGATTACTTTTACAAGCGATGTGTACTGCCCGAGCCCTTTGGCCAGCTCCTCACCCAAGCTCAGCACCGTTACTGAGCGCGCAATCAGAAATGCCAGCAAAAGTCCGATAACCCCGACCGCCAACAGCAGCTGCACGCCTTCCCATTTCACGGAAGCGACTCCTCCGGCATACCAGAACTTCACATCCTGGGCGACATCAAAACGGATCGCAATCGCGCTTGAAAGCCCCGTTAAGAAATAGCCGACTGCCGTACCGGCCAGCGCGAGCTTCACCGGTGTCAGACCGCCTTTTGAAAACAGGCCGATGCCAAACACAATAAGCGCTCCGATTCCCGCTCCCGCAAAGGACCACAAAACAAGCCCAGCGGCAGAGAGCCCCGGAAAAAAAGCAAACGCCAATGCGATCGCAAATCCTGACCCCGACGTCACGCCCATAATGGAAGGCTCAGCAAGCGGGTTCCGCGTCAGCCCCTGCATAATCGCCCCGGACACAGCTAAAAAAGCCCCGACGAGCGCGGCGGCGGCGGTTCTCGGCAGCCTCAGATCGCGTATGATTTGATGAGATGTATTTTGCGGCTGAAAGTGAAAGAGAGCATCCCACACCGTCCGCAGATGAATATCGGCAGCTCCGATGGAAACAGACAGGGCCGCGCCGATCAATAAAACCGCAATCCCGGCACACAGCAGCACAGCCGCTCTGAATGAACGCGCCGTCCACTGGATTTCACTCCCTGATGCCCCTTGAGCCGTCATTGTCTGTTTCTTTTTCAATAGACCCAACACTCGTTCTTCCTTTCTCAAAACAAGAATGGTAATGATAATGATTATCAATGACTTGTTTCAGTATAGCACTTTTATCTTCTCTTTTAATAGACCTAATTTCATATAAAAAAAGAAAGTTTTTCTTAAAAAAGAGCGTGCTTCTCTATGAAAGCAGTGATATAATCACACTGATAATGATTCTCTTTATCACTAATTTTCATGAAAGAAGGAATGTCAGATGTTCCATACATACAAGAAAATCGGCGCAGCGCTGATTGCCATGCTGCTCATCGCCGCTTTGGCCGCTTGCGGCAATTCTTCAGACACAAAAGGTTCTTCTGAAAAAGAAGAAACCATCACGTATAAAGCCGAAAACGGCAATATTAAAATTCCGAAGCACCCGAAACGGGTCGTCGTCATGGCTGACGGCTACTACGGCGACTTTAAACAGCTCGGCATCAATGTTGTCGGCGCGCCGCAAAACGTATTTAAAAACCCTTATTACAAAGGGAAAACAAAAGGTGTGACAAACATCGGCGACGGCACGTCCGTTGAAAAAATCATTGACTTAAAGCCGGATTTAATCGTGGTCTGGACGACACAAGGCGCCGATATTGAAAAACTGGAAAAAATCGCGCCGACCATCGCTATTAAATATGACAAGCTCAGCAACATTGATCAATTCAAAGAGTTTGCGAAAATGACAGGCACTGAAGATAAAGCAGACAAATGGCTGGCTGAATGGGATAAGAAAACCGCTGCCGCTAAAACAAAGGTTCAAAAAGCGGTCGGCTCAAAAACCATCTCCATCATGCAGACAAACGGAAAAGACATCTATGTATTCGGTAAAGACTTCGGCCGCGGCGGAAGCATCATTTATGATAAACTCGGGCTGAAGGCCACAAAACTGACGCAGGAAAAAGCCATTAATCAAGGGCCGGGCTACGCCAGCATTTCACTCGAGAAACTGCCTGACTTCGCGGGAGACTACATCTTTATGGGGCCATGGCAGGCCGGCGGTGACGACAAAGGCGTGCTTGACAGCTCAATCTGGAAGAACCTCGATGCCGTCAAACAAAACCATGTCTACCGCATTGATCCGATCGGCTTCTATTTCTCAGACCCGATCTCACTTGAAGGCCAGCTCGACTACATCACAAAAAGCTTAACGAAGTAACCCCGAAGCCGCTGTCACAGCGGCTTTTTATTACGCTTTACACTTGACCGTTTTTTCAGCGGACGCACTGACCATTTAACCGCATTCGAGACCATTCATTATACACACGCCGTCAAAACGTAACCCGCTGCCGCAAATAAAAAAGACATCTCACAGACGTGAGATGTCTTTTTGTCATACCGATTGTCTGTTGTTTGCAAATTTCTTTGAGACGAAAGGATATAACAGCAAACCGACGAAAAACAGCCCGATACCGAGAATAAAGGTCGTTAAATCGGCCGTTCCGGTAATAATGACGTAAAAAGAATAAATGCAGGCGAGGATGGCGATAATACCGTCTCTTACTCTTGAACCCTTTATCTCGTCATACGTTTCACCCGTAAAAATGAGCTTCAGGCTGTAAAACGCTGACACGAGATACGGAATCAGATAAGCGAGCGTCGCCGCCGTCGTTAAAAACGTAAACGCGTCACTGATCGTCCGGGAAATAACTGAAAAGATAAAGATCTGTGACATCACGTTCGTTACGATTAACGACACAACCGGGCTGCCCTGTTTATTCGTTTTTGCAAAAGCAGCCGGAAAGTCTCCTGATTTCGCCGCTTGATACGGAACTTCAGAGCCGAGAAGAATCCAGCCGAGCATCGTTCCGAACAGACACAAAATCGCCAGAATCGCCATAATGACGCTTCCCGCATTGCCGACGATCGCGTACAATACGTCAACAAACGGTTTTTCCGAGCCGACAAGCTTACCATGCGGAAGCACGCCCATCGTAATCAATGTCACGATGATATAGATGCCAAGCGCGATCAATAATCCGGTAATGGTGGCGCGTTTCACGTCGCGCTGCGAACGGGCGCGCCCGGATAAGATGACTGCCGATTCAATTCCGACGAACGCCCATAATGTTGAAATCGCCGCATTGTGGATCTGCCCGCCGATTCCCTCAACTGTGTGAGGACCTGTTTGAACCGGAAAATAAAAATGATCGAAAAACGACGTTTGAAACACAAATAAACCTGCAATGATAAAGAAGATAAATCCTAATACTTTTGAAAACGTCGTGACGAAATTTAATTTACTCGCACCGTTAATGCTGGTGACGAGAATCGTGTGAGTGCCCCATAATAAAACCGTACATACGGCAAACGTCAGCAGCTGGCCGAGCGTAACCGCCTGACCGCCGATCGAAAACATTTCACGCTTATCCGTTAAAATCGGGAAAAATGATGTTAAATATCCGGCAAGGCTCGTGATGATCGCCACGTTGCTGATCCAGCTCGCCACCCAGTAGCCCCACACCATCGTGAAGCCCGCTGCATTCCCTTTTTTCCGATCGCTGAACAGCGCACGCGCATAGCTTTGCGGCCCCGCCGTCAGCTCAGGCTTGCGGATGGATAAGTGGCCGAAGACCAGCGCGATCATTAACACACCGGCTCCCGTTAAAAGCCATGCCGATGTGGCGCCGAACGGGCTCGCGATTTTTGCGAGCGAACTCGGAAGCGAAAAGATGCCCGAGCCTACCATATTTCCTACGACAAACGCCGTTAATAACCAAAAACCCCATTTTTTCGTCTGTTCCATTCCTGTACCTCCTGGTTGTTCATTCGTACGGACCAGACCCCGAGATCATATTTACACGCAAAAAAAGCCTGAACAAAAGTCCATGCTTAAAGAAACACACACACCCTTGATCTCCGGATAGCCCTCCGCGAAAAAGCACGCGGCAGTCCTGCACTTATTCAGATACAGTCCCAGCATAAAGAAGGATCGGCTTTCTTTACACTTCGGCGCTGACGCCTTTAACACATGTTTTGCGGCCCCTATCAGCCTGGCATGTGCGACTCATCATCAAGCGCAACCTCTACCTCACCGAGAAAGAGTGAGGATTTTTATCATTCAATTCTACTCAGAGGTTATCAGAGATAAAAAGATCTGTCAAAGGGAAAAATTAGATGGAAAACGGATAGAGCGTTCGCCCTACCCGTCTTATATGGTCAGCGGTTGTTTTTTTTCTTTTGAACAGCTTCTTGAAGCGGATCGTCTTTCAGAGCTGCACCGGCGTCTTCAAGCGCGCCTTGAATGACGTTTTTGTTTTTATCGCTGTTTTTTCCTTTTTCTTTGTTAAAGAAAGCCATCTGTATCACCTCTTTATCAAATATAGGTACACCTATAATGTGTCTTTTTCCGCGGCAGAATATGCGGAATCCGCGTCTCCTTCCTTTTGGCGGAACAGGTAAAGTTTGTTGATCAAACATGCATTCTCTTGATATATTTGTAATTCAGGGGATTTTGGCAAAAATAAAAAGGAGAAGCGAAAAATGACAGGAAAAACACACATCATGGGAGGCATCGCTTCTTGTTCCGCAATTGCGTATTATTACGGGTATGATCCGGTCCTTATGACCTCAGCGGGTGCCCTCGGGGCGCTGATTCCCGACATATGCCATACGAAAAGCAAAATCGGCAGGACGCTGCCCGTTCTGTCCAAAATCGTAAGCACGGTGTTCGGCCACAGAACGTTTACACACAGCCTGCTGTTTATGCTTATTATGTTTTTCATTACGGCAACTTATATTCCGAATCCGAGCATTTCCGCCGGACTGATGATCGGAATGGCGAGCCATCTTGTACTTGACGCATGGACCGTCAACGGCATTAAACTGCTGTTTCCGTCCGCCATCCGCTTCCGTCTGCCCCTTTATATGAGAACGGGGAGTTTTTCGGAGCAGCTTGTGCTGGCCGGCCTAACGATTGTATCCTGCTATTATTTATACGAACTGGTTCACGGCCGCATCTCTTAAACAAAAAGCATCTTTCGCTTTTAGGGTGAGGAGTCATACATATGAAGAAAACCTTTTTCAGCAATCATCGGTTTTTATGCCTGTCCATCCTGTTCATGTGGATGAAAACCTATGCCGTTTATAAGCTCGGTTTTGATCTGCAGAACAATTCGGTTCTTGAGGAATGTCTGCTTCTCATTAATCCGCTGAGCTTCATTGTGCCGCTGTTCGGCATCGCCCTGCTGCTGACGGAAAAAAAACAGCGGATCTTTCTGCTTTCGGCGAATGTGATGCTGACGGGGATTTTAATCGCGAATACGGTGTTTTACGGGTTTTATATTGATTTTATCACCATACCGGTTTTGTTTCAGGCGAGCAATATGGGCGATATGGGAAGCAGCGTCCAAGAGCTGTTTCACCCGCTTTATATCGCTTTATTTTTGGATATTGCGGTTTTGTTTTATCTTGGTAAAAGGCATAAAGCTGGTAAAGGTAAAGCCAGCACCCGTACCGTTAAAGCGTATGCGTGGGCATCAGCCGGCCTCATGCTGTGCAACCTTGCGCTGTCTGAGGCCGAGCAGCCGAAGCTGTTCAAGCACCCTTTTGATCGTGAAGCGCTCGTAAAAGGAATCGGCCTGTTCCACTTTCATTTGTATGACACCATTTCGCAGACGCTGAATGCAGGGGCAAAAGCGTTTGCCGATGAAGACAGCCTTGCGGCGGTCGCAAATTACACTCAAGCCGACTACAGCAGGCCGTCCGATTCAAAATTCGGGCTTGCAAAGGGGCGCAATGTGATTTTTGTTACGCTCGAATCAACACAGCGTTTTGTAATGGATGAGCGGGTCAACGGGCGGGAGATTACCCCGTTTTTAAATAAACTGCGGAAAAAAAGTTATGACTTCACTCATTTTTATCAGCAGACTGAACAGGGAAAAACCTCAGATTCAGAATTCATTACTGCGAATTCGCTGTATCCGTCTTCAAGCGGCGCCGTTTTTTTTACAAAAAGCGGCCACCGGTTCAATACGATGTACCATATGTTAAAAGACCGTCAATACTATTCAGCCGTTCTGCATGCCAATCATAAGGCCTTTTGGAACCGGGATGAGATGTACGGGGCATTCGGAATCGACCGTTTTTTCGACGCGGATGAATTTAAGGTGACACAGGAAAATTCAACAGGCTGGGGCCTGAAGGATAAGGAATTTCTAGAACAGTCAGCGGAAAAATTAAAGAAGCTTCCGCAGCCGTTTTACGCGAGCCTGCTGACTTTGACCAACCATTTTCCTTTTGAAATTGATAAACAGGATCAGCTCATTGAGGAACCGGACACAAGCAGCGAGTTATTAAACCGCTATGTGACGACGGTCCGCTATGAAGATGAGGCCCTGAAACACTTTTTCAAGAAGCTGAAAAAAGAAGGACTGTATGACAACGCGATGATCGTCCTGATGGGAGATCATTACGGTATATCCGAAGCCCATAATCAAGGACTTGCCGAATTCTTAGGGAAAGAGGAAATCACTCCGTTTGATACGGTTCAGCTTCAGCGCGTGCCGTTTATCATTCATATTCCCGGGGTGACCGACCGTGCGCCGGAAACGATTGCTTCGGCCGCGGGACAGGTTGATGTAAGACCGACGCTGCTTCACCTGCTCGGCATTGAAACGAAAGGCAGCATTCAGTTCGGCAATGATCTGTTTTCCGGAGAGCGGACCCCGTTTGCGGTGCTGAGAAACGGCAGCTTTATCACGGATGATCATATTTATACGAAAAATACGTGTTACAGCCGTAAAACGGGTGAACCGCTTTCTGACATGAGCGCGTGCAGCGATGAGAAAGAAAAAGCGGAACAAGAGCTGATGCTTTCCGATAAAATATTAAACGGCGACCTGCTGCGGTTTTATAAGCAATAAAAAAATCCCTCCGTTATGGGACTGACCCCCGTTTTTGAGACAGGGATCAAAACACCTTTAAGCAGCCAGCTGTCGGTATGTGACCGGCGGCTGGTTGTTTAGTTTCGTTTGAATACGAATGTTGTTATAATAGTGTATATAGGTTTCGACAGTTTGTTCTACGATGGTCGTCGTAGTGCTTTCCAACCTGTCGAGGTAGAACGTTTCAGACTTTAGTGAGGAATGAAACGATTCGATGGAGGCATTATCAGCGGGCGTCCCTTTGCGGGACATGCTCATGGTAATGCCTTTTGTTTTAACAGCTTTCTGATACTCATAAGATGTATAAACAGAACCTTGGTCACTATGTAACACACAGTTCTCTGGCAGTGCGGGCAGCTGATCAAGTGTGTGTAAGACAAAGTCTGTGTCCTGTCTATCGCCAATCGTAAAAGCAATCACTTCTCCATTGTATAAATCCAATATACTGGAAAGATACAATTGTTTCTGCCCATAAGGCAAATATGTGATATCCGTTACTAGCTTTTCCAGAGGGCGATCAGACTGAAAGTTCCGATCCAATATATTCTCGGCCACGGCATATGGCTGCCCATTCTTCTTACGCTTTTTCACCTTAACCCGGCATTGCCACTGATTCTTCTGCATAATGCGCTGAACCGTTTTATGATTCATACGCATTCCCTTTTTTAATATGGCTGATACTTGTGTTCTCGGCACAACGTGCCGATTTGTTTTTCTAAATGGTATTTAGGGTTATCTTTCATCAGATTCTTCTTCCAACGATAATAAGATGCTCGTGAGATACCTAAATGAATACAGATATCCTTTATGGTCATTGTGCTGCGCAATGCTTCTACAAGCTCGACTGGCGTTTCGCTATCAGCTTCCTTTCCAATTCGTTGTACTTTTTTAACACTTCATTCTGTTGTCTCAGATAACGATTTTCTGCCTGCAGTTTCTCTAATTCGGAAGAATACTCTGGACCTTTTCCATAAGAATATTGCTTTCCGACAGGTTGTTCGAATCGATGTGTGTCCCCAGCTTTATACCACCTGACCCATGTCTGCACCTGCGTCTTATTCTTTATATTCAATTCCTGCATGATCTCCTTCACAGGCACGCCCGCCAATCTCATTTCTACAGCCTTCTGTTTGACTTCAACCGGATAACTCACTCTTGCCCTCATAGAAAAACACCTCCAAGTCTAATTTCGGATAACAACGATCCGTTTTCAAACTTGAAGGTGTTTTTTGTTTGTCTCATATTATGGGGTCAGTCCCTTATATGGAGGGATTTTTCATGTTTCATATATAAGCCGTCCGGTCATTTTCGTATCATATCCGGATAATTGAGAAAGCTGGGACTTGAATTCCTCAGAATTAAGAATGTCCTGCACGCTTTGAACAAGCTCCCGGTTTTGTTTTAAGACGACCACATCGTACTGCTCACTGATCACCGGGATAAAATCCGTGCCCGCCATATGCGCCGCATGCTGCGACCCGACTCCGATATCCGCCTTTCCGCTTGATACTTGTGAAGCCGCTGACAGATGATCCGTGACAATGTCATGATAGCCGGCGACATCAGACGGCGTAATGCCGAAAGATCTGAGCTGTTCATCCAGCAGCACCCTCGCGCCTGATCCTTTTTCGCGATTGACGATGCGGATATCCTTTCGGCTCAAATCCTGAAAGCCCTGAATGTTCAGCGGATTGCCCTTTTTCACATATAATCCGGCTTGCCGCAGCACGACATGAAAAAGCGCAAACGGCTCCCCTGAAAGAATGCGCTTCACATACGGGATGTTATACTGCCCCGTCTCCCCATCGTACAAATGCAGACTGACGATGTCACAAGCTCCGCGGTACATCTCGATCAGGCTGTTCAAACTGCCGCTGTACTTGCGGAGCGGAGCCGCCTGTATTGTTTGTTCCAGCTGTTTGCTGAGGAGGTCCATCGACACATCCTGCCCGCTGATGATAACGGACTGCCTTTTTTCCGGCTCCCGCCCGCGGGACGGGTCAGGCGCTTCTGCTGCGGATGGCTTTTTTGACATT
Organism: Bacillus sp. FSL R5-0443; assembly: GCF_038608285.1. Classification (NCBI taxonomy): domain Bacteria; kingdom Bacillati; phylum Bacillota; class Bacilli; order Caryophanales; family Bacillaceae; genus Bacillus; species Bacillus sp. FSL R5-0443. Next base: position 3,448,538 of record NZ_CP152013.1, read on the forward strand.
CTCATGTTTGCTTTATATTGTTTTAAGTCCTCTTCATCGACCCTCATCTGTCTTCCGACCCTGTACGCCGGAATGAGTCCTTTTTTTATCAAATCATATACTGTCAGTTTGGAGACCTTCAAAAGGCCCGCAACTTCTTCTATTGTATAGGAAGTGGCTTCTGTCATATTATCACGCTCCATTTTTATTATAACTGTTCAGATATTGAAAAAAAACCGCACCATCACGTACAATTGCGTTATAATTAGTTTGATCTAATGATATTTAGCTATAAGGGGTGCACAATGTTGAAAAAGAAAGCGACACTACTCACAACTGCGGCTATGGCCGTTTTCCTGGCAACTGCGGGCTGCTCATCCGGACAATCGTCCAAAGGCGGACAAAACGAAAAAGTCACGCTGACCGTTTCTGCGGCAGCCAGCGCTCAGGATGCACTTGAAGAAATCCAGACCAACTACGAAAAATCACATTCAAACGTAACCATTCAAGACAACTTCGGATCATCAGGCACATTGCAAAAACAAATTTCACAAGGCGCGGGAGCTGATTTATTCTTCTCGGCAGCCGAAGATAAATTCGAAAAGCTCGTTCATGACGGAGATATCGACAAAAAGGACAGCACGGATCTTTTGAAAAATGATCTCGTCATGATCGTACCTGAGAAAAACAGCGCACACCTGACACATCTGAATGACCTGAAAAAAGACAGCGCGGAAAAAATTGCACTCGGCACGCCTGAATCCGTTCCGGCCGGACAATACGCCAAACAGTCATTGACGGCATTATCCCTGTGGGACAAGGTAAAAGATAAAGTCGTCTATGCAAAAGACGTTCGCCAGGTGCTTTCTTATGTTGAAACCGGAAATGTCGATGCCGGGCTTGTCTATAAAACAGACGCGCTGATTTCGAAAAAGGTGAAAATCACCGATGAAGCGCCGGCGAAAACGCACGATCCGATCGTTTATCCGCTCGGCATCGTCAAGGATACAAAGCACCGTAAAGAAGCAGAAGCGTTTTATCAGTATCTGCAGTCAGATAAAGCGATGAAAGTGTTTAAGAAATATGGATTTACTGCCAAGTAACATTACGGCTTCGGAGTTTTTCACTCCCGTCGTACTGTCGTTTCAGGTGGCTTTGGCATCGGGCATCGCCGTCATCATTCTCGGAACGCTTGCCGGCGCCTGGATGGCGAAAGCGCGATTTCCCGGAAAAACGGCTGTAGAGACCCTGTTTATGCTCCCGCTCGTTCTTCCGCCTACCGTTGTCGGCTTCATTCTCATTATTATTTTCGGGAAACACAGCTTTATCGGCCGGACGATCGAGCGGATTTTTCACCAGCCCGTCATTTTCACGTGGTCGGCCGCGGTGATCGCTTCGGCCATTGTCGCCTTCCCGCTTATGTATCAGTCCGCTAAAACGGGCTTCGCCGCGGTTGATGCCGACATTGAGGGAGCGGCGAAAGTAGACGGAGCCGGCAGGTGGCAGGTGTTCACCCGCATTTCCGTCCCGCTTGCCTTTCCCTCCCTCTTGACCGGAAGCATTCTCAGTATTGCACGTGCGCTAGGTGAATTCGGGGCGACTTTAATGTTTGCGGGAAATATTCCCGGTGTCACCCAAACGCTGCCGACAGCGATTTACGTCGCGATGGACTCCGGCAATGAAACACTCGCCTGGGTGTGGGTGATCTGTATTGTGATCATTTCTTTCCTGATGCTGTTTTTCATCCAATTGAAAAAACCCGCTTGACCGATCCGCCTTCCGCGCACCTTTCGCCGGGAGGCTTTTTGATTTAAAATCGGATGGTATATAATGAAACAAAAAACACACAAAGGGTGCGGCCATGAAGATTAATGTCATTATCGCGGATGATAATTCTTTCATCAGAGAAGGAATGAAAATCATTTTGCATACATATGAGGAATTTACTGTATCGGCAACGTTGGAAAACGGCCTCGAGGCGGCAGAGTATTGTAAACACAATCCCGTCGATATCGCCTTGCTGGACGTCCGCATGCCGGTGATGAACGGCGTCGAAGCCGCAAAACGGATCGCTGAGGAAACGGATACGAAGCCGATGATCCTGACGACATTTGACGACGATGAGTATATTTTAGAAGCGATTAAAAACGGCGCGAAAGGATATTTATTAAAAAACACCGAACCGGAACGGATCCGCGATGCGATCAAAAGCGTTTTCAACGGGCACAGCATTCTTCAGGACACCGTACTGGATAAAATAAAAGACAGCCTTTCCCGGCCGGCGGAAGCCGCGCATCAGATTGATGAAAGCCAGTTTACTGAAAGAGAGCTCAGCATCATGTCGCTTATTGCGAAAGGATTCTCGAACAGGGAAATTTCAAAACAGCTTTTCATTTCTGAAGGGACGACGGCCAATTATATTTCATCTATTTTAGGGAAAACGGGGCTTGAGCACAGAACGCAGATCGCGATTTATTATATCACCGGGAAGGTGGATAACGGGCGTTGAACGGTATGGATTTTTGGATGCTGATGAGCAGACTGATCGCCATTTTTTATACGGCTTTTTTGTTCGTATCGGCAGACCGCCTTTACACACCGTACGCCGTCTTGTTTCTGCTGCTTTATCTATCTTTGGGCATTGCGGTCTGCATGATCAGGCAGACCGCTTGGAGGCGCGGGATCACCCTCATGGCGCTGGCATTGACCGCTTGGCTTTCCGCCTTAGGCCATCCGGCGTTTCTGTTTCTTTTGCCGCCCGCCATTTTTGCCGTTCTTGCCGAATATCCGGTTCACCGCTATGTGTTCTGCCTGCTCGTGTTTGTGCCGTTTTTATTTATCCCGTACGGCGACCTTCCGACTTATATCGTCATGACGTTGTTCTGCTTGGCGATATTCGTTTTGGCCGCCCGTTCCAGCGACCGGCTGAAAAAATATGAAGAGCAGTCAGACAGCATGCGCTCAAGCATTGAAAAACTGACGAAACAGCTGCACAGCAGCACAGAATATATCAAACAATCGGAGTATACCGGCAAACTCGAAGAAAGAAACAGATTGTCCCAAGCCATCCATGACAAAATCGGCCATTCCATGACAGGCGCGCTCATTCAGATGGAAGCGGCGAAACGGATGCTCGGCTCCCATCCGGACAAAGCGGCTGAACTGCTCCAAAATGCCATTACCATTTCCAAAGAGGGCATAGAGGATATCCGTATTACGCTGAAAAATATGAAACCGCCCGCTGAACAAATGGGCATTCACAGATTAAGAACGTTTATTGATGAATTTTCGGCCAAAAACGGGATGCCGGTTCCGTTTACGCATCAAGGCGATTTGGACAGGCTGACGCAAATGCATTGGAGAGTCATTCAGGAAAACGTAACCGAAGCCTTGACCAATGCAATGAAATACGCCGATGCCACGCAGATTTTCATTGATATCCATGTGCTGAACAAAGCCGTGAAAGCGGAAGTGAAAGATAACGGAAACGGCGCCGTCCGCTTTAAAAAAGGCCTCGGCATGCTCGGTATGGAAGAACGGGCGGCCGTCTTGCACGGAACCGTTATTTTTGACGGCACGGCCGGTTTTTCCGTCACGACATTGCTTCCGGTTGAATAAGTGAATGTTTTCATGTGAAAAATATGAAGATTCTCATGTCAAAGGAATGAACAGCTGCACTAACGGCCGTTCATTCTTTTTTTTATAATAAGAGCATCATAAGACATAGAGGTGGAAACATGAACATTTTGGAGCTCAAACAGCTGAGTAAGAAATTCGGTGATTATGCCGCCGTTGACCAGATGTCGCTTGCCGTAAAAGAAGGTGAGATTTTCGGGTTTCTCGGCGCAAACGGAGCCGGAAAAAGCACGACGATCAATATGATCTCAGGCCTTTTAAAACCTTCAGGCGGAGACATTCTGTTTCTCGGAAAAGATATTTTCAAATATAGCAAAGCAACGAAAATGAATATCGGCATCGTCCCTCAGGACCTCGCGATTTACGAAGAATTAAACGCCTATGAAAATGTGAAGTTCTTCGCCGGGCTGTACGGCCTGAGAGGGGCGGCTCTGAAAGAACGGGTCGAGGAGGCCCTGACATTCGTCGGCTTGAGCGATAAACACAAATATTTGCCGAAGCATTTTTCCGGCGGAATGAAGCGCAGGCTTAATATTGCGTGCGCTCTTGCCCACCGGCCGAAACTGATCATCATGGATGAACCGACGGTCGGCATTGACCCGCAATCAAGAAATTATATTCTGCAATCAGTGAAAAAGCTGAATGAAATGGGCTGCACGATCATCTACACGAGCCACTACATGGAGGAAGTGGAAGAAATATGCACGCGCATCGCCATCATTGACCACGGAAAAGTCATCGCAGAAGGCACAAAAGAACAGCTGACCTCCATCATTACCGACACGAAGGACGTCGTGATTGAGCTGTCATCCGGAAACGGCATCAGCCTCGGCGATATTCAGGAGCTGCCCGGCGTCAGAGCCGCCACACTGGAAGAAAACAGCGTGAAAATCAGCTCTGACACAGGGGTCAACAATTTAAACCGCCTGATCCGGTACTTCATGGACAAAGGAATTGAAATCCGCTCCTTGCAGGAACAGGCCCCTGACTTAGAAACGGTATTTCTCACGCTGACAGGCAGAAGCCTGCGCGACTGACCCCACTGAAAGGAGGATTGCAAATGAATATTCTGCACATCGCCGGGAAAGAAATCAAAATCAGTTTTCGCGACAGACGGACTTTTATTTTCATGCTTGCTTTTCCGATCGTCTTCATGCTGATTTTCACTGCGGCATTATCAAACGCCTTTGATTCAGAGGTGACGGTCGGAAACATCAAGGTGGTATATACGGACCAGTCAAACGGCCCTCTTTCTCATGATTTTACTGAGTTTATGAAAAACGCCAAAAAAGAGCATGTCTATTTTCAAAAAGCGGACACGGAGGCAAAAGGCAAAAACGAGGTTCGAGAAAATCAGGCGGATGCTTTCGTCACTGTAAAAAACACCGGTTTTCAAGTCTATACAAATGACCGGAGCGGCATAAACGGCACGATCGTCCAAGGCATGCTGACCGCTTTTACCAATCAATACAAAGCAGGCGCCGCCGCTTACAAGGCGCATAAGGCGCCTTCCGCCGGACAAATCAAAAGCGATTATATGAAGCAGACGTCTTTACACAAAGCGAAAGAACCGAAAGCGAAAGATTTTTACGCGATATCCATGACGACGATGATCGGGCTGTACGCCTCGATTTTTGCAAGCAGCTTATTCCGCGGGGAAAGAATACGGCACACCGCAGATCGCCTGATCGCCGCCCCGCTCCGGAAAAGCGATATCTTTCTCGGAAAGATGCTCGGCATTTTGGCTGTGAATGTTCTGACGATTCTTGCCGTTGTCGCCTTCAGCAAATTTATCTTAAAAGCGAATTGGGGCAGCCACATGGGACTTGTGCTTTTGATTCTCGTTTCTGAAATTCTTTTGGCCGTCAGCTTCGGACTCAGCCTGAGCTATTTGACCAGAAAACCCGAAAGCGCCAGATTAATCACCGTCATCATCGTTCAGGTGATGTCCATTATCGGCGGCGCCTATTACAAATATGAAGGCGGAGGAATTTCCGCCCTGTCGCCCTTATCCTGGATCAATAAGGCGATTAACAGCATCATTTACGCAAATGATGTATCAGCGGCATGGCCTGCACTCGGTTTAAATACAGCATTGGCGGCACTCTTTTTGCTGATCGCCGCATTTACGTTTCAAAGACGGGAGGGACTGTAATATGAAAAACTTCTGGTGGCTGTTTGCGCACACTCTCAAAGGGATTACAAAAAGCAAAAAACAGCTCATTCTTTATATCGGGGCTCCGCTGATCGGCGTCTTCCTCTCCTTCATGACCAATGCCAACGGCGGAGCCGAAACGCTCAATATCGGCATTCTCGATCAAGACGGCGGAGAAGTGGCGCAGGATACGGCCGCGTTTTTAAAAGGACTGGATCATGTGAAGATTTCGGAGGAAACGGCTGCGTCCGCCACATCAAAGATCGCTTCAGGAAAAATGGAGGCGCTCATTACGTTTGAAAAAGGCTTCTCCCAAAGCGTAAAAGACGGGAAACCGTCCCACATCGGCATGACCTCGCTGAAAGGCGCCCAGGTCACCGGATATGTCAGCTCTTATTTGTACAATTATATGAACAGCATCGCCTCAATCGGCAAATCCTCCGGCGGAGACGCAAAGGCCTTTCAGGCGATGTACGCCGATTTCAAGCATTCTCCCATTCAAACGGAGTCCGCTGTTTTACAAGATACATCGAACCATAAAGAAATGACTTACTCAGTCATCGGGTATCTCATTATCATTATGCTCTATTCCGCCGGCAACCTGACGGAACTAATGATTAAAGAGAGAGAAAACAGGACATACTACAGGCTTCTGTCAACGCCGATCACATCAAAGCAGTATGTATTGGCGAACGCGGCGGTGAATATCATTATCATGGCCGTCCAAATTCTATTCGCCGTTCTCTTTATGGGCGCCGCTTTTCATATTCATCCGTCATTCCCGCTGTGGCAGCTGTTCGTCCTGATGATGCTGTTTGCATTAAGCGCGATCGGGGTCGCCTTTATTGCCGTCGGTTTTTCCAATAGCAGCGCTTCGGCATCGGCGCTTTTGAATTTGATCGTCGTGCCGACATGCTTGCTGGCCGGCTGCTTCTTTCCGGGCAATATTATGCCGAAAACGGTGCAGACAATCGCCGAATTTCTGCCTCAGCGCTGGGTGCTCGATACGGTGGATCAATTGCAGCAAGGCCGCACGTTCCAAAGCCTGATGCTGAACATCATCATTTTGGGAGCCTTCGCCGCCGCCCTGTTATTAATAGCCGCATACAGGTTCAGCGTAAAACGTCAGACACAGACATTTATGTAAAGAAAAACAGCCCCGTAAAGGGCTGTTTTTTTCTTAGAACAGAAGCTCGTCCGGATTCGGGCCGACACGCTCGTCTTTGTTCAATGCGCTGATCTTTTCCATTTCTTCCTGTGACAGTTCGAAATCAAAAATATCGGCATTTTCTATGATGCGGTGCTCTTTAATCGATTTCGGAATGGTAACGACTTCGTTCTGAAGATCCCAGCGCAAAATCACTTGAGCAACCGATTTGTTATGTTTTTCCGCAATTTGTGACAGCACTTCGTTATCGAGGAGCTGTCCCTGCATCAATGGAGACCAAGCTTCCACTTGAATGCCCTGCGCTTTGCAGAAATCTCTTACTTCTTTTTGAGTCAGGCGCGGGTGGAATTCAATCTGGTTGACCATCGGCTTGATTTCAGCATCTTTCAGCAGTTCTTCTAAATGATGCACTTGGAAGTTGCTGACGCCGATTGCGCGGATTTTGCCGTCTTTGTACAGCTTTTCAAGAGCGCGCCATGTGTCTTTATATTTATCCTTGCCCGGCCAGTGAATCAGGTAAAGGTCGAGGTAATCGAGGCCGAGGCGCTCAAGGCTTTTCTCAAACGCGTCAAGTGTCGTTTCGTATCCTTGATCTTCATTCCACACTTTTGACGTGATGAACAGCTCTTCTCTGGCAACGCCCGCAGCTCTGATGCCTTCGCCGACACCCTCTTCATTTTTGTAAATAGCCGCCGTATCAATGCTGCGGAAGCCGTTTCTGATTGCCGCTTCGACGGAGTCCGCCGCTACGCTTCCGTTTTCCACCTTGAAGACGCCAAGGCCGAACCACGGCATTTCAACGCCATTATGAAGCTTTACAGTATCTTTTAAGCTTTTTGCCACGTTGAACCATCCTTTCTAGTCATTATGTAAACGGTTATTATTATCTCACATTTCCGCCGTAAGAAACCAATTATACGCTCATCGTCATCACAAAAACCATCTTTAGTGCCCAAGCACCACTTCCGTTATTATTTTCCTATTTTTCAAAAATTCCGGTTAACCGGGTAACTGTCCGGGTAAATCGCTACTGTAGCCACCACACAATTGAAGGAGGAAATCATATGAAACGTATGCGTATCCCGATGTCCGTTGCCCTTGGCGCCGCTTTGTCTCTGACTCCTCTGTCCTTTGTATCCGCAAAAGAAACCCCGGTCCCTCAAAACATGGCACAGCAATCATCAGATGCCTCAGCAAAAGATGTCGGATTAAACATTGACGTTGACCTGCTCGGCATCGGCAATTCGATTGCTGACGCGATTAAGTCGGCGCAAAACCGTGACGGCTTCGTCAAAAACTTAATGGAATCTTCATTCTACGCTTCCGGACAAAAATATAACGTCATGGTGTTTAATTTAAGCCAGGAATATGAAGATCATTTTAACGGTGTTCAGTTTTACGGTTCCGCTGTTTATGACGGCATCACGTACGGCATTTGGGTGTTTGAAGACGGAAGCTTCACCAATAAAGGTGATGGCGGCTGGATCAACTGGGCCTTCAGAGGCTGGTTTGACCGCGACGGCGATCACGTCGAATTCCATCGTCCGTAATCAAAAAAAGTCCGGCGACAGATGCCGGACTTTTTTGATTTATTCATCTCCGTCAAGCATGGCCGCTTCTACATCATTGATGTATTGGCGAAGCTCATGTGACATATCGCGGGAAATTTCCCGCTCTTCGAACAATGTTTGGATTTCGTTGCGGATGGCCTGCACGGCCCGCAGTTTGATTTCGAGTTTTTGATTTTCAAAACGGCGGCTCGGACTCTGTTCGTGATACGAGTGCCCCAGCCTGAAAATCAAGTGATTGTAAAAGGAAATGACGGCAAGCGTCACATCTTTATTTTCTTCAGTCATGTGTTTTTTCAGGCTTTCAATGGCCGCTTTTGCCGTTTTAACCCTTGTGGCGCGGATGAGGCCTTCTTCATTTAAAATCGTCATTTCCGGCTTTTTTTGTTCACCGAAAAAGATCCAGTACATCAGGCGTTTCAGCTTTTTCTTAGATAAGCCGACTTTAAACGGATTCGTATACAGCACTTCCAGTTCATCAAACCGTTCCTGAAGGCTGTCAGCCGTTTCTTCCGGTATGTCGCCCCGCTCAATCAGCCGCAGCAATTCTTCCTGTTCAGCCTGTATCCCTTGGGCGCGGACTTTCCGCTCATCTTTTTTCGTGCGGTTTTTGACGGTGAACTGCTGAAATCTGAGATTTTTCATTTTCTCATTGTATTCGGCAATAACCGCAAAAGAAGCCGTTTTGTTTGTCTCATTCATATTTTCTTTAATGGCCGTTAAGGCTGCCTTTATCAGCTTCCGTCTCGCTGTCAGCAATTTGACTTTCTTCTCTTTCACATTGTCTTCCGGCTTATCTGTCAAAATCGGCAGTACGATTGTCGCCAGCACCAATGTGCACATAATAACACCCGCGGCTAAAAAGAGAATCAAATTCCGTTCAGGAAACGGTGAGCCGTCAGAGAGCACGTAAGGAATGGAAAAGGAACCCGCAAGCGTGACCGCTCCCCTGACGCCTGAAACCGAAATCAGCAGGGTCGAGCGCAGGCCGGGTTTATAAATGCTCTGATCCTTGTTAAAAAACCACTTGCCGTTCCAAAAAAACAGCACCCACAAAAACCTGAGAATCATTAACGTCAGCGTAATGACGATAATGTACCCGATGACCATCATATTGTTAAACGCGGTATCATTAAAGATGACGGAGACCACATCCGGTATTTGCGCCCCTAAAATAACGAAAACAAGACCGTTCAGAATGAACAAAATAATATTCCACGTACTTGAAGAGACGATTTGCAGTTTGACCATCGTTGATTCAAGACGGTCCTGCTCCACCGCATGCGTGATGCCGCCGGCCACAACAGCTAAAATGCCGGAAACGCCGATTTCTTCAGCCGCGAGATAGATGACGAACGGCGTCAGAATTTGAATCAGCATATGCATCGTGACATCCTGCATGCCGAGGCGGCGCAAAAACAGCCGGAAACGGATAATCAAAAAAGAAATGACGACACCGCTGAGTAAACCGCCGGCTGAAATCAGAACGAAACTGAAGGCGGCCTGCGCCAGCGAAAATGCGCCCGTCACGGCAGCCGCAATCGCAAATTTAAAAGCGACCAGGCCGGATGCGTCATTCATCAGTCCTTCTCCTTCAAGGAGACGCAGAATGCCTTTTGGCATCTTCACTCGCCCTGACAGCGCGCTGACCGCGACAACGTCAGTCGGTGACAGTATCGCCGCCAGCCCGAACGCGGCAGCCAGCGGAATGCTCGGAATCATCCAATGAATCGTGTAACCGCCGACAATCACCGTGGCAAACACGAGCCCGAGCGCAAGCAGCAGAATCGGCGCTCTTAAATTCCAAAGTTCCGCACGCGGCGTCCGTTTTCCATCGTTAAAAAGCAGCGGAGCGATAAACAAAACAAAAAACAATTCGGTATTCAGTTCAAAATGAAGCCCCTGCGGAAATGACGCCGCAATGATACCGAGCGCCACCTGAATCAAAGGCACCGGGATAAAGGGGACAAACCGATTTACGATATTTGAGATCGCGATGATGGTTAAAAGTACGAGTACGACTAAAAATATGTCCAAAGCATGACCTCCTTCATCTGCTGCATCATATCATTATTGCCTGATCTCTGCCTTTGCCAAAGGCCGGAGCCGATGATCGGGCAGATTCAATATATTTTCCGCACGCAACCATTCTTCTTTTATTTTACCCGTTTTTATTTAAAATTTCTCATAACGTGCTCACGGGGAACTTTTTTTGCCTTCAGCTACATTTTTTCCGAAAAAAGAAAAAGCCTGTTTTCTCTGAAAACAGGCTTTTTCGCAAGCTGCGTCATCTGTTTCATGACGCGGTGCAGCGTTTATGCTTCTTAGTAAAGGATAGAGAACGCACCGTCAGTGTGTCTCTATCCTTGGTTTTAAGTGCTCATCTTATTCGTGAAAATTCGTGCCGTCTGTCGTCGCTTTAATGATGCCGGCGCGGATGACGAAATCGCCGAAGTGTTCGCCTTCCTCACGCTCTTTCGCGTAGCGCGGGAGAATGGTGCGAAGCTCATTCAGAATTTCTTCTTCACCGATATTTTCCCGGTACATTTTGCTCAAACGGCTGCCGTCAAACGCCGCTCCTAAATACATATTATATTTTCCGGGCGCTTTTCCGATAAATCCGATTTCGCCGAGCGCATGGCGGGCGCAGCCATTCGGGCATCCGGTCATACGGATGGTGATTTCTTCATCCCGCAGCCCGTTTTCGTCAACAATGTCTTCAATCTTATCAATCAATTTCGGCAGATAGCGCTCGGCTTCGGCCATGGCGAGCCCGCATGTCGGAAGCGCGACGCAAGCCATTGAACTGCGGCGGAGGGCGGAATGCTGCCGGCCGTCTGTCAGACCGTATTGTTCGATTAATGCGCTGATTTGTTTCTTTTTCTGGCTCGAGACATTGCCGATAATCAGGTTTTGATTAGAGGTGAGACGGAAATCTCCCGTATGGACTTTGGCGATTTCACGCAATCCCGTCATCAGCTTATAATTCTCATAGTCCGTGACGCGGCCGCCTTCGATAAACATCGTAAAGTGCCATTTACCTTTTACACCCTTCACCCATCCGTAACGGTCGCCGTTATGGTCAAAATGATAAGGTTTCGCTTCATCCAGCTGCCAGCCGAGGCGGTTTTCCAGCTCGGCTTTTACGTTTTCCAGCCCGAGACGGTCAACAGTGTACTTGAATCTGGCATTCTTTCTGACGGAACGGTTTCCGTAATCGCGCTGAATCGTAATGGTTTTTTCCGCTACATCATACAGCTGCTCCGGTTTGCAGAAGCCGATGACTTTTGAAAGCTGCGGATAAGTGGCCGTATCGCCGTGCGTCATTCCCATACCGCCGCCGATTGCAACGTTGAATCCGATAAGACGGCCTTCCTCCACGATGGCAATGAAGCCGAGATCTTGAGAATAGACATCGATATCATTGGACGGAGGCACGGCGATTCCGATTTTGAATTTCCGCGGCAGGTACAGCGGCCCGTACATCGGTTCCGTTTCCGTGTCAGGAGTGCCCGCCACACGTTCCTCATCAAGCCAGATTTCATGATAGGCTCTCGTGCGCGGAAGAAGGTCATCGCTCAATTTCTTCGACCATTCGTATACTTCCGCATGAATTTCAGACTGGTGCGGATTTGAAGCGCACATGACGTTTCGGTTGACATCTCCGCAGGCCGCAATGGTATCAAGCAGCGCCGCATTGATTTTCTGAATCGTTTTTTTCATGTTCCATTTTAAAATTCCGTGCATTTGGAACGTTTCACGCGTTGTCAGCTTCAATGTATTGTTTCCGTATTTTTGCGCCAGTTCATCCATGACAAGCCATTGTTCCGGAGTTGACACGCCGCCTGGCATCCGAACGCGCAGCATGAACTGATAAGCCGGTTCAAGCTTTTGTTTTTGACGTTCATTACGAAGATCGCGGTCATCCTGCAAGTAGCTTCCGTGATGCTTCATCAGCCGGTTGTCATCGTCCGGGATGCCGGCTGAAATCCGGTCGAGCATGACTTCTTTCAATGTGCCGCGCAAATAATCACTTTTTTCTTTAATTTCCTCAACATCACTTGGAGGGCCTTCCGGCGCTTTTAAAATGTTGTTCACCATGCTGAATAAGCTCCTTTCAAACCAAAATCAATATACGTCACGCTGATAGCGTTTTTTCTGCTGCATGTCTGCCAGGAAGCTTTCCGCTTTTTCACGGCTCATGCCGCCTTCTTCCTGAATGATATCGAGAAGCGCCTGGTGCACGTCATGCGCCATATGCTGTTCATCACCGCAGATGTATACGGCGGCTCCCTGCTGCAGCCATTCATACAGCTCTTTGCTTTGTTCTTTCATGCGGTGCTGCACATATACTTTTTCCTCCGAATCCCGGGAAAAAGCGACGTCCATTTTTGTGAGAACACCGTTTTGCAGCCATTTTTGCCATTCCGTCTGGTACAGAAAATCAGTGACAAAGTGCTGATCCCCGAAAAACAGCCATGTTTTCCCTTCAGCTCCGGTTTCTTCACGCTCCTGCATAAAGGAACGGAACGGCGCGATGCCTGTCCCCGGCCCGACCATAATGATCGGTGTATCCGGGTTTTCCGGCAGCTTGAAGTTTTGGTTGTGCTGAATGTAAATCGGAAGCGTATCTCCCGGCTGGAGTCTTTCCGCGCACAGAATGCTGCAGACGCCTTTTCGTTCTCTGCCGTGCGCGTCATATCTGACCGCTCCGATTGTCAGATGCACCTCTTCCGGATTCGCTTCTAAACTGCTTGCGATCGAATAGAGCCGGGCCGGCATTTTACGCAGGATGGAAAGAAAGTCTTCCGCTGTCGCTTCCCACGGACCGAAATCCCGGACGAGATCAAGCAGATCACGGCCGTTGATGTACGCTTTCAGCTGCTCTTCGTTTCCTTCGGCCAGAAGTTCACTCAGCTTTTGGTCAGCCGTAAACTGTGCGGCCTTTTGCAGGAACGGTTTTGTTAAAACGGTTATTTCAAAATGAGAAGTAAGCGCATCTTTCAGCGGGAGGCGCTCTCCTTGTTTATTCACCGCCACTTCCTGTTTTGGGTCCCATTTCAGCTCATTGATCAGCTCATCAACGAGCGCCGGATCATTTTCCGGATAGATGCCGAGGCTGTCTCCGGGCTGATACGCGAGGCCCGATCCTTCAAGCGAAAGCTCGAGATGGCGTGTTTCTTTATTCGAACCGCGTCCGTTCAGATTGATGTTCTCAAGAACCTCCGCCCGAAACGGATTCGTTCTGGAATAAACGGATTCACCGAGAGCCGGCGTCTCGGCAGGCGCTTCGGCTGTTTGATTTCCCGCTCCTTCGTTCAAACCGCCGATGACCGCGTCAAGCCATTCAGAAAACGGCTCATCATAATCAAGATCGCAATCAACCCGCGGCGCAAGCTGTGTGCCGCCGAGCTCTTGAAGACGCTCGTCAAACTCTTTGCCGGTCTGGCAGAAAAATTCATACGAGCTGTCCCCGAGCGCCAAAACGGAGTAACGGAGCGCTTCAAGCTTCGGCGCGCGTCTGCCGTGAAGAAATTCATGAAAGGCCAGCGCGTTATCCGGCGGATCGCCTTCTCCGTGCGTGCTCACAACGATCAGTAAATTGTTTATTTTTTTCAGATTATTCGGCTTAAAATCGTTCATCGACGCGACGGTGACCTGGAATCCCCGTTCCTCAAGCGTCTTTACCGTCTGTTTCGCAAGACCTTCCGCATTTCCCGTTTGCGATCCGTATAATACGGTCACTTCTCTTGAAACTGCCGGGCTTTCTGCAGGAGCCGGAGCAGCCGGCGCGGCTGTTTCACCGGATTCGGACCGGGCCGCAGCCAAATAACCGCTCAGCCAGATTTTCTGTGATTCTGTCAAGGTCGGCAGAAGGCGGTTAAGGAGCTCTGCCTGCTCCTGATTAAACGGACTGTTCATGACCTGAAGTTGCAACGATATCCACCTCACAAGGAATTAAACGTAACGTACGTTATTTCTATAGGAATTGTCAAAATAATATTCTAATTGAAACTTTACCGAAAGTTTGTATGTAAGTAAAATATATAATCATGATGACAACGATTAAGATTACTAATGATAAAAAGCCCTTTGCACTTGGCAAAGGGCTTACACGAATAAGCCGGCGGGCACTTCTTTAATAAAAGGAGAGTGTTCTCCCGGAGACAATACGGTCAGATGATGCATCGCCCGCGTACAGGCCGTATATAACAGCTTACGGTCATGTTCGCTTTTGTACTGGGCAGCAGAGGCATCAGCGGCAATGACGGCGTCAAACTCAATGCCTTTTGCCAAATAAACGGGAATGACGCATACCCCTTTTTGAAAAGGCTGGTTTTCTTTATTGATCAAGCGGACACCGCTCTCGGCGCTGACCGCCTGAAACACTTTTTTGGCTTCCGCGGCCGTTTTGCAGATGACGGCGACCGTCTCCCAGCCTTTTTGTCTGAGCTCCCGGATTGTATCCGCCAATTGTTCCTGCCGCGCATTTTCTGTATCCGTGCGCAAAACACGCGGTTTTTCCCCGTTCCGGTTAAATGGCTCAATGTCATCGCCGTCAGCCAGCAGCGCTTTCGTAAATTCAACAATCTGCCGCGTCGATCTGTAAGTCCGCTTCAGGCTGACATACTTTTCTGCACCATTGCGAAAGCAGCCGGCGAGGGAAGAAGGGCCCGTAATGGTGTGGGCATAAATCGACTGGCTGACATCACCGAGCACCGTCATCTTTGCAGCTGGGAAGATGCTTTGAATATACGTGAGCTGAAACGGAGAATAATCCTGCGCTTCATCAATGAAGACGTGCTTCATTTGTGTGTTTTTTCTTTTTCCTTCTAACAGATCCTGCAAATACAGATACGGAGCGGCATCTTCATACGGAAGTGACCGTTCTGCAAATGCGTTTCTGGTCAAAGCGCCGATGCTCTCCCAATGATCGGGCTTTTCATCAGCTCCCCAGTCTGAAAACAGCCGGAGATACATCCGTTTTATATCGAGAAAGCCGAGCCGTCTGACGGCCTGCTTAATCGGTTTAAAGGCTTTGCCGACAATAATGGCGCCAAGCAGCCGCTGTTCGCGCTGATGGTCGTCAAATGCAGGTTCATCATCTGCCGCCTGCTTCTTGAGTGTTTGATAAACCTCAGCATAGTCTTCCTTATCAAGCAGCTCGCTCTCCTGCAAGACCCATTCCTTCTTACGCTCCTTTTTTTCGAGAGCGCTGATTTCCGCGAGAAGCCATTCCGCTGTCAGCTCCGCTCTGTTCGGAATCGGCAGCTGCTGATCAAGCGAATAAAAATAGTCTTCAATCCGCTCTTTTGAAATCAGGATGTCTCCCCGGAAGCTGATCTGTTTACACATCAGGCCCGAGCCGGAAAGCGAGCCGGCATAGCGGTCAATCATGGCCTGGAAAGCTGATGACGCTTTGTAAGCAATGGCTGCGAGCCTTACGGAAAGTGCGTCCTGATTTTGTTCAGTCAGGCAATATTCAAGCTGCTCGTACGGGCTTTCACAATCAAACTTTCGTCCGAGACGGCGGATGATATATTCCTGAAAGGTGGCCTGCTCCATATTCTCTTCTCCCAATTCCGGCAATACGGCGGACACATAACTGTTGAACAAAATGTTCGGGGAAAACAATACAATCTGACGGGCATCAAGCACCCCGCGCCCGCGGTACAGCAAGTAAGCGGCCCGCTGAAGCGCCGCGGATGTTTTCCCGCTTCCGGCGGCTCCCTGAACGATGAGATATTTGCTTTTTTCATCCCGGATGATTTCGTTCTGTTCTTTTTGGATGGTTGACACGATGTTTTTCATATGCTGTCCGGAATGCCCGCTCAGCACCTCTTGCAGCATTTCGTCACCAATCGTCATATCCGTGTTAAACATCGCTTTAAGCGTCCCGTTTTTAATGATAAACTGCCGCTTCAGTGTGATGTCTCCTTCTATCGTTTCTTCGGGAACTTCATAACGGGCTTTTCCCGGGGAATATTGATAGTAAAGAGATGAGATGGGCGCGCGCCAATCATAAATGAGAAATTGCTCGTTGTTTTCATCCATCAAAGAAGTCAGCCCGATATAAATCCGCTCGGAAGAGGACTCCCCTTTTTCCGTAAAATCGACACGGCCGAAGTAAGGAGAGGTTTTCAGCTTTTGGATTTTTTGAAGCTGCCGGTATTGAAGCCGATGCGTCCGTTCACGTTCTGAAAGCATTTCTGCCTGCTGTTTAATGCTTGAAAATGTCTCAGCCGCTTCGTGGGCGTCATCCATATTCACGGTGACATCATCCCAAAACGTTTTTCTCAGCCCGACAATATCCTGCTTCAATCCGCCCGATGAGGCTTCAAGATGAGTTTGTTTCTGTTCCAGTTCCTTCATGACAAAATTGATTCTTTCCTGCTCTTCTTTCCACTCTTTATCACGTTTTGCCATCAGCGGCACCTCCGACATCAAGCTGACAAATCCGGCTTTCATCATACAAACATATATGCAACATATTATTCAGCATTATGGTCAAATACCCTTTTTCTTATCATATCGGGCGTCTTTTTTTATCAGAAGCCGTTATGCAAAAAAACCGATTTCGTTTGTGAAATCGGTTTTTTACTGATCTATATGATAGGAACGATTCGGCAGGCGCCACCTGAACACATAACTGCAGATGCGGCATGCCACAAGCACAAGAAACAGCACATACAAACCGGCGGCATCCCCGGCCCAGCCGAGGCCCACGATTAACCCTCCGAGCGCGGCCCAGACTGCATAAATTTCCGCCTTGAGCACAAGCGGCTTCCTGCCCGCGAGCAAATCCCGTATGATGCCGCCCCCGCTGCCGGTGAGGACCGCTGCCGCAATCACCGCACTGAGCGGATGGCCCATTTTCACGGCATATAAAGCGCCTTGGATGGCAAACGCCGAAAGCCCGATGGCATCGGATAGGTTGCCCCATTTACTCCAATGTCTTAACAGCAGCTTCGGAAACAAAAAGACAATCGTAACTGATGCGAGAGCAATTTGAAAAAACGCGCCTTGCTCCCACAAGGCGGAGACCGGAACACCGATCAGCAGATTTCGGATCGCTCCTCCGCCGAACGCCGTTACAATCCCCAAGATGTACACGCCTAAAATATCATACTCCTCTTCCATCGCAACAATCGCTCCGCTGACCGCAAACGCAATGATGCCGATTACACTAAGCAGCTCCCAGGCCATTCCATATGCTCCTTTTTATTTGTTAAATTTTCTGACGACCATTAGATTTTATAATCGCTTTCTCTTAAAATCAACCTTATTTTTGAAAGATTCTGATTCCTAACCCGGGACAACCTCACTCGCAACAGCTGGGAGCAAGAACATTTACCTATTTTATACTATTTTAGGAGGTTTATTGGAAGTTTCATTGAATACTTTCTCTAACAAAAAGGGGGTTATGAGATGAAAATCAGTTCACTTGTTTTTCCTGTTTTATTGGCCGCCGGATTAATTCCCGGCCTGCCGTCAGCCGAAAGCCATACGCATTCGCACACTCATGCGGAGCCGGCGAAAACGGTGTATACGGACCCGCTTCCGAAAGCCGATCATTTTAAAGATCTGAAGGGCCCGGTCCAAGTCGAACAGACGGTTGACACAAAAATTCTGGATGAAAACGGCAAGCAGGTCGGCACGAAACGATTCAATGCCAATGTCAGTCAGGATAAAGCCTCGACTAAAGCCAGCACGGGCAGCCAGAAGGTCAGAGTGCTGGCGGTGGCGGACGCTGAATACCGCGCCAAATACAGCGACTGGCAAACGCGAATCGTCCAGATCGTGGAGCAGGCGGATGTTGCTTTTAACCGTGATCACAACATTGATTTCGTCGTACAGGCCGTGCAGGCTTGGAATTCCTCGGGCTCAAACAGTTCTCAGATTTTATCGAATCTCCAAGGCAGCTTCAGAAATCAAAATTATCATTTTGTCGTCGGTTTTACCGCAAAATCAAGTTTTGACGCCGGCGGTATCGCGTATGTATATAACGGCAAACCGAGCGGCCCGGCTTTCAGCGTGAACCTTGATCAAGGAACGGCCAACACGGCGAAAGCGGCACAGCACGAGTTTTCCCATAACTTCGGACTTCAGCATGACGCCCAAGGCAGCGGCATCCGCTGCGTCATGAATTATGATTATGCCTATTCCGTGGATATTTGGGACAGCTCCCATAACAGACAGATTGAGACAAACAAAGCTTGGTACAAATAATAGAAAAAGAGCCGCTCCCATGGAGCAGGCTCTTTATTTTGCCGTGCGTTCCGTTTTGACAAAACACATGCAGATAATAATGAGAATAAATGCCGTCAATGCCAGGAAAGGAATGGTAATGAAACCGAACCAGTTAATATATTCAGATGAGCAAGGCACGCCGTAGACACACGGCTTGATGCCACTGAAACCGGGCACCTTCTGCTCAAGGTAATGCATGATCGATATAAACGCGCCGATGACGGCCATCGGCAGCACGTATTTTTTTACGCGCGTGTCACCCTGGAAGGTGGCGATTCCTAAAATCAGGACAAGCGGGTACATGAGAATTCTTTGATACCAGCACAGCTCGCACGGTATGAATTTTCTGATCTCGCTGAAATATAGGCTGCCGAGCATGGCAGCAAGAGCTATCACCCAAGAAGCATATAAAAATACGATTCTATTTTTCATTTTTCAGCTCTTTCTTAATCGTTTTTGAAATCTCATCATAATCAGAGAATTCTTTAATCACTTTGTCATTTACGTAAATCGTCGGTGTCGCCGTAATGTTTAATTTATCATTCAGGTCAGTGTCAGCTTTCAGCTCTTTTGCAAATGTCTCTTTATCAAGGTTTTCCTTCAGCTTGTCAGGATCAACCTTTTTCGCGGTGCTTTTGACCGTTTTTTCAAGCAATGCAGGCGTGACCCATTCCTGTTCGCTTGACGGCTGCTGTTCAAACAGCTTTTCATGGAATGCCCAGAATGATGCCGGGTCTTCTTTCCACACCTCTTCTGAAGCAAGAGCCGCCAGACGCGAGCCGCTTCCGTGGTACATGACGTTCACAAATGAAAATTTCACGTCGCCTTTATCGATAAAATCTTTTTTGATTTTCGGAAAGATATCGCTGTTAAATACTTTGCATGACGGACACTTGTAATCTCCGAATTCAACTACCGTAACAGGGGCGCTGTCTTTGCCGAGCACGGGCTGTCCTTTAATGGAAGGCTGTTCGGCGACTGTTTCGCCCGCTTTTTCCGTTTGGTTGTTAATAATTACGATGGCCGCAAATAAAACGACAACGATTAACGTCAGAATCACCGCAAATTTCGCAGACGATTGTTTCTTTTTCACTCAGACACCTCATTGTTTTTAAAATAAAAAAGAAGCGGATGCCGGATGGCCCGCTTCTCTATTTTACCAAGACAACCTTGTTTAAGAAAACCCTGAAAAACGAATTATCTTTGACAATTATTCCGCTTTCACTCTCATGACGCGCATCGCGTTGGCAACGGCGATCAGCGTGACGCCTACATCTGAAAAGACCGCTTCCCACATGGTGGCGAATCCGAATGCGCCAAGCAGGAGAAAAATGATTTTTACGCCTAAAGCAAATCCGATGTTCTGCCAGACGATCCGGCGTGTTCGGCGTGCAATCCGGATGGCTTCGGCTGCTTTTGACGGCTGGTCTGTCATCAGGACGACATCGGCCGCTTCGACGGCGGCATCAGAGCCGAGAGCCCCCATGGCAGCTCCGATGTCAGCTCTGGCAAGCACAGGCGTATCATTAATCCCGTCGCCGACAAACATCAGTTTTTCATTCGGTAAAAGCGCCGCTTCAAGTTCTTCGACGCGGTCTACCTTGTCACCCGGCAAAAGCTCTGTGTACACGTCATCAATACCGAGCTCTCGGCCGACAGCTTCTCCGGTCTGCTTTGAATCACCCGTCAGCATCACTGTCCGCTTCACGCCGAGCGCTTTTAAATTGGCAATGGCCTGTTTGGCGTCCTCTTTGATTTCATCGGCGATCACGATCGCCCCCGCATACTGCTGATCAACGGCGACATAGACGACGGTTCCGTTGTTTTCAGCTGTGCCGGAAGCGATTTGTTCTTTTGCCATCAGTTTTTGATTTCCGGCTAAAATCGTTGATCCGCCGGTTTTCACCCGAATGCCGTGTCCGGGTATTTCTTCATATTCTTCAATCTCCTCAGCCGAGAGCGGTTGATTGTAAGCTTCACGGATGGAAGAAGCAATCGGATGATTGGAATGGGCTTCTGCAAGCGCGGCCGCATGAAGCAGGCTGTCTTTCGTAAATCCCGCCGCCGGTTTGATATCAGTAACGGCGAAATTGCCTTTCGTTAAGGTTCCCGTTTTATCAAACACGGCGTATGCCACCTGATTGAGCGCTTCTAAATAGTTGCTTCCTTTCACGAGCACCCCTGCTTTAGACGCAGCTCCGATACCGCCGAAAAACCCGAGCGGAATGGAGACGACGAGTGCGCACGGACAAGAAATCACAAGGAAAATCAGCGCGCGGTACACCCAGTCGGATAGCGCGGCTGAAGGCACGAGAAGCGGCGGTAAAAAGGCGAGAAGCACCGCAACAATGACAACAACCGGTGTATAATACTTGGCAAACTTCGTAATAAAGTTTTCCGTTTTCGCTTTGCGTCCGGCCGCATTTTCGACCAGATCCAATATTTTTGACACGGCAGAGTCTTCATATCCTTTAGAGGTTTCAATATGAAGCACGCCGTTCTGATTCATAAATCCGGCCATCACATCTTGCCCCGGCTCCGCTTTTCTCGGCACGGATTCGCCCGTTAAAGCGGATGTATCAACCATCGAAGAACCGCTCAGCACCTTTCCGTCCAACGGAATCCGTTCTCCGGGATTCACGACGATGACCTGTCCGACTTTGACGTCCTGCGGCGGAACGGCAGTCATGCCGTTTTCCGTTTTCACATTGGCGTACTCAGGACGGATGTCCAATAACGCGCTGATCGATTTTCTGGATCGGCTGACGGCCGCTCCCTGAAACAATTCACCGATTTGGTAGAACAGCATGACCGCGACGCCTTCCGGATACTGATGAATCATAAATGCGCCGATCGTGGCAAGCGCCATCAGAAAATGCTCATCAAATACCTGGCCGCGGACAATGTTTTTTCCCGCTCTGGCTACGATATCGCCGCCGATAATCAAATATGAAGCAAAAAAGAGCAGAAACTCAAGGACGGCGCTCGTGTGCGCGAAGTAAGCGATGACGGCCAAAACGGCTCCCGCAGCCAGCCTCACTAACATCAGCTGCAGCTTTTTGCGGTATTCATCCTCGCCGGGTTTGTCTTCGTGCTTCGAACGAACGGTCACATGAGGATCAATGGACTTTACTTTTTTCGCGACTTCGTCTTTCATCCATTGCTCGTTTTTGCCGCCGGCTGAGACCGTGATGGTGCTTGCCGCAAAATTGACAGCACAGCCGTCTATGCCGTCAATGGCTTTTACGCCGTTTTCTATTTTTTTTGCACAGTTGCTGCAATCAAGTCCGTCTAATACAAATTCACCTTTGGCTGCTTTCATTTTCGACTCACCCTACTTTCCGTAATAGGATTCCCATAACATCAATACAGCTAAACGAATTTATATATATGAACATATACTCATATATGTGTTTTCTCTATTATATGCAGGCTTTGAATAAAGTGTCAATAAAAAAGACAAAACAGGCCTCAGCCTATTTTGTCTTTTTTTACCCTCTGTAAACGCAAAGCATTAAGGACGACCGATACTGAGCTGAACGCCATGGCAGCGCCTGCCACCCACGGGGCCAGAAAGCCGGACGCCGCAATCGGAATGCCGATGCTGTTGTATCCCAATGCCCAGCCTAAATTCTGCTTGATGTTTCTCATGGTCAGCCTGCTCATGCCGATGGCGTCGGCAATGCCGTTCAGGTCACCGCGGATCAGCGTAATATCCGCCGCTTCCATTGCGATATCTGTGCCGGTGCCGATGGCCATTCCGATATCGGCCACAGCCAGCGCCGGAGCATCATTGATGCCGTCACCGACCATCGCCACGCGCCGGCCTTCTTTTTGCAGCCGGGAAATTTCCGCCGCCTTTTGTTCGGGAAGCACTTCAGCGATCACGCTGCCGATGCCCGCGGCTTTTGCAATGGCTTCCGCGGTCTTTTTGTTGTCACCGGTCATCATGATGACGTCAAGGCCCATATCATTCAGGCGTTTCACCGCGGCCGGAGATGTGTCTTTGATTGTATCGGCGACTGCGATAAGCCCCGCCGCTTTGCCGTCTGCCGCAATAAGCATCACCGTTTTTCCTTCCGCCTCCAAGCGGGCCATGTGCGGAAGCAGCGCCTCATGTTCGATGTGTTCCGATTCCATCAGCCGTCTTGATCCGGCTAGAATCGTTCTGCCGTCAGCCTCGGCGTATATTCCGGAACCGATCCGGGCTTGGAACCGGGTGATTTTCGGGATGGCAATCCCCCGTTTTTCGGCTCCTGACACGATGGCTTCTCCAAGCGGGTGCTCTGATCCCGTTTCGGCGGCCGCCGCCAGCCGCAGGAGTTCCTCTTCGTTCATTCCCTCTGCCGGTACGGCGTCTGTCAGAACCGGTCTGCCGTTTGTCACCGTTCCTGTTTTATCCAGTACGATGGTCGTCAGACGCTGTGTTTTTTCTAAATGCTCTCCGCCTTTAAAAAGAATGCCGAATTCAGCTGCGCGGCCGGAGCCCGCCATAATGCTCGTCGGAGTGGCAAGCCCGAGTGCGCACGGACAGGCAATGACAAGCACGGCGATGAATTTGCCGATCGCTTCAGAAAACTGTCCCGGCGCCGCCCATACATACCAAATGAGAAAAGTCAGCACGGCCAGCCCCAGCACAATCGGGACGAAAATGCCTGAAATGTGATCCGCGAGCCGCTGAATGGGCGCTTTTGATCCTTGGGCTTCTTCTACGATTTTAATAATGTGTGCAAGCGCGGTATCTTTCCCGACATTCACCGCTCTGATTTTGAGAAAGCCGTTTGCATTGATCGTCGCCCCGGTGACAGTGCTTCCGGGAGACTTATCGACAGGCATGCTCTCCCCCGTAATCATCGATTCATCAATTGCGGAATGGCCTTCAATCACTTCGCCATCGACAGGAACACGTTCTCCCGGTTTCACATATACGATATCCCCCGTCCGGACCTCGTCAATCGGAATCACCTGTACCTTCCCTTCCCGCTCAACCGCCGCCGTCTTCGCCTGAAGCTTCATTAACTTTTTAATCGCTTCTGATGAGCGGCCTTTCGCTTTCATCTCTAAAAGCTTTCCAAGCAAAATCAAAGTCAGCAAAATGGCGCTTGTTTCATAATAAAGCCCCTCAACATGTCCGTCTCGTCCGAGAGACGCAATCGTCATGTACAGGCTGTATGCGTAAGCGGCCGTCGTCCCGAGCGCAACGAGAACATCCATATTGGCGCTTTTGTTTCTCAGCGCCTTGTACGCTCCCATATAAAAAGGCCAGCCGATGACGAGCTGCACCGGGGTGGCAAGCGCGAATTGCAGCCACGGATTCATCAGGATATCCGGCATCCAGATAAAAGAAGTAAAAGAAAAATGGCTGACCATCGACCAGAGAAGCGGAAAGGAGAGAACGGCAGAAAATATCAGCCTGATCAGCTGCTTTCGCTGCTCTTTCTCCTTTTGGGATAATCCGCCGTCTTGGCCGTCCGCTTCCTTTTCTTCTAATCGGTAGCCGAGTTTTGCCACGGTCTCTTTCAGCTCTTTCGGTGTCACCTCTTTCGGATTGTATTCAACGGTGACCGTTTCCAAAGCGAAATTCACCGGTGCGCCCACAACGCCCTCTGTTTTGTTCAGGCGCTTTTCAATCCGATTGGCGCAAGCGGCGCACGTCATGCCTTCAATCTGAAACTCGGCTTTTTCCGTCACAACATGGTAGCCGAGTTTTTCAATTTTATCCTTTATGGCGCCAGCTTCGATTTTGTCAGGCTGATAGGAAATATTTGAGGTCTCAAGCGCAAGATTGACGGAAGCGTCATTGACGCCGTCCATCCGTTTCAGCCCTTTTTCAATTCTTGAAGCGCAGGCGGCGCATGTCATGCCTCCCACTTGAATGGTCATCTCTTTCGGTTCACTCAATGCCCTCACCTCTTCTCACAAACCCCCAGGGGGTATCATTTTCATAAAAGAAAACCGCGCCCGTTCCCGAAGCGCGATAAACCTTATACGAC
The DNA here is from genome assembly GCF_038608285.1 of Bacillus sp. FSL R5-0443. Taxonomy (NCBI): domain Bacteria; kingdom Bacillati; phylum Bacillota; class Bacilli; order Caryophanales; family Bacillaceae; genus Bacillus; species Bacillus sp. FSL R5-0443. The sequence goes on from NZ_CP152013.1 coordinate 3,473,288, forward strand.
GTCATACCCTTGATCTTCAATCGCGTCTTTTATATCTGATACGGAGACTTTGTTCTCATCAAACGTCACATCCACCTGTCCGGCTTCCAATTTCACCTGAACCGCCGTCACTCCGTTCAGTTCTCCTACTCCGGTCTCTACTGCTTTGACGCAGTGCTGACATGACATGCCTTCGACTTGCAGTGTTTTTTGTTCCATGATAATTCCCTCCACGTCTTGTTTTTTCTTCTTCATGTTACCATACCCCTGTAGGGTATTTCAAAACATTTTATTTTATGATTTTGCGATTTTTTTCACAACATCAAGCAGCTCGGCAATCGCCTGCTCCCCGTTTCCGCTCTCAATGGCGCCGGCTACGCAGTGATGGGCGTGATCTTCCAGCAGATGAAACGCGACTTTCTGCATGGCCGCCTGTACGGCTGAAATCTGCACGAGAATATCCACGCAGTATCGTTCGTTATCCACCATATTCTGAATGCCCCTGACTTGGCCTTCAATCCGTTTCAGCCGGTTCAGGATCTGGTCTTTTTCTTTGGCGCTTTTATGATTTAACGATTGATGCTCGGTATGTTTGTCCATTTTCCACCTCGGTTTTTTTCTTCGTTATCTTCATTATACAGACTTGAAAATCCGGTGTAAAAAATTTTCAACACACAAGTTTTACCAGTACACCCGCGGGGTATATAATGTTATCACTTATCAAGAGGGGGAAACTCATTGAAAACGATACAAGTCGGCATATTGGGATATGGTTTGTCGGGTAAAGTTTTTCATGCGCCGCTTTTGGACGTCCTTGATGATTATCAGATCAAAAAAGTCATGACGTCCAGAACGGATGAGGTCAAACGTGATCTGCCGGGGGCTGAAGCCGTGCGCGCGATTGAAGACATTACCGGTGATCCTGACATTGATCTCGTCATCGTCACGACACCGAGCGGAATGCATTATGAATCAGCGATGAAATGTCTCCTGGCGGGAAAACACACCGTCGTGGAAAAACCGATGACGGCGACTTCAGCAGAAGCGGAGGAGCTGAGTAGAACGGCTGAAAATAAAGGCGTCTTGCTGAGCGTGTACCACAACCGGCGCTGGGACAATGACTTTTTAACAATACAAAAGCTGATTCGGGACGGGGCGCTTCAAGACATTCATACATATCAAGTCAGCTACGATCTATACAACCCGGTTGTACAGGAAAAATGGCGCGAAAAGAACGCACCCGCCACGGGAACGCTGTATGATCTCGGTTCACATATTATTGACCAGACACTTCTGCTTTTCGGAATGCCGAAATCCGTCACCGCACATGTGATGAAACAGCGGGACAACAGTGAAACCGTTGATAATTTTCTGGCCGCGCTCCATTACGGCAAACTTCAGGTCATTCTTCAATCCGGCTCCATGAATGCGGCAAGCGGCCCGCGCTATCAGATTCACGGACGGAATGCAAGCTTTATCAAATACGGAATGGATGGACAGGAAGATGCGCTTTCAGCGGGCAAAAAGCCGATTGACGACAGCTGGGGCGCCGATGATCCTGACAACTTCGGAGAGCTGACAATCGCAGCGGATGAAAAACGGCATACAGAAACAATCCCCTCTGAGAACGGCTCTTACCTTACGTACTACAAACTGCTGGCAGACAGCATCTTAAACGGAAAACCGCTTCCCGTTACGGCAAAAGAAGGCATCGATGTCATCCGTGTCATTGAAGCGGCGATGAAAAGCAGCGAACAAAAACGGACGATTGCCCTTTAATATGAAAAACCTCCCAGCCGTACGGCGGGGAGGTTTTTTTAAGATCAGAATGATTTTCCGGCTTCTTTCGCGCGGGCAATCGCATCTTCTTTAATTTGCTGTGCTTTATTCGGTTCAGCATTATGGCCTTCAACGATTAATCCGTCAAAAGAAGGAACGCCGAAGAAGTTCATCATGATGCCGATGTAACGGTGGCCCATTTCCATGTCAGCCGCCGGTCCTTCAGAGTAATAGCCTCCGCGCGCCTGAATGTGGAGCGCTTTTTTGTCTGTCAACAGACCGATCGGGCCTTGCTCTGTATATTTGAATGATTTTCCGGCTACAGCCACAGAATCAAGGTACGCTTTCATAACAGGCGGGAATGAGAAGTTCCAAAGCGGTGTGACGAATACGTATTTGTCAGCTGCCGCGAATTGATCGCTCAGCTCGTTCAGACGGCTGACTTTCGCTTTTTCGTTTTCAGAAAGCTCTTCAAAACCTGTGCCGGATTGAAGTTTCCCCCAGCCGCTGAATACATCCGCGTCGATATGAGGAATGTTCTCTTTGTAAAGGTCGATATGTACAACCTCATCATTCGGGTTTGATTCTTTATAAGAATCGATAAACGCTTTTCCTGTCGCCATGCTGTAAGATGTCTTTTCATCATGAGGATGAGCAGTGATATAAAGTACTTTTGCCATTGTAAACAGCCCTTTCGTTTTCAGATTACACACACATTTATTATGAAATATGAATGTTTTTTTATACTGATCAGTTCTGTAATAATTATAGTTACAAAAAAATCTTTTCGCAACAATAATATCTCGAAATCAGTATATTTTTTTCAAATTTCGACAAAGAAAAGACCGATTTTGACCATGTTAAGCCTAAATCGGCTGTTTCATTTCAGACAGTTGTGTGGAATTTATCCATGCAAAATGTTCCTGCTCTTATATTAGAGACAAACGAATTCCGCTTCATACGTTCGAATTTATCACACTCTTTTATTGCAGGTCTGCTTGCCAGTTTAACAAATGCTTCATTTTCTGTTCTGTTTCACCTTCTTGGCGAGGTTGGTAAATGGTTAATTTTAGTTCAGGGGCATCGTACACTTGAAGAGTAATATGATCCATAATCATTTCTCCAACTAAAGGATGCAGCAGTGTTTTTTTGCCGCAAGGAGTACCTAGAACTTCATGTTTGGACCACCAATTACGAAACTCAGGGCTCTTATTGGTAAGTTCTTTAATGATATCTTTAAACCACTCATCACCGACAAAACGTGTATAGGCTAAACGAAATTGAGCAATCAAGCGTTGCGCATGATCTTCCCAATTAAGAAAGAGGTCTCGGTATTCTTTAGACGTAAAGCAACGCCAGACTGCATTACGATCTCGATCATTCATTTTATTAAAGTCACCAAAAACCACGGCAGCAGCTTTATTCCAGCTTACTATGTTCAATTTTTCGTCGGTTACATATGTAGGGCAGTATTCTAATTGACTCAATACATTTTTCAGGACGCTATTTACACTTTCAACGAGAGGTCTTCCCACCTTAGATAGCAATGGCCGATTTGCTAATAAAAATAGATGCTCTTTTTCCTCTTCATTTAACCTGAATACACGCGAAATAGCCTCCAATACGTCTGAAGATACCTGTATATCACGTCCTTGCTCTAACCATGTATACCAGGTTACTCCTATTCCTGCCAGCTGAGCTGCTTCTTCTCGGCGCAGTCCTTCTGTTTTTCTGCGCGGACCAATAGGTAAACCAAAGTCTTGAGGAGATAATCGCGCCCGTCGTGTTTTTAAGAAATCCCCTAGTTCTTTCCTTCTTTCTTTGTCACTTAACATGAACTTCTCCCCTTATAAGTAGTAGTTTTAATAATAGGATAAACACACTCCTATTCCCATTATAAACCTTCATCTATTCTAATAAATGAAGGAGGTGAGTTTTATGGTTTTCAAAAATAGGGCTGAGCCTTTCCCAAAAGGATTAGTTCTCCTCATGGCTGCAGCATGTGGTTTTACAGTAGCTAATGTCTATTTAAATCAAACGCTCTTAGTCAGTATGGCAAATACTTTTCACGTTTCTGAAAACTATATAGGAATTGTAGCAACTTTAACTCAAGTGGGATATGCATTGGGAAATCTTTTATTGGTACCATTAGGTGACATTTTTGAACGGAGAAAATTGATCCTAAGTTTATTATCTATTGTATGTATAATTTTAGCCGCAACTGCTTTATCAATGAATGTAACGTGGCTGATTGCAGCAAACTTAATTCTTGGATTTGTTACCATAGTCCCTCAAATTATTGTTCCTCTTGCTGCTAATTTAGCTTCAGAAGAGAACAGAGGAAAAGTGTTAGGGAATGTTGCCATTGGCTTAGTGTGTGGGATTTTAGGCGCTCGATTTATCAGTGGTTTTGCAGATTCCCATTTTGGATGGAGATCAATGTATTGGGCTTCTTTTGCTGGCACAATGATAATGATCATTTTAATGGCAATGTATCTTCCAAAAAGCAAAGGAAATCATGCAATGCAGTATAAAACATTACTTGCATCTTTAGGCCCGTTATTTAAAAAGGAAAAAGTGTTGCAAAAAGCTTGCCTGAGTCAAGGAATGATGTTTGGTTCCTTTAGTGCCTTCTGGACAACTCTTATTTTTTTATTAAATACTTCTCCGTATTCTTATGGGAGCACCGCGGCAGGTTTAATAGGTTTAGTGGGAATAGCTGGAGCCTTTGCAACTCCCATGATTGGCCGGGTGATCGATAAAAAAGGATCAAAATTTGCTAATACCTTATGTATGTTTATTTCTTTAATCGCTTTTCTGACCTTAATATTCTTAGGATATTGGTTACCGGGATTACTCCTTGGCGCACTATTAGTAACAGTTGGCACGCAAGCAAATCAAGTTGCTTGTCAAGCTGCTATCTTTCAACTATCTTCTGAAAAGAGAAGCAGATTAAATGGTTTATACATGGTATCTACATTCTTAGGCGGATCTTTAGGATCATATCTAGGTGTACTTGCTTGGAGCAAATGGCATTGGTATGGAGTATGTACAGTTGGGATACTCATGATAGGTATTGCTTTTAGTTCCTTATTTAGCTTACCTAAAAAAAGAACAGTAAAAAATAGAGAATTCGAGAAAGGAAGTCATATCTAATGTCTGAAAATACAGAAAACTACAAAAAGGGATTGGAAGTTCTATCAAAAATAGATCCGCACAACTATCAAAATATCGTGAACAGTTTTAAAGATTCAGCAGCACCTGACTTGGGAACTTTGGCTGTGGAATTTAATTACGGTCAAATTTTTTCCAGACCGGGATTAGATTTAAAATCCCGCCTTCTTGCAGCAGTTGCTGGTCTAACTGCTTTAGGAAATACGGAACAATTAAAATTTTATATTAACGGAGCTTTAAATGTCGGATGGACCGAAGAAGAAATTGTGGAAGCTATGATGCAAATGTTAATTTATGCAGGCTTTCCTGTCGCATTAAATACCATTTTAACAATAGCTACTGAAGTATTTTCTAAAAGACGAAATCAGCTGTCAGCCAATTTATTGGAAGGAGAGTAAAAAATGATCATTGATAGTCATGCCCACGTAGTTCTACCTGTAGAAAAACACATTGAAATGATGGTTTCAAGCGGGATAGATAAAACTATTTTATTCTCTACGCTTGTTCATCCAGAAAAAAGTGAAAGCTACGATGAATTTATTCAGGAAATGGATGTACTGAATCAAATTTTAAATAACGAAATAAATCCCCTAGAAGCACGATCAAAAGCTTTAGAAGAATTGAGGGATGCTATCGCAAAATATCCTGACCGTTTTATTGGATTTGGATCAGTTCCCCTTTTAAGTTCCTCCGGAGAACTGCATGATTGGGTTGAGAAGATTGTAAAAGATTATAAAATGAAGGGACTTGGAGAATTCACCCTTGGTTCAGGTCAAATTAAAATGCTTGAGCCTGTATTCCAGGCAGCTAGTGATTATAATTCCTTTCCGATTTGGGTGCATACATTCCATCCACTCAATTTAAATGATATTCGGGAATTGTTCGCTTTAACTCGAAAATATCCCACTGTCCCTGTAATCTATGGCCATTTGGGAGGAATTCATTGGCTGCAAGTTATTGCATTAACAAAAGAAACAAAGAACGCCTACCTAGATATCTCTGCATTTTATACAACCTATGCATTATCTTTGGCTATAAAAGAACTCCCAGAGAAAACTTTATTTAGTTCTGATTTTCCATATGGTGATCCATTCCTAAATAAGTTGGCAGTTGAACGCCATGCTTCAAGTGAAGAAGTCGTACAACGAGTACTAGGCGGAAATATTGCAAACCTCTTAAAGATTTAACTTATTTTTATAACAATTTCTTAAGGAATATAAGTTTGAAGGATTGCATTCAGCAGGTTTTCATTCCTTACGTCTTTTAAATAATAAAGAGCCGATTTACTCTTAACGGTTAACGGGGTAAATCGGCTCTTTTCTTATCCAAAATGCTGGCGGGATCCCTTTAATGACGGGAATGGCAAGCAGCAGAAAAAGCAGAAACATTTAGTTTCTGCTCAACATCGGATTTGATTTACAGACCGGAATATCCAACCCGAGATTCCCCCGCAGTGTATCGGCCGGATAGCTTTTTCGGTACAGCCCCTTTTCCTGGAGGATCGGTATGACTTGATCCACAAAGGCTTCAAGCATGCCCGGGATGTCAGAATGAATAATAAATCCGTCCGCCGCTTCCCGCTGAAACCATGTTTCTATTAATGATGCCACACGTTCCGGTGTCCCGATAAAGTTGGTTCGCGGAAATGCGGCTTCGCGCGCCACTTGACGCAGCGTAAGATTCCGGGCTTTCGCCTCCCTTTTGATACGGTCTGTCGTGCTTTGAAACGCGTTTTTCCCGACGTCGCCCAAATCAGGGAACGGCTCATCCAGCGGAAAACGGCTCAGATCATAATCGTCAAAAAATCTGGCCACATATTTAACGGCGTTCTCTATCGGAATCAGCTCGGCGAATTCTTGGTATTTCGCTTCCGCTTCTTCTTGTGAGCCGGCTATAATCGGACTGATTCCCGGAAAGATCCGCAGCTTGGTAGCGTCCCGGCCGTAATCCGCCGCCCGCTTCTTCACATCATCATAAAAAGCCTTCGTTTCCTCAAGTGAATTGGAGTGCGTAAAGACTGCATCTGCATTCCTCGCGGCAAACGACCGGCCGGTTTCTGAAGACCCCGCTTGGAAAACGACCGGCTCTCCCTGTTTGGACCGGCCGATATTCAGCGGACCCTCCACTTGAAAATACTCGCCTTTGTGATACAGGCGATGCAGTTTGTCAGGGTCAAAAAATTGCCCGGTTTCTTTGTTGCGGACGAAGGCATCTTCTTCCCAGGAATTCCACAGACCGCGCACCACGTCCACATGTTCCTGGGCGATGGCGTAGCGCCGGCTGTGGTCGGGAAGGCTTTCTTTGCTGTGATTGCGCGCGGCTCCCGCCTGCGGAGAGGTGACGAGATTCCAGCCCGCCCGGCCGCCGCTGATATGGTCAAGAGACATCAGCTGTCTTGCGATGGTGAACGGCTCAATGAACGATGTGGAAAATGTGCCGATTAAACCAAGATGGGTTGTAGAGGCGGCAAGCGCCGATAAGATAGTGATCGGCTCAAACCGATTTAAGAAATGCGGGATGGACTTTTCAGAAATGAACAAGCCGTCCGCAATAAAAGCAAAGCTGAACAGCCCTCTTTCAGCAGTCTGCGCTTTTTGCCTGTAAAACGCCGCATTCGTGCTTGCTGTCGGATCGGCGTCGGGATGACGCCAGCCGTCCGTTGTGCCGCCGACACCGTGAATCATGGCTCCGAATTGAATTAGATCCGTCCGGCTCATTTTCTCTCCCCCTTTTTCCCCTCGTAATCGGCAAGCGCCCGTTCTACATGTTCAATGCCGACTTGAGTAACGGCCTGATACACACGGCTGTCACCGCTGCCGAGTTCAACGACGGGGACATGACGGATTCCGTATTTCATCTGCAGCACGTCACGCAATTCGTCCCGCTCTGTCACATCAATTGTTTCGTACGCAATGGCCTTTTCCCGCAAATATCCTTTCACTTCATCGCAATACGCACAGCCCTGTTTGCTCCAGACCACAACGTTTACTTCATGACTCATGTTCATCCCTCCTATAATTGTGGGGCCGGCTGCACCGCTTCGCTTAACAGCCGGTAAGACAATCGTTTTTCCTCAGCGTTTTTGATAGGCGACAAAATCACAAAATCAGTAATGCTGTACTGAACGGATAATCGTCGCAGCTCGGCGGCAGTCTCTTCTTTTGTCCCGGCAATCACACCCGTCTTTTGTGTAATCAGCTTATATGGCTGCGTGACTTGTTCAAGAAACGCTTCCGCTTGTTCCCGGGAACCGACATTCACCTTTTTGCCGTCTTCGAGAATGATTTTGACCGACTCACGCGATACGACGTGTTTTTCCGCTTCTGCTTTTGTATGCGCGGTAAATACCATCGGCGCAAGGTGAAATTCCGCCTTCGATCCTTTCGGCAGATGCTCGTCAAAGGCGTGGCGCGCTTTTTCTAACGCAGCCTCTTCACCGTTTATGAAATAGGCGAAAACGAAGGAAATGCCGAGTTTGGCCGCGGATATCGCGCTTTCCGCGCTGCCGCCGAGCAAAAAGAGGTCAGGCGCATACTCAGTATGCGGCGCCGGCCGCAATGACGCATAGCGGTGTGAGTCCGGAAAATCATTTCGGATGAAATGAGTCAGCTCCTCAAGCTTTTCTTCAAATAAACGGGCGGGCTGGATAAGCTCCCGCTGCAGCGCATCGGTTGACAGCTGAAATCCGCCGGGCGCTTTGCCGACACCAAGCGCCACACGGCCGGGAGCAAGAGCGGACAAAACCCGGAACTGCTCCGCCACTTTATAAGGACTGTAATGCTGCAGCATCACCCCGCCGGATGCGAGACGGATTTTTTTCGTGCTTGCGGCAAGATACCCCAGAACAATTTCCGGCGCTGATCCCGCTATCTCTTCATTGTTATGATGCTCCGCCGCCCAGAAACGGTCATATCCGTATTGTTCAGCCTCCTGAGCCAATTTCACCGTTTGCCGCAAGGCTTCTTCTGCGGTTTGGTTTTCCGCGGTGACACTTTGGTCTAAAATGCTTAAACGAATCATACGACAGGCTCCTTTATGCGCTCTTTTATGTCATAACCGTAATCAGGCAGCACGCGGCGGAGGAACTTCTTCGTTCTTTCTTTTTTCGTCTTGTAAAAGACTTCCTCAGGCGTTCCTTGTTCCACGATTGCTCCTTCATCCATAAACACAATTTGGTCGGACACTCTTCTGGCGAATTCCATTTCATGAGTAACAATGATCATGGTGGCGCCGGTCCGCACAATGTTAAGCATCACCTCGAGCACCTCGCCGACAAGCTCCGGATCAAGGGCTGCGGTCGGTTCATCAAACAGCATCACATCAGGATGAATGGCAAGCGCCCTGGCAATTCCGACCCGCTGCTTTTGGCCTCCCGACAGCTGATTCGGATAGGCGTTCAATTTATCCTGAAGCCCCACCTTGGCCAGTTCCCGCTCGGCAATGGCGTACGCATCTGTTTTTTTCATTTTCCTTGCGACCGTCAGGCCTTCCATAACATTTTGAATCGCCGTTTTATGCGAAAACAAATGATATTGCTGAAAAACCATCGCCGTCTGTTTCCTCAGTCTGAGAATGTCTTTTTTGGCAGGCTTTTTGCAGTTAATGACTTCACCGTGCAGCGAAATGGCGCCCTCATCCGGCCGCTCAAGTAAATTAAGGCAGCGCAGAAAAGTGGTTTTCCCGGAACCGCTCGGGCCGATGATGGTCACGACTTCTCCTTTCCGGACACTTAAATTGATCCCCTTTAGCACGTGATGACTGCCAAAATGTTTCTGAATGTTTCGGATTTCGATCATAATGCGCCTCCTTGATATCTGGCCGCCCTTTTTTCCGCCAGACTGTTTACAGCTTCGAGAATCAGCGTTAATCCCCAATAAATCACGGCAGCCCCGATAAATGCTTCCAGAAATGCATAGTTATCGGATGCCGCAATCGTCGCCGTTCCTGTAATTTCAGGCACCGCAACAATTGCCGCGATGGAAGTGGTATGCAAAAAGCCGATGCCTATGTTGGTGAAGTTCGGCAGCGATATCATGAACGCCTGCGGCAGAACCACGCGCCGAATCATCTGGCCCCGCGTCAAGCCGATTGAATATGCCGCCTCCGCCTGCCCCGTATCGACGGCCATGATCCCGGAACGGAGAATTTCCGTCATATAAGCGCCTGCCGTTAATGACAGTGCCATGATGACAAACACGGCGACCGGAATCTGATTGGCCGACCAGCCGAGATGAAACGCGCGGCTGAATTGATCGGCAATCAGCGGAACCCCTAAATAAATCAGCATAATATGGAGAATCGCCGGGGTGCTGCGAAAAAAAGACACGTAAAACGATGAGCAGGCCAGCAGCCATTTGATGCGGAATATACGCACCGTGATATTGCCGAGAGCTATGAAAAATCCGGCAATAATCGGAATGACCGTCATTGCCAATGTAAGCGGAACGGTTTTCATCATTTGTTTGATCGCAGTGCCGATAAATGGAATATCCAGCTCCACTGTTCTCCCTCCTTTTCAGCCGTGCGCGCTCATGTCAAAAATCGTCACAAGGCGCGTCTCATCTTTCTTGATTCGTTTTTCGGCCCATCTGAAGACACATTCAAATAAAAGGGCGGCCGCATAATACAGAACAGAAAGCGAGATATACACTTCTAAAGAATGATTGCTCGATGTAATCAAGGTCTGTCCTCTGCCCGACATATCCATCACCCCGATCGAAAAAGCGAGTGATGTATCTTTTAAGAAACCGATCACCATATTTCCGATGTTGGGAAAGGCCTGCACAAGCGCCTGCGGCAGAATGATGCGCCGGAATGTCTGCCCCCCGTTCAGCCCGATGCTGAAAGCAGCCTCCGCCTGCCCGCGGTCGACGCTGTTCACACCTCCCCTGATGATTTCGGCCGCTCTTGCCGCGCTGCTCAGCGCGTACGTGGCGATGGCCGCATACAAAGGGTCCATTTTGGAGGTATCAATTCCGGCGAGCGCCGTGAGCGCCGGAATACCGTAAAACACAATAAACAGCTGCACCATGATGGGCGTTCCTCTGAAAAAAGAGATATACAGCTTCGCAAACTGATTCAAAACGGGAATGCGATAGATGCGGGGCAGCGCCAAAAGCAGCCCCAATAGAAAGCCGAACAGCAGAGACACCGCCAATATATACAGCGTGACGGGCAAATACCCGAGCAATGTCGGCACAAAGGACGCGATCATACTGATATCAAACGCTTTTTCCATTGCCGATCCCTCTCTTTTTCACTTAATATTGCTCCTTTGAATAATCCGCGCCGAGCCACTTTTCACTCAGCTTTTTAAGCGTGCCGTCATCAATGATTTCCTGCAGGGCTTTATCAATGTCATCACTCAGCGTTTGTTCATTTTTGTTAAACATAAAGAACACTTTGGCATTTGACAGCACCCCGCCGACTGTTTTTTCTTTGATCGCGCTCGTTTTGTTTTGGAAATCGACGGCAAACGGCGTAGAAATCGTCGCATCGGCGCGGCCGGATTTCAGCTGATTGGCCGCATCGTTGGAGCCTTGGCCGGCATAAGCAATTTCAAACGGACTGCCGTGTTTTTCATTCCATTTTTTCAGCACAAGCGCGCCGTTTGACGTCGGACTTGTAATGACCCGCTTTCCTTTCAAGTCATCAATGCCGTGAATGTTCCCGTTTTCTTGAAGCACCGTGATTTTCAGCGGGAAGTTGTTATACGCGACTTGATTGAACAGAAATTTTTTCTCCCGTTCGGCGCTTTTCTCCATTTGATGGGCTACGATATCGACTTTATGCTGGCCGAGGCTGACAAGCAGGTTGGAGAAATCCATCGTTTTAAAAGTGAAACGATAGTCCGGCAGGCGCCTATCAAGCTCTTTCACCAGCTCAACGTCGTAGCCCGTCAATTTGCCTTTATCATCAATAAAGCAAATATTCGGAAATTGAGTTCCCGTGCCGACCGTGATGTTCTTCACGTTTTTCTGATTGCCTGATGCCGCCTCCCCGCCCGCGCCGCAGGCTGATAACGCCGCCGTTGCGGCAATTGTTAATGACATGACCGCCAATCTTATTTTCATGTGATCGCCCCGTTTTCTGCTTCAATTATTTCGTGAAACTTGATTTTGAATAATCCGCGCCGAGCCATTTTTCACTCAGTCTTTTCAATGTGCCGTCCTTCTCAAGCTTTTGAATCGCCCGATCCGTATCGTCGGCCAGGGTTTGGCTGTTTTTATTGAACATAAAATACACCTCGGTATCCAGCAGCACATCACCGACCGTTTTTTGTTTGAACGCGTGCGTCTTATTTTGAAAATCGACGGCAAACGGCGTGGATACGGTGGCGTCAGCGCGTCCTGTCTCCATTTGGTTTGCTGTATCACTGCTGCCCTGCCCGGCGTATTTCAAATGTATCGGGCTGCCGTGGGTTTTGTTGTATGCCGTCATATAATCCGCCGCGTTTGACGTCGCGCCGACGATGACGGTTTTCCCTTTTAAATCCCGGAGCGTGTGTATCGCGTCATTATCCGCCTTCACCGTGATGTACATCGGCGAGTAGTTATACGGGATTTTGTGATACAAAAAGCGTTTCTCCCGTTCCTTATTTTTCGCCATATTGTGCGCGATCACGTCAATTTTCCGGTTTCCGAGACTTGTAAGCAGATTCGAAAAATCCATCGTCTTAAAGACAAATTTGTATTGCGGCAGCTGTTTATCAATGGCTTTCATCACTTCAATGTCATAGCCGGTCAGCTCGCCTTTTTCATCCATAAAAGCAATGTTCGGAAAATCAGTTCCCGTGCCGACAATGACGGTCTGCACGCCGCTCCCCGCTTTTGTGCTTTCTCCTTGCCCGCACCCGGCCAGCACGCCGAGCAGCAGAAGCAGACAGCCGGCTCTGATCCGTTTTTTTATCATTGCGCCCAGCTCGGTGTGCCTAACAGCGACGCGTCAAACCGCTCCGGTATGAGCACCTTTCTCATCATGACTCCGATGTCTCCGTCTTTCTCCTGCTCAAAATACACTTCATACCCCCTCCGTCTGTACATATCTACAAGCCAGGGATGCTTGCGCGCCGAAGTGCCGAGCGTGATGGCCGGGGCCTTCAGCGTATCCCGCAGCACGTGTTCCTCCACATAAGTCAAAAGTTTGCTGCCGATGCCTTGCCCCTTCAGCTCAGGAAGCGTCGCAAACCACCAGACGAACGGATATTTTGACGGAGGCGTTTCACTCTCCCACGGAAAACGGATCGTAATTGTTGAAAGAAGCCGTCCGTCCCGTTCAAGCACGACGGCTGAATGATTTTCAATATTTTCTGTTACCATATCGATGTCGGCCCGCGCCGACGGCCAGTCAATCTCCAAATTGCGGATCGGCTGAAACGCGCTGTACAGCAGCTCTAAAAACTCCGGCGCATCCTTTTTCTCAGCCAATCGAAATATGTCTTCACTCATTCCGGTCACTCTCCCCGCAAAAATATATAATTCCAATTTGTTTACTAAGCTTTGATTGTTTATACTATAAAGCAAACTGATTTATTTGACTAATCAAAAAAAGTAAAGGAAAGGTTCAAGAAAATTAATGAACAGCCGGGAGGGGATTTCGTTGGAATTACGCACCATTAAGACGTTCCATACGATCGTACAGTCAGGCAGCTTTTATAAAGCCGCCGAAATTCTGAACTACTCACAGCCGACGATTTCAATGCGGATTAAACAGCTGGAACAGGATGTAGGCGCGCAGCTGTTTGAACGGGGAAAGAAGCTGAAGCTGACAAGGGCGGGGCGGCTGTTTCATGAGCGGGCCGGGCAGCTTCTCGCGCAATACGAGGTGCTTGACCATACTCTGGCCGACATCAGACAGGGGCAGGCCGGCCTTATTCACATCGGCATATCCGAACCGACGGCAAGCCTGATCTTCCCTGCCGTACTGCGGGGGTTTTTAGATGATTATCCTGACATGTCGGTCAATGTCAGCGTGGATGATGCCAATACATGCAGCCGCAAACTGCTGGAGGGCGCCATTGATTTTGCCGTATGCGGCGAGCCGGAGCTGATTCTGGAGAATTATTTCGATCCGTTTTTCCATGACTCGCTCAATGTCATCGTGTCCGACAGACATCCCCTTGCCGCCAAAGCAAGCATCAATCTCGAAGACTTAGAAAATGAATGCCTGATTTTTACGCCCGCCAATTGCCCGATCCGGATTCAAATTGAACAGCACCTGCAGCGGTCCATCGGCAGCCGCTATCGAAAAATGGAGCTGACCAGCAGCATGGCTCACCAATACTATGTCAGGGAAAATATCGGCGTCTCAATCTTTACGGCGACGGCGCACTCAGAACCGATCGAGGGCACGAAGGTCATTCCGATCCATAACTTAACAATTTCACCGCCGGTCGGGCTGTTGACAAACCAAAAAGAAGAGCATTTTGACTGCGCCACAAAAGATTTAATCAGCAGGATCATCGGCCGGTTTTCAGCGTGATCCGCATTACAAAAACCCCCGCCACTTTGCGGGGGTTTTTGTATATTCATCTTATATAATGCTCCGCACCAAGCCGCCGTCGATCCGCAATGCAGATCCGTTAATGGCAGACGACAGCGGGCTGCTTAAAAAGGCGACAAAGTGGGCGATTTCTTCCGGACGGATCAATCGCTGAATGATCGACGTCGGACGATTTTCCTTCATAAATCGTCTCTCCGCCTCCGCCGCGGTCAGGTTTTCACCGGGATAAAGCGACTCGAGCATTGTTTCGACGCCCTCTGTTTTCGTGGAGCCGGGCATGACCGTATTCACCGTCACATTCGTCCCTTCCGTGAGCTCGGCCAGACTGCGTGACAGCGACAGCTGCGTTGTTTTCGTAGCGCTGTAATGGGCCATTTCCTGAGAAGGCATGACGGCCGCTTCACTCGCGATAAAAATCACCCGCCCTTCCTTCCGTTCAATCATCCGCTTTGCATACCGGCGTGTCAGCCTCACGCCGCTCATGATATTCACCTCGAAAAACCGGAGCCACTCTTCGTCAGGAATATCAAAGTATTTCGCAGGTTCAAAGATTCCTAAATTGTTGACGAGAATATCCACATCAGGGTACTGCTGAAAAATCGCGCCGCATCCTTCCGCCGTGCCTAAATCAAATGCGGCCGGATAGAGACGGGCATCCGGCGTCTGTTTCTCTAGTTCCCGGATCGTTTCGTTCACCTTTTCTTCACGGCGTCCGTTAATGATCACAGCCGCACCTTCTGCAATCAGCGAAGCCGCAATCGCCTTCCCGATGCCTGACGTAGATCCCGTCACAAGCGCCGTCTTTCCTTTCAACTGCAAATCCATCATCCATTCCTCCCTATCGCAAGTCTCTTCTTATATATGGACAGAAATCGAAAGCCTGAAACCTTCCGTCCCTATTATCGGATAGAAAAATAGATGAGGGGAAGTACGCACTTTTTAGTGCCTGTCCGTTGTCCCGGCTGACGGCTGATCGATTTGAATGAAAAATTCACCATCTAATTCTGCCTGAGCCTTTTTTAATATCCTTAATACATTATCAGCATCCGAACCCAATTCCTTCTGACTGATGTCAAAATTCTTCCACACCAAAGTCAGCGGAAGTTCGATCCAGCCTGTCAGACAATCCCATAAGGCATTCAGATTTTCACCATAAAAGTCCGGGAATTCTAATTGATCTTTTAAGATTCGGTGTAATGCTTCTGTGCTTGTAACATCTTTTCCGTCTATGATGACGATTTCCATTTACATTCACTCCTTTTTTCGGCATGAAAAAACCGCAGTGCGGTCAAGTGACGGCACTGCGGTTCCTCTGTTATGTATGGAGACGGTGGGAGTCGAACCCACGTCCAGAAACATCGATTACTTAAGCGTCTACGAGCGTAGCCTGCATATTTCGTGTTTCACTCGTCTTCGTGCCTGCGGGCGGGCCTTCCGAGAGCTAGTCTGTCAGTCTCTTCTTACGTTCTCAGACGGGAACGCAAGCGTAGCCTACTTGGATGTGCTCTTCACGGACACATAGGCAAGGTCAGGAAGAGCTCGCTGCGTTTATTAGGCAGCTAGTGCTAAGTTTTGGTTAAAACTTTTAGTTTTGCCAGTTATATTTAGGTGCGTGTTAACGAGATCGCCTCTCGGCTCGCAGCTCAAGCTCGATCCATCCCTGTCGAATCCGTAACGTCCCCTTGTTAAGGGTATACGGGAGATCTATCAAGCTCTTGCTCAACTGGCTGTACTGTTATTATACCATGATCACAGGCAAATTCAATTGGGAATGTCTTCAATAAACAGCCTGTGAATCTGATGTGTGAACAGTATAGCATAGGGCAGTTATCACATCAAGGCTCAGGCATCAGAAGCCTTTTTGTCTGTCTCTGAACGCTCTTTCGATTTCTCTTTTGGCGTCTTTTCGTTTTAAATCTTCGCGTTTATCGTATGTTTTCTTCCCTTTTCCGAGGCCGATTAACACTTTGGCAAAGCCGTTTTTCAAGTACAGCTTCAGCGGCACGAGAGAATAGCCTTTCTCTTTCGTCAGGCCGATCAGCTTATTGATTTCTTTCCGGTGCATCAAAAGCTTTCTCGTCCGGAGCGGGTCGTGGTTATAGCGGTTTCCCTGCTCGTACGGGCTGATGTGCATATTGTGGAGGAACACTTCGCCTCGCTCGATTTTCGCAAAGGAATCCTTCATGTTTACGCGGCCGGCGCGGATGGACTTAATCTCCGTTCCCTGCAGCACGATGCCTGTTTCATAGGTTTCTTCTATAAAGTAATCATGGTTTGCTTTTTTGTTTTGCGATAGTACTTTGCCTGATCCTTTTGGCATGCCTTATCCTCCTCTCTCCGCAAAAACCGTTCATGTGTGCGATACGCTTTATTTTAGCAAATGGAGCGTTCCGCGACAATGAAAATGCGGCTTGCGAAAGAAAGCAAACAGAGCATTTTGCCCCATTTGCTTTTCGCATTTACTTCTTCTTTTTGCGTTTTTGTTTCGGCGCGTTTTGGAAACCGCGTTTTTTCTTTTTCTTCTTCGGTTTTGTAAACCATTCCCCTTTTTCCTCCGATTTCGGCGGTGAAGCCGGGGTATTGCTGTTTAACACACGTTTCCGCGCCGGTCTGCCGCGTTTTCTGCGGTCGCCTGTCGTTTCTCTCGGACGGCGGGTGCCTTTCATGCCGACAATTTCAAAGTCGATGTTTCTCTCATCTTTATTGACGTCGACGACTTTGACCGTGATTTCATCTCCGATCCGGTAAACGTTGCCCGTGCGTTCGCCGATCATGGCGAAATGCTGCTCGTCAAAACGGTAATAATCATCCGTCATAAAGCTGACGTGCACAAGACCTTCAATCGTATTCGGCAGCTCGACAAACATTCCGAAATTCGTGACGGAACTGATCATGCCGTCAAATTCCTCGCCGATTTTATCAAGCATATATTCCGCTTTTTTCAGATCGTCCGTTTCCCGCTCTGCATCAACGGCGCGCCGTTCCATCGTTGACGTATGGTCAGCGATTTCCGGAAGGCGTTCGGCCCACTTTTCTTGAGTCGCTTCGTCCGATTGTCCGTTGATCAAATACGTTCTGATCAGCCTGTGAACGATTAAGTCAGGATAGCGGCGGATCGGCGATGTGAAGTGCGTATAAAATTCAGTCGCCAGCCCGAAATGGCCCAAGCTGTGCGGGTCGTATTTCGCCTGCTTCATGGAACGGAGCATGACGGTTGAAATCACCGTTTCTTCCGGACGGTCCCGCACTTCATCAAGAATGCTTTGCAGCGCGCGCGGATGAATGTCTCCGGCTTTTCCTTTAACGATATAACCGAATGTCGTGACGAACTCCAAGAACTTTTGCAGTTTTTCGGCGTTCGGCTCTTCGTGAATCCGGTAAATAAACGGCACGTTCATCCAATGGAAGTGCTCGGCCACCGTTTCGTTTGCGACAAGCATGAATTCTTCAATCAGCTTTTCCGCTACTGAGCGCTCTCTGATGACGACGTCTTTAACGGCGCCTTCCTCATCGACGAGCACTTTCGCCTCTTTGAAATCAAAATCCACGGCGCCGCGGTCCATCCGTTTCGCCCGGAGAATTTCCGCCAGACGTTCCATGTCTTTAAACATCGGGACGAGCGGCTCATATCTTTCTTTCAGCTCGGCGTCGTCTTCTGTGAGTATCTGGTTGACATCTGAATAGGTCATTCTTTCCGTCGTTTTAATGACGCTTTGGAAGATCTCGTGCTCTGTCACCTGGCCCTGCTGGTTGATTGTCATTTCGCAGGAAAGCGTCAGCCGGTCGACCTTCGGATTTAAAGAACAGATTCCGTTAGACAGTCTGTGCGGAATCATCGGAATGACCCGGTCAACCAAGTACACGCTTGTCCCTCTTTCCAGCGCTTCTTTGTCAATCGGGGAATTCTCCGTGACGTAATGGCTGACGTCCGCAATATGGACGCCGAGCTTGTAGCTGCCGTTATCAAGCTTTGTCACGGTGACGGCGTCATCCAGATCCTTCGCATCCGCGCCGTCAATGGTGACAATGACCTGATCGCGGAGATCACGGCGGTCTTTGATGTCTTTTTCATCGATGGTATCCGGCGTGCTTGTTGCCTGCTCCATCGCTTCAGCCGGAAAATCTCCCGGCAGGCCGTGCTTATGGATAATTGATAAAATATCGATGCCCGGATCATTTTTATGGCCGAGTATTTCAACGATTTCTCCTTCGGCGTTCATTCTGCCTTCAGGGTAGCTTGTCAGTTTGACGACGACTTTATGGCCTTCCGCAGCGCCGTTATTGGCATGTTTCGGAATAAAAATATCACTCGTGATTTTCTTATCATCCGGGATGACAAAACCGAAGCTTTTCGTTTCTGTGTATGTGCCCACGACGCGGTCGATGCTTCTTTCCAAGATGCGGATGACCGTGCCTTCCTGTCTCGATCCGCTTGACTGGGAATTGAGCCGAACCATGACGATATCGCCGTTCATGGCCGTATTCAGCTCATTCGGCGGAATAAACACATCGCTTAAAGAGGTATCCTCCGGCAATAGAAACGCGAATCCCTTTGCATGCGCGGAAATTTTTCCTTTTACTAAATTCATTTTTTCCGGAAGCCCGTAGCGGTTGCTTCTGGTGCGGACGATCTGTCCCGTCTCCTCGAGCGCCACCAGCGCTTTTACCAGCTCTTTAAATTCATCTGCTTCCGTGATGTTCAGCATCTCCTCAAGTTCCTGAACGGTAAGGGGCTTGTACGCCTCTTCCTTCATAAACGCGAGAAGACGGTCCATAAACGCTTCTTTTTCCATTATTCGACCTCCTGTTTGTTACCAATCGAGTTTCTCTAAAAATTCGTACACATCCTGATGAACGAGGTCCCGTTCTTTATCGAGCGTAATGACATGACCTGATTCTTCATACCATTTCAGCTGTTTGTCGTCCGTTTCCACCTCGTTGTAAATGATGTTCGCACTTTCTGTATTAATCATATGGTCATGCCGTGCCTGAACCACAAATGTCGGGGAATAGATCATGTCGACGTTTTTGCGCACATCGGCAATCAGCTCCTGAAGCGATTTGAGCGTATTCATCGGTGTTTTTTCAAACTCCTTCATTTCCTTTTCAATCTGCTCCGGCTGTTTTCCTTCGAATTTTTTATAATTGCGCGCGTAGGAGAGAACTCCTTCGTACATAACCTCTTCACTTTTAATGTGCATCGGCGCACACATAGGAACAATTCCCTTTATGGGTACAGTGTAACCCAATTTCAATGAAAAAACCCCGCCAAGCGACAGTCCGCAGGCCGCAATGTTTTCATAGCCTTCAGACCGTAAATATTCATAACCGTCCATGACGTCTTTCCACCAATCTTCAGGCCCTGTATGTACCAGCTCTTCCGGCGGAACGCCGTGCCCTTTATATTGAGGCGCGTGACAAGTGTAGCCGCGCTCATTCAAGTAGCGGCCGAGCATTCTGACGTCTGCCGTATTTCCCGTAAATCCGTGCAGCAGAAGCACCGCTTTGTCTCCGCCTTTAAATGTAAATGGTTTTGGTGTCACAATTTTCATGCTCATAACCCCTTTTTTGCACATTCAATTTAGTTTTCCACAGTTTTGCGAGAAACAAACGCCGTCTCTCAACAAGAAAAAGGCCTGATATTAAATCAGACCTTATACAAACATTGCCTTATACGATATACGCCAGCGAAATCGTCAACACGAAAAACAAGACTGCCAGCACAACGGTTGTGCGGTGAAGAATCAGATCAAGGCCCCTTGCTTTCTGTTTTCCGAAAAGCTGCTCCGCCCCGCCTGAAATTGCACCCGATAAACCGGCGCTTTTGCTGGTTTGAAGCAATACGACAATAATAAGTGCAATACTGACGATGACCAATAAGGTAATCAATAATGTGTGCATCCCATACACCTCCAGACTGACTGGCCTACATTGCTTCTATTTTACATGAAAAACAAAGGCATGTCACGCCGTATCGGTGCACATCATGTCAGAAAAACGGAAATGCGTTTGAATTTTCCATCATCATTGACTTTTGTCAACAAAGTCGTAGTAAAAAAGATCTTCAAATTTCATGTCAAAGTAATAGAGCATTTTTCCGATGACCAGCTGGCCCGGCCTCCGCTCTCCATTCAGTACACGGCTCAGTGTGGCGGGAGATATTCCGATCTCCAGGGCGAGCTGGTTTAACGAGTAGTCATTATTGACCATATACTGCAGCACATAATCTCTTCTGATCTGTATCTTTTCGACCACTTTCTTCACCTTCCGTTCTGTCAAATACTTTCTTTCTTATACATAAGATACGGCTTTTGTTAACTTTTGTCAATACTTTTCCAGCCTGGCTATTCCCTTTAGTCAATAAACATACTAGAATATAAATAGACCGCGGGAGGGGGAGAGACTGTGGAAAGCTTCGGGAAACAATTGCGGACATTGCGGGAAAAAAGGCATCTGACAGTGAACCAGCTGGCAACGTATTCAGGCGTCAGCGCCGCGGGAATCTCGCGGATTGAAAACGGCAAACGCGGGGTGCCGAAACCTGCAACCATTAAAAAGCTCGCAGATGCGTTAAAAATCCCGTATGAGGAACTGATGCAGACGGCGGGATACATAGAGACCGTTCAGGAAACGAGAGCCCCGTACGACACGGGCTGCACCTTGCTGGAAAAAGCCGAAACGTATGAGCTGCATGATTTATCCCTATTGGAGCGGGAGAACTGGCGGCACCTGTCGAAAGAAGACTTGGTTCTGCTTGATAAATACTTTGCGTTCTTATCGGCTGAAGCCAAAAAAAGAACAAATGAAGACTCATGACTTTGCACATGTGAGGCGATCTTATTGAACACATTCGGAAAGCAATTAAGAGAGCTGCGCCGCGCCCGGAAGCTTACCGTCAATCAGCTTGCCGTCTATTCCGGCGTCAGCTCGGCGACCATTTCCAGAATTGAAAACGGGCACCGCGGCATTCCTAAACCCGCGACCATCCGAAAATTGGCGGACACATTAAAAATTCCGTACGAGGAGTTAATGGCGCGGGCCGGACACATCAAGGCATTTCAGGAAGAAATCCGCGAAACCTCCGAAAGCTATCAATCCATCTGCGCCATCTATCAGACCGCCGTTGACAGAGGCGCGGACCATCTGCCGCTGTTTGACAGCAAAAAGTGGCAGCATTTCACAAAAGAAGATATTGAAAGCGTCAGCAAATACTTTGATTTTATCGCGGCTGAAGCGAAAAAGCGCTCCCCGGATTCCTCATCCTCTTTTTGATCCTCTCCTCAACTTAACAAGCGCCAGACGTACGTTCCCTCCGATTTTGCGGTATAATAGCAGAAGACGAGGTGAAAAAGCATGAACCAATCAGAAATGTGCCCCAGATTCGAAAAAGCGGTCGACATCCTAAGTAAACGCTGGGTGGCTCTAATCGTCTTTCAGTTATTGAACGGACAGCAGCGATTTAGCGAAATTGAAGCGGCGCTTCCGAATTTAAGCGGAAGAGTCTTGTCAGAACGTCTGAAAGAACTTGAAACAGAAGGTGTCATCAAACGGGATGTTATCCCCGAAACGCCTGTCCGCATTGAGTATTCTTTAACGGAAAAAGGCTGCGCATTAGCCCCTATTTTAGAGGAAATTTCCAAGTGGTCTTCAACATGGATTGATCCTTCCTGATAAACTCTTTTCCGCATAAGCGGCTGATCTTTCAAACGGACAGCCGTTTTTATTTTTGCTTTTCTTAAACAGAAAAACAAGCCCTCAGGCGTGCAGGGCTTGTTTTTGTCTGACGCCTTCCAGCGGAATTCGAATCTCCGCCCGGGCTCCTCCAGACTCCTGATTTTCAAGTATTAATTCGCCGTGGTGAAGATGTACGACATGATGGGCGAATGTAAGCCCCATGCCGTGATGCCCCGCCGAATGTCTGCTTTTATCTTCCGTGTAAAAAAGCTGTGTCGCTCTTTTCAGCGCTTCCGGCGAGAACCCGCTTCCGCTGTCGGATACGGCGAGATGGAGGGCGGAATCGGTGCACAGGACGTCCACACGGATTTCCCCTCCTTCCGGCGTATAGTCGACGGCATTTGCCGCGATATTCATGACCGCCCTGTGGAGCATCTCATGATCGATCGGCGCTTCTATTCGGTCAATTCCCCGTTCGCTGAGGACGAGATCAATCTGTTTCGGCCCCGCAAGCGCCGCCGCGTCACGATATATGTTTTGAATCCACTCTTTGAGGTCGGTATATTCCACATGAACGGCAACTGCCTCCTCCGCTTTAGAAAGCTGGATCAGCTGTCCGACATAATGCTCGATTTTGTTTCCGGCATCCAGAATATACTGCGCATATTCCGCCTGCTCCTCATCAGGTTCTGTTAACTGAAGCAGTTCGGCATTTCCTTTAATGATCGTTGCCGGAATTTTAATATCATGCGCAAGCGCGCCGATTTGTTCTTTCTTTATCCGCTCCGCCTCCCATTGCGCCGCCAGAGATGCCTGAAGCGCGTCTTTCATTTTCAGCAGAGAGTCAATGACATCGTCAAATTCTTTTATACGCGACCTTTTTGGATTGATATTTAAATTCTGTTTTTGAATGCTTGCCGTAATGGAGCTGAGTGTGCTGAAATGCCGTCTCAGCTGATTGGCGAAACGCGTCGTCACAATAAAAACGGTCAAAAGAAGCAAAGTGATCAGAATCGTAAGACCCGTCCATTCATAATTCGGCAGATAGCGCCTTAACAGCGGCGACTGAAATTCCGACCTGAGTGAATATTGGAGAACGCCGTATTCATCTTTCCGATTTATCACCATGAATCCTTTTTGAGCATAATTAAAATACGGCTGATGCTGAATCTTTTTTCTCGCGTTGGCCGCATCTTGTTCCGTCATCGTTCCTTTTATCATCCGCTTTGTTTTTTTATCAAAAACGGCGTATGTCATACCTGCGGGGATCATGTCTTCTGTTATCTTTTCCGCTGATTTCAGGCGGGGTTTGATCTGTTCCGCCTCATGCTCGCTGTAGTTTGCGGGCAGGATCGCTCCGGCATTCATAGCAATGGCATTTAAGGCGACACATAATGCCGCCACCCCCATCGTGCTCAGACACAGTATGATCGTAAATTTGACAAGCTCTTTGCGGATGCTGGATTTTCCTTTTGCTATTCCCATTTGTATCCGACACCCCACACCG
This sequence comes from Bacillus sp. FSL R5-0443, assembly GCF_038608285.1. Classification (NCBI taxonomy): domain Bacteria; kingdom Bacillati; phylum Bacillota; class Bacilli; order Caryophanales; family Bacillaceae; genus Bacillus; species Bacillus sp. FSL R5-0443. The sequence continues at coordinate 3,496,902 of NZ_CP152013.1, forward strand.
TTTTGATCGGATCAGCCCCGTGTTCTTTACATTTTTTCCGGATGGTTCTGATAAACTCCGTAATGGTTGAATAGAGCGCATCGCCGTCCAAGCCGTACACTTCCTCGTAAATCTGCTCCCGTGAGAATGTTCTGTTTTTATGCTGTGCCAGACATTCAACGATTTTATATTCGTTTTTCGTAAGAGGCAGTTTCCGGTCATCAATCCATACTTCTTTATTGTCAAAATCAAACATGAAGCCTGATATCAGCCGTTTCGTCTGACGCTTTTCCCGCCGTTCCCTTCTGACATGCGCGTTTACCCTTGCCATCAATTCCTGTACGCCGAACGGCTTTGTGATGTAATCATCAGCGCCTGTCATGAGGCCTTTCACAATGGATTCTTCGTCAGACTTTGCCGTTAAAAACAGGATCGGGCTGTCCACCAGCGGCCGAATCCGCCGGCAGAGTTCAATCCCGTCTGTTCCGGGCATCATGACATCAAGAAGAATCAAATCATAGCCTTGAAAAAAATCCAATGACTGATCCTCCGCTTTTTCCAGAATCGTTACTGTATGCTGATCACGCTGTAAAATGTTTCTGATCAGAACGAGAATATCTTTTTCATCATCAATTGCTAAAATGTTTGCCACCGGCCGAATCGCTCCTTGCCTTTATTCATATGAACGCCGCCCTTCCCATCTTCTGCACCAATAGAGGCCGGCCAGACATAATATCACTATAGAAAAATATAACATTATTTCTCCGAATCTCATATCGTATCTTACATAAGGGAGGAACTCTTTTTTGACTTTGTCAAAATGCAGCAGTCCTGCAAGGCCTGAAAGCCGCACGCTCCATGCCCACGGGAAAAAACGCCAGATGATATCGCCAAGTCCCGTATTCATGAGCGCCGCCATTAATAATCCCGCACCCCCTAAAAGCCCGGTCGGTCCCATGCCGTACTTTATGCCGACAAAAAAAGACATCATATAAAGCGGAATACTGCCGGCAATCAGCCATGCCCCTCCTTTTAAAAAGAGAAGATACGGGAGATCATTGATGTGAAGAACAAATTTCATCCCCGCCAAATAAAGACAGATGGCGAGACCTGCCGATAACACATTCAATAGGAGCAGCAAAAGCAGCTTGCCCGCAAAACTGATGATTTTAGAATACGGAACCGCCAGCATCATCTGAAAATGACCCGCCTGTTCCTCGACGGAGGCAGACATGCCGCAGACAATACTGATGATGAAAGGGTATAAAACGGCAATCGCGCTGAAGAAGACGCTGTACAGCACATAAGGCTCCTGAATCCTTCCATACATCATATATAACAGGAAAAATCCCGCGCATAAAACCGGCGCCGCAGCATGCATCCATATGAGCGGCGTGCGCTTCATTTTTAATACATCGGCCCACATATATCGTAAAAGCACGGTCATGACCGGTTTCCCCCTTTTGAAAAAGACACGGCGGAAACAAAACTTATTGCGATAAAAGAAAGAATAGAAAGAATAATAGCCGGAATGATCACGTTTCCGTTTAATAAGCCGCTGTTTGCGGGAAGCGGAATTCCGTTCGGATGGATCCCGAGAATCGGTGACATCACCCGGACTGACCAGCTCCATGGACTCAGCCACCACAATGAACCTGACGCCGGCACAATGCCTAAAACAAAGGCGGCGATCATATTCACGAGAATGGCTGCCGTAAACCCGAACTGTCTGGCAATCCATAAGCACAATGGGATTTCCCAAAGCGTCGTCAGCCACAAAAGGGAGCTTGCTTCAATACCTTTCAGCTGAACCGCAGCAATTGCCGGAAACACAAGGCCAAGCAAAAACATGATGACTAAAAAGACGATTTGCGACAGGAGTGAATACAGCGCGATCAAGCTTATTTTTGAGAACCATATGCTCTTCAAGTCAGCCGGCAGTGAGTACACCGCGCGGTCAATCGCAGATTTTTTCTCTTTTTTAACAGATAAACCGCACATTAGAGCAATCATGAGCGGCATGAAAATAACCGCCCACCAATTGAACGTGCCCGTCATAAAATAGGCCGTATTCAGCAGAAAAGAAAAAGCCGTGTTCAGAAGCGGGATAAGAATGATCAGCTTTCTGATAAATGTTCTTTTAGATGTAAGGTGTTCCGCCTGCATGTACTGAATCATTTCCCAGTCCCCGCTTTCTCCCGTGTCGATTTGACAACCTCCAGAAACAGCCGCTCCAGATCGTCTTCCCGGCTGATTTCTCCCTGATATCCTAAAACGCCGTCACTGATGATTCCGATATGGTCTGCGATCTGCTCGACTTCTGATAACAGGTGGCTTGATAAAATAACCGTTATTCCCTGTCCGGGCAGGGAGCGGATAAATTCCCGCAAATCCTGAATTCCCATCGGGTCCAATCCGTTTGTCGGCTCATCAAGAATTAAAAGCGACGGACGGTTTAATAATGCTAACGCAATGCCGAGACGCTGTTTCATCCCCATGGAAAATTGTCCGGCACGCTTTTTTCCGGTTCCCGTTAATCCCGTGATTTCCAACACTTCCGCAATCCTTGAATCAGGCAGTCCGAGCATCACGCAGCGGACTTTCAGATTTTCAGCGGCTGTCAGGTTGCTGTAAAGCGGCGGCGCTTCAATCAGGGAACCGATGCTTTTCAAATCTTCGCGCTTCCATGTATGTCCGTCGAACAGAACCTTGCCGGATGTTTGCTGCAGCATGCCGGTCAATATTTTAAGTGTCGTTGATTTTCCCGCGCCGTTCGGACCGAGCAGGCCGTAAATACTGTTTCGCTTAACCGATAGAGACACATCAGCCACTGCCTGTTGTCTGCCGAATGATTTTTGCAGCTGTCTCGTTTCTAAGATGTTGCTCATATGATTACCCCTCTGCTTTGTTATTTGATAAGTAAGACTTTACAGCGCAGTTATCAAAATTTAATCAAGAAATCAAAAAAAAGCATCCTTCACGCGGAAGAATGCTTTTTTTCATGAGGCTGAGCGTACGATCAGCTTTCTTTTTTGTTTTTTCACCGGGCTGAGGGCTCGTTCCAGCCACGCCATCAGCAGGTCTGCGGCTACCGCCATCAGCGCGGTCGGAATGGCGCCCGCCAAAATAATAGCGGTTCCGTTTGTCGCGTTCGACCCTCTGACGATCATATCGCCGAGGCCGCCCGCCCCGACGAAGGTGCCGATCGCCGTGATGCCGATAGCAATGACGAGCGCCGTTCGGAGACCCGCCATAATGACGGAAAGCGCAAGCGGCAGCTCCACCATACGAAGGATTTGGTATTTCGTCATGCCCATCGCTTTTCCCGACTCGAGATAAGCGTGCTCGATATTGATAATGCCCGTGTGCGTATTTCTGAGAATCGGCAGCAGTGAATACAAAAACAAAGCCGTGATGACCGTATTGGCGCCGAGTCCCATGACGAGCATCAGGACGGCGAGCATCGCAAGCGCCGGAACGGTTTGAATCACGTTCGCCACAGCAAACACCCAGCCGGCGAGACGCCCGTGCCTTGCTGTCACAATTCCGGCCGGAATGGCGAGAATGGCGGCGAAAACGACGCCGTACGCCGACATGAGAAAGTGCCGCCAGCACTCATACAGAACATAACTGCCGTTTTGAGCATAATACGTAAACAGCTCCTTCATCGTGTCCATCCGCACATCTCCTTTCCGTTATTCAAAGTAATGATGTTTTTCTAAATATTCCTTGGCCACGACGGACGGCTCTTTTAATCGGCCGTCAACTTCGTAATTCATTTTCTGCATCATCTTTGTATCAATCGCGCCGATCATTTTATTGATCACGCCCTCCAGTTCGGGATGCTCTTTTAATACTTGATCCGGAACGACGGGTGAACAGTCATACGGAGGAAAGAACCGCTTATCATCCTTCAGCGTTTTCAGTCCGTAAGCGATGATTCTTCCGTCGGTGGAATAAGCGAGCGCGATATCCATCTTTCTGCTTTTCAGCGCGTCGTAAACAAGGCCGATCTGCATCGGATACGTGCCTTCAAATGACATTCCGTATGTGTTCATAAAATCCTGATATCCGTTGCCTCTCAGCTTCATCCAATAGTTATCGACGCCGAATTTCAGATGAGACGCTTCTTTTTTGACATCGGATACCGATTCTAAATGGTACTTGCGGGCAAGCTGTCCGGAAACGGTAAAGACGTATGTATTATCAAAGCCGTAAGAATCAAACCATTTCATGTCATATCTGTTTTGAAATTCACGCTGAACGAGCCGCAGCGCTTTGTCCGGGTCTTTTTCCGGCTCCATGCGAAGCGTCCCGGTCAGCGCGTCTCCTGTATAGCGCGTCGCGGCGATATCAATATCACCGTTTATCAAGGATTGCTGCTGTACGGCATTGGAGCCGAGATTTTTAATAACCGTTGTCTTCAACCCGCTATGATGTTCGATCATCTGTCCGAGCATGCTCGCGATGATTTCTGATTCGGTCATGCTTTGCGCACCGATTTTGATGGTATCCTCCGACGCGGCGCTCAATCCCGGGAGCGAACAGCCGCCAAGGAGCAGCATGCCGATACAGGCGATTGCGAGCAGCCGTTTTTTGCATCTATTCCCCATGAGAGACCTCCTCCTTATGAAGCGTCCTTTATGCTTTTCAGCCCGTCAGGCGTGACTTTCCGTTCTGTCATCCCCAGCATGTAATCGACGGCTGCCGCCAGCACTGTGACCGGAACGGCGCCTGCGATAATATACTCCGGCTGATAAAGGTTTAAGCCGATAAAAATGTAATCTCCCAGCCCGCCTCCGCCGATAAAGGAGGCGAGCGTCGCCCAGCCGATTAAATAAATCGAAGACGTCCTGATGCCCGCCATGATGACCGGAGCGGCAAGCGGGAGCTCTACAAGCCTGATCTGCTCCCATGCCGTCATGCCGATTCCTTTTCCCGATTCCAAAAGATGCCGATTGACGCCGAGAATCCCCGTATACGTGTTTCTGAGAATCGGCAGCATCGAATAGAAAAACAGCGCCGCAACGGCCGGGATCTTTCCTACGCCTAAAAGCGGAATAAAAAACGCAAGAATGGCAAGGCTCGGCAAGGTTTGAATGATGTTGACGATGCCGATGACGGCACCGGCTCCTCTTTTCATCCTCGTCAGCAGGACGCCGAGCGGAACGGCGGCGAGAATGCCCGCCATGACGGCGATTAATGAGATGTACAGATGCTCCCATGTTTTATAAAGCATCTCTCCTCCATTTGCCTGTAAAAATTGCACGGTCTGATTCATATCAATTGAAGCCTCCTCATGACATCACCGCGAGCTGATTCTCTTCTCCCCAGATGGAGTCATAGACGATGTCAACGAGGCTTGCCCTTGTCACGATTCCCGTTAGCCGGCCGGCTTCATCAAGGACCGGCACAAATTTCATGCCTCTTTTTAAAATTTTATGGACGGCGTCGCGAAGCAGAGTGCCGCTTCTGACCGTGTACAGATCCCGCTCAAGCACTTCCGCGACGGTTACCGCTTGTCTTCGTTTGCGGTCAATCATCTCCACATCGACATAACCTTGGAGAACGTTCTTTTCATCAATGACGAGCAGCGAATCCACTCGCTCGGCACGCATCAGCTGAATGGCGGCTGACAGTGTTTTCTCAGGTGTTACCGTCACGGGATCGGGATTCATGATCTGCTCCACCCGTTCAATATCAGGGCTGGATGATTGGATCAGCCGTTCCTTGCCGATAAACTCCTCAACAAATTCATTCGCCGGAAATCTGAGAATCTCATCAGGCGTTCCGGCCTGGACGATTTCTCCCGCTTTCAGAATGACGATTCTGTCCGCAAGCTTGATGGCTTCGTCCATATCATGGGTAACAAATACGATGGTTTTATGTAAGGTTTTTTGCAGTTTTTTAAATTCTTCCTGAAGGGAATCTCTCGTAATCGGGTCAAGCGCCCCGAACGGTTCATCCATTAAGATGAGCGGCGGCTCTGCGGCAAGTGCCCGTAATACACCTATTCGCTGCTGCTGTCCTCCGCTCAGTTCATGAGGGTAACGGTCTAAATATTCAGGCCCCATATCAACGAGCTTTAAAAGCTCCCGCGCCCGTTCCTTCCGTTTTTCGGCAGGATGCTTTAAAAGCTTCGGAACGAGCGTAATGTTCTGCTGAATGGTCATATGCGGAAACAGCCCGATCTGCTGGATGACATAGCCGATGCTTCTTCTGAGTTCCACCGGGTCTTGTTCCATAATGTTTCGGCCTTCTATCAGGATTCTGCCTTCTGTCGGTTCAATTAAGCGGTTGATCATTTTCATCGTCGTCGTTTTGCCGCAGCCGCTCGGCCCGATAAAACAAATAAATTCGCCTTTGGCGATATTCAGGTTGATGCTGTTGACGGCTTTTTTCCCGCCTTTATACATTTTCGAGACATTTTCTAATGTCAGCAAACACTCACACCTCCACAATTAAGTTTATTCAATTCGTTAAATTCAAATTTAACTTTTCAGACAATTGAACGTTTTCCATTATAAATTAAACTTTGTAAATTAAAAAGTTTACAATTTGTCCATATTATATATAAAGGTTGTGTAAGCACTGATTAACCCGTATTGACCGGCAAAGTTCTTCTTATTGCTCCGGATTACTGCCAAATTCTCTCGGAAGAGCATTTCCGCCGGTTTAAAAATGTGGTATATTGACATCGGAATTGCTGACTGAAAGGATTGAAACTGTTGGAGAAAGATCCGTTACACGTAATCGAACAAGCTGAAGATCATTTGATAGAACGAATCGCTGAAAATATGCATACATTCGGAATGCCCGCGACGGTGGGGCGCATTTTAGGCATTATTTATATGAACCGCAAGCCGATGACCTTAACTGAATTATCAGAAGCGACCGGCATGAGCAAAACGAGAATGAGCCAGGCGGTCCGTGAAATGCTTGACGTCAATCTGGCGGAAAAAGTGTTTGAAAAAGGCGTCCGCAAAGATTTATACGACGTCGAGCAGGATTATTACCAAACCTTTATTACGCTGTTTACGGCCACATGGAGCAAGGTCGTCAGCAAAAATAAAATGATGCATAAAAAGCTGAACCGCGAACTGACAGCCGTCCTTGAAAACGGCGTGCCGGAAGAAGCTGAGGAAAAAATCAACGAACTGCTGAAAGAATTAAAGGATTGGCTTGATTACTACAACTGGATCAGCCGTCTGATCGAGTTTTTTGAAAGCGAAGAAATTTTCAAGCATGTTCCGAAGCCATAAGAAAAAAACGCCCTGACCCGCAAGGCGTTTTTTTCATGCCGCATTCGGCGCTTTGGTTCGTTTTTTCTTTCTCACCGGACTCAGCGCCCGCTCCAGCCATGCCATCACAAGATCTGCGATAACGGCCATCAGCGCTGTCGGAATGGCGCCGGCCAAAATAATCGCGGTTCCGTTCGTGGCGTTTGAGCCCCTGACAATAATGTCACCGAGTCCGCCCGCGCCGACAAACGTACCGATTGCCGTAATACCGATCGCGATGACGAGCGCCGTCCGCAGCCCCGCCATGATGACGGAAAGCGCAAGCGGCAGCTCCACCATGCGGAGCACCTGAAATTTGGTCATGCCCATCGCTTTTCCCGATTCAAGATAAGCGTGTTCAATGCTGGCGATTCCCGTGTACGTATTCCGGATGATCGGAAGAAGCGAATATAAAAACAGCGACAATATCACCGTATTGGCGCCGAGCCCCATGACGAGCATCAGCACCGCAAGCATCGCAAGCGCCGGCACGGTCTGAATCACGTTTGTCACCGCGAATACCCAGCCGCTTAATGTTCTGTGCCTGGCAATGAAGATGCCGAGCGGGACACCGACGATCGCCGCAAATAAAACGCCGTATACCGACATGAGAAAATGGCGGTAAAACTCCTGAAGCACATAGGCGCCGTTTTGAGAATAATAAGTGCCGAGCTGCTGCAGCACTTCCATTTGCCCCACCTCATTTCTTATTCAAAATAATGATGTTTCTCCAAAAATTCTTTAGCGACGACGGACGGTTCTTTCAGCTTGCCATCCACCTCGTAATTCAATTCCTGCATCGTTTCCGTATCGATTTTGCCGATCAGTTTATTCACAATGCCCTTCAGTTCAGGATGCTGCTTCAGCACGCTGTCGGGAATGACCGGCGAACAGTCATACGGCGGGAAAAATTGCTTGTCGTCTTTTAAAATTTTCAGATCGTACGCTTTAATCCGTCCGTCCGTTGAATAAGCGAGGACGGCGTCCATTTTCCCGTTTTTCACGGCATCGTATACAAGTCCGATCTGCATCGGATAGGTTGTGCCGAATTCAAAACCGTACGTGTCGGTAAAGCCTTTATAGCCGTCACCTTTTCTTTTCAGCCACGCATTGTCTACACCGAGCTTAAATTGATCCGCATGCTTCTTAATATCGGACACTTTGTCTAAATGGTCTTTTTCCGCAAGCTCTTTCGTGACGGTAAAAGCGTATGTGTTCTCAAATCCGTAAGAATCAAACCATTTGTAATGGAAGCGTTTCTCAAATTCTTTCTGTACGATGGATAATGCTTTTTTCGGGTCTTTTTCCGCTTCCATGCCGAGGGTGCTCGTTAAATCCGTTCCCGAGTAGCGCGTCGCGGCGATATCGATTTCACCGCCGAGCATCGCTTGCTGCTGGACATAGTTCGATCCGAGGTTTTTAATTAATGCCGTATTCAAGTCTGTATTGTGCTCAATCATCTGTGCGATCATATTGGCGATAATTTCTGATTCCGTCATGCTTTGCGCCCCGATTTTAATCGTATCATCGGAAGCCCCGCTCAGGCCGGGAAGGGAACAGCCGCCTAGAAGCAGAGCAGCTGACAGCGCCAGTGCGCACATCCATCTCTTTTGGTTTTTTTTCAAAACAGCCAACTCCTTATGATACTTCCTTCAGTCCTTTCAGCCCTTTCGGCGTCACCTTCCGTTCCGTCGCCGCTAGCAGATAATCAATGATAATGGCTAAAATGGTGACCGGCACGGCGCCGCCGATAATATATTCAGGCTGATAGAGATTCAGGCCGATAAAAATATAGTCTCCGAGCCCGCCGCCCCCGATAAAGGAAGCAAGCGTCGCCCAGCCGATCAGATAAATGGTGGATGTGCGGATGCCCGCCATGATCACCGGAACCGCAAGCGGCAGTTCCACAAGCCTGATCTGCTCCCAGACCGTCATGCCGATGCCTTTTCCCGATTCCAGCAGATTTTTGTTTACGCCTTGAATGCCGGTATACGTGTTCCGGAGAATCGGCAGCACCGAATAGAAAAACAGCGCGACGATCGCGGGCACCTTTCCCACGCCTAACAGCGGGATAAAAAACGCCAGTATCGCGAGACTCGGCAAGGTCTGCACAATGTTGACGGCGCCGATGACGGCGCCTGCGCCCTTTTTCATTCTCGTCAGCGCCACTCCGAGCGGAACGGCGACGACAATGCCTAATATGACGGCGATGATCGAAATGTATAAATGCTCCCACGTTTTATATAACAGTTCTCCGCCGTTCGTCTGCAAAAACTTGATCATTTCATTCATTGTAAGCGTTCCTCCCCTTGTCAGCCTGTCACCAGCTGGTCTTCCTCGCCCCAGATTGAATCGTAAACGATGTCGACAAGGCTCGCTCTCGTGACAATTCCGACTAAATGCCTTTGTTCATCAACGACGGGTACATATTTCATTCCGCGCTTTAAAATTTTGCGTACGGTATCGCGCAGCAGTGTCCCCTGCTCGACTGTATACAGATCAGAGCGGAGCACGTCGCCGACGAGGCTCACTTTTTTCCGGTTCTGATCAATGATTTCGACATCCACATATCCTTGCAGCACATTCAGGTCATCAACGACAAGCAGGGAATCGACACGGTGTTCCCGCATCACCTGTATCGCCTGCGAAAGCGTTTTGTCCGCCGTAACGGTGACAGGCTTTTTATTCATCATCTGCTCGACGCGTTCAATATCCGGTCTTGATTGCAATAACCGTTCTTTGCCGATAAATTCTTCGACAAACTCATTAGCCGGATTCCGGAGAATGTCATCAGGAGTGCCGGCCTGAACGATCTCTCCCGCTTTTAAAATGACGATCCGGTCAGCCAGCTTAATGGCTTCATCCATATCGTGGGTTACAAACACAATCGTTTTATTCAATGTTCTTTGCAGTTTTTTGAATTCTTCCTGAAGGGAATCCCGCGTAATCGGGTCAAGCGCTCCGAACGGTTCATCCATGAGAATAAGGGGAGGTTCCGCTGCAAGGGCGCGCAGCACGCCGATTCTCTGCTGCTGTCCCCCGCTCAGCTCGTGAGGATAGCGGTCTAAATATTCCGGGCCCATATCGACGAGCTTCAAAAGCTCCCGCGCCCGTTCCTTCCGCTTTTGTTCCGGCCATTTCAGCAGTTTCGGCACGAGGGAAATGTTCTGCTGAATGGTCATATGAGGGAAAAGTCCGATCTGCTGAATGACGTAGCCGATTTTCCGTCTCAGCTCCACCGGGTCCTGCTCCATAATGTTTTCGCCATCGATAAAAATCTTTCCGGATGACGGCTCAATCAGTCTGTTAATCATTTTCATCGTCGTCGTTTTTCCGCAGCCGCTCGGCCCGATAAAACAAATAAACTCGCCTTTTTCGATATTTAAATCAATGCTGTTGACAGCTTTTTTTCCGCCTTTATAGACTTTTGATACATTTTCTAATCTCAGCAATCCGTGCACCTCCGAAGGGTTCCGTTATTTTTCTGAAAAGTATAATCTTTATTATAAGATGAAATTTGTAAAATAAAAAGTTTACAATGTGTTGAAATTATATACAATATACGTATTTTTTCATGTTATCCCGCTGACAATGCGGATGTTCTTACAATCGCTCCCGATAGCTCGCATATCCTGCCGCATCATCTTTTTCATCAACTGTAAAAAATATGATATATTGTCAGCATGAAAAGCCAGTGAAGGGATGATCAGCCGTGGAAAAAAACGCTCTTGATATCATCGGGCATGCTGAAGAGCATCTCATTGAGAGAATCGCCGAGAATATGCATACATTCGGAATGCCGGCCACACTTGGACGTGTGCTCGGTATTATTTATATGAACCGCAAGCCGATGACGTTAAATGAGCTGTCAGAGGCGACCGGGATGAGCAAAACGAGGATGAGCCAGGTGGTCCGCGAAATGACCGATGTCAATCTGGCTGAAAAAGTGTTTGAAAAAGGCGTTCGGAAAGACCTTTATGACGTGGAGCGTGATTATTACCAGACGTTTATCTCCCTGTTTACGGCAAATTGGACAAAAGCGGTCAGCAAAAACAAAATGCTCTATAAAAAGCTGAACCGCGAGCTGACTGAGCTTCTGGAATCGGAAAATCTCAGTCCCGATATTGAAGAAAAAGCCCGTCAGCTTTTGGATGAACTGACGGATTGGCTCCATTATTATGACTGGCTGAGCCGTTTGATAGAATTTTTTGAGAGTGAAGAAGTGTTTCAGCATGTGCCGAAAATAGAAAAAAGCAGCACCCCAAGATAACCGGGCGCTGCTTTTTTAAGTCAGGAAACCAATATCGGGAACATGCCTTTCAGACCGGCGCCGATCATGCCGATCGCCACCACCGCCAAAATCAGCCCCATCAGTCGGGTAATGACGTTCATTTCGGTTTTCCCGAGCTTATTGCTGATGAAAGATGAATAGTGAAAGAAGATGAACGTCATCGCGATGACGGCCGCAATGCCGATAAGCACGCTGATGTAATGGAAGATGCCGCCATGGCCGGCCGACAGACTCATCACCGTCGCGATCGTACCGGGTCCGGCGATAATCGGAATCGACAAAGGCGTCACAGATATATCGGCTTTCTCCTTGCTCTCCCCTTTCTCTTCATGATGGAGAGACTGTACATGAGATTTCTTCGCGTTCAGAAGATTATAAGCGATGCCGAAAATAAAAATGCCGCCCGCGATACGTAAGGCATGAATGTTAATGTCAAACAGTTTAAAGATCAGATGGCCGAAGATTAAAAAAGCCGCCAAGATGATAAACGACAGCACGGAAGCCTTGCGCGCGATCGCTGTCCGTTCTTTCTCCGAGTACCCTTCCGTCAGTGAAAGAAAAATCGGCACGTTTCCGATGGGATTGGAGACTGCAAACAGTGAAATGAAGACATGAATGATGAATGAAAACATGCGTACCTCCTTATGACTTGCCGTTATTGAGTTATGTTTTGTTCTCCGCTGTTTCTTATGCATGGTTTTTACCCCGGGGTCTGCTTTTTATAACCTCAGCCGGACAATCCGGAAACAGAAAAAACCGTCCTTGTAAGGACGGTTTTTTCTGTTTGCTATCTCCATAAGCCTTTTCCGAATTTCAACAGCCGATAAAGCATTTTCAATTTTTTTAGCATGCGTTAATTTCCTTTTTCACTCTGAATCAATGCGCCGAGAGACATGATATCTATCAGCTCCAATAAAATTCTACCATAAAGGGTACTTTTTCTCTATTATCAATTCATAGAGAAGGTGATTTGTATATCTTTAGAAAACTCCGTTACATCCGTCCTATTTTCTTTTATAATGTAAATATTGAACAAAATCCCTATATTACTTGTAAAAGGAGTTTTAGAATGTATTGTTCTCAATGCGGCCATCATACTGATGGCGGAAAGTTTTGTGAAAAGTGCGGGGCGCCCCAGCCCGGGCAGGGAGGCGCAGGCCAAACGCAGGGCCAGGCCGCTCAGGCCGGCGCCGCGGCTAAGCAGGCTTCAAAGCAATTTGCCTTATTCGTGCTTGATGTGTTAAAGCGACCGTATCAAACATGTAAAACGACAGGAGGCGAACAGCTTGTCAGCAGCATCATCAACATGGTGCTTTTCTGCCTGGTGACGCCGATTATGTTTTATATTCTCTTATCAGACGGCTTTCGTGACGTCAGTTTTACCGCGATTGTGGTCAAACCGGCGCTTACCTTTGCATTATGCGTTTTTTGCCTGTATCTCTTGATTTTTATCGCTTTGAAGGCCGGCGGCGCGCAGGTGTCATTTAAAGATTCGCTGTCCAGATTCGGGGCATTTTTGATTCCGTTTACAGCTATTTTGCTTCTTGCCCTCATTTTTATGCTGCTTCATACAACCGTTTGCTTCACCATTCTGGCTGTCGGTCTTTTAGGAGCGGCGTTTGCCGTGCCTCCGCTCATGCTGGCGAGCTATCAGCATCAGCTCACTACTAAGGCGGATATCATTTATTCTGTTATCGTCATCTATTTGATCATTTGCGTAACGTTTCAATTCACGATCAAGCATTATATAAAAGAACTCATGAATTATTTCTTTTTTTAAAAACGGAAACCCCCGCCGCCTGATTGGCGCGGGGGTTTATTTTATTGAATGGATGTTAAATAAATTCTTCCGTCTTTAACAATGCCGCCATACGTCCAATTGTATGTTCTGAGCTTCGGACTGCCGCCGGCTTTCGTAATATAAAACTCCTCGTACGTATGAATCGTCAGATGAGAGCCTTTCTGTGAAAAGCTTTTGACATTCACTTCATTAAATACTTCGGTCGTCCCCTCGCTGTGCAGTTTTTTGACCAGTTTCTGCTGATCAGCATACAAAGGGCTTCCCTCTTCTAAATTACCCGCCATGATGGCAAAATTGTTAAGGCTGACGGCGCTTGATTGATTTGTCAGGTAATCAGTCATAAACGATGTGACTTGTTCATTCGTGAGGCTGCCTGAAGCTGTATTTCCTTTGGATGATGCCCATGCGGATGTATAGGTTTTCGGCTGGTCGTTTTTTATTTTTTTTACATTTGTCCCAGAAGAATCTGAGGCAGGGTCAGCTTTTTCGAAAACCCATTTTTTATGTTTTGTATCATATGAGAGTACATAGTGAAAGCTCGGCTCAGCCTCTTCCATATCAGGCTTCGTATTCCCGTCGAAATAAGCAGACTCATGAAGCTCTTTACCCGTAACAGTTACTTGCCAGCGGCCGTTCTCTTGAGAAATCGCAAATGAATCCAGATCAAAGCTTGTCTCTTTATACTGATCCTTCAAAAAGGTGCCGGAACTCTTCATGCCGGATACCACTTCTTTCGTCTGCTCTTTCCAGGCGGAACCAGCCTCGGTCATCTGATCGGTATTTCCGTCTGCCATCGCTTTTGTATACTGCTTCGTTGTTTTGACAATCGTGTCCATGATTGTTTGTTGTGTATCTTGATCCGGGATAAGCGTTAAGTCCACATCAGTACTGTTGATCGGGACATCGGCAGTTTTCATTTCCCCCCAAGGAAAATCAGCCTCCACGGCGGCTGTCATGGAACCGTCAGTTAAGAGCGGACCATATGTAACGGATGTAAACGGATCTTTATGGACGGACTTGCCGTTTATCAGCAGATCGCCTTTCGCGCTTTTGAAGCTGTCTGCCGGAGTGAATGTCACATCCTCGGCGTCTAACGGCAGGTCAAACTCAACATTCCGGCTGCCGGCCGCCTCTGCCTCTTGTTTTTTGACAACGTCAACCGTCTCATTTTTAAGCTTGGCTTCCGCCGTGTAGACACCGGGTGCATACGGGCCGAAGATTTGGGTTTCATCGGCTTTTTTGACCGTACCTGTTTTCTCGCTGTTGATATAAAGATCGGCGCCTTTATAATTGCTTGTGACCCGGAAATAAACCGGATCGACTTTCAGTTCGTAATGGTCAAACAAAAGAAGGGTTTTACCCTCTTTTTTGACGTATACCGCATCTGTTTCTGATGAATTGCCGCGAAGCGATGCCAGCAGTTCATCGTGTTTCTTTGCGTATGCAAGGAGCGGTTTGACATTGGTCTCATTCAGCTTCAGTTTTTTGTCTGAAGGAGTGAGCAGGGCTGCGAGCTTTTTCGTGTCCCCGTCATGAACCGCCTGTTCGAATTGATCCGTGAGCCTTTTTTCAGATGTCAGCCAGGCTCCGGTTTTATATGCGGCAATCAATAAGATCAGCGCTGCGGCAATGCCGCCCCACATGAAGAGTGTTTTTTTAGGGATCGGCTTTCTCATTTGTGAAGCAGGTTCAGCCGCTTTTACAGCCGCCTGCCGCTCCAGCCGGCTTCCTTTCCCGATCGGTTTTCCGCATTCTTTACAGAAATGCGCTTCTTCATTGTTCTGCTGGCCGCAATGCTTACAAAAAAACATGACTTTCCTCCTATTCAATCTGCAAAACTTGTATAACTTTTCCTATGTTTCATATTTTATAATAAAGTAGAATGATTTTGGAGTTATTTTCAAAAATAGCTGTCGATCATAACAGAGGAGGAAAAACGGACATGCAAAAACTGAGCATCCGAAAAGCCGCGGAGCCGGATGAAGCGCTGTATGAACTATTACTGCTGGCCGATCCGTCGAAAGAGATTGTCGATGATTATCTTGTAAGAGGAGAATGCTATACGGCTTGGACATCAGACGAGCTTGCAGGGGTTTACGTTTTATTGCAAACAAGGCCTAAAACGATAGAAATCGTAAACATCGCGGTAAAAGAATCGCTGCAGAACAGGGGATTCGGGAAACAGCTGGTGCGGGATGCCATTGAAAAAGCGAGACAATCGGGGGCTGACACGATTGAAATCGGCACCGGGAATTCCAGTATTCATCAGCTGTCACTCTATCAAAAATGCGGATTCCGTATTCAGGCTGTCGACCATGATTTTTTTATCAGGCATTATGATGAAGACATTTTTGAAAACGGCATTCAATGCCGGGATATGATAAGGCTTTATTTGGATTTATGATAAAAAGGGCGCCGGCTGACATCGGCGCCCCTTCGTTTACCATTCAGACGGATTGATCCGCTTGTTTCTCTGTATTTCTTTGACTCCCTTGTCTGACTGAAAAAATAGCAAAAACGATCGTAAGGGTCAGTCCGACCGCCGCAAAAATATAATCCGCATTCATCAACAGCAGAAGCCCTGTGTAGACAGCGGCCGACAGCGGTTCACCCATTTTGACAATGGAAAAAATCAGTGCAAAGACCCTTCCGAAATATGCAGCCGGAACCGTCTTTTGGAAATACAGCACCGTTTGCACATCAATATACGAGATGATAATGCCAAGCACCAGGAAAATGATGCACTCAAACCCATGAAGGGGAAAAAACAGGAGCATAATGAGCAGTCCCGCTGCCGTTAACGTCCGCGGGTACAGCCGGTTCAAGCGTTTTGTATTCCATTTGAAAAATACGGCCAGATTGCCCAAAAGCATCCCCGCCTGAAACATTGAATACATGACGGCAAACCATACAGAATAGTTCTGCTGAAAACGCTCCACAGCAAGAATCGGCCCCATTACTGAAATAAGGCCGGCAATGACGAGATTTACGACGAAAAAGTATCCGACCGATGTCAGCCATGCCGCATTTCCTTTCAGCATTCTGTAACCGGCTTTTACATCTTCAGTTCCGTTGCTTTTTTCATCGGGCTGTTCTGAAATACGAATGAACGCGATAAATGCCGCAGAGATCAAAAAAGCAGTGCCGTTTAGGGCAAACAGCATCCCGAACGGAATAGCCGCAATCATGATCCCGCTGATCAATTTTCCGACGATGAGTCCGATCAAGTCACTCGTATTGATCAGAGATGTCGCCTGATCAAGATGCTGTTTGCGGACGAGCAGCGGAATGATCGCGACTTTCGCCGGCGCAAACAGCATCGATTGCAGAGATAGACAAAAGGCGCACACCCCGGCTATCCACACGGTTAATAAATCGTTCGCGCTGAGCACCGCCAAGAGGATCATAATGGCGGCCCGGCCCGTATTGCACAAATACAAGATCGACTTTTTTCGGAATAAATCAATCAGCGGCCCCGCCAGCACGCCAAATGTCAAGGGCACGAGTTCGATAAAAGAAATAACGCCGACTAGAATTTTGCTGCCGGTCAATTCCAGCACTAACAGCGGCAGAGCAATGAGCCAGACCCCGTCCGCTGCTGAAGAAAACACCTGTGCACACCAAAGCTTTGCATAGTTCGGTGTTCGATATGTCATATCAGGCCCTTTTTTGATCCTCGTCATCAGATACACCGCCGAACCATTCCAGCGTTCTCCATGATTCCCGTCTTTCCGTATAATCCTCTTCCATCACCTCAAATACAATGCCGGTATCTTGATTCCGATAAAGCTCCTGCAAAGTATCGGCAGCCCGTCTCAGCAGCTCCTCAGCGATTGTCCCTTCACTCGGATGGCGGCCCTCAAAACAGCGGACGCCCCCATGCGGGAACGCAAGCTGGCGAAATGAGCTGAAGTGATAATGCTTAATGCTCTCTTTTATCGACAGAAACTGAAAGAAATCGGGATATTTCAGCTGATCATTTCTGAACATAAGCGCGGAAGATAAGTGAGTCTGATAGGTAATCGCCCAATGGCACAGATCCCACGTAATACCGACATGCTTCAGATCCAGCTGCACCAGCTCTGTAAAATCCTCAGGATAAATGAAAATCGGATCAAAATCCTCTCCCAGATTCCCGATGATCGGAAGGTTTTCCACACCGATCCAAATGTCCGTCCCTTTCAGCCGCTCATCAAACTCCGCGAAAAACTCAACGATTTTTTTACGGTTTCCTTCCAGGTCATAGACTTGAAATTCCTCAACCGTCATAAATTGATTGGCATGAACGGTTATGCCTTTGGCGCCGTATTTCACAGCGAGCTCCGCAAAGTGATAAAGCTGTTTTTTGATGTGATCTTCATTCACATAATCGGCATGATCTGTCGGAAAATGCAGCGTTAATAATGAAGGATCAAGCTGTTTCGCATATTCCAGCGTCTGATTGAATGTTTTGAGATAATCCGCTTCCCCAAAGGAATGGCCGTCAAAAATATTCGCTTCCAGACCGTATCCCGCTTCCACCCATTTCTCATCGATTTGCTTCGGATCAAGTCCGAAAAACGGAATTTGAGCAATCATAGGACAGTCACCATGTTCCTCTCACCAGCATAAACGCTTCCGCAGCCGAAAAACCCGCTTTTGCTCCCCACACACGGGCATTATGTTCGATCGCCTGCAAAGAGCGGGGATGAGGGAAGTCTCTGAGCTCGGAGCCGTAACACGCCATCGATTTCAATTTCGTTTCAAGCTCGTCTTCAATATTAACGAAGAAATTGGCATGAAACTGATCCTTCTGACAGTAATTCCATTCCGTCGAAGACAATGTTTCATAGGCAAAAACCCGTTTTACCGTATGACCGGGAAGCGGACGGGTTGCCGTCATGACCGCTCTGAATACGACGGAGTGGTCAATATTAATGTCACCGCCGTACTGGGTATACACAATGTCAGGCTGAAAACGATTGATTTGTTTCTCCGCTTCCTTCACGACATCCAGCAAATCCATTGAATCCATTCTGTTATCAGGAAGGTTCAGCCTGACAAAATCATGGATGCCCAAAGTGCTGAGCGCCTGCTCCGTTTCTTGATTAGAATGCTCCATAACGGAATCTTCAGGCTTTTTGTAATCCGTTTTTCTTGATGATTTGCCTTCCGCCATAATGACTGCCGACACGCTGTCACCTTGGCGGACATGTTTGGCGAGCGTGCCGCCGACGCCGATAATTTCATCGTCGGGATGCGCTGCAAATACCATTACTTTCATCATATTGCCCTCCTTTAACTAACATTTCAGCTGTATCCGCTCCGCAGTTCATCAGCATATCGAGCATGGAGAGGTGAGGGATATGCTCCCCGAATAATTGAGGATAGCCAAAATGTCGGATCTGCTGATACTCAATGACAATTCCGTTTCTTTCAAAATCGCTTTCTATTAAATAGTCGGAACCCTGACTGCCTGAATAATAACGGTCCGCCCCCAGCTCCTGACAAAGCGCTAAAACAAAATCGCTTTTTTTCTCCTTCCGGCATTCAAGCTCAGAGACATAACAGAGCGGCGTTTCAATTCGGAGCTCTTTTCGGAAAAATTCAATGATGTGCATATTCAAATCATGGAGATATCCCCACTCCCGCTGATAGACATCTTGAAAAAAATGCTGGTATCGCTCAAAATAGGGAGCTTTCGCATAGTTCATCTTAATCGCCATCCAATGTTTTTTCCGCCAATCCTGTGTCTGGTCGATTTTCATATGCCGAAGCTCTATGTCTTTATATTGTTTCATCTGCAAAGGCACTGTCAGCCATCTGGGGCCTTGCGGCGTTTTGATTCTGTTGCGGTTGAGAAATCCTTTTTTCTCAAATTGGGCTGTGTCATGAATGGCAAACAGATCCGACTTATACATTTTTTCAAAAAAACCGTACCACGGCAGATAACTGGATTGATGGCCGCTTATTGTTTTCATTCCGGTTTCGTAAAAAGTCGGCATTGTTTTTCTTCAGCTCCCCAATATCGTTTCGGTCTCGCGATTTCTTTACTGTGTGAATAGCCAAAATCAGCCCATTGAAGCTTGCGGCAAATGGCGAATTGCAGGGCGTCACGCATCAATAAGTAAGAGGCCTGCGCTTTTTTTCCCGCCAGACTGTTTACATTCTGCCAATAATAGAAATGAGAGCGGTCATAGAGAAAAATACTGCTGCTGATCAGCGTCTCATCCTGATATGCTCCGATCCAAAACATCCGGTCCGCAAACGTGTCAAGCAGCTTTTGGAAAAAGCCCTGGCTCAGCACATAAGCCGCGCCGATTGCCGCCGTATGCTCTTTGTAGAGGTCATAAAACGCGCCAAGTTCTTTTCGCCCGATCAGCCGGGTGACAATATTCTCTTTTTCAGCGTATCTGACTGCCGTCCGGGCTTTTCCGGAAATGCCCGTCCAAAGTTCGTCAAACGTGTCCGGAAGCGTAAGGATCCGTGTCACCTTTTCCGTCCACCCTTCCCCGATTTCTTCTGTAAAAGAAGTCTGACCGTACGGCAGCAGCATCCGGGATATGTTCCGGCCGAATATGGCCTGGATTTCACTTTGAAGCCATTCAAATGAGATGGGGCGATCTGAAATAACGCCGCCGTATCCGATCATATTGCCGGATAATACGCCCTTCTGTTCAAAAAGCGGAAGATAGATGACCTGTCCTCCGTCCGTTGTCAGTCTGACAGGGTGAAATGACGTGCCGGGAAGCTCTTCCATGAGGATTCCCCAATCATAGCTTTGAAACAATCCCGCCTGATACATGTCAGCGGCCCGATCCCATGCCTGGCGGGTCGTGCATACTGCTGTTTTTTGCATATTTATCACCACTATTCAGTCTTATTCTGTTGCTCACAATATGATAAAACGGATTCGGCTATATATCTGACTTGCTCCTTTTGAAGAGGAGGTTTAAACGGCAGGGAAAGAACTCTCTTCCAAAGCGGGTCTTCCCCGCCTTCCCCCGCGTATGTTTCATAAATCGGAATACGTCCGAGGGGAAGGTAGTTCCAGCATGTTTGGATGCCTCTTTCAGCTAAATAAACGGAACACCCGTACCGCTCTTCATCCCGGGGAAATACAATTGTTAAATAATTCAGATGTTCTCCTTCTTGGGGCTGGATCATTCTTATGCCGTTTGTTTCTCCCGCCTTTGCAAAGATTTCTCCCGCCGTCTCTATGTTTCGGAGCGAAGCTGTTACAAGCTGATCCATACGTGAAAGCTGATCATCAATAATGGCTTCCCTTGCCGGATGCATGCGAAGCACGGGTACAACAGCCGGTTTATCCGGCAGAGCTTCGAGCTTTGTGGCTTTCATGGAAGGCATGGCGCCCGCTTTTCTAAACATATATGAAATAGGATGATGCCGTTTCCGTTTCATTACAGCTTGGATTCTTTGATTTCTGATATAGATTCGATAGTCAGCTGCCACTTGGCTGCGCTGTTCCATCGGGAGATTTGTTTTTTGCCGAAGCCATTCTTTCGGCGCGATTAACGCGCCGCCTCCGATACTCGCAAGCGGCTTTGAGGGGCCGAAGCTTAAAATGCCGAAATCGCCCAAACCGCCGGCAAATGTATCCGCTTGTTTTGTAAACATGGCTTGAGCGGCATCATCAATGACAGCAATTCCGTTTTCCTTCGCCCAGTTAATGATAGCGATATTTTCTCTCCGGCCGTATACATGTGTGAGGATAACCGCACACGTACGCCTCGTCGCTTTTTTTTTGACATCCTCAAAAGATAAGGATAGATGCTCATCCAGCTGCGCAAACACAGGCGTCGCACCGGATTGCAGCACGGCATCAATGACATTCGGGCAGCTGAAGGATGAGAAAATCACTTCTTTCCCCGGCCCGGCCCCCGAATAAGTTAATGCGAGCACCAGTGCCGCACTGCCGCTGGAGGTCAGCACAACCCCTTTTCCGTAACGTTTTTCCAGTTTTTCAGTCAGTCCGCTTTGTCCGGCAGTAAGCAAGTGTTTCACTGCGCGCAGACGGCCGCTGACTGAAAACTGACCCGGATAAATGGGATACTTGATCTCTTCCGGGTTTTTAGGAAAGTGAAAGTTTGTGCTTTTGTCTTTCATCTTTTATGATCTCCAGGCCTTCATTCAGACTTACTTTCGGAGCGTAACCGAGCAAACGTTTCGCCTTCTCGATTGACGGCGCCCGTTTAAAAATCTCGATGTCTTTTCCCCTCACGCCGTCTTCGCCCAGCTTTTTAAACAGATAGTTATCCTTCTCTCTGCCTGAGAGCACATTGACTTTTTCAGCCAGTTCTTTTATCGTGATCGGCTGGTCGTTCCCGATATTGAAGTCTTCAAAGACGGCTCCTTCATGAGTGAGAGCGAGATAAGTTCCGGTGACGATATCACTGATGTAGCTGAAGCAGCGTATTTGTCCGCCGTCCCCGTAAAGAGGCAGCTCAGAGCCATTCTCGGCCAGGCTGAAAAACTTGTTGATGACAAAATCCTCGCGCTGTTTCGGCCCGTATACATTAAAGTACCGGACGACCCGAATATGAAGTTCGTCGGAAGCCTGTTCTCTCAAATATTCCTCTGATTGCAGTTTGGCTTTTCCGTAAGCCGATTTCGGAAGCTTTCTGCTTGTCTCGGTATAAGGAAAATCCGGTGAATCTCCGAACACTTCTGAACTCGATGAGAAAAGAAGTGTGCTGATTCCCAATTCACCGCATACCTCAGTTACGTTTTTCGTTCCTTCAAAATTGACCCGTATGACGTCTTCTTCATTGCTTCGGCAGCTGTCCACTCCGACCATTGCCGCCAAATGGACAACCGCATCCGCTCCCCGCAATGATTCGCGGAGGGACGTCCGGTCAAGAATATCCGTTTGGCGGTATTCAGTGTCAAAAGCCGGCTCCTTTTGGTCTGCAATGATGGTGTGATAACCTTTAGCCTGTAATAATGCCGCCAGTTCGCTTCCGATAAAACCGGCTCCTCCGATAATCGCAATATGTTTCATGATCCAACCTCCTGGCTGATAGTCAACACTTCTTTTATAGACTTGACAATATAGCTGCAATCCTCATCTGATAACTGGCTGTAAAGAGGCAGTGATACGATCTCCCGGAAAACACGTTCAGTTACCGGAAGCTCGGCAGGAAAATGTTTTTTATAGTAAGGATGCAAATGCACGGGAATAAAGTGCACGCTCAGCCCGATTTGTTTTTCTTTCATTTTCTCAATAAACAGATCTCTGTCCATACCGCCGTTTTCTCGAATCCGCAAAATAAATAAATGCCATGAGTGCGTTATGCCGCTTGGAATGTCAGAAAGCGGAAGCGCCGCTTTGGCAGATTGGCCTGACAGTTCACGTACATAAAATTGAGCAATCTGTTCCCGTTTTTCTTGAATGTCGTTTGCGCGCTTCAATTGAACCAGACCGAGCGCGGCCTGAATATCCGTCATATTATATTTAAAGCCCGGCAGTAAAACGTCGTATCTCCAGCTGCCTTTTTCACCGTACCGGTTCCAGGCATTTTTTGTGATGCCGTGCCATCCGTACAGCCTCGCTCTTTCTGCGGCCTGTTCGTCTTTCATGACGAGGGCTCCGCCTTCCCCCGTTGTAATATTTTTGGTGGCATAAAAGCTGAAGCACACGGCATCGCCGTGAGTGCCGATCATGCTTCCGTTATATTTTGTACCGAGCGCATGAGCGGCGTCTTCAATCAGATACAATCCGTTTTCTTTACAAATGGATTGCAAGTTTTCCAGATCAGCCGGATAGCCGGCAAAATGAACCGCAATTACCGCTTTTGTGCGCGGCGTTATTTTCTTCCTGACATCTTCAGGATCGGCACATAGACTTTTCTCGCATATATCCGCAAACACCGGAACGGCTCCGGCGTGCAGGATGACATTGACACTGGAACAGAACGTGAAGCTCGGCACGATGACTTCATCGCCTTCTCCCACACCGAGCGCCAATAAAGCCATATGTAATGCAGCGGTGCCTGAATTACAGCTGATGACGTGTTCGGCTCCTATACATTCTCCCAGCTTTTTTTCAAAATCGATTACCTTCGGGCCTTTCGAAATCCAGCCCGATTGAATCGTTTCGGTTACGCTTGCGATTTCTTCGTTTGTCATATCAGGTCTGTGAAAAGAGATAAATCGATTACTAATGACCGTTCCCTCCTATAAAGTGACAACTCTGCAATTGTCGGCTGATTTTTCCTTGCATACATTTCTTGTGTCAAAGATAATCGGTGAGGCATCCTTCAAAATACTGTAGTCGATTACATCGTGATCTGTATGAATGATGATGACGTCGTACTGATTGATTTGTTCTTTTGTGAAAGGGACAGATTGTTTGCGGCTTCCGTCATTCAAGCGGATCTCGCTGATAAACGGATCATGATAATCAATCGCGCATCCCTTGTCCATCAATTCTTCCATTATCGTAAACACTGAGGATTCACGCGGGTCATTTGTATTTTTTTTATAAGCTGCCCCTATTATTAAGATGCTGCATTTGTCTTTGCCCGCCAGTTTCAAAGCATACTCAGAGACAGAAATCGGC
This sequence comes from Bacillus sp. FSL R5-0443, assembly GCF_038608285.1. Taxonomy (NCBI): domain Bacteria; kingdom Bacillati; phylum Bacillota; class Bacilli; order Caryophanales; family Bacillaceae; genus Bacillus; species Bacillus sp. FSL R5-0443. The sequence continues at coordinate 3,520,814 of NZ_CP152013.1, forward strand.
ATGTTGGAATTGATTTCGTCCGCGAGATCAATTAATTTTGTCTGCAGCCCTTTTTCATTCGCGATCCATTTGAAGTAAAAAGGATCAATCGGGATACAATGGCCTCCGACTCCGGGGCCCGGGATAAATTTTTGAAAGCCGAACGGCTTCGTGTCCGCCGCGCAGATGACTTCCCATATATCAATATCAAGTTCACGGCAATTAAGCGCCATTTCATTGATAAGAGCTATATTGACATAACGATAAGTATTCTCTAGGAGTTTAGCTGTTTCAGCTACTTCGGGTGAGGTCACCGGGTGAATGCTTGTAACAATGGTGCTGTAAAACGCTGAGGCAAGTTCTGTGCAAGTCTGTGTGGTTCCGCCGACTACTTTAGGAATATCTGAAACTTCATATTGCCTGTTGCCCGGATCGATTCTTTCCGGAGAATAAGCCGTAAAAAAGTCTGTTCCTATTTTCATGCCGCGGCTTGATGCCATTCTGTCGGCAATCTTTTTTTTCGTTGTTCCGGGATAGGTGGTGCTTTCTAAAATTAAAAGCTGATGCTGCCTTCCATAAGCGATCATGCTGTCAACTGCACTGTCGATGTAGGTTAAATCGGGGATCTTGTCTTTTTTGTTCAGGGGTGTCGGCACACATATCACAATGATGTCGCATTTTTGGATGAGCGACATGTCGGCGCTGATTTGAAAGCGTTTTGTTTGTAAAGCCGAGTTCAGTCTGTCGTCCTCTATATCTTGAATATGGCTGCTTCCGGCGGCTAACAAGGAAACCTTTTCACTGTTTTTGTCGAATCCGATAACATTGTATCCTTTATCGACACATTCCAGCGCAAGAGGAAATCCCACATATCCCATGCCTAACACGCCTACAATCGCCTGCTTCGTTTCAATCAGATGTAACAGCCGTTTTTGACCAAGGTTGCTGGCTTCTTTTGTGACAGTATTCATTTTTCGCCCCCTAATAGATAGAAAAGAGTATTGTTTTTTACAATTTAAAACAAATATCGATCGATATCGCAATTATAACAAAAGTTAAAATTTGATAAATGAGTTTTACATCCTTTTATAAATTAGGTATTATCTATTTATTTTTCTTTTATTTGTAAAATAAAATCCTGTCAAATGGTATATATCTGGTAACAAGTGAGAAAATCTCCCTTAATTGAGGGAATATACAGAAAACAATATAAAAAAACAGGCCGAAGCCTGTTTTTTATTCTTTCACTGCCTCAGTTACAGCCGCGGAAACGAGTGATCCCGCTTTCTCTAATCTTTCTTTGCTGATGTGTTTCATATTATCATTCTCGGTGTGATACCAAGGCCCCGGCTCCTGTGTATCGGGGCTGAGCCAAATCCAGTTAGCCGACGGAATCCCTGCTTCATAAAAAGAGACATGGTCTGAGTAACCGAGCTGAATCAGGTTTGGCTTGACCAAGCGGGATTTTTCAGCGGCTTTTTCAGCATACCGGACGCTCGGGTTTTCCTTGCCGTCAGGAGTCGTGACACACATTTGACTCGCTTCTTCCCAGTCAGTCGCAATCATATCGGCATTAAAATTGGCCTGGCTGTGCTTTCTTTCATTGTTCGTGAGTGTACTGACGTAATAAGATGAACCCGCAGACCATAATTCTTCTGCACCGAACAGGATAAAGCGGATTTCTTTGTCTTTCGGTATGTGTGTGAATTGCTTGCTGATTTCCAGAACGGCAGATGTGCCTGAGGCGTTATCATCCGCTCCGGGCGCGCCTTTTACGCTGTCATAATGCGCTGTGACATAAATAATATCAGCATCAGAAGAGTTGGCCTGTGCCGCTTTGCGCGTTCCTATAATATTTTGTGAGGTGCGGTTTTTATAGTTTTTAAATTGAATGACTGCCTGCTTTTCCTGCAGCAGTGCTTCACCGTCTTCTTTTTTCATACCCGCCGCCGGTATCGTGATTCCTTTATCGGTATGCGGACGGACGGCGAGCGGTTTTGTTGTCTGATTATAAATAATGACTGCTTTGGCTCCCGCTTGTTCGGCATGTTTGATCTTTTGAGAAACGGGGATCTTTCCTTCGCGTATCACTGCAATCTTTCCTTTGGCTCCTGTTACGTCATCGCGTGATCCGCAGCCGCCGTCAAAAATCCCTCCCTCAATTCTCAGCTCTTTTTCAACAGCGGATTGATCAGCGGAGCGGAGCGGGAATTCATGATCTCCCGCTGTGACTGAACCTGAAAAGTACTTTTTCAATGGAAATGACTGTACTTTGACACTGGCGCCCTGAGCCCGCAGGCGATTCGATATGTATTCAGCCGCTTCCTTTTCTTTCGCAGTTCCGGTTTCCCGCGGTCCGATGGTTTCACTCAGATCATGCATAGTGTCCAATGCCTCATCAGCATCAAAAACCGGCGCGGTCACGGCTGAATAAGCATGAGTTTCGGACAGCGGCCCGGCAGACGCGCCCCATATGACGCTTGCTGCCACCGCGGCTGACATAAATGAAAATTTCATCATAATCCCTCCTCTTATTAACACCTCTTCCCTTTCGATTGAAGAACACTGATTCCTTTAAAAAGGGGAAAAATGAATATTATTGACCAAATGAAGATGATGAAAAAGGAGGGAAAAGCCCGGGAGCATAAAAAAACGCCGGGAGAATATCTCCCGGCGTCCATTCCATTACTTATTCAAGTTATAGAAAGAGTTGATACCGTGGTATTGAGCAGTTTCGGCCAACTGATCTTCGATGCGAAGAAGCTGGTTGTATTTCGCAACACGGTCCGTACGGGACGGAGCACCTGTTTTGATTTGTCCTGCATTAGTTGCCACAGCGATGTCAGCGATTGTGCTGTCTTCAGTTTCACCTGAACGGTGAGAGATAACGGCAGTGTAGCCCGCGCGTTTCGCCATTTCGATCGCATCGAATGTTTCAGTCAATGTACCGATTTGGTTTACTTTGATCAGGATAGAGTTGCCTACGCCGTTTTTAATACCTTCAGCAAGTTTTTTCGTGTTTGTAACGAAGAGGTCGTCACCGACAAGCTGAACTTTTTTGCCAAGACGCTCAGTAAGAAGCTTGTGGCCTTCCCAGTCGTTTTCGTCAAGTCCGTCTTCGATAGAGATGATTGGGTATTTAGAAACCATTTCTTCGTACCAGTCAACCATTTCAGCAGATGTTTTCACAACGCCTTCGCCAGACAGATGGTATTTGCCGTCTTCTTTGTTGTAGAACTCAGAAGATGCAGCATCCATAGCAAGTTTCACTTCTTCGCCAGGTTTGAAGCCGGCTTTTTCGATTGCTTCAACAATTGTTTGAAGCGCTTCTTCGTTAGAACCAAGGTTTGGAGCGAATCCGCCTTCATCACCTACAGCTGTGTTCATTCCTTTAGCAGAAAGAACTGATTTCAAGCTGTGGAAGATTTGAGCGCCCATGCGAAGTGCTTCACGGAAGTTAGGAGCACCTACAGGCATGATCATGAATTCTTGAATATCCACGTTGTTATCAGCATGCTCTCCGCCGTTTACGATGTTCATCATCGGTACAGGAAGAGTTTTTGAGTTGAATCCTCCAAGGTATTGGTAAAGAGGAATCTGTAAGAAATCAGCAGCTGCGCGTGCACAAGCCATAGATACGCCAAGGATTGCGTTCGCACCAAGTTTGCCTTTGTTTTCAGTACCGTCAAGCTCAATTAAAAGCTGATCGATTGCGTTTTGTTCAGTTACATCAAAGCCAAGAAGCTCTGGAGAAATGATTTCGTTTACGTTGTTAACAGCTGTTAACACGCCTTTTCCAAGGTAACGGTCTTTGTCGCCGTCACGAAGCTCAACTGCTTCGTATTCACCTGTAGAAGCTCCGCTTGGCACTAATGCGCGGCCGAAAGCTCCTGTTTCTGTATATACTTCAACTTCAACTGTTGGGTTGCCGCGGGAGTCTAATACTTCGCGTGCATAAACATCAACAATGTATGGCATGAGTTTTGTCTCTCCTTTTGATTTCAAATTATTTTTGAATTAAAGATGTTCCTGTCATTTCTTTCGGTTTTTCAACACCGAGAAGGTCTAATAACGTTGGTGCAAGGTCGCCTAGGATTCCGCCTTCACGCAACGTAATGCCTTCTTTCGTCACAATCACAGGGACTGGGTTTGTCGTATGCGCCGTGTGCGGTTCGCCTGATTCTGTAATCAGAATGTCAGCATTACCGTGATCAGCGGTAATGATGGCGTGTCCGCCTTTAGCGAGAATCGCGTCAACGACTTCGCCCAAGCATTCGTCCACTGCTTCAATTGCTTTAATTGTTGGTTCAACCATTCCGGAGTGGCCGACCATATCAGGGTTTGCGAAGTTCAGAATGATCGCGTCATGCTTGTCAGCTTCAATTTCTTTGACAAGCGCGTCCTTCACTTCATACGCACTCATTTCAGGCTTCAAGTCATACGTTGCAACTTTAGGCGAGTTGATGAGAATACGCTCTTCACCCGGGAATTCAGCTTCACGGCCGCCGCTCATAAAGAACGTAACGTGCGGATACTTTTCAGTTTCTGCAATGCGAAGCTGTTTTAACCCGTGCTGTGCTAATACTTCACCGACCGTATTGTCAAGGTTTACCGGTTTAAAAGCCACATATCCGTCAACAGATTCACTGAAGTGAGTCAGGCAGACGAAATACAGGTTTTTCGGATGATTTTCACCGCGGTCGAAATCGCGGAAATCTTTGTTGGTAAACGTGTTTGAAATCTGGATGGCTCGGTCTGGTCTGAAATTATAGAAAATCACAGAATCGCCGTCATGAATTTTCGCAACGGGTTCACCGTTTTCTTTTGTGATGACGGACGGAATGACGAATTCATCATGAATGCCGTTCGCATAAGAATCGTCGACTACATCCATCGCGCTGCGGTAAGACGGGCCTTCGCCGTAAGCCATTGCGCGGTACGCTTTTTCCACACGGTCCCAGCGTTTGTCGCGGTCCATGGAGTAGTAGCGTCCGGAAATGCTGGCGATTTCGCCGACACCGATTTCTTCGATCTGCTCATTCAGCTGCTGAATGTAAGTTTTCGCCGTTTGCGGACCTACATCGCGGCCGTCGAGGAAACCGTGAATATACACCTTCGTCAGTCCTTCACTTTTCGCAAGCTTCAGCAGCGCGAATAAATGATTGATATGACTGTGTACGCCTCCGTCAGAAAGAAGGCCGAACAGGTGCAGCGCTTTGTCGTTGTCTTTCGCGTTTTTGATAGCGTCAAGGAACGTTTGATTGCGTTCGAATTCGCCTTCGCGGATGGCAACGTTCACGCGTGTTAAGCTTTGGTACACAATACGTCCTGCGCCGATATTCAAATGACCGACTTCAGAGTTCCCCATCTGTCCTTCAGGCAGTCCGACTGCTTCGCCTGATGCCGTCAGCGTCTGATGAGGGTATTGGTTCCAATAACGGTCGAAATTCGGTTTTTTCGCTTGTGCGACTGCGTTTCCGACTGTTTCATTGCGTAATCCGAACCCATCAAGAATGATGAGTGCAGCTGGTTTTTTACTCATATTGTCCTTCCTCCAATAATTGAACGAATGACTGCGGTTCAAGGCTTGCGCCGCCGACCAAAGCACCGTCAATATCGGACTCTGCCATATATTCTTTAATATTTGCAGGTTTTACGCTGCCGCCGTATTGAATGCGGAGCTTGTCAGCAGTTTCCTGGCTGAAGCTTTCAGCAACGACTTTACGGATATGCGCGCAGACGTCGTTAGCATCTTTCGCTGTAGAAGATTTGCCTGTTCCGATTGCCCAGATTGGCTCGTACGCAATAACGGAAGCGGCAACTTGCTCTTCAGAAAGACCCGCAAGACCTTTTTTCACTTGATCGGCAACAAGATCATTTGTTTTTCCGGCTTCGCGCTCTTCAAGCGTTTCACCTACGCAAATGATCGGCACAATGCCGTGTTTGAAAGCGGCATGCGCTTTTTTGTTAACTGTTTCATCAGTTTCAGCGAACATTTCACGGCGCTCAGAGTGGCCGATGACGCAGTAATCCACGCCAAGGTCTTTCAGAGCGACCGGGCTGATTTCACCTGTGAACGCACCGTTTTCTTCAAAATGCATGTTTTGGGCGCCGACTTTCAGGTCAGTTCCTTTAACAGCAGAAGTCAGCTTTTCTAAGAAAAGAGCTGGTGCGCAAACAACAGCTTCCGCTTTGTCTGCTGCTGGAATGGAAGATTTCACTTCTTCAACGAAGCTGACAGCTTCGCCGAGTGTTTTGTTCATTTTCCAGTTACCGGCTATAATTGGTTTTCTCATCTGTTCCACTTCCTTATAGCAGTTTTTATTTATCGTTCAGCGCAGCTACACCTGGAAGCTCTTTGCCTTCCATGAATTCAAGGGATGCGCCGCCGCCTGTTGAGATATGGCTCATTTTGTCAGCAAGGCCGAATTTTTCAACGGCTGCCGCAGAGTCTCCTCCGCCGATGACAGAGTATGTATCGTTTGCCTCTGCCAATGCTTCAGCCACTGCTTTTGTGCCTTGAGCGAACAAGTCGATTTCGAATACGCCCATCGGCCCGTTCCATACGACAAGTTTGCTGTTTTTGATAACTTCAGCATACGTTTCGCGGGTTTTCGTTCCGATGTCGATCGCTTCTAAATCACTTGGGATCTCAGAGACCGGCACGATTTGAACGTTTGCATCGTTAGAGAAATCATCAGCAACGAGAACGTCTTCCGGCATATAGAATTTAACGCCTTTTTCTTTCGCGCGGTCCATGAATGATTTTGCAAGTTCGATTTTATCTTCTTCAAGAAGAGATTTACCGACTTCATAACCAAGCGCTTTTACGAATGTGTAAGCAAGACCTCCGCCGATGATCAGGTTGTCCACTTTATCAAGCAGACTTTCGATTACACCGATTTTGTCTTTTACTTTCGCGCCGCCGATGATTGCCGTAAACGGGCGCTCAGGATTTGTCACGGCTTTGCCGAGAACGTCAAGCTCTTTTTCCATCAGGAATCCTGCAACCGCCGGCAGATGCTCGGCAATTCCGGCTGTAGATGCGTGAGCACGGTGGGCAGCACCGAATGCGTCATTGACATATACATCCGCAAGCTCAGCAAATGCTTTAGCAAGCTCAGGATCGTTTTTCTCTTCACCAGGGTAGAAACGTACGTTTTCCAATACAAGAACGTCTCCGTCCTTCATATCAGAAATTTGTGCTTTTACAGCATCGCCGTAAGCTTCATCCGCTTTTTTCACTTCTTTGCCGAGCAGTTCGCCTAAGCGTGCAGCGACAGGAGTTAAACGAAGCTCCTCAGCCACTTCGCCTTTCGGGCGGCCTAAGTGGCTCGCAAGAAGGACTTTCGCGCCTTGGTCTGCAAGGTGTTTGATTGTTGGAAGCGCAGCGCGGATACGAGTATCGTCTGTTACTTCCCCGTCTTTCATTGGAACGTTAAAGTCAACGCGGCAGAATACGACTTTGCCTTTTACGTCGATGTCTTTTACTGTTTTTTTATTCATGCCTTAGGAGATCCTCCTTCAAAATGGTTTGCATAGCACGAAAAACGTGAAACGTGAAACCGCCTCATGATGCTTCCGCCGCGGGGCAGATTGCAGCTTCCGGGCACGGGGCAGATCGTCTTCTGAGCCAGGGCAGGCGGCTCAGAAAACGAAAGTGCCGCGGAAACTTCAAAACGCGGACGTTCTGCAGCAATCCGGCGCTTTCTGAAAGCCGGTTCTCATGGAAAAAGGGAAAGGGAGTCCGTCCCCTTCCCTTGTCCGCTTTCATTATAGCGTTTCTGTCCGAAAGAACCAAGTCCGGCCCTTTCCGGGAGCTATGAATTAAAGACCTTGTTTTGCGATGTAAGCTGCAAGGTCAACAACGCGGTTAGAGTAGCCGCTTTCGTTATCGTACCAAGAGATTACTTTTACCATGCTGCCTTCCATAACCATTGTAGAAAGAGCATCGATTGTAGAAGAGTTAGCATTGCCGTTGTAGTCTCCGGATACTAATGGCTCTTCGCTGTAGCCAAGGATTCCTTTAAGATCGCCTTCAGCCGCTTCTTTAAGAGCTGCGTTTACGTCTTCAGCCGTTACGTCTTTGTTCAGTTCAGCAACTAGGTCAACAAGAGAAACGTTTGGAGTCGGCACACGCATAGCTCCGCCGTTCAGTTTGCCTTTCAGTTCAGGAAGAACAAGGGAAACTGCTTTAGCAGCACCAGTTGATGTAGGAATGATGTTTTCAGCTGCTGCACGCGCACGACGGTAGTCTTTGTGCGGAAGATCAAGAATTTGCTGATCGTTTGTGTAAGAGTGAACAGTTGTCATCATACCGCGTTTGATGCCGAATTTGTCGTTAAGTACTTTTGCAAACGGCGCTAGGCAGTTTGTTGTGCAAGATGCGTTAGAGATAACATGGTGGTTAGCCGCATCGTATTTATCTTCGTTAACACCCATAACGATTGTGATATCTTCTTCGTTAGCAGGTGCAGAGATGATAACTTTTTTCGCGCCTGCTTCTAAGTGTTTCGCAGCGTCTGCGCGTTTTGTGAAGAAACCGGTAGATTCAACTACGATTTCAACGCCTTGTTTGCCCCAGCTGAGTTTCGCAGGATCGCGCTCAGCAGAAACTTCGATTGTTTTGCCGTTAACAACAAGGTTGCTGCCGTCAACTTTAACTTCTGCATCTAATTTTCCGTGTACGGAATCATATTGTAAAAGATGAGCAAGCATGTTAGCGTCTGTTAAATCGTTAACCGCTACTACCTCAACTTCAGGATTGTTTAATGCTGCGCGGAATACGTTACGTCCAATACGACCAAAACCGTTAATACCGACTTTTACTGCCATGATTATTTCCTCCTTTAAATAAGTGAGAGATATTTATATTGAGGGACTGTTATCCCTTAATAACTTCTTTGCGGCTCCTTCGTCCGTGACGAGAACCGTGTTTCGCTGCTTTTTAAAATAAGCTTCGATTGCTTCTGCTTTTGATGATCCGCCCGCTACCGCGATAATGTCGGGAATGGCATCGAGGTCATCAAGCTGCATTCCGACTGAATGCACCTTGTGAACGACTTCTCCGTCCGCATTAAAGTAGTAGCCGAATGCCTCTGTCACCGCATGATTGTCATCTATTTTCTTCAAATCTTCCAAAGGCGTGTTTCTTCGCTCCGCCATTGTTCTAGCTTCGCCGATTCCGTGAACGAGCATACTCGCTGATTTAATCGTGTGAAGCACCTCTTTTACGGAAGGTTCTTCAATAATAGATGAGTAGGCGCCTTGTGACAGCTGCCCGGGAACGAACAAAAGCCGGTAAGTGCCTGAAGCCTTTTCCGCCATATGTGCGCATATGGTGTTCGCCTGGTTTTTCACATCTTCGCCTAAACCGCCTCTTGCGGGCACAAACAGGAGCTCGCGGTTTTTTGAATCCGGCGTCATCATATCGGCGACGGCTTCAATTGTCGTACCGCCGGTTACAGCGACGATATTTTTGCCTGAAAATCTCTTTTTCATACATGCAACGGCCGCTCTCCCTAATTCTTTTTTGACCCAAGGAGATTGGTCGCTGTCTCCGGAAACGATAATGGCGTCTTTCAGATTAAGCCGCTCTTTTAATGTCTTTTCCAAAAGCGTCAACCCTAAAACATCCTTCATCGTATCTTCCAGAATCGAAAGCAGTGAATAGCCCTCTTCCGTCATTGTCATGCCGTTTGTTTTAATATCGATGAGATTCTGTTCTTTCAAAAACTGAACCTCGCTTCTGAGAACGCGCTCGGTCAATCCGAGACTGGCTGCAAGACTTCTGCGGCCGATCGGTTCGGTAAGCCTGATATACTGCAAGATTTCAAATCTTTTCTGCATCACAAGCAAAAGATCAGGCAATAATTTTTTTTGAGCTTGTATTAACTGGTTCATGACTCAAACGTTCCTTCCTATTCATACTGGACAGAAAATGTCCCGCTATGACAAAAAACGTCCCATCATAGCCAAAAAAAATTATGTCTGCTTTCTTTAATTATTTTAACAGGATGACATTGTTAATTCAACTGTTAAAGGTCAATTCCTCGACATTCTTCGCAGGATTTTCCAGTATCTCCTTGATACAGTCATTATATACAGAAACGGAATGAAGGTGACAGACAAAAGCCCGCCGGAGCGGACTTTTGTCGTAAAACGCTTTCATTTTATCCAGAGTTTTTCTATTTCTTCTAATGATTTATTTTTCGTCTCAGGACAGATCGTCACGACAAACAAGAAACAGAGAATATTAATGACGGCGAATATCCAGAAGGTGTACGCAAGCCCTAACCCGCTGATCATCATCGGCACGAACTGGCCGATCGCCCAGTTCGCCCCCCATAAGAATATCGTCGCAATACCGGCGGCGCGTGCGCGGAGGTGGTTCGGAAAGATCTCCGAAATCATGATCCACGTAATCGGCCCGACTGATACGCAGAAAGCGGCGACGAATCCCAATATGATGACGACTAAAGCCGGACCGCTCGCCAGCTGAAAATAAAAGGATGCCCCGATTAAGATCATGAACAGCGCCATAAAGGCAGATCCGACCCCCATCAGCTTTTTCCGGCCTACCTTATCGACTAAAAGAACCGCGATAATGGTGAAAATCACTTCGACGACACCGACGATGCATGTCGTGATAAACCCCGCATTCTGTCCGAAGCCCATCATTTTGAAAATTTCCGGCCCGTAATACGTAATTGCGTTCATGCCGATGACCTGATTGAATAAAGCCAGCAGAATCCCGATCACAAGCGCTTTTCTCAGCCCCGGCTTAAACAGCTGAGACAATGAACCCATTTTTTCTAATTGTAAAGACGTTTCGATTTGTTTGATTTCTTCTTTCGCGGTCTGCTCGCCGTTAATGCGCGTCAGCACGGCGAGGGCTTCATTCCGGCGCCCTGCTTTCGCAAGCCAGCGCGGACTTTCCGGCACGATAAGCAGCACGATAAAAAAGATGACGGACGGAATCATGCCGTAAGCGAGCATCCACCGCCAGCCGGTGTGCACTCCCCATTCATACGAGCCGGACTGCTGGACGGCGAGGTTAATAAAATAAGTGCCGGATATCCCTAATATCGTAAACAGCTGATACAGGGAAGACAGACTGCCGCGTATGGCCGGCGGAGCGGCTTCGGTAATATACGTGACAGAAAGCGAGGAGCCCATGCCGATTCCCAGACCGCCGATGACTCTGGCGATCACTAAGGAAGACACACTTTGAGAAAGCGCAGAGACAACCGCTGACACCGCAAACAACAGCGCCGCTGCCATCAAAATCTTTCTCCGTCCGAAACGGTCACTCAAAAATCCGGAAATCCCGACGCCGAAAACACCGCCGATCATAATGCTTGAAATCACGAGCCCTTCCATAAAAGGACTTAAGCGGTACAAATCTTTCAGGAAACCGATAGCGCCGGAAATCACCGCCGTGTCATAACCGTACAAAAGCCCTCCCAGTCCGGCCGCGCATGAGATGAGAATGACAAACCACTTGGAATGCTGCCGAGTGACAGGTACATTTGAGCCAATTGGTGCCGGGTGATTCTTCATGAATTTTACCCTCCCGCGAATAATAGAATAAAAACGCTTACAAATCTGAGTGCGGCGCTTGATGTTGCTTTGTTTTCTTCAGAACCGCCACATTTGTACGTACTTATAAAGAATTTTATCTAAAAATAAGGAAAATTAGTACGTACAAATAAAGAATAAGCAGTTTTTCATAATCTGTCAATTATTTTTACAGCTTGATGAAAGGGCTTACTATGTTATACTGGAATTTGTCCGTATACATTTTGGAGGAATTGATATGCTACCGAAATATGCTCAAGTAAAAGAAGAAATTTGTTCATGGCTGAATCAGGGAAAAATACAGCCGGACGAAAAGCTGCCTACGGAAAATGAGCTGATGCAGCAGTTCGGCGTCAGCCGCCATACCATCAGAAAGGCGATCGGAGATTTGGTCTCGCAGGGGCTGCTGTACAGCGTTCAGGGCGGAGGCACCTTTGTCGCTTCACGCACGGCGAAATCAGCCATGCATTCAAACAAAACGATCGGCGTCATTACAACGTACATATCAGACTATATTTTCCCGAGCATCATCAGGGGAATCGAATCTTATTTAAGCGAACAGGGCTATTCCATGCTGCTGACGAGCACCAACAACAATACAGAAAGTGAACGGCGCGGTCTTGAAAACCTGCTGTCCAAAAATATAGACGGGCTGATTGTCGAGCCTACGAAAAGCGCGCTGCAGACGCCCAACATCGGCTACTATCTCAATCTGGAGAAAAACGGCATTCCGTTTGCCATGATTAACGCCTCTTATGCGGAGCTGGCCGCACCAAGCTTTTCCGTCAATGATGTCAAAGGCGGCATGATGGCTTGCGAATACGTCATGTCCCTCGGCCACACGCACATTATGGGAATCTTTAAAGCGGATGACACGCAGGGCGTCAAACGGATGAACGGCTATCTGCAGGCGCATCGGGAGCGCGGGATTTTCCCGTCTCCGGACATGATCGTCACTTACACGACTGAAGAAAAAGAAACCGTGCTTCTCCAAAAAATTAAGCATACCCTTGAGCAAAACAGCGAATCACACCCGACGGCCATTCTTTGCTACAATGACGAAATTGCGCTGAAGACGATTAATCTTCTCAGGGAATTCGGGTTAAAGGTGCCTGATGACGTGTCAGTCATGGGCTATGACGATTCACATTTCGCCCAGATTTCCGAGGTGAAGCTCACCTCTGTCAAGCATCCGAAATCCATTATGGGGAAAGCGGCGGCAAAATACGTCATCGACTGCTTAGAACATAAAAAACCGAAGAAGGATGACGTCGTGTATGAACCGGAACTCGTCATCCGGAATTCAGTCAAGCGAATCGGCGAATAAAAAAAGCAATGTGCGCGGCACATTGCTTTTTTTGCTCAGCTGTTTTTTAATTCGGCGATGATTTCAAATGATCTCATTCTGTCGGCATGCTCAAAGCTTTCTGAATTCACCATGATTTCATCCGCCTGTGTTGTCCGGATGAAGCTTTCCAGCTTTTCCTTCACACGCTCCGGTCCGCCGACGATCGTTGAGCTGAGCTGTTCATTGACCATCGCTTTTTCATACGGCGACCAGATTTGATCCATGTCTTCAACAGGAGGCTTCAGCTGGTTCGGCGTGCCGCGGACGAGGTCTAAAAATCTTTGATAATGCGATGTTGCCAGATGCTCCGCCTTTTCGTCCGTATCGGCGGCAATGACGGTGACGCCGACCATCGCGTACGGTTGATCCAGTACGTCTGACGGACGGAAGGAGCTGCGGTACAGCTCAAGGGCGGGCACGGTGTTTTTCGGTGAAAAGTGAGCCGCAAAGGCGAACGGAAGCCCGAGCTCTCCCGCAAGACGCGCGCTGAAGCCGCTTGAGCCCAGAAGCCAGATCGGCACGTCCAGCCCTTCGCCCGGAATGGCGCGGACTTGATTGCGCACATTGCCGGACGGTTTGAAGTAATTTCTCAATTCTTCAAGCTGCTCCGGAAAATCTTCCCCGCTGTTTATGTTTCTTCGTAAGGCTCTCGCCGTTAATTGGTCGGTCCCCGGCGCGCGTCCGAGCCCCAGGTCAATCCGCCCCGGATACAACGTTTCAAGAGTTCCGAATTGCTCCGCGATCACAAGTGAAGAATGATTCGGCAGCATAATACCCCCAGAACCGACGCGGATTTTTTTCGTGCCGCCGGCGATGTGGCCGATCAGCACCGCCGTTGCCGAGCTGGCAACTCCTTCTATATTATGATGCTCCGCAAGCCAATAGCGGTTATAGCCCCACTCCTCGGCGCGGCGCGCTAAATCCATGCTGTTGCGGAACGATTCAGCAACCGTTCCCCCCTGTACGACCGGCGATAAATTCAATACGGAAAACGCAGTATCTTTCAATGTATGTTCAGCCATCGTTTTCTCCTTTATGGTTTAGTGTAAGCAGATCTTAAACAAGGTCTCTACCACACACCTTACCACAGCTTTTCCCGTGAGTTAAACAATTTGATTCGATGATATTCGAACAATCAGTCATCGGTCGTCACTAGTGAACTTTGTATGAATGAATCTATTACATTCAGATATGATGAGCTTTTCATCCTATAAAAGTGAAAATCTATCGTTGAAAGAACAAACCCAATAATGTTAAGATATGTATGATATTGAATAGGAAGGAAGTCATAGTCTATATGCGTAAAAAAATCTTAATGGCACTCACAACAGCTTTACTGGCAGCAATCTTCTTTACCGGAAACACCGATAAGGCATATGCCGCAGACTTTTATTCCGGCACTGAGCAGAATTTAAATGTAAGCGGATCTACCGATGCTTCCTACTACACGAAAAAAGCGAAAAGTGTCGATTTTACTCTCAGTACAGCGTATCCGTCAAATCGAACCTTTAAAGGAAACCTATACTTACAGCGAAAGTCAGGAAAGAAATGGACGACTTGCAAAAAGACAAGCTTCACTTTCAAATATCACGTAACTAAGTCATTCCCTTTAAAAGGATGCAAGACAGGTTATTATCGTGTCAAAGCCACGTTCAGCGGTTCAAAACTTGTCAATACGACAAACTCTTTTAAAATTAACCGATAAGATTCAGGGCCCTAAGATGATTAGGGTCTTTTTATTCATTCTTTGTGAGTTCCTGCGCGATTTGAATAAAAAGTTTTGCCGCCAATGAAGCTTCCTTTACGGAAGGAACGGCAAGCAGAACATCGCGGTACACCGCCTGATTCAGGTCTCTCGTCACGACATTGTCCGGCAGCGATATTCCCGACATAGACATTTGTGATAATATCGCAATCCCCAGCCCTTCTTTAATCATGCTGATAGACGTATTGACATTGTAAACAGTGAATGCGGAAGTCAGCACAGATCCTGCCTCCCTAAACATATCAATAAGCGGTGATTCGTACCCTCCGTCACAGATGATCATCGGCTGGCAGTCAAGGTCTTTCAGAGTGATTGACTCACAGCTGCAAAGCGGATGATCATTTCTAAGCACGACGGCCATTTTATCTTTTTTCAACGGCAGATATTCCATGTCTTCCGTAGGAAAAAGAGTAATACCTGCGTCTATTACCCGGGAGCGGAGCCATTCCTTTACTTCGTTGACCGTTCCTTCATGAAGCACCAATTCAAGCTTCGGATACCGCTTTTTAAACATGCTGATCAGCTTTGGAATGAAATAAGCGGAAGCGGCCGGAAATGTGCCGATGTGAATCGTTCCCTGTTCAAGCCCTCTTTCCGCGGCCGCCAGCTGCTCGGCTTTTTCTATCCCTTTGAGCACCTCTCTGATATGAACGAGAATTTTTCCGCCCGTGTCCGTGAGCCTTACGCCGTTGCGGCGCTCGCGGATGATCAGCTTGATGCCGAGCTCTGACTCAAGCGCAGAGATGGCATGGCTGACAGCGGGCTGCGTCATATTCAGCGCCTGCCCCGCTTTTGTAAAGCTTCCCGTTTCAGCGATTTGAACAAAAACCCGCAGTTGTGTAATCGTCATAACGTTTTACTTATGCTCCTTATAAAAAAGATTCATTTTATTTATCTTACTGATTACCGTATCATATGATGGAATTGTTCTACAAGGAGTGAACGACGTGAAACAGCTTTCGAAAATACAGACGGCTCTTATGCTGGCGTTTCTAGTCACGGTGTGGGGAATTAACTGGCCGCTGACAAAAGCCGCGCTTGCCTATTCGCCGCCTCTTCTGTTTGCCGGAATCCGCACGCTGATCGGCGGACTTCTATTATTAATGGTGGCGCTTCCCCGTTTTAAAAAGCTGCGTTTTAAAGAAACGTGGCCGATCTATCTTATTTCTGCCATTTTAAATATTACTTTATTTTACGGCCTGCAAACGGTCGGATTGAATTACCTGCCTGCCGGCTTATTTTCAGCCATCGTGTTTTTCCAGCCGGTGTTAATGGGCGTTTTTTCTTGGCTGTGGCTCGGGGAATCGATGTATCCTTTAAAAATAGCCGGTCTTATTCTGGGCTTTGCCGGTGTCGCCGTCATCAGCGCAGCCGGTTTCGGAGGCCATATTTCCATTGCCGGCATTCTTTTGGCCTTAGGCTCCGCGGTCAGCTGGGCGCTCGGCACGGTATATGTGAAAAGAACGGGCGGACGCGCGGACTCTATCTGGATGGTCGCTCTTCAGCTTCTGATCGGCGGCGTGCTGCTTGTCAGCTCCGGCCATTTTTCAGAAAGCTTTTCAGCGATTCAATGGAAAGCTCCGTTCATTCTCAGCCTTCTGTTCATTTCGGTTTTTGTTATCGCGCTCGGCTGGCTCGCCTTTTTTACGCTTGTCGGTTCAGGGGAAGCAAGCAAGGTTGCCTCTTACACCTTCCTGATCCCGCTCATATCCATTGTCGTCAGCTCGATATTCCTGCATGAGCCGTTGACCGTCAGCCTTTTAGCCGGACTGCTTCTGATCGTCACAAGCATTTGTTTTGTGAATATAACACCGAAGAAACTGAAAACACCTGCTCTGGCCGCAGAAAAAAAGGCCGTTCATTAAAAAAACTCTTGCCGCGGGGCAAGAGTTTTTTTATTTATTGTCGTCTCCCTTTCACGAGATACGCAGACGTAATGAGGAGATAGATGGCCGCAGTGATGCATGTGATGACGATGGATGTCGTCGCAATTACGCCGATCAGGATGGCCAAAAGCGCAAGCACCGCAAACCATGTCGTGTACGGGAACCATTTGACGTAATAAGCCGGCTGTTCTGTTGAATGTTTTCTTGATTTCAAATGGGCGAATCCGATAATCAGCCAGATGAACAGCACGGTATAGCCGAGGGAACCCATCAAATAATTAAACGTCTGGCTTCCTGCGAATAAAGAAATCAGGACGCCTACATATAAAAATGACGTACAAGTCAGAATCGCATAGACGGGAACCTTTTTCTTCGATAGTTTTGAAAAGATTTTCGGCAGCCGGCCGTCAGAAGCCTGCGTAAACAAGACGCGGGATGATCCGTACAGTCCTGAGTTCATAGACGAGATAATCGCAAGAAGAATGACGGCATTCATAATATGGTCGGCACCCGGAATTCCGATCATCTTAAATACTATGACAAACGGGCTTTCGGGAACACTGTTGACTTGATTCCAAGGAATCAGGCTGACGATGATGAAAAACGGCAGCAAGTAAAAAGCGACAATCCGCGTTAACGTGCTTCGGACAGCTTTCGGGATCACCTTTTCGGGGTTTTTTGTCTCCGCCAGCGTGACGCCGATGATTTCCGTTCCGCCGTATGAGTAGATCACGACGAGCATCGCCGTAATGACCCCCCCCGCTCCATGCGGGAAAAACCCTCCGTGATCCGTTAAATGAGACAGCCCCGGCGCCGTGTGATTGCCGAATGAGAAAAATAATAGCAGAATCCCGCATAAAATAAAGATGACAATCACTGTAATTTTAATGAGCGCGAGCCAGTACTCCGTCTCGGCAAACAGTTTCACAGAAAGCATGTTTACGACCGTCACCACGATGGAAATGATCAAAGCCAATATCCATATCGGACATTCCGGCAGCCAATATTGAATGAAAATGGCGGCTACGACCGCCTCAGCGGCAATATTGAGCACCCACATTTTCCAATAGATCCAGTCTAAAAAGTATGCAGCGTACGACCCGAGAGACTGCTGAACCAAATCACGGAACGTCCTTGCATGTTTGTTTCTGACAGCCATTTCGGCCAGCCCTTGCATAATAAACAGCAGAATGATTCCGCCGAGGAGGTAGGCCAGCAGCACGGACGGCCCCGCTTCATCAATCGCCGTGCTGCTGCCTTTAAAGAGCCCGGCCCCGATTGCGCCTCCAAGCGCCATCATCATAATGTGTCTGGACGACATCGTCCGTTTTAACGTTTGCTTGTCCTTTTCCATCTATCACACGCCCTCTCGCAAAAAGTGTTCATCACATAAAAAAGCACGCCGCCTCTTTTTAGAAAAGAGACGGCGTGCCTCAGGCAGCCGCGGTACCACTCTTGTTGATCCCGAATATCCGGAATCCAGCTTAAAAACCTTTTAACGAAGGTCAGCCGTTAGGACATAGGGAATATTCCGATAATTCCGTTCCGCCCTGCCACTTCCGGGCGAGTTCAAAGAACAATCAGTCCGCGTTGCACCAACCCGCGGCTCTCTTTTTCTGACTGGATTCTTTTACTGCTCCCGTTCACAGTGTTTTATGTTAAATGAATCTCTTGAGTTTTTATTTTCTGAATATAGTAACATAATATACAGTCTTCTATTTTCAAAGTCAATACTAATTTTTGCCGCTGGTTTTCTTATCACCTATTTAAGACATTTTGACTGACCATGTTTATATTCATATGCGGGGTGAGCCGGCCCCTAATATAGCGTAATCAGCACTTTATATATATTGTTCAAACAAAAATTCCGACGAAAGGTTTTACTCTTATGCTGGTATCCCAGCTTAGTAACTGTACACATTTCATTTCTAATCGTTCAACTCCAATGACTCCACAAGGTTCTATACCCGGAAGTCATATTCCATTTATTAAAGCTATTGACATGAAACCAATTCCACAAATTAAACTCGTGGAGAACACTAGTTGGCGTAACACGAAACAGTATAGAAGCATTTGTGGCGTTACAGCTAGTGTTTTTGAGTGTTTAAAGGAGATTTTCAGGATACAAATAACAATAACGAGCAACATCAGGTGTAGAAAGCTGAATAAAAAACCTATATTTTTACAAAAATTGATAATAAAAGGTTGATATGGTGCGGGTTTCATACTTTAAGATGATGATGTGTCTTCACTGAATACTAAATAAACATTTCCAGGAGGCGTTTCCTATGCAGTCTAGCACATCATTTAACAGCCCAGCTTACCTTGAAACAAATGGAGTAATGAAAATCGCTGATATAACTTATAGTGATAACGAATGGCTGAACTTCGACATTGGAGGAGAAGGAATTTTTAAGAAATCAGGTTCTTATTTAGTTCCATCTCTTCCAGTAGAATTTCATTGTCATGGAATCGGTCACTATGATTTTAGCAATTTAGATCAATTAGATATTGAAAAGATCAATACACTAGCTGAAATAGAAGGGATTTTCTGTGTACCCTCTATTTTTCTTCCTCATAATCAATTAGATCAATTTGCAGCCTTTATGAAAGAGTTCCATACACAAAAGAGAAAGGGACGTTACCGTAATATTTTAGGTATTTCACTAGAAGGACCATTATTGGCCAGCTTTGCAGGCACACCGGAAAAAGGAAATTGGGCACCCTTAAAAGAAGAATGGGAAAAGATCGCTTCTTGCGGAGAATACGGTCTTATTTATACTGTACTGTCCCCAGATGCTATGACTGAAAACTCCTATCTAAAGAAATATATCACCGAAGAACATCCGAGTTTAGAATGGATTGTGGATACACTTGTGGAGGCTGGAGTTAAACCGGCGCTGGGTCACTTCCAAAAAGCATACCCGGAGGAAACCTCTGAACTTATAATGAAAGTTATAGATACAGCGCAAAAACGCAGCAATTACACTGGATCAGATGCCGTTTTAACAGATCATTTGTTTAATGATATGCCAAACAATTTTAAACACACCTGGAGAACACCCCAAGAAAGAGTACATAGATTAGAGGGGTTAAAAGATGCTCGGTTAGATAAATGGAACATAGATAATATAAACACACTTGTCGGAGAAGTTCCCGGTACTTTGATGAGAGCCGCGAAAGAAGGTTTATTAACCATTTGTATGAATTTTGATAGTGAACATGTAGACTTAGAAGTTGCACGGCGGGTTGTAGAACTTGTTGGCTCTAAGGGTATTATAGCAATGACAGATCGCATTGACAC
This sequence comes from Bacillus sp. FSL R5-0443, assembly GCF_038608285.1. NCBI lineage: Bacteria > Bacillati > Bacillota > Bacilli > Caryophanales > Bacillaceae > Bacillus > Bacillus sp. FSL R5-0443. The sequence goes on from NZ_CP152013.1 coordinate 3,540,676, forward strand.
AGATTCCATGTGCGGCCAATCACTGGAGAAAATTGAAGGGAATAATCTGTGGTATCAAGGGAAAGGGTATGTAGCAGCAGGGTCTTACACAATTGATCGGCTTATGCATAATATTCGTGCTATAGGTTTTAATGAGAAAGTTGTATGGAATATGACATCATTTGTACCATTAAAAGCTTGTCACTTCCTAAATGAACTTGAAAACCTTTCCATGAAGCCCTTCAGTTTTATAGATGAAACGAAAAAAAGAACTCATTTCAAAGCGCCTGCCCCAGAACTGATTCTGCGCTAAGCAAAAAAGACCACCATAAAGTGGTTTTTTTAAGTTGACTTTCTTTTAATAAGTTTTAGGTTCAACTTATTTATATTGGGGACATCTTTGTTATTCATTAAGTTATATAATAAATTTGCTGCTGTTTGTCCCAACTCTTTAATAGGTTGATGTATCGTTGAAAGTTCTATTACCTTAGATATCGGCTGATTATCAAATCCTATAACCGCCAGTTCTTCAGGTATTCGTATTCCCTGTCTTTTCGCTTCATAAATGATCCCTGCCGCAACATAATCACTTCCTACAACCATTGCCGCAGGACGAGGTGACTTATTTAGTAATAATTTTGCTATTTCTATACCATTCTCAATAGTGTACTGTTCCTCAAAGTACCAATTATCACTCCATTTCAATCCGTATTCATTTCGAAAGTGAAAAAATGATTTTTTTCTGCTTATGCCAACACCGCTCTTAGGATTTCCTATACATAGACCAATGGATTGATGTCCTTGATTTCGCAGATGATCAATTGCCATTTTGATTCCTGACTCATGATTAATAAATATATGTGCAACCTGTTTGCTTGCAGAAGCTTCACAGGAAACAATATTGCCAAACCCAGATATCTCGTCGAGTACGTGATGGGGGCTTACACAGGATCCCAAAATAAGACCGTCAATCAGTTTGTATTTCAATCTGTTAAAAAACTCCATTTCTTGTTCAGGATCGTTATTTGATTGGTGCACAAGTAAACTGTAATTATGTTTATTACACTCTTCGCCTATTCCGGCAATCAGTTTACTGAAAAACGGATGGTTGATTTTAGGAACAATGACTCCGAATACATTTGTCTTCCCCCTGGATAGGTTAATCGCGTTGAAATTTGGTACATAATTTAATTCCTTCATAGCTTTTAACACAGCGTCCCGCTTCTCAGGTTTTACATAAGGATGATTATTGAGAACTCTGGAAACTGTTGTCCGAGAAACGTTCGCTTTCTTTGCTATCTCTGTAATGTTTGTCATTACTGTTACTCCTTCTTAGACAGCGTTATCAGGATTTCACACTGAATAACACAAGGGGAAAAAAAGCATTTAATGAATAGTTTTATCATGGCCTGCATGAATATGTGCGCCTTCATGTCCCACACTATAAATAGAACGGGGCTTCCCCATCTTGTGTAATAGTTTGTCAAATAAACCTACTAATATCCCCAGACATAGCAACACAATGATGGTTCCTATCCCAATCGGCCCCTGAAGAATGATTGCAAGCACAAAAGCTAAAGCTTCCCCTATCGTCTTTGTAATATTAATACCCCAACCTGTGCGTTCAGTAATAGCCAACATTAATTCATCATTCGGTATCGAAGGAAAAGATGCTCTTAAATAAATAGCGATTCCCATAGCCAATATACACAACCCTATCAAAAATAAACTCCATTGAAGAATTACAGAATCTGTTTTTAAGAACGAAAGAACCTTTAAGTTTAAAAGGTCAACAAAACTTCCAATAATAACAATCGGAATAAAACCGGCTAGATTAGGAAACCGCATTTTTATGAGGCTGTTTATAAAGATAAGGATTCCTCCGACAATGAAAACCCATGACCCGATTGTAAGGCCAATGAGTTCTGATAAAGCCACGTTTAGAGCATCCCAGGGGGCAATCCCGGTATTAGATTTAATCATACATACAACCCCTACGGATAAAATAAACAATCCGACAATATAGATTAAACATCTTTTCACAAAATGGCTCATGGCTGTATACTCCGCGGTTTAGGGTCTTCTTCTTTCGTCAGAATGTAATGATCAAAAGCATAAGATACACCACACTCATCATTCGATAACGTTTTAAAAGCAGCCAATTGAATAAGCTTCTTATCTGCATTTCCCATGGCTATCCCTATTCCTGCTGCATGAAACATAGGCAGATCATTTAAATTATCACCTATTGCGATTGCATTCTGCGCATCCGTTCCATAATGTTCACAAAGTTTATTTAATGACGCTCCTTTATCTACTCCTGCACTTGTGATTTCAAGATTGAATGCTCCTGAACTCGTTACGGCACACTCCTTCAGTTGTCCAAAATATTCTTTAGCTTTTTTTAATTTTCTTTGGTTTGGCGAAACGATCATACATTTTATGACATACCGATAATCGATAGGGTCAATTGTACCCGGTATTTCCTCTAACCCGTATTGATGGATTTGAGCTTTAATAGAACTCCAAAATACTTCTTGATTAAAATGAGGTTCTTCCATTACCGTATTGTAAAGTTCTTTTTCAAGCTGCTGAATTCCTTGATTTGATACGGCAATTTTGTCAGATAAGTAAAGCTGATAATAGATTTCCTCTTTATTTAACCATGTTATGATAGGTTGGATTACATCTGAATCCATAAAATGTTCGAATATTACCTGATTTCCCACATCAATTTGAGCGCCGTTTGAAGCAATAATCGGAAAATCCAAATCATATTTATTGATGATGTGTTTTGCATCAAATAAAGCTCTCCCTGTAGCGATTGTTACAAGATGACCTTGTTTTTGTCCAAGCTTTAAAGCTCTTACATCTTGTTCTTGGATAGTTAAGTTCTCTGATAACAGCGTGCCATCTAAGTCAATTGCAATTACTTTCATGTGAATTTCCTCCTCAGAGTTTAAAAATCATTGAAAGTATAATGTATGGTACGCGTTTCAGAGCAATTAGATTATTATATTAATTTGAAGTTTTTCTCCAGAAGCTGATTAGACCTGTGCTTCTCAAGTGTTCTCCTGCTTAATGATCCTTCTCTTTTGCTCAATCCAGTTAATAAAGAACTGACTGCTAATGGCGGAACACTAATTTGAAGAAATTCATCTGGAATTTCAAGCGCTGGCAACTCACTAGAAACCGGACTGTAGCAGGACAGCTTTCCATCATGAGTTTGACTTATGGCCGGCGACTTGGGCACCGGCACTTTCCAGAGAACGATCACTTTTTGTAAAAATCGGATGTATGAAGTGTCATTGAGGCGATGTCCCCGATATACTTTTCTCTTTTCTTTCATTTGCGGTAAAGAAAGCAAAACCTGATTCCCTTATGGCAGAACTTGCTTTATCATAAAAGTATGCGTTTACATTCGAGTAGGGAGGTTATAGCATGACCCCTGTGAATTCAAGCAGCATCGGGAAGATTCAGGCGGCCAGCAAAGGTTTGTCGCCAAAATTAAGAGCGATTGCAGACCATATCGTGAAGGAACCGAAAGACGTGATTCACCTTTCCATCATTCAGCTGGCGGAAAAAACGAAAAGCTCTGAAGCGACGATTTTCAGGCTGTGCAAACGGCTCGGTTTTTCCGGCTATCAGGATTTAAAAATCGCGCTTGCTCAGGAGATCGTTCAGGAGCCGGTGCAGCACATTCATGAAGAAATGAACCCCGACGACGATATCGAAGTCATCATCCGGAAAGTTTTCCGCACAAACATTTCCGGTCTGACCGATACCTTTCATTTATTAGATCCGGCCGACGTTGAAAAAGCGGTAGAAATGATCCACCGCGCAGACAGAATTGAATTTTACGGAAACGGCGGTTCCGGGCTGATCGCCACTGACGCGTATCATAAATTTATGCGTACGGGTATAAATTGCATCGCGCACACGGATTCTCACTTTCAGGCGATGTCAGCGGGTCTTCTCGGTCCCGAAAGCGCAGTCATCGGCATTTCTCATTCGGGAAGCAACAAGGACGTGCTCGACGCGGTGAAAACGGCCAAATCGCTCGGCGCCGGCACGATCGGCATTACAAGCTACCAAAAGTCGCCGCTCACCCAGATTTCCGACGTGGTGCTGTATACATCAACAAGGGAGACGGCTTTCAGAACGGAAGCAATGTCCGCAAGGCTTGCCCAGCTGTCGGTCATTGATACACTGTATTTCGCCACGGCCCGGCTGCGGCAGGAGAAAACGCTCGCCAACTTGCAGCAAATCAGAAAAATGATCGCGCACAAACGTTTGTAATATTTATTTTTCAAAAGAGAGAATGCCGATACAGCGGGAATTGAGGCAATTTTATGAAAAAAATTTTCTTCTTCATCGTTGATTTATAAAAAAATTATTCCTATAATTGACTTTGTAAGGGCATACATTATTAATCTATCTTATTATTCAATCAGATTAGGCGGGATATATTATGAAGGAAACCCAAGCTGTTATCGGTCTGGATATCGGCACGACCAGTACGAAAGCCGTTCTGTTCGGACCAAGAGGCAAAGTATTAGCCAAGCATTCGGTTCACTATGATTTAATACAGCCAAAGCCGGCATGGGCCGAGCAGGATCCTGAGCACATTCTGGAAGCGGTTATCGGAAGCATCAGGGGCGCCGTCACAAAGGCCGGACTGAGCCCTGACAATCTGCTTGCAATCGGCATCAGCACCGCCATGCACTCATTGATAGCTGTCGATCAAAACGGCGGCCTGCTGACCAAAAGCATCATTTGGGCGGACAACCGCAGCGCCGAGCAATCAAAACGGATTTTAAAAGAGATGAACGGATTTGATATTTATAAAAGAACGGGTACGCCGATTCACCCGATGTCTCCGCTTTCCAAAATTGTGTGGATGAAAGAACAGGACAAGGAGACATTCGCGAAAACCGCCAAATTCATCAGTATTAAAGAATATATTCTGCACGAGTTTTTCGGGACTTATGTCGTCGATTATTCGATCGCTTCGGCAACAGGGCTGTTCCGTTTAGATACGCTTTCCTGGGATGAAGAAGCGCTCCGGATTGCCGGAATCCGGGAAGATCAGCTGTCGGACATCGTGCCGACCACTCATCAGCTGCGCGGCCTTGCGCCGGAAATCGCTGCACGGATGGGCATTCATGCGGATACACCGTTTATTATCGGCGCAAATGACGGCGTGCTCGCCAACCTTGGAGTCGGCGCGATCGGCAAAGGCGAAGTGGCCGTTACGATCGGAACAAGCGGAGCCGTGCGTTCGGTGACGGATGCGCCGATTACGGATGAAAAAGCGCGGACATTCTGTTACGCGCTGACTGACAAGCATTGGGTCATCGGAGGCCCGACGAATAACGGAGGCATTATGCTGCGCTGGCTTCGAGACGAATTCGCTTCTCCGGAAGTCGAAACGGCGAAGCGGCTCGGCATTGATCCGTATGATTTAATGATTGATATCGCTGATAAAGTGCCCGCAGGCTCTGAGGGATTGCTGTTTCTGCCGTTTTTATCAGGGGAGCGCGCGCCGTTTTGGAATCCGAATGCCCGCGGAACGTTTTTCGGCATCAGCCTCCGCCATAAACGGGAGCATTTTATCAGAGCGGTGCTGGAAGGCGTCATCATGAGCGTCTTTTCAATCGGTGTCGCACTGAGAGATTTGGCGGGCCCCGCAAAAGACGTGCGGGCTTCGGGAGGATTTGCGAGGTCGCCGCTGTGGAGGCAGATTTTGTCCGATACGATGGGACGGGAAGTCCTCGTTCCGGAAAGTTACGAAGCCTCGGCGCTCGGAGCGGCCGTTCTCGCTTTGCACAGCCTTGGCGAAATGGAACGGATCGAGGATGTTCAGGACTGGATCAGAATTTCTCACCGCCATGAACCGAACGTCAAAAACAGCGAAACATATATTGAGCTGTTTTACTTATACGAGCGGCTGTATGACAAGCTCAAAGATGAATTTGACGTCATCAGTGAATTTCAGCTCAAACAAAGCCGTTAATTCTTCTTTGAAAGGGTGAAAAGGTCATGTTACTGTTTATTGTCATTGCCGCTATTATCGTTTTACTCTTATTGATTACGGTCGCTAAATTAAATCCGTTTATCAGTCTTTTGATTACATCCATCCTTGTCGGTTTCGCAACGGGCATGAATCTGCCGGACATTATCGCTTCGATGAAAACCGGGCTCGGCAATACGCTGTCGCTGCTTGCGATCGTGCTGGCCCTCGGTACGATGCTCGGAAAAATGATGGCTGAATCAGGCGGTGCGGAGCGTATCGCCCACACCCTGATCGGCCGCTTCGGCAAAAAGAAAGTGCATTGGGCGATGATGGCCGTCGCTTTTATTGTCGGCATCCCGGTCTTTTTCCAGGTCGGCTTCGTCCTGCTCGTGCCGCTTTTGTTTACGATTGCGATTGAAACCGGGGTTTCATTAGTGACGATCGGAATTCCGCTCCTTGCGGGACTTTCCGTCGTGCACGGATTGGTTCCGCCCCACCCGGCGGCGATGGCGGCTGTCGGCATTTATCACGCCAATGTCGGAAAAACGATTTTGTTTTCTTTAATCGTTGGGATTCCGACTGCCATCATCGCGGGGCCGCTTTACGGAAAATGGATTGGTAAGCGCATTCACAAACCCGTTCCCGAACTGTTGAAAAAACAATTTATTGAACGGAATGAAAAACGCAAGCTTCCGGGATTCGCAAATACATTGTTTACGATATTGGTACCGGTGATCCTGATGCTTATGGCAACGCTTGCCGAAATTGCGCTTCCGGAAAAAAGCACGCTCTATGAAACTTTTAAATTTATCGGCGACCCTGTCACGGCGCTTTTGATCGCCACGGTTTACTCCTTTTTCAGCCTTGGTTTTTATCAGGGCTTTGACAGAGAAAGCATTTTAAAATTCAGCAATGACTGTCTGGGACCGATTGCTTCCATTCTGCTTGTGATCGGAGCCGGCGGCGCTTTTAACAACGTCCTGATTGATTCAGGCGTCGGCACGTATATCGCTGACATGGCGAAGCACTCAAGCTTCTCTCCCGTTCTTTTAAGCTGGACGATCGCGGCGGTCATCCGTGTCGCCACAGGTTCAGCGACTGTCGCCATGATGACGGCGGCCGGCATTGTTGCACCGATTGCATCTGTCATGCCGGGCGTCAGCAGTGAGCTTCTCGTATTGGCAACGGGAGCGGGCTCTTTGATTCTGTCACATGTCAATGACTCCGGTTTCTGGCTCATTAAAGAGTATTTCGGAATGACGGTCAAAGAAACGTTCCTGACATGGACGGCGATGGAAACGATTATTTCTGTCAGTGCGATCTGTTTTATCATGATCATTAACGCGTTTATATAAAAACAAACCCCGGCCGCAAACCGGGGTTTGTTTTTTTATCGGTCATTCACGAGGATATAAGCGGCTTTAACGGGTCCGTGGACGCCGACAACCAAATCCATTTCGATATCGGCCGAGTTGCTCGGCCCAGTAATATAGTTAATGCAGGAAGGAACGGTGACGCCGTCTCTGATCTGCTGTTTCAGTATATCGCTGGCCTGTGTCATTCTCGGCACAATGGAAGATTTCGGGATGATTGCGATATAGGTGGTCGGAAGCAGGCTGACAGAACGGCCGGCATGCTCTGACGCATACAAAACGACGGTGGCTGATTCCGCAAGCGTGATCTCGCTGAATGTAATGCCCACATTCGCTTGTTCCGCTTTTTCAATATTTTTCGCTCCTTGTTCCGCGTCCCATTCCCAAACGGGAATCCCTTCATCCGGCCACTCTTCTGTCATAAGGGTCTGCAAGCCGTACGTTTCAAAGCGGCTGTCCTTCGGAATGATGACAGGCCCTCCTTCAAAGCGGTTCACCTGCGTGCGCAAAGCGTCGTAAAGCCCGGCTGCATCCGTTTCGATCAGTTCGGTATGAATGTTGACGCAGTGGTCTTTCAGCATCGTGACAAGATCGTCTTCCGTACAGCCCGCATGCGTTTGATATTGAGGCTGATACTTCCATTCAGGCAGGGACACGCCTGATTTCCTGCGCTCTCTGCCCAGACGTTCGGCGATCCGGTTTAAAAAGGATTCCTGATGTGTAACCGTCCCTTTCATCATCATTCTTCCCCCTTTTGTTTTTCCCGGTCTTTAAACCAATCTCTGAATCTCGATTTATGCGGCGCCGGGAAGTCCCGTATTGCCGTCCATTCTTTTAACGGCCCCGGCCCTTTTGATATTTTGTCATCTTCCGTAAACGGCGTCATGGCGGCAGGCGCCCATTTCGATCCCATTTTATAAAGGGACGGGGATGACGAGCCGAGCCCGAAGGCTTTCATCGCCAGTTTTTCGCTGATCGGCGCTTTGCCCTCTTTTTCCACGATGTTCTGCCGATGCTTGAGCAGCAGCTCGTGCAGCGGAATTTTAACGGGACACGCTTCCGTACAGGCCGCGCATAAGGAAGATGCGTACGGGAGCTCCTTGTATTCGTCATATCCGCCGAGAAGAGGCGATAAGACGGCGCCGATCGGACCCGAATAGATGGACCCGTACGAGTGTCCGCCGACATGCCGGTACACGGGACAGACGTTGATGCAGGCGGCGCAGCGGATACATTGCAGCACTGATTGAAATTCCGTGCCGAGTATGCGGGAACGCCCGTTGTCCACAACCACAAGGTGGAATTCCTCAGGCCCGTCCGCTTCTCCTTGCTGCCGGGGTCCCGTCAGCGCCGTAATGTAACTTGTAAGCCGCTGACCGACCGCGCTTCTCGTCAGCATGCTGACAAGCACTTCAAACTCAGAAAATGACGGAACGATCCGCTCCATTCCCATCACGGTGATCTGCGTCTTCGGCAGCGCGGACACAAGGCGGCCGTTTCCTTCGTTCGTCACGAGACTGACCGATCCGGTATCCGCGATTGCAAAGTTGCAGCCTGTAATGCCGACATCCGCTTCGAGAAATTTTTTCCGGAGAACGCTGCGCGCGTGCATGACGAGCTCTTCCGGTTTTTCCGTCTGTTTGTATTCGAGTCTCTCTTTAAACACGTCACGGATCTGCTCTTTGTTTTTGTGAAGAGCGGGAGCAACGATATGTGACGGCGGATCGTGATCGTCAATCTGGAGAATGTATTCGCCGAGATCCGTTTCTGTGACTTCACAGCCCTCTTCCTCAAGCACTTCGTTCATATTGATTTCTTCTGTCACCATGGATTTGGATTTTACGATTTTTTTAGCGTTTTTCTGCCGGATGACATCGCGGATATAGGAGGACGCTTCTTCCGCCGTTTCGGCGAAAAAGACGTGTCCGCCTCTGTTGGCGACATTTTCGGCGAGCTGTTCCAAATAGAAATCAAGATTGTCCAGCACATGCTGTCTGATTTCTTCCGCATGGGAACGCCAATCCTCCCAGTTTCCCAATTCTTCGGCCGCCTGAAGCCTTCTTGTCCTGAGCCGTTCCTGCGCTCCGGAGACGGCTCCTCTCATAAACTCATTATCTATTCCTTCTGATACCCGCTCTTTAAAAGCGGCGGTACCGATTTTCATCGCCATGATTTTCCCCCCTTGTTGTTTCTCGTGTTATCTGCTGTTCAGCACTTCGGCGATGTGCATGACTCTGACGTTTTTATCCTTACGGTCAAGACGCCCGCCGATATTCATCAGACATCCGCAATCCGCTCCGATCAGCACCTCGGCCTCCGTGTCTTCCACGCAGGCGACCTTCTCATCCACCATTTGTTCAGAGATTTGCGCCATTTTCACAGAAAACGTTCCTCCGAATCCGCAGCATTGGTGTTTTCCGGGAAGCGCGGTCAGCTCGAGCCCCTTGACATGGCGCAAAAGCTTCATCGGCTCCTCCGACAAGCCGAGCAGCCTCGTCATATGGCACGATGTATGGACTGTCGCTTTTTTATGCAGCACCGCCCCGACATCCTCCACCCCGAGAACGTTGACGATAAAATCCGTTAACTCATATGTTTTGTCCGCAAGCTGCTGCGCTTTTGCCGCCCACTTCGGATCGTCCTGAAACAGATGCGGATATTCACGGAACATCGTCGTACAGGAACCTGACGGACTGACAACGTACTCCGCTTCTTCAAACGCGGCAATCATCCGCTTCATCGCTTTTTTCGCATCCGTCACATACCCGCTGTTGTATGCGGGCTGCCCGCAGCAAATCTGCCCCTCGGGAAAATCCACCTCACACCCGAGCCGTTCCAGCACCTCAACCGTCGCCTTTCCGACATTGGTCTGGAACATATCCACAAGGCACGTGACAAATAATGAGACTTTCATGATGAACCCCTCTTTCATCCTCAATATATGATCTGGTCATCTGATGACCTGTTTTTGGGAAAGCTCTATGAATATCCTACACTATTCTGAATATGGATTGGAAGGTTTTTCTGAAAAATCCTTTCGTCCGATGCGCTGAAGGGGACAAAAAAAAGAGAAGCCCGAAAGCTCCTCAAGCTGCTCTACATCCCGTTTTCCAGCAGACGTCCCAGTTTTTGCACACCCTCTTTTATCGCGGCTTTACCGGCATAACTGAACGACAGGCGAAGATATTCCGCACCGTCTTCCTGATGCAGAAAAAAATATTTACCGGGTACATAGGAAACGCCGTGAGACAGAGCCCTCGCCAGCATTGCGGATGTATCCGCTCCCGGCACTTTCACCCATACAAAGTAACCGCCTTCAGGCACGTGCCAGGATGCGGATTCCGGAAGATATCGAGCTGATGCGGCGAGCAAAACGTCACGTTTGCTTTGATATGCTTCCCGCAAGACGGCGAGCCGTTTTTCAACATTCGTTTGTTCCAGATAGACGGCGGTCACCGCTTGGGAAAACGGGTGGCCTAAGTCTTTTTTTAACCATGACAATGCCGTGATGAATGCAGCGTTCCCTGCAATCCAGCCGATCCTCATACCCGGGGCGATGACTTTTGATAATGAACCGGCGTACAGCACCCGGCCGTTTTGATCCATGGCTTTCAAGGGCGGCGGAATATCGGTGAATCCGAGCTCGCCGTATGCATCATCCTCCAAGATGAGAAAATCATACGTTTCGGCAAGCTGAAGCAGGCGGGTTCTCCGCTTCGCTGACATTACGGTTCCCGCAGGGTTCTGAAAAGCGGGTATCGTGTAGAGAAGACGGGGAAGCAGAAGCCCTTTTCGTTTTCTTTCCTCAAGCATGAACGCTAATGTTTCTGTTTGCAGGCCCTCTTGATCTGTCGGAACGCTCATGATATGCGGTGTGTAATTTTTAAAAATCTCGAGCGCTTCCATGTAGACCGGAGCTTCAACGGCAGCGGCGGTTTGTTCATCGAGGAAAACCCGTGCAGCCAGATCTATCGCCTGACAGGCGCCTGACGTCACGAGCAGCTCATCGTCCCGACAGTGAATGCCGCGGATGGCTACCCGTTCTTGAATCTGCTTTTTTAATACGGCCGTCCTCGGGCTTCCCATATAATGCAGCGGCAGATCGCGCTCCTCATCCAGAAGGCGGGCGGCGGCATCTTTCAGCTCCTTATCAGGAACAAGTGCGGGATCGGGATAGCCGGAATGCAGGGGGATGCACGCTTTCGGAACTGCCGGCATCCATTCCCCGGGAGGATCGTTTGTCAGAGCTTTCTTTACATGGTCAGAAAAAAAAGATTCGGCCTGCATGTGATGTTATCCCCTTTCACAAGTCAGCTTCTATACATTTTCTTCAAAATAAGCCCCCAGCACTTCTTCCACATTCGTCAGGTGCGCGGTCATCGCGGCTTCCGCTTCATCCGCGTCTTTGGCGGCGACGGCGCTGTAAATGCGTTCATGCTCTTCATACAATCGCTGCACGCTCGTTCGTTTAGAAAACAGCCAAATTTTTCTCGTTTCTCTCATTGTTTCCAAAAGGAGCGCGGAGACATGATTCATGAGATGCTTGAGCAGCCCGTTTTGTGATGCTTCCGCCAGCGCCATGTGAAAGGAGAAATCCGCTTTTTCGCCCAATTCTTCGTCTCCGTCAATGTCTTTCATCTCCAGGAGAGCTTGGCGGATTTTTTGTAAATCGTCTTCCGTGCGTTTTTCAGCGGCCATGGCGGCGACGCCGAGTTCAAGCAGCTTTCTGACTTCGAGCAGCTGTTTGACGTCCTCTTTTTTCATCAAGAGGGCGGAAGAAAGCGGCTGGGAAACATGAGACGGCTCAAATTCTCTTATGTATGTGCCTTCTCCCTGCTTCATGTCGACGAGCCCCATCGCTTTCAAAGCCGACAGCGCTTCTCTGACCGCCGAGCGGCTGACCTGAAAACTCTCAGAAAGCGCCTGAACGGAATCAAGCTTTTCACCCGGCTTAAGCTCGCCCGCTTTTATCTTCTCCAGCAATGCGTCAGCGACTTCCTCGTAGATTTTTTTCGTTTTAATTTGTTTATATTTCAACGCGATCACCCCGTCACTTGTGAATCTTGATGTTTATCGTCTATTATACTTCTTTTTTCGCACCGCCGACAGGTTCAGACAATTTGTTCAAGAAAAGTATTGTACTTTCAAAACTTTCAAAATATAATGCTAATTAACCCGGTCATCAGATGACCTTATCATAAAAAGTAATCGCTTACATGACATAAGGAGGGGTTTTTTAGGGATGCAATGGACACAGGGGTACGCTCCTTTAGGGGGAAATTTGCTTTTATCGGCAGCTTGCGCGCTCGTGCCGATTATCTTCTTTTTTTGGGCGCTTGCGGTGAAACGGATGAAGGGGTACATCGCGGGGCTTTTAACGTTAGCCGTTTCACTTTTAATCGCTGTATTTGTTTACGGCATGCCGGCGGAAAAAGCGGTGATGTCCGCTTCTCAGGGAGCGGTGTACGGGCTGCTTCCGATCGGCTGGATTATCGTCACATCGGTCTTTCTGTATAAAATCACCGTGAAAACGGGACAGTTTGAGATTATCCGGAGTTCGGTGCTCTCAATTACAGATGACCGGCGTTTGCAGGCGCTGCTCATCGCCTTTTCATTCGGGGCGTTTTTAGAAGGCGCCGCCGGTTTCGGCGCTCCCGTCGCGATCTCGGCCGCTTTGCTCGTCGGACTTGGTTTTCAGCCGCTGTATGCGGCGGGAATTTGCCTGATTGCCAATACGGCGCCCGTTGCCTTCGGCGCGATCGGCATTCCGATTACCGCCGTCGAAGGTCCGACCGGGATACCGGCAATGGAAATTTCTCAAATGGTCGGCCGACAGCTTCCGTTTTTATCCGTCTTTATTCCGCTGTACTTAATCATTTTGATGAGCGGGTTTAAAAAGGCTTTTGAGATATGGCCGGCCATTCTTGTTTCCGGCGTCTCCTTTGCGGCCGTGCAGTACGCAAGCTCGAATTTTTTAGGGCCTGAGCTTCCGGATGTGCTGTCGGCGCTTGTTTCCATGGCCGCGCTCGCTCTGTTTTTGAAATTTTGGAAACCGAAAACGGCCTTTCGTTTCGCGGCAGAACGGGAATCAGCAGCGGCCGCTGACCGGGCGCCGATCAAGTACGGGGGCGCCGCGGTGTTTAAAGCGTGGTCTCCTTTCCTTCTTCTGACGGCCATGATATCCGTTTGGGGGATTCCCGGCGTGAAGGCTGCCTTAACCGGTCATTACGAAGGAACGTCAATGTGGCTTTCCTGGCTGAATGCAGCCGGGCGTGCATTGACCTTCACGCCTCCCGTCCCATTTGTAAATCAGCAGATTCTTCAGGCGGACGGCACGCCGATTGAAGCCGTGTACAAACTTGAGCTTTTCGGTTCAGCGGGGACGGCGATTCTGATTGCCGCCGTCATCTCCAAGTTCGCCCTCGGCATGTCGTGGAAGACATGGGGCGAAGCGTTTATAGAAACGGTGAAAGAGTTAACGCTTCCGGTCGTGACCATTGTTTCTGTTGTCGGCTTTGCTTATGTGACGAATGCTTCCGGCATGAGCACGACACTCGGTCTTGCGCTTGCCATGACGGGCGCGATGTTCACCTTTTTTTCGCCGGTGCTCGGCTGGCTCGGCGTGTTTATTACCGGCTCTGATACGTCGGCCAATCTATTGTTCGGCGGATTGCAAAAGGTGACGGCGCTCTCTGTCGGGATGGACCCGGTTCTCTCCGTTGCCGCCAATTCATCAGGCGGTGTCACCGGAAAAATGATTTCTCCGCAATCCATTGCGGTTGCCTGTGCCGCTGTCGGTCTGGCGGGCAAGGAAGCCGACCTTTTCCGTTTTACGATTAAGCACAGTCTGTTTTTGCTTCTGCTCGTCTGTCTCATTACATTTTTACAGCATCATCTGTTTTCATGGATGATCCCGTAACACGGAGAACCTCCCCGGGGTTTGGCTCGGGGAGGTTTCAGCTGTACCGTTTTCTCGCCGATGACGGCGGAATATTTAATTGGTCACGGTATTTGGCGACGGTGCGCCTTGAGATTCGGATGTCATATTGTTCATGCAGCAGATCGGCAAGCTTTTGGTCTGAAAAAGGTTTCTTTTTATCTTCTTTACCGACCAATGCCTCCAGATGCGCTTTTACGGCATAATTGGAGGCGCCGCCGTCCCCTGACGATTCAGCTTTCGCCGAGAAAAATGTTTTCATTTCATACAGTCCGTACGGCGTCTGAACGTACTTCCCTTTGATGGCCCGGCTGATCGTTGATTCGTGGAGCTCCAGCGTTTCCGCCACCTCTCTTAAGGTCAGCGGCTGCATTCCGCTTTTTCCTGTGAGAAAAAAGGATTCCTGCCGTTCAATCAGGACGCCGATAATTCTCGTGATCGTTTGTTTTCTTTGCGACAAAGCCCGGTTCAGCCAGCGCCATTCCTGATATTTTGCCGACAGATAATTTTTCGTGTCACGGCACCCGGCAGCTGACAGCAGCGGCTGATAATGGGTATGAAGCTGGATGTCAGGAAACGAACGGCTGTTGAGCCGCGCTTGAATGATGCCGTTTTTCACTGTGATGAAAATATCCGGTTCCACGTAAAAACCCGGCTCCTCATGCGCATAACGGAGCCCCGGCCTCGGATCAAGCGCGCTGATCATGTCAGCGATGTCCTGAATGTCTTTAAGCGGAATGCCCGTTTTTAGTGTAAGCGCTTTCCAGTTCTTTCTTGCAAATAGCTCAAAATAGGCGTCGGCAATCCATTCCGCCTGTTCGTTCCGCTCGGGAAGACGGCGGAGCTGAAGAAGGATGCATTCCTGCAAAGACCTGGCGCCGATTCCCGCGGGCTCAAGGGACTGAAGCTTTTTCAGAACCGCTTCCGTCTCCTCTTGTGAAGCGGATACATGGTCGGCGGCAGCTGGTATGTCCTCTTTTAAATATCCGTTTGAGTCCAATGAATGTATCAGATAATTGAAAATCTTTTTCTCATCATCGGACAGCTTCATATCTAAGGCTTGTTGTTTGAGCGAATCCTGCAGCGTTTTGCGGGTAAGTCTGATCTGCTGGCTTCCGTCCCGTTCTTTCATCCTGTTTTTATTTGTTTTATGGTAAGATAGTGGCGGCGTGTCTGTTTCCTTTCGTTCAATCAGAGGGTTTTCCAGTGAGAGCTCATCAATATATCCGGCCAGTTCCGCGGAATTGTATCCGAGTAATGTGATAGCCTGTTTAAGCTCTTGCGTTAATTGAGGCTTTAACATTTGTGTTTGCTGAAGTTTGATATCCATCATGCTCACTCCCCTTTTTTCATTGTACATGATTGGTTTCATACCGTATATACTTATTAAAAGGAGTTGCTTTATAGATGTCAGAACTTTTTTCTGTTCCTTATTTTATTGAAAACTTTACACAGCACATTGAAATGAATCCGAATGAAGACCGTATTCATGCGATGAACAGCTATTACCGCTCCGTCGTCTCAACCCTTGTTCAGGATCAGCTGACGAAAAACTCGGTTGTGCTCAAAAGAATTCAGCATTTGGATGAGGCGTACAACAAAGTAAAACGCGGAGAAACAAAATAAACCTTCCGCTCATTCAAAGCGGAAGGTTTTCCTTCGTGCCGGCGGTTTCCCCGATCAGACGGACATCCGGCGCTTCGTGCATCCAGGTGTGATAATAGTTGGCGTTTTTCCCGTATGAATTATCAATGACGGTATTCGGTTTCCCGAGAAGCGAGGACAGAATGTGGCCGTGAAGCCTTGACGTTTCCACCGATTCATACCTGCTGAAAAACAGGACCGCTTTCTTCGTTAAGAAATCGGAATAGCGTTTCCAAAACCGCGCAATCGGCAGCGGGTTTCCCGCTTTTTTATTCAAAACATTCAGCGTTTGGAAAAAAGCGATTCCCCTGCGGTCGCTTGCTGACAGCACATCCTGCCAGTCGCAGCTTTTATCGGAAGAATTGTTTTGCAGCTTCGGATTGATTTCCCCATCCGTGCGGATAAAATGAAGCCTGCCGCGTGACGGAGCCGCTGACGCCGCCATCGGATACAGCTGATGGGCCATATCAGGCATAAGCCCGATATGATTCGCCGACAAAAAGCGTTTCGCAGTCTCGTATGACACATGATCTCTCGTAAACAGGTGGAGATCCTTGTGCTCCGCAAAAAGCGCCGCTGTCTTCTCAAGCCGTGTCTCATCCTGATAATAGATGGATTGCGGCAGGATGACGATCCTGTTTTCCGGAAAGGATTTGACGATTTTTTCCCTGAACGTCTGATAGTACGGATAGAGATCCCCGAAATTTCCGCCACCCTGACAGACGATGATCGTCTTTTTGTCCGCCCGGCGCCCGAATGGAAAATTGTCGGGATTCCAGCGCTGTCTGACGCGGATGCCGTGCGCTTTAAAAAACGCCTCCGTCCCTTTCATAATCAATAAATCCCCTACATTTCCGTAGAGGGGATAGTCGGCATAAATGATGTCAGATTGCGGCGGTATAACGCTGAGCAGACCCGTCAGCGTCTCTTTTAATCGGCTCATAACATGGCGGCTGTCCATGTTTTCTCCCCTTTCGTTTCAAACAATTGCGCAAGTGCGTCAATGACACGCTGCTGCTCCTCAGAAGACAAGTCAGACCCGGACGGCAGACAGATGCCCCGGCTGAAAAGGTTATCAGAGACACGCTCATGTTCGCTGTGAGGATAAAAGACGGAAGATGAGAAAAGCGGCTGCGTATGCAGCGGTTTCCACAGCGGCCGGGCCTCAATGTTCTGTTCCGCAAGACAGGCGACTGCTTCTTCCGGCGTCACGCCGTTATCAAGCGTCAGAGCCGTCAGCCAGCGGTTTGAAACCGTTCCTTCAAGCTCCGGCATCATGCGGATGCCCGGATATGTTTCCAGCGCTTCCCGATACCTGTGAAAGATTTCTCTCCTCGCCCGGACGCGATCTTCGAGCACTTCCAGCTGCGATATCCCCACGCCCGCGAGAATGTTGCTGAGCCTGTAGTTATACCCGAGCTCGCTGTGCTGGTAATGAACGGCGGCATCTCTCGCCTGGGACGCAAGAAACCTCGCTTTTTCAATCGCGGCTTTATCGTCAGACACGAGCATGCCGCCTCCCGATGTTGTAATGATTTTGTTGCCGTTAAAGGAATAAATGCCGAAACGGCCGAACGTGCCGCTCTGCCTGCCTTTATATGTTGATCCTAAGGACTCGGCAGCGTCTTCAATCAGACAGATGCCGTATGCGTCACAAAGGCTCATTAATTCATCCATTTTCGCGCTTTGGCCGTAAAGATTGACGGCGATCACCGCTTTCGGGAGTCTGCCGCGCCGCTTTGCATCCCGCAGCGCCCGCTCAAGCGCATCGGGCGACATATTCCAGGTCTCCCATTCCGAATCAATAAAAACGGGCTCAGCCTGCTCATACACAATCGGATTCGCCGTGGCGACAAACGTAAAGGAAGGACAAAATACAACGTCTCCTTTTTTCACACCCGCAAGCCGCAGGGCAAGATGGATGGCGGCCGTTCCCGAGCTTACGGCCGCCGCGCTTTTCACTCCCGCATATTCCGCGAGCCGCGCTTCAAACGAATTGACGAGCGGACCGAGCGGGGCAATCCAATTGGAACGGAAGGCTTCTGCGATGTATTCCTGTTCTTTTCCGCTCATATGAGGCGGAGACAAATAAATCCGTTTGTTTGTTTGCATGAAATCATCCTTTTTCATTATGGATAGGGGAGATGACGCGGGCCGGAACGCCGACCGCCGTCACATGGCCGGGAATCCGGCTGATGACCGCAGCCCCCGCGCCGATAACGGACCAAGGGCCGATGTCAATCTGCGGTATGACGGACGCGCCGATTCCGAGGTGCGTTCCTTCCCCGACTTTCACTCCGCCGGCAAGCGCCGCGCGCGGTGAAAGATGGACGTAATCTCCGATTGCATTGTCATGATCGGCAACCGCCCCCGTATTGATGATGCAATGGGTGCCGATGTCAGCGCCCGCCTGAATGACGGCGCCCGCCATCACAACCGTTCCGTGTCCGACGGAAGCCGTTTCACTGACGATCGCCCCGGGGTGAATGAGTGCGGCATAATCGTCATCTTCAAGCCCAAGCGTTTCAGCAAGCTGCTTTCTGACGCCGTTGCGGCCGATGCATATCGTGAATACGGCCTCGGGGACGAGTTTCCGAAGCATGGGCACGTCTTTCGTCCGGCCCGTATATAAACCGTTCCGAACGGCAAAACCGCTGAATCCGTCATCCAATACGCCCGCAAGCTCCATATCGGAACGGGCCTGCACGATTTCCTTCACGACTTTTCCGTGTCCGCCGTTTCCGATCAGCACGACCTTTTTCACGATGACATATCTCCGCTGCCTGTGAAGCGCTTTGCCGTCACATGGCCGGCTTGATGTATGCCTTCTGACACGAGAACTTTTTTCACTGTTAAAAGCAGAATCTTTAAGTCGAGAAGAAATGTGCGGTTGTCGACGTACCACACGTCGAGCTTGAATTTTTCCTCCCAAGAAATCGCGTTTCTCCCGTTAATCTGCGCCCAGCCCGTAATCCCCGGCTTCACCTCGTGGCGCCGCGCCTGCTCCGCCGTGTAAAGCGGCAGATAATCCATCAGCAAAGGGCGGGGGCCGACAAGACTGATATCTCCTTTGAGCACATTAAAAAGCTGGGGAAGCTCATCGATGCTCAGTTTTCTGATCAGCCTTCCCGTTTTGGTCAGACGGAGATGATCCGGAAGCAGCACACCGTTTTCATCACGCGCATCCGTCATCGTTCTGAGTTTATACAACGTAAACGGACGACCGTTATGCCCCGGTCTCGTCTGTTTGAACAATACCGGAGACCCGATGGCGCATCTGACGGCTGCCATGGCGAAGAGAAGGATGACGCTCGCGCCGCACAATAACAACATCGCGGCCGCTATATCAAATACACGTTTCGCCTTCAAATCTGAACAGCTCCTTTCACTTTTCGGCATTTCTGTAAAGCAAGCCGCCTTTCTTCTTTCGTACAAATGAAGAAAAAAGCGAATGCGGCATAGCTCATGCATACGGCAAGCCCCGCGGTGATCAGGCCGGCCCAGCTGTCAAGCGGTGAAAACAGCCGGATACCCCGGCAGACAGCCCAGGCAAATACGGCCGCCGCCAACGGGCCGAACATGCCTTTGTAAAACGCGGTTTTCTGAAAGCCCGTAATATGCGAAACATACAGCGGCGTGAAGACGGCATTTTTCAAAATGAGAGAGACTGCACCGGCGATGGTGATGCCGTACAGCCCGAGATGTGCCGGTCCGCTGAGAACCACGGCCAATATGACATTCAGTCCGCCTAAACATAAAGTAACGACGGCGGGCGTTTTTTGTTTATTAAAAGCCGTCCATACGTAAAAAAGCGGCATGACAGAGAGACTGACCGCCAAATACGCGGCGTGAATATATAAAAGCGGCGCCGTCTGCACAAACGACGGGCCCAGCCAAATTGCCAGAAACGGTTCGGCAAGCCCTCCTAATAATGCGGCGGGAAGCGCGAGCAGAAGCCCGTTCATCCGCACAGCCTTATTGGCGTAAGACAGGAGACCTTCCATATCCCCTTTTGAGTAATAGGAAGTCAAAACCGGCGCAAACAGGGAAGCAAGCGTCCCGGCAAGACTTCTGAGCAGGAGCGGGAATTGAATAATCGCCGCATAGACACCCGCCTCAGACGGCCCCAGCACGAGGTTGGCCGTCATGAGGTCAATCTGCAGAAACAGCAGCACGCCGATCTGGTTGACAGAGCTCCAGGCACCGGCTGAAAACAGCACTTTGCTCGTCTGTAATGACAAGGTTTTACGGCTGAAAGAAAACCACGGAATCAATTTCTTAAAAAAGAAAAAAGTCAGCACGGCCGCACAGACGGCCCCCGCTAATGCCGAAAGCTGGATCTGCCAGATTTTCGGCGGCAGGCACGTAAACAGAGCGAGCACACACAGCACCCTGACCAGCATTTGCACGGCCTGAATGGAGCTTGTGATATAAAGCTTGTTGGCAAAAAACGGCCCCGTCGCGAAACCCGCCATAAAAAACGTCAGCATAAACAGCACGCTGCCGATCACGATAGAGAGCCTCACATCCGTTAAGAGGCCGGCCGGCACATTCATAATCTTGTCAATAAAAAAAGCCGTCCCGGCGAGCGGCACAGCGAGTAATAGAGATATCACGACTGACGCGGCTAAATAATTGCTTACATACGCATTGGCCTCGTCCCTGTTCCCCCTGTGGGCGGCGACGGAGAAAAACCTCACAACGACAGAGCTCAGTGCAACGGTAATAATAGAGAAATAGTTAATGATATTCTGTGTCAGATGGACAAACCCAAAAGCCTCCACACCTAATGTTTTCACAATAAAGGGCGTCATCCACACTGATAAAAACACCGATAGTAAAAACGCCGTCACATTGGCGCCGAAATTAATGGCAAATTTCATGCTCCTTCCGCACTGCCTTTCTCTTTCGATTTCCGTTCGAAAAACGCATGCAGAAGAAGAGGAAGGCGCATTTTGCACAGACCGAGCACCACGCGCTCCCCCGCCAGCAGCTGTTTATGGCGGCACGGCGTCCTGCGCACCGCCGTTTTTACCATGTCATACGTTAAGATTCTGCCGATGTGCGCCGTAATCTGATGTGACGGCTGCGGGGCGGCGCATGCGTTGGCGATCAGCATCGGAATCTGATGCTTGCACAAATATGTATCGATATCGCTCCGGCAGGCGTCCGTCAGCCCGTTTTCCTCATAAAAAGCCATTTTCGCTTTATATTGCTTTTGCAGTTCGTGATCTAAGTGGGGCTTAAACGGGGTTTCTGTAAGACTTTGCGGATTTTCCCGGTAGATATACAGCCCTTCGTCTATCACTTTGATACGTGCGGCTTGGCGGAACGCTGCCAAATTAAACGGAGAGTCTTCGGCAAACCGGATATCTTCATGGAACAACAGCCCTTGCAATGCTTCTCTCCGGTATATATAGCGCCACACATACCAAATAAACCGATGTTCGTGCGCGCGGGTCAGCAATGCAGTCATTTCATCCGCTGTGAAGACGCGGCCCGGCGGAAGGGACGGCGGCATATATGTTCTTTTCTTAGACGGCGTTTCTTTATAATAGCCGCATCCGGCGATATCCAGCCGGTTCTTCTCCGCTTCTTCATAAAGCCGCTCGAACATCGTTTCCGTCACATAGTCATCGCCGTCCGCAAAACCGATATAACGGCCGCGGGCGGCTTTTATTCCGGCATTGCGGGCCGAGCTGAGGCCGCCGTTTTCTTTATGAATCACCCGGATTCTCGCATCTTCTGCGGCGAATTGTTCAGCAATCCGCCCTGACTGATCCGGTGAACCGTCATTGACGAAAATGATTTCGATGTCTCTCAGCGTCTGTTTTGTTAAAGAAACCGCGCATTCTTTCATAAAAGGCTCTGTCTTATACATCGGCACGATCACGCTCACAAGCGGCGCGGTCATTGGGCATCACCGCTGATTTTCGAGCGCAGCCCGGCAAAATAAACACTGCGCAAAGAACCGCCTTCCTCATGCTTGCCGCTGAGCAGCCGGTTTACGGCGGCCGTTACAGCTTCAGGGTCTGGACGTTCAAGCAATGTCATGTTCGGTATGTTTTTCAGCCATTGATAGCCTTCCATCACCTTATGATCAAACGAACGAATGACGACACAAGGCGTTTTCGTCAGCGCACAAAAAATCATCCCGTGAAGCCTGTCAGTGACGACGGCTTCCGCGCCTTTCAGCGTATTCCAAAGCGCCTCCAGCTCCTTTTCACGCGTATGGCGGCTGACCCTCCGGCCGACCGTCGTCGTAAAGGAATACAGCTCTCCGTACTCTTTTGCCAAAGCTTCTTTTACCATCGTTCTGTCCTCTGCCGTCAGCGCACTCTCCTTATCCTCCCGTAAACAGAGGTAGATCCCTTCCCGCGGGATGCGCCGCTCGCTTTTATCCAAATATAAGACCATGTCAGGCTGTTTGAGCACTTTTTTTCCGGGAAAATGACGCTTCATCCATTGATACGTCGTCTCATCTCTCGCCATTAACAAAAGGTCGGGATGCGCATTGTACACTTTTCGGGCGCGCTTCAATTCCTTCCGTCCCTTTTTTGATTCAGAAAAGTGAGCCGTCGCCGGAAGCTGAACGATCCGATATTGCCGGAATGTTTTTATGATAAAGCGGCGCGTCCATTCCTCATACCGGTACAAATCCCCCATGTTCCCGCCGCCGATGATGAATACCATATCATCGGGGTGGCGCTTTTTGATCAGCGCTTTTGCGGATCTGTATATATCCTTCATATCCACCTCGACAATGTCAAAATCGGGATACTCCCGTTCAAGAAACGTTTTGCTTGCGTAGGCGATGGCGTGATCGCCGAGATTATCGTGGGACGGGAGCAGCGTCAGAATGATCTTTTTTCTTGCCGCTGTAAGCCCCGCCCCATCCGCTGCCGTTCCGAAATGAAATTGGGACGGGTATTTGACCTTAAGCAACAGCCATTCCGCGAGATTGATTTTTAAAGATTGTATCGACATGTCTTCACCCTCTGATTTTCATTTTGTACTCGATTGCCCGCTGATACGCGGCTGATGCCAGCGACACGAACGGAATCAGCTTCAGCTTCGCCAAAAGCAGAAGGCATGAGCGTTTGGCGTCAAACGGCGCCGTTCCGGTTTTGGAAAGGCTCAGGCGAAACACGGGATCAGCGCATATCCGGCTGATATTCTTCCACTTCTCAGAAAACCGGCCGCCGTTATTCCGCTTCCATTCATTCAGCAGGCAGACTGTTCCGTGCTGAACGATGAAAAAATCCAGCTCCTGCCGGTATTCCTGTAAGCAGCCGTTTTCACGCAAAAAAGCCTCGTTCAGCCGATAGAGAACGAGACCTGAGTCAAACAGCTTTTTCTGATAGCTTTGCACAATGGAAGTCAAGTGAATCCGATAATGATAGAGCGGCTGATCCACGTACGAGACCGCACCTGCGAAAACATGCGCCCGGAGGCTGAAGTACTGATCCTCCACGTGTTCCAGCTCATCACGAAGCGGAAAGCGCAGCTGATGATGCTCGATCATGGTTCTTTTGTACAGCTTGTTCCATGAAAAACCGCTGACCCTTCCTTCAAATAAATCTTTCAGGTACAGTTGTTTCGGGCCCCCCGCGTACGCAGAAGCGATCGTTGAAACGGCGGTTTTCCCCGTATCCGCAAATTCGGCCGCATATTCGCAAATCACGAGATCAGCCTGATCAGCCTTAGCTTTTTCATACATGCGCAGGCAATAATCAGGTTCAACCCAGTCGTCCGCATCAATAAAAGCGATAAATTCGCCGCGCGCCGCCTCGATCCCCCTGTTGCGGACCGCGCCGAGCCCACGGTTTTGCTGATGAATGACCCGGATTCTCTCATCCCGCTTCTGATAGGTTTCAAGAATCGCCGGGCTTTGATCCGTTGACCCGTCATTAACGGCGATGATTTCGATATTGGCGAGCGACTGATTGAGCAATGAATCTAAGCATCTTTCTAAATAAGTTTCCGTATTATACACAGCAATTAATAAACTGACCGCGGGTGTTTCCATATAAACCTCCAGTGTCCATTACCGGGAAAAAATCGTTCTGTACGGAAGCACAGACGAATCGACCGGCATAAGCAAGTAACTGTAAAGAAAATAACAGACAATAATGGCGATATAAATCAGCGCATTTGATTTTTCATCAAAAATCCTCACAAAATAAGGGATCAGGATCATTTGGTACAGGCCGAAATATATATTAAACCGGGCGAAAATAACATCCTTTGTCGCCAAAAGACCGAAGAGCAGGCCGAGCAGACAGAAATTCACGATGACATCAATGTCAGGCCAGAGCTTCCGCAGCCGCTCCCGATAGCAGAAAGCCAAAAACAGCGGCAGAAGCAGCACCGCGATTTTTACGACGTTCATCCCATTCGTATTGGTCATCAGCCATTTCTCATAATGGCCGTACGAGCTGTTTTCCAGCACGACGACAAACAGCGAAATGAACTTCTGATACAGAAACGTCATAAGAAGAAACAATGCCGACAGTCCGAAAATCGCGGGCGACCAGGCTTTTTTTCTGACGAGAAAATAAACCGGAATCATAATCAGCGCTGAGGAATGAAAAAGCGAACACAGCAGCACGATTGACATATAACGCTTCCAGCTTCCGCTGATCACGTAGCGGACTGCCCAAAACAAAACGGCCGCCACCATATACTGCCTGATCCCGTTAAAGGAAGCGTAATAGTGATACGTGCCCAAAAACAAAAACACACTCAGCTCAAACGGACGGCCGAACTCAACGAGCCCCTTTAAAATAAAGCTGCACGTCACGACCGCCACGGTGAAATACATGATTTGCGGATCTTTCGTGATAAAATTCATGAGCCAGATGAGAGCCGTAAACCCCGGATCAACGGCTGCTTTTTTCGCTCCGAACCCGAAGATCTCCCAAATGCTTCCGTAATTTCCCGCCAGCTTGTACATCAGCGCGTACGTCTGAAAATCCGTCCCGACTCTGTAGCGCAAACCGGAGACCAATACGAGCGAAAGCAGCGGAACGATCATGACGAGCTGATTCGGCCGGTATCCGGTCGAAAGCGATTGATCACGCCCGCCGCACATTTTCGCGAACCATGACCAAATATAAACAATTCCCATATTGACTACATATACAATCATTCGTTACTGTTCCTTTTTCCAATTCATATTGTAAAGCTTCATAACAGCCCCCGCATTTTCTCCCGCGTCATATCCCTGCCGTCTGAGGGTTTCTTTAATGCGCTCCCCGTCAGGCTTTGCCGCCTCTGCTGCCCGTAATACCGCGGATGCCCATTGTCCGGGCGGTTCTTTGAGGCTGAGCCTTTTGACCAGCCCGAGCCCGGCATCGGCTTCTTCCGTTATGCCGTCTGATATCACGCACGGCACCCCGGAGGCCTGCGCTTCAACGAGCGTGACGGGCAGCCCTTCATAAAGAGACGGCATGACAAATACATCCAGCGTTTTCAGCAGGGCATGAACGCGGTCTTCTATGCCGATAAAACGCACATCATCATCAAGCCCCAGCTTCGCCGCCAGATTTTCCATGTCGGTGCGAAGCGGACCGTCTCCGGCGAGAATCAGCTGTAAACCGATGCCCCGCTCTTTCATATCAGCGGCCAGCCGGAGCAGAAATTCGTGGTTTTTTTCTTCTGTAAAGCGGCCGATATGGCCGATCACCAAACGGCCGCCTGCAATGCCCCGCTTCCTTTTTTCAGCTTCTGTGTCCGCGCACCCGCCGGCAAATAAGCCGAGATCAATGCCGTTCGGCAAAAGATGCACGTCTTTTTCTTTCCCGAATAAGAAACGGCCCGCGTCTTCCCCGCAGGCGCACAGTGCCGTGGCGTTTGCCGTGATCAGCCGTCTGAAAACTAACAGCTGCATCCCGGCAAGCCGCGACGCCCGCCCCCGCCACGACGTACTGTGCGAATGGCAGATCCGCACCGGGACGCCGGCTAAACGAGCGGCAAGCGCGATGAATCCCGACTGAAAATCGGTATGGGCGTGCACGGCGGCAAACGGGCCTTTTTCCTGAATCACCCGCTTGACCTGTTTCACAAATGTAATCGGGTTTGTGCTGCCGATGCTCGGCACATAAAAAAGCCGTCCGCCGAGAGCGAGAATTTCCTCATCATAAGCGCACGGATCGTTCCTATGGGTTAAAAAATCAAACTGCACCTTCGTTCTGTCCATCTTCCGGTACAAATTCATCATCATCGTTTCTGCGCCGCCCCTGTTCATCCCGCTGAAGATGTGCAGCACCCGCATCGGTTTGTCAGTCATGTTCGGCAAGCCCTTCTTTTTGGCGGATGTCCCTGTTTTTATGATAACGGTTCATGACCGCGGGCGGCGTAATGGCGCGGATGAGCGGCTTTGCGATATACGCGTAATGGGAAAGCGGCAGCTTCAGCCGTCTGCATGCCTGAAAAACGAGGACCGCGTTATCAATGGAATACGTAAACGATCTCCTTTTAAACGCATCACTGTCCTCTCTTACTTTATACAGCGTTTCTTGGAGATTGTACCCCCGGAAACCCGCTTCAAAAAAGCGCAGCCACAAATCGATATCCTCCATCCGCCGCGTCCGCCTGACTGACCGGTAGCCGCCAAGCGCTTTGTACGCTTCGGCCCGCATCATAACGGTGCCGTGGCAGAACGGTGTGCCTTTCGCCATAATTCCCGGTTTCGGCACGGGCGGCAAAAGCCGGGCGCCCCTTACGCCGAATTCGTCAAATACGAGCATCCCCGTGCCTACGACTTGATAGTGGGCGTGCTTGTTTAAGAAAGCGGCCTGTTTTTCCAGTCTCCTCGGGTTGGAGATGTCATCACCGTCCTGCCTGGCGATATAATCCCCCGTTGCGTATGTCAGACAGCGGTTCAGCGAAGCGGCAAGCCGTTGATTTGTCTTATTTTGAATCAGCGTAATCCGGTCGCCGTAATGATCCGCGTAACGGCGCGCAATCTGATACGTTCCGTCAGTTGACGCGTCATCACACATAATCAGTTCCCAATTCTTATAAGATTGGCTCAGGATGGATTCAATACTCTCCGCTAAAGTCTCTTCGCAATTATAAATTCCCATGATGACGGAAATTTTCGGTTGTGCTCCTGCATTCATACGCTTTTCTCCTTTTTATCCATATAACCGGCGTAAATGTGCGCCATTTCCTTTACCGTACGTGTTTCCGAAAAACATTCCGCCGTCCTGCGCCCTTCTTGTCCCATTGCTTTTCGCAGACACGGGGAGCGGTACAGCTTTTCAATCCGATCGGCAAATGCCGCGCTGTCCCCGGCCGGCACGAGAAAACCGTTCACGCCGTCTTCGATGATCTCACGGTGCCCCCTGTTGTCCGCGGCAACGGCCGGCTTTTCGGCAGCCATTCCTTCAAGCAGGTTCATGCCGAGCCCTTCGCGGATGCTTGAGGCGACAGACAGATCAGCAAGCTGAATCAGTTCATGAATATCGCGGCAAAAACCGTAAAACCGCACCATGTCGGGTACACCGAGTGATTCAGCCTTTTTTCTGTACGGCTCTTCCATCGCGCCTTCTCCGGCAAATACGAGTTTCAGCTCCGGGATGCGGTTCTTCAGCAGTGCCGCAGTCTCAATGAGAAGTCCCTGGTTTTTATTACCGTTTAATTCAGCGGGGTATACGAGAATAAATTCCCCGGCGCCGAAGCCGTGTTTTTCTCTCAGACGTTCACTCTCTTCCCGGCTCACAGGGCGAAATCTGTCTGTATTCACCCCGATGCCGTGTATTTTTTTCGCGCCGCAAGCTGTTTTTTTCATTTGCTTGGCCCGTTCGTAATCCTCTTCATTAATCGTAATTAAACAATCCGTGTAAGAAGAAAGAAATTTTTCGATCGGGTAATAAAGAAGCCAGTTTTTCAGGGGCGCTCCGTCGCAGAAGTGAAAGCCGTGCGCGGTGTACAGCACCTTTGTCCCTTTTTGGCGCGCTTGTCTCGCCGCAAGGCGTGCGAGCACGCCGCCGACCGGCGTATGACAGTGAATCATGTCGTAGCCGTTGTCCTGAATGAGCCGTTTCAGCCGCCTGTAAACAGAAAGATTTTCGGGATGAAACGGCGAGCGACGGATCGGAATGGAAAACTTTTCATCAACGAACGGAAGATTCATATTGCCGCCTGCCGCGACGTGCACCTCCCAGCCCATATCCTGAAACCATTGAAAATACGGAAGATGAAAGGCTTTAAAATGATAATCGACAGTGGCGCAGAATAATACTTTTTTCGTCATCTTTCTGTCCTCCCATCACACGCCTGCGGCCGCTTCTTCATGTACTGATTCGATCGCCTCAAACAGCCTTTTTCTCAGCTCTTCTTCAGGCAGACGGCTGAATTCCTCCATAAAACGGATGAGCACGGCCCAATTCCCGTCCACCGCTTTCCCGATATGGATTTTCGGAAAAATCTGCTCCGTATGTACTTCATTATGATTCAGCAATTCTTCATACATCTTTTCTCCCGGGCGGATGCCGGAGAATTCGATGGGAATCTGTTCTGTCGTATAGCCTGATAAATGAATCAGGTTTTTTGCCAGATCGACGATTTTGACGGGTTCTCCCATATCCAGAACGAAAATCTGCCGCCCTTTTGCAAGCGCCCCGGCCTGAATGACGAGTCTTGACGCTTCGGGAATCGTCATAAAATATCTTGTCATCGCCGGATGCGTGACGGTGACGGGTCCGCCTTTTTCAATCTGCTTTTTGAAAATCGGAATGACGCTGCCGCGGCTTCCGAGCACATTTCCGAAACGGACGGCGGCGAATTTGGTGCGGCTGACCTTTCCGAGGTTCATGATGACCATTTCCGCAAACCGTTTCGTCGCGCCCATGACATTGGCCGGATTGACCGCTTTGTCAGAAGAAATCAGCACGAATGTTTCCGTTCCGCACATGTCGGCGGCTTCGGCGACATTTTTCGTGCCGATAATGTTGTTTTTAACGGCTTCTTCCGGATTATGTTCCATTAACGGCACATGTTTATGGGCAGCCGCATGATAGACGACGTGCGGCTCGTATTTTTTCATCAAAGTAAAGATTTTATCTCTGTCCTGAATATCGGCGATCTCCGCGTGAAAGAGGACCTCTTTGCCGAAGCGTGCGGACAGCTCGGTATGTACGGAATGAATGCTGTTCTCCCCGTGGCCGAGAAGGACGATTTCCCGCGGAAGAAACGCGCTGATCTGGCGGCAGATCTCAGAACCGATTGAGCCGCCGGCGCCTGTGACCAGAATCGTTTTTCCCTTGATGCTGTCAGAAATTTTGCTCGTATCAAGGGTGACCGGCTTTCTGCCGAGCAGATCTTCGGCTTTTACATCTCTGATGTGTCCGGCAGCCTGCGTTCCGAGCAGGATCTCATCAAATTGCGGCATGATTTTAATATGGGCGCCCGTCTGCACACATTCTTTGTATAACGTCTGAAGCTCATGGGTGCAAAGAGACGGAATGGCAATGATAATATGGTGGATTCTCAGCCTCTGCACCGCCGGCATAATGCTTTCTTTTCCGCCGATGACGGGCAGGCCCATGATTTCGAGCTTATGCTTCGTCTGATCATCATCAATAAAAGCCACAGGCATGATTCCGAGATCGTTTTTCTGGGTAAGCTGACGGACGAGCAGCGTCCCCCCCGAACCTGCGCCGATGATCAGCGCCCGGGAAGAGTCATTTTGCTTCCTGCCGATCGTTTCTTTCAGCACCCGTGAAATCATCCGGCTTCCTCCGATGAACAATAGCTGAACCATCCAGCTGACGGCCAACAGCCGGAACAAAATCGTGTGGAACACCCCGTATTGGACGGCCGCTGTTACGGCTGCTGACAGCGTGATCCCCTTCATCAAGGCAAGCAGCTCGCCTATTCCCGTGTACGTCCATACCTGCTTATACTGGTGAAACATAAAAGCGCATACATGATGGCTGATCAGCATGCTCACGGCAGTCAGCAGCAACGCTCCGGAGTCATAAAAGTGATAAGAATCCTCAAAAAATTGATATCCTATAACAACGGAAAGTAAAACGAGATACGTATCCAATGCAAAAATCATTGAAAGTCTTCTCCGGTAAGTCAATCTTTCCCCTCCTCATTTATCGGTTTAGCTGATACGGTTTTCGTAAAAACAGACATAACAGCTAAGCCGATAACAATGCATCATCTTAAGATAAAATTGGGCATTTAACCCGTCCTCACACCCCGCCACCGACGACCAGCATCTAAGGCGGCGAAAAACGCCGCCCACAGCAGAGCCGAGTGCCTCCGTTGATAAAGGTAAGGAGACATCACCTGCACCGCTCAATACGAGTAGTGCTCCGATTTTTTGATTTTCTTTTTATTCAGCAGCGCCCCCAAAAGCTTTGCCTTTGACTGCTGGAGAGCGTCTCTCGCCTTTTGGACGGTATCCATTTTCGTTTTTCCGCTCAAGACGACGAGAACGCTTCCATCTGTCTGGTTCGCTAAAATCTGTCCGTCCGCCACAGCCAAAAGCGGAGGTGAATCGAAAATAACCAGACTGTACCGGCTGTACATCTCCTGAATCAGCTCTCCCATCGCCTTTGAAGATAAAAGCTCAGCCGGATTCGGCGGCGTCGGCCCGCTCGTTAAGACGTAAAGGTTATCAATCAGCGTTTTTTGCACCGTTTCGCCGAGGGAAGCGTTTCCGACTAACACATTCGTAAGGCCTTGTACATTTTCAAGCTGATAGGTCTCGTGTATCGTCGGTTTTCGTAAATCCGCATCGACGAGCAGCACCTTTTTTTCCTGCTGCGCAAATACCGCGGCAAGGTTGGCGGCGCTGAATGATTTTCCTTCTCCCGGAACGGAAGAAGTGACGAGAATAGAGCGCAAATGGGTCTGAACAGAGGAGAACTCAATATTTGTCCGAATGGTGCGGTATTGTTCAGCCACCAATGATTTGTGATGTAAAACGGATATTTGAGCCAGTCCCCTTCTTGATTTCTTTTTTCTGAATCCCAAACGCCTCACTCCCCGAAATGTTTTTCATCAGACCGTGTCTGCTGATTTTTGATGTCATACACAACCCCTAAAACAGGCAAGTCTGTTTTTTCGCTGAGCTGCCGCTCGCTTTTAACGGTTTCATCAAGAAAATGGAGAAAAAACGCAAGCGTCACACCCGCCATGAGAGCCGCACCGAACGCCATCATGATATTCCTGATGCGCGAAGGCTTGACCATCGGGCTTTCCGATGCTTTTGCCTCAGACAAAACAATGACGCCTTTTATATTCATCCTGTCACGGACTTCTTTTTTAAATGTCTTCATCAGCGTGTTCGCTATAGCGGCGGCCTGTTTCGGATTCTCGTCCTGCACCGCTACGGTAATGATCTCTGAATCGGTTTCGCTGCTTGTCGTGATCTTTGCTTTTAAAGCGGATGCCGTCTCAGAAAGATGCAGCGTCTGCTTCACTTTCTCAAGCACTACCGGGCTTTTCATTATCGTTTGAAACGTATTGTTGTAATGAAGATTCAGCTGAACGTCGCTGAGATTCGAATTTTTTTCACCGCTTGTTTCATGAATGAGCATTTGGGTCGATGACTGATAAACGGGCGAAATCACCCGGAATTGGATGTATCCCGTCACCAGCGTTACAACTGCTGTCATGATAAAAATCAGTAAAAATCTGTGTTTAATAATGTCAAATAATTCTTTAAAACTCATATTCTCATTCATGTAATTACAGCCTCATCCTTATTGCATCAGGCTTAAACGCCCCCTTCTGTTAATGATTGGATTATAAAAGAAAAGGTCGAAATTTGAAAATTTCAAATTAAGCCATTTAGTTCTTTTTAAAGAACATTATCATGATTTTCCTCTTATTTACTGCACTTACCTTATAATTTTAAATTTTATAAAGAACGAAAAATTTCTTATAATGAACAAAAAAATGCCAGTATACAGGGGAGAATTCAGCACAATGATTGGAAGAATAATTCGTTTATACCGCAGAAGAAAAGGCTACTCTATTAATCAGCTAGCAGTTGAAGCAGGTGTCTCTAAATCTTATTTAAGCAAGATAGAACGGGGGGTTCACTCAAATCCATCCATCCAATTTCTGAAAAAGGTATCTGCCACCCTGCAGGTCGATCTGACGGAGCTTTTTGATGCCGAAACGATGCTGCATCACATGGGAGGCACGGAAGATGAGTGGCGCATCCACCTTGTGCAGGCCGTGCAGTCAGGCATGCCGAAAGAAGAACTGTTCACCTTTACGAACAAACTGACTGAAAAACGCCCGGAGCCCGCACCCTACCGCAACAGAAAACTGACTGAATCCAACATTGAGGAATGGAAAGCTCTGATGCAGGAAGCCAAAGAACTCGGCTTGTCCGTTCAGGAAGTCAGATCATTTTTAGAACGGAAGCGTTACTGATGATATGCTGATGAAAAGGCTTTTATTCGCTTCATGTCTTCATCTCTGTTTATAATGAAAAGAAAAAAGGGGATGAAATCATGACAAAACTTACCGTTCAAACCCGCTCCGGCGCACTGAAAGGAACTGCCGGCCGCGGTGCCCGCATATGGAAGGGCATACCGTACGCGAAGCCGCCCGTCGGAGAGCTCAGATTTAAAGCGCCGGAGCCGCCCGCACCTTGGGACGGCGTAAAACATGCCGATTCGTTCGGACCGGTTTGTCCGCAGCCGGATGATATGCTGTCTATATCGTTTTCCGGAGATGTACCGCCTCAATCTGAAGATTGCCTTTACCTCAATGTTTTCGCCCCCGATTCAGAGGGCGAAAAAAAGCCTGTCATGGTATGGATACACGGCGGGGCATTTTATTTAGGTGCCGGAAGCGAACCGCTTTACGACGGATCTGCCCTTGCCGCTGACGGAGATGTCATTATAGTGACACTCAATTACAGGCTCGGACCATTCGGCTTTTTACATTTGTCTTCTATTCATGACGCGTATTCCGCCAATATCGGGCTGCTCGATCAGATCGCCGCGCTGCGCTGGGTGAGGGACAATATCTCCGAATTTGGAGGAGACCCGGATAACGTCACGATATTTGGTGAATCGGCAGGCGGCATGAGCATCGCCTCCCTTATGGCAATGCCTGACGCAAAAGGCCTGTTTCATAAAGCCATTTTAGAAAGCGGCGCCTCTCATACGATCCCGGCGGACATGGCAAAAGACATCGCGGCGGCATTTATTCATGAAGCCGGCACTGATCAATTGCAGGAGCTTTCCGTTAATGACCTGCTTAAGACTGCGGATAAAGTGCGGCGCTCACTAGATCAAAACATTTTTCAGCTTTTGTTTCAGCCCGCCATCGATCCGGCCACATTGCCTGCGGAACCGGTGAAAGCCATAGCAGACGGGGCCGCAGAAGGCATACCTATGATCATCGGAACCAATCGTGATGAAGCATATTTGTTTTTCACCCCTGATACAGACATTCATTCCGAGAAAAAGCAGCAAGATTATTTGCATTATTACCTCGGAGAGAACTGCACCGAGCAAGCAGCAGATTTATATCCGCATTCATTAAAGGGACAAATCGATATGATGACGGATCTGATTTTCTGGCGGCCGGCTGTCGCTTTCGCACAAGGACAGTCGCAGCACGCACCGGTCTGGATGTACCGCTTTGATTGGCATGGCGAAACACCGCCGTTTCATAAAGCCGTTCACGCTCTGGAATTGCCGTTTGTGTTCGGAAACTTTGATTCTTTGAGAAAGACGCTGCAAGAACCGCTCGGTGATGACGCAGAACAGCTTTCCAAACAAATCCAATCCGCATGGCTCGCTTTTGCAAAAACCGGAAACCCGAACACCTCTCACTTCAATTGGCCTGAATATGATACCGATTCACGCGAAACTTTGCTTTTCAACACGGATACCGCTGTCGAAAGTGATCCCGATTCAGCAAAACGCCGCATCTTGTTTCAAGCATAAAAAACGCCAAGGGAGCCGGCTCCCTTGGCGTTTCGTTTTCATCTTACTTCAGACATCGCAGAAAATCCATTTCCGCATTACCCTGATATGTTATATTCTAACCCAATACGTTAACCAAACATTCATAAAGGAGTTTTTATATGGAGAAATCAAGTATTATCGGCACAGCTGCCGTTATAATCGGGGCGCTTATGACCTTAGTTTCATTAATATTCCTGCGCGACACTGATTTCTATGCCGTGAGGTGGATAGGGGTTGTTATCATGGTTGCAGGATTTTCATGCGGGCCGGCCCACACCATTTCAAAACATAAAAACAAACATGAAAAAGAAACCCGGTAACCTTTACTGGGTTTCTTTCATACACTTCATTTTATCTCACTTCATAATGCAACTCCGCAAATTGCTTATAGCGCCTGACATCAGTCAGCTTCAGCCCTGTCTCCCGGTCTCCGGGTTTGAACAAAGAAATTCCGCGGCCGAGCAGAACGGGGGCGATCTGAATGATAAACTCATCGACAAGTTTTTCCTCCAAAACCGGGTGCAGCAGATCACTCCCGCCGACAATCCAAATCCGCTTGCCTTCTCGGCGTTTCAATGCTTTTATAAAATCGGCAGGCTCTTCATGAATAAACCGCACATGTTCAGTGCCCCCGGTCAATGTCCGCGAAAACACATAGCATTCTTTACCTTTGTACGGAAATTCCTCAGGCAATAAAACCAATATGTCCTCGTATGTTTTTCTGCCCATGATGATCGTATCGACAGATTCATAGAAAGCTTCATAATCGGTGCCGTCTTCACCTTCAGTTCCGATTAACCAATCTAAAGAGTGATTTTCCCGCGCAAGGTAGCCATCTGCGCTGACAGCTCCGTAAAAAACGAGCTTTCTTTGACCGCTCATAAAAATCCCTCCCCCTTTTTTATTATACCTTGAACATGCGGATGAAATGAAAAATGATAGAATCGGGTAAAAACCCCCGTTACCGGGTTTTCGTTTCTTCCTGCTTTGGAGATGCTGTTAATATGCCGTCTATCCATCTTCCGGTAATCGGCATAAAGAAATGGAGAATGACCCCTCCTAAACAAACGGTTAATAACGTTCCGATGCCTACCGGACCTTTTAGCATCACGGCCAGTATGAAAAATATGAAGTAAATGACCGTTCTTGAAAAAAAGATGCTTCTCCCGGTTAATTCGCGGACAATTAACGTTAACCGATCAACCGGGATCGGTGCGAAATTTGTGTGCAGATAGGTTGCGGTTCCTATCCCTATCACAACTAAACCGATTGCAAAACAGCCCGCTTTTCCGTACCATGGTTCAGGCGTTATGATTCGGTGCAGAAAAAAAAGCCACATATCAATCCCGATTCCCGTTATAAACGCCGTAATCATCCCTGTAAATTCCGGTCTTTGTCTTTTTAACATTGAATTACAGCAAATTAACAGGAAAGCGATGATGATTTCCCAGCTTCCCACGGTAAGCCCTGCATGGACGGATAATCCCACAATAAGCGCATCAAAAGGCGACGTTCCAAGATCTGATTGAATCGTGACAGAAATACCAAAGGTCAAGATCATGATTCCTAAAACATAAAAAACATATTTCACTTTATCGTCCTCATTTTCTTATTTTATGTTGCAAATACAACAAAATTACGGTATGTTTACTATACGGTATTTTCATTGCAAATACAACAAAAAATCAGCTGATATGATAAATGAAGAAAGGAGCTGTATGACCATGAGTATTCAATTAAAAAAGTGCAGCCTTAACGATATAACAGAGCTCCGGGAGATAAGCATTGAAACATTCAATGATACATTTAAGGATCAAAATTCACCAGAAAATATGAAAGCTTATTTGGAAAATGCATTCCGCTCTGAACAGCTGAAAAAGGAATTATCCAATCTGTCTTCTCAATTCTATTTTGTTTATTATCATGATGACCTTGCGGGGTATGTAAAAGTCAACATGAACGAAGCACAATCAGAAAAAATGGGTGAAGATTCTCTTGAGATTGAGCGAATTTATATAAGAAAAAACCACCAGAAACACGGACTTGGCAAATATCTGCTGAATGAAGCGATGAAAATCGCAACAGCACACAATAAAAGGAAAATCTGGCTGGGCGTATGGGAAAAAAACGAAAATGCAATCGCCTTTTATCAAAAAATGGGGTTTGTCCAAACCGGAGAACACTCTTTTTATATGGGGGATGATAAACAAGTCGACTTTATCATGACCAAAACCCTGTCGTAAAAGGATACAAAAAACCCGGCCAAGCTGCCGGGTTTTTTCTCTTATTTTAATTTTCCCGCACGGATATCATCGGTCATTCCTTCGTACGGCGCTTCTGAAATCAATGTTTCGTTATTGATTCCCGCATTGTTGAGATACGTAATATCCGCAAACTCGGGAACGACATATTTCGGGTACGTTTCATATTTCTCACGTGACTCTTTCATCACGTCAATGTAATCATTTTGGTAGCACACCGTGATTTCCGGATGCTCATGCACCCATTTCGGGAAGAAAATAATTCCGTGCATCCG
The DNA here is from genome assembly GCF_038608285.1 of Bacillus sp. FSL R5-0443. Lineage (NCBI taxonomy): Bacteria > Bacillati > Bacillota > Bacilli > Caryophanales > Bacillaceae > Bacillus > Bacillus sp. FSL R5-0443. The sequence goes on from NZ_CP152013.1 coordinate 3,577,121, forward strand.
TTTTTCATTCGGCATAAAGTTTAAGGAAACATCTGTGCCTGTCGGTTCAGTCCATGACACTTTGTATACGCCTTCTGTCAGCTTGACGATATTCACTTCCTGGTCGCGCACCCAGCGGCCGCCTACCATTCCGCTATGAATCCGATAGTCGATCGTATGATCATTTTTAATATAGATTTCATACTCCCAGCCGTTTTCATACGTGTAAATCATATGGCTTCCGATAAAGTTTTCCATGTTGACTCACTCTCCATATTATTATTGAACTTCATAAATATCTAACCGAATGTCATCCGGCAATCGGACCGCAGCCCCGATAAACAGCCGGTCCTGCAGATGCTGATATGCCTCGCTGCTTGTTTCAAACACAGGCACAGTACGGAAATACACGTGCTCGGGATCAATGATGCGGTTCACTGACTCATAAATGACTTTTTTAAAGAAGGTTCATTCAAGGACGTATCACCTCCCGAGATATTATGTTTATTTAAACATGTAACTATTTACACGTTTAATTGTAACGCTGTTAAAATGGACTGTCAAATAATGAGCTGTTTCTGATTATGTTTTCCAATGTTCAATGAAAAAAGACAAGGGCGGCAAATGCCGACCCCTTGTCTTTTTCGTTTAGTGTATACTCATACCAGACGAGCGTCTTTATTAATAATCACAATCTTTATCTCTGCATTCTTTCTTACTTACAGCGTCTATTGAGTGCCCCATGATCTTGTCATTGGCCTTATCATAAATACCATCGAATTTATTCGATGTATCATCGTTGTAATAGCCAAATACCTCTATCCCGCCAATTGGATCTGTTTCGTATTTATCTTTAAATGTAACGTTATGTATTCCGTCGTAGTTCGCTTTGATAAATTTCTCCATTCGTTCTTGAGCAATCTTTATCTCTTCAGCCTGAACATTTTTATCATTACTATTCTTCATTATAAAACCTCCGGCTGCTATCAAGATAACCATGAAGATAATAATGTATTTTTTCACAGAATCATCCGTTCCATGAGTTATGATGAAGCTCGCGGACTGGAAAAAATGGTCAGTGACATCCAGTGCATTTAGGCGTCTTAAGATTTTTCTTCCGCATCCACAGAGGAGCTCCTTATTTTGTCTCCTGCAGGATCATATAAACCGTCAAATTCCTTAGTTTTATCGCCGTTTAGATACCCCTCAACTGTAATTCCGCCGGTTGGATCAATAAAATAATCATCATAAGAAATTTTATCTATACCCTTGTACTCGCTACGCAAGTATTCGGTCATTTTACTTTTGGCTTTTTCGAAAAGAGCATTTTCTTCCTTTTTGACATCATATTGATGCTTCATAATCAGCCCTCCAACAGTTATAATTAACACTAGTACAATAATAAGGTATTTTTTCAAAAAAAAAATCATCCTTTCCTTACCTTATTTTACATGACAAGAAAGGTGCTATATCTTGAGCAAGAAAATCAGGACTTCAAACCTGACAGATGAAACATATTACAGGATGAGTCAACGTTCTTATAACTATGACTATCTTAAAAGGAAATTAGAGAAGAACGATTATTTACGCATTAATTCTTCCATTTCAAAACCTACTTACTGGTACGTCGATCAAATAAAATCGGACAACGATACCGGACTTGATGCGGTTGTATTAGTACAAGCAGTGAAGAGTAACGGTAACTGGATAAAATCAAAAACCCCGAAAACGTGGTCGTCGCCTTTGCGGGAACCGATATCGGAAAAGACCCGATCAATGACGGCGAGAATATTGTTTTCGGAAATGATCCGAGAAAAGAAGTATATTATTTTGTAAAAGAAGATGCGGAGGATACATCGAACGGTCGGAACCTACAATAGGATTTGGTTCATCATAAATGTTTGATAGCTTAATATTGCAGTGCTTCTTTGACTTCCCCTCATGGATTAAGTGAACACAACTACTGAAAACTTGATATGAATATACTTTCAGCATGTCAAAAGCAAAGCTAACCAATTCAGAATTCATCGCGATTGTTGCTGACAAGTTAAGATTGGAACTTAAAGCGAGTGAAATGCTGATCTGACGTTTTTCCTATCGTTGAGTTGTCATGATATTTGTACCGTTAATATCGGGGATACCTCGACAAATGAGACGGTAGAGGCGATTGGTCTCAGGAATAGGTTTGAACTGTATGAGAAACATATCACGAATTTTGTAAGATAATTAAACAAAATAAATACCCACTCATCCCTGAGGTGGGTATTTTACCTTTCTTCGGCATTGACCACTGAAATACCTATCTCCTTGTTCGTCGGATCATATATACCGGAAAATTCTTTTTCTTTATTATTATTTATGTAGCCTGAAACTTCAACTCCGCCTGTCGGATCGATATTGTAGTCTTTTGAAAAATGAACTTCCTGTACATTTTTATAGTCTTTTTTTAAGTAATTCTTCATGTGCTCTTGCGCCTCAATCACAAGTTTTTCTTCGTTTTTATGTTTATCATATTGACGCTTCACGAAAAAACCTCCCACTGCTATAATTATAACAATTAGGATAATAATGTATTTTCTCATGCGTATCATCCTTTCGGAACTATTTTACAATATAAGAAAGGTGATGTATATATGCCAAAAGGAAAAGAAATAACCGTCTCTAATGTCACAGATAAAGAATATTACCGTTTGAGTCAAGCAGCTTACAATTATAAAATGTTAGCCCTGCATATGAAATATAAAACTCCTTATAAAATAAGTAAGACGTCATATTGGTACGTTGAGAAAGTGAAGCAGGATTCTGATACGGGTCTTGATGCCTTTGTATTCTCAAAAGGCATCAAGTCCAAAAACGGAAAATGGACAAAATCAAAAAACCCCGAAAACGTGGTCGTCGCCTTTGCGGGAACCGATATCGGAAAAGACCCGATCAATGACGGCGTAAAAGCGGACGGCGGCAATATTGTTTTCGGAAATAACCCGAAAAAAGAAGTGTATTATATTGTAAAAAAAGAAGCGGAGGATACCTCGAAAACACTCGGAAAATACAATGGAACGCCCTCTCAAGACGCCATGCTCACAACCGGAAAGTATAAGCTGATAACGAAAACATCGCAAATCGATCAAGCCGATCAGCTGGTACGCAGCGTAAAGAAAAAGTATGCCGGAACGTCAACGATTATTTCAACAACCGGCCATTCACTCGGCGGCGCTGAGGCCGAATACAGCGCGGTGAATAATGATGTGTATGCCGTCGCGTTTAACAGTCCTTCCGTCGTGAAACTGCACGATGAGGAAACACAGAAAGACATCAACAGCGGCATTTACGATCCTTACATCCGGTCAATTATCAATCCGGACGACATGGTCGGGGCAGGTTATTGGAACGAATATGACCGCCACAACGGGACAACAATTTATACGAAAAACCCCTCGCTCTCACAGTTCAGCCGAAAGCAGCGGCTTGATGGGAAATTGAGCGAGCAGATCGGAAAAAATCTCGCTTATTTCTTCACTACTGTCATTCTGAGAAATCCGGATACACACGGCTTAAACGAAGCGAATTTCATATTTGACAGAAACGGAACTATCGCAAATCCGAACGGAGATGAATTAGTCTTTGACAAAAACCTCGGCGCTCTTCTGCCGGCCGGTGCGATCGGAAGCGGAGACGCGATAAAAGTAACGCCGACAAACGCAAAGAAGCTGGCTGAAAAGGTGCAGGCTATGACTGAGGATTTGCGGACGATGAAAAAAGAAGCGCAGAACGCCTATCAGGAGCACGATGAAAAAATCGCCGAGCTGAAAACAGAATTCTACGGTCAAGTCGGACACGGCTTGTTTGACCAGCTTCAAGCACAGGACGTGACCAATACCATTGAAGATATTGCGCTATCTTACGAGAAAGGCCCGATTTTTTACGACACTCAGGCTGAGCAGGCGTTTATTGATTCTTTGCAGGCGGCGATCACGGACCTAGAAGAGATCGGCGGATTCTTACATAAAATAGCAGACGAATTTCAGAAAAAAGACCAGATGCTCGCAAACTGGTTAAGATGATAGAGGTGGATACATAATGCCGACATTAGACGAACTTTTAGAACACAAGGACGACCCGATGAAGAAAAGGCTGCAGCGGCAGATGCTGAAAACAGGGATGACGCAGGCAGCGGGGACAAAACTGGAGACAGTGCGCCGAACGCTGAAACCGACATTCGAAATGGATACGTTGAAAGATGAATTATATGAAGTGTATTCAGCACTATTGAACAGCTTTGAAGGCAAGGCGCAAAAAGCTCTCGCGCAGCGGATCAGTGAAAGTGCGCGGCTGATTGCCGGAACCGAACATAACAGAGACACATTCGTTAACAGTTTCAAAACAAGATAAAATAAAAAAACCTCGCAGATTTATCATCTGCGAGGTTTTTCCTATCGTCTTTAACTGAGACGCGCTCGGAGGGATTCGAACCCCCGACAGACGTGGTACCGGAAACCACCGCTCTATCCAACTGAGCTACGAGCGCACGTTTTTTCAATCAGATACCTTTATATTATAATAAAGAAACGCGCAGAAAGCAACTCTTTTTTGATAATGCATAACAGGATTATGCAGCGTCCTCATGCAGCATAATCCTGCATCGTTTACCGGCATTGATTTTCACAAAAAACTCATTTCAGGCGGACTGCCCCCAGCTCAGTACATTTTCAACCCTGCAGAAAAAGCGGTAATCACCCGTTTCAGCTTCTTTTCCAAATGTCCTTTAACGTCCAATAGGTGAATTCCTCAACATTTACGGCGCCCTTCTCAGAAAACAGCTCAATCCCCAATCTGCCTTCATTCGGATAGATACGGCTTGTCATCGTTGTTTCTCCATGATTGGCGAATACTTCAATCGAGGATCTGTCAATAAAGATACGCAGCGCCAGCTTGCCGTTTGCTTCCGTCTGCACCCTTCTTACACCGTCTTTCGCTTTCCCCATCTTGGTGCAATCAAGCGTCAGCTTTTTATCCGTTAGATTGTATGTCAGCACCAGTTCTTCTTCATCAAGGCCGCGAATCTTAAAACCTGCCGTTTCGGCATCAGAATCGTTCACATCAAACACGGCCCGGACTTCAAGCAGGTCTTCGGACGTCTTTGCCAAGTAACTCCCTGAAAGCGATCGTCCGGCACATTCCCGGTATTCCATTTTCCGCAGCTGCTTGGTTTCTTCCACGGGATTCATCAAAAGTTTATGATCATCACGCAAAGTCAGTTCTCGCGGCAAAGTCAATGCACCGCACCATCCGTCCGCTTTTGTCGGCATCTCAGATTCCCACATATCCATCCAGCCGATGGCAATTCTGCGTCCTTTATCATCTAATAATGTTTGCACGGCGTAAAAGTCATGGCCGTGATCCAGTTCTTTAAAAGCACCGTGTGTAAATTTGTTTGTTTCATCATGATAGTCACCGATTAAATAACCGGTTTGATGTAAATTTTGATATGAATCACCGTCCGCCTCGATCCCCTGGGGCGAAATCAGCAGGACATGCTTGCCGCCTAATTCAAAGAAATCAGGACATTCCCACATATAGCCGAGATTACCGTCACTTTGGGCGAGAACCCCCGCGTATTCCCAATCACGCAAATCAGGTGAACGGTATAAAACGACCCGTCCGACGTTTTCTTTTGAAGAGTTGCCGATGACCATATACCAAACATCGCGATGCTTCCATACTTTCGGATCGCGGAAATGACGGGCGCTGTCTTCCGGCGGTTCCGCAATAACAGGGTTTTCCTGAAGCTTTTCAAACACGGTTCCATCTTGGCTGACAGCGATATTTTGAGTTTGATAGAATAGGTCTTTCTCTTGATCAATTATATTATGTCCTGTATAGATGAGGGCTAATCTTCCATGATCATCGACCGCGCTTCCCGAAAAACAGCCGCTTTGGTCGAATGCATCGCCCGGAGCTAAGGCAACCGGCAGGTGCTCCCAATGAATGAGATCTTTACTTTTTACATGTCCCCAATGCATCGGCCCCCAATGCTCATCATACGGATGATGCTGAAAAAAGACGTGGTATTCTCCTTTAAACTGAATAAGACCGTTCGGATCATTGATCCAATTCGCCCGGGGCATAATATGGTACCCCAATCGATATCTTTGTTTCACTTTACCCTCGGCTTCCTTCAAAGCTTCTTCCGCCTGCTGAATTCTATCCATTTGTAACATCCTCTCTATCCGATTTTTTGCAGACGCTGGACACGCCTGCTGTTTTGTTTCGGGCCCAATAAAGTAAATATGGAGATGACGGTAAAACCAAAGACGACGATTCCCATGATGAGATAGGTTTGACGGAACCCCGCACTGTCATATAATCCTCCCGCAAGCGGCGACAGAATCGACGCGCCTGCCTGAGATGCGAATTGAAAACCGACGAGATAAAGGACGGACGACAGACGCGTATCAAAATTGGCAGCCAAATATTTAAAAACGGCGATCAGCATAATCGGCAATTCCAGTGCGTGGATGAGTTTCATTGATGAAATGCCTACAGGCCCAACTGCAATTCCGGACCCGACGATGCGGAAAGCCATTAAAAACCCCGCTAAAATCAAACTGTTTTTCGCCCCGAACTTATTGACGATAAAAGGCGCAAGAAACATCATGCCAGCCTCCAAAAACACCTGGAATGAATTAAGATAGCCGAATACTTGGTTACCCATCGACACTGAAGGAAACAAAGACGCATAGTAGATCGGGAACTGCTGATCATATACGCCGTAAATGCAAGTCACCCCGATAATGTACAGCATAAAAAACCAGAAATCTCTTAGTAAAAAGAGCCGCCCCACATCTTTTAACCGGACCGAATCCGCTCTGTTTTTCTCATGATCGGTCATTTCTATTTTCACAGACATGATAATGGCCGTTAATATGACGGCTGAAACAGACGCGATCCAGAAGTTGATATTGGGATTGATATTGAAAAGCTGCCCTGCAAAAAATGCAGCCGCCGCCCAGCCCAGCGAGCCCCACATTCTTGATTTTCCATACTCGAAATCATACTTACGGCTGACCTTTTCAATGTACGTTTCAATCGCGCCTATCCCCGCCAAAAAAGCGGCTCCCAAATATAAGCCTCCGACAACGGCGCCAAGAAAGACGTTGTATTGTAAAAGCGGCCCATAGACGAAGATATAAAACGGACCCGTGAATATGAGAAGACAGCTGATCATAAACAATATCTTTTTCTTCAGCCCCAATTTGTCAGAGATAAAACCGTAAAGAGGCTGCATGCAGAGAGCAAATACGGCGTTTACAGAAAAGATAATGCCTGTCGCTGATCCGTTTAAATTGATTTCCTGTCCTAACCAAATCGCAAATAAAGAATAGCTGGAAGACCAAGTAAAAAAGAAAAAGAAGAAATAAGCACTCAGTTTCCAATACAGACTTTTTGAGCTTTTCATTTGCACCGCTCCTTTAATAGGACCTTTTAATAGCCGTTTTAGAGCCGCATACTTCCTTCTTCATTTTCATCACATACATGCGAGCCCTGAGTAAGCGCTTACTTTCTATCGTTGCTCGATTCTTTCACTTTATTGCCGCCAGCCATCTCTCCATACCCGTCACTTCCCTTCACCCTTTAAATAAAGCGCTTTCAAAAAGAATTGTATGTCAACCGGTTCCATATGTCAATCGGTTGACATATAATTTTCTGATTATTTTAATCAAACAAAACGCACCCTCTTTATATGAAAACAGAAACACGGAATGTCCTTGCACATGTCAGCCTGATTCTCTAAAATAAGTGCGTGACGGAAATTGTAAGCCATTTCAGTAAGCAGGAGGGCACGGGAATGAAGCCTAACATTCATGATGTTGCGAAAATAGCGGGAGTTTCATCTACAACCGTTTCGCGGGTATTAAATAACCGCGGCTATATCAGCGAAAAAACAAAAGAAAAAGTGTACAAGGCGATGGAAGAAATCAATTACTTTCCAAACGATCTGGCCCGCTCTTTATTCCGAAAACGAACCAATTTAATAGGGCTTATCATCCCAAACTCCAGCAATCCGTTTTTCGGCGAACTCGCCTTTCATATTGAAAGCATTTGTACGTCCATGGGCTACAAACTGCTGCTTTGCAACAGTTTACATCGAAAGGATAAGGAAGAAAAATATTTGGAGATGCTGATAAGAAACCAAGTGGACGGCGTGATCGCCGTGACTTACAACCGGGGAATTCTCAATTATCACAAGCAAAATCTGCCGATTGTCGCCATTGATCATTACTTATCGGACACGATTCCCGTCGTCGGCTCAGACAACTATGACGGCGGAAAAAAGGCGGCAGAACTGCTGATTGAAAAAGAGTGCCGGCACATCGTCCATATCAACGGCCCGATTGAACTCGAAACACCGGCAAACCTCAGAAGAAAAGCATACGAAGACGTCATGCATGAACACGGACGGAAGCCTATTACATATGAAGTACCCTTTTATCAGTATTACCATGACATTATTTCAACATTATTCGATGAACAGCCCGACACCGACGGAATTTTTGCCAGCGATGATATCATGGCGGCTGCAGTGATGACCGAGGCCAAAAAACGGGGAATAGACATCCCGAATCAATTAAAAGTGATCGGTTATGACGGCACTGAAACCGTTCAATCGGTTCTGCCGGACTTAACGACCATCCAGCAGCCGATTGAATTGATTTCCAAAACAGCCATCGAGATTTTAGCAAAAGAAATTGAAGGCGAATTTGATGATTTGCCGCTGGAAACGTATTTGCCGGTACGGCTTTTGGAAGGGCGGACAACGTAGTCAGACCCTTCCAAAAGCCGTACGTAGCGACGCGATTGCGGTCTATTTTGAGCGCTCCCGCCATATCATTTTCTCAAGGCTCCGGCGCTGATCATCCTCATTTCCACTTTGCTGTTTGAACTTTTTGTTTTATGGGAAAAATGGTGTTAGAAGAAAAGGTTGGCATTTTGGTCAGCGTTTTGTTTGACCTTTATTGACCAAAAATGTATCATGTAAATACATACTTACCTAAAAGGTGAAGGAGGAGCATTATGAATTTAATACCTACAGTCATTGAACAAACGAACCGCGGAGAAAGAGCTTATGACATTTACTCCCGTCTTTTGAAGGACCGTATTATCATGCTTGGATCTGCGATTGATGACAACGTTGCGAACTCCATCGTGTCACAGCTTTTATTCCTTGAAGCGGAAGACCCTGAAAAAGATATTTCCATTTACATTAACAGCCCTGGCGGATCAATCACTGCCGGTATGGCAATCTATGATACAATGCAGTTCATTAAACCGAAAGTATCCACGATCTGCATCGGTATGGCCGCTTCTATGGGAGCATTTTTACTTGCAGCCGGAGAAAAAGGCAAACGTTACGCGCTTCCTAACAGTGAAGTTATGATTCACCAGCCGCTTGGCGGAGCGCAAGGACAGGCGACAGAAATTGAAATCGCGGCAAAACGCATTCTCTTGCTTCGCGACAAATTAAACAAAGTGCTTGCTGAACGTACCGGCCAGCCGCTTGAAGTCATTGAGCGCGATACAGACCGCGACAACTTCAAATCAGCTGATGAAGCCTTAGAATACGGCTTAATCGATAAAGTGCTGACACGCAATACAGAAGACCAGAAGTAATGCCAAAAAAACTTGCAAGAGCTGATGTCTCTTGCAGGTTTTTTTATGCTTTATTCCCATTCAAAAAAGTAATGAATGCTTTGACGACAGATAATTCTAACGCTGAAGAATCATACATAAGCCAAGTATCGCGTATCACAGGCTCGTTATTTTTATAGGATAGCGCCAATGTGTATAATTCATCAGAAGGCTGAAGACAGATTTCCGGCACAACAGAATAACCGAGACCGTTTTTCACCATCTCTTTACAGGTTTCCTGCCTGTCTACCTCCATCGCAATGAAAGGCGGTTCAGTAAATTGGTTATTCCACCATTTTTGAATCAAACTTTTCAAAGAAGCATCAGTTTGATAATAAATCATCGGCAATTTGGGAAGGTCCTCACTGTTGATTTCAGTTTTTGAAATAAGGTACAGCCGCTCTTCATTTAGCAGTTGTTTTTCCCCTTGCCAATCATAATTTCCCCTCATAATCCCAAGGTGTACCCCCGAATGATGAAGCAGATCCATCACCTTCGCACTCCATCCCGTATTGACGTGGAATTGAACAGACGGATACTGATCAGAAAACCGTTTTAGAATCGCCGGGAGCTTATACTGAGCAAAATTGCTTGAGACTCCTAATCTGAGAACCCCGCTGACTTCATGGCTCATATTGAGCATATCATCCTTCACTCTTCTGAATTCCTGCAGCATCTCTTTCGAATAATCAACCAGATGTTCACCTTCTGAAGTGAACTCCATCCCTTTTTTTCTTTTATAAAAAAGGCGCACTCCGAATTGTGCTTCCAGGTTTTTGAGCCGATAACTTAACGCCGGCTGTGTCATATATAATCGCTCTGCCGCCTTCGTCATATTTTTTTCTTCGAATAATGTAATGAGCACAATCCAATCCTTTTCATCCATATGAAATCCCCCAAAATATTTTTCTGCTATAAAATTTCCTCCTATTATAAAAGTTTTTTATTCAACTTTATAAAAATTATATGTTTTACTTATAATCCTTATTTATCATACGATATTTTCCAAAGGGACCGGTACCTTTTTATCCACACAAAATGATGTAAGGATGAGACAGCATGGAAAAAGTTCCTGTAACCGTCATGAGAGGCGGCACCAGCAAAGGCGTCTTTATTCATCAAAAAGACATGCCAGACGATACAAACCTATGGAGCGATTTTCTTTTAGACATTATGGGGAGCCCTGACGAGAGACAAATTGACGGTCTCGGCGGCGGCCATTCTCTCACAAGCAAGGCAGCCATTATTAAGAAATCCGCCAGAAAGGATGCAGATGTTGAGTATACGTTTGCTCAGGTCAGTTTGACTGACCATTTTACCGACTTCAAAGGCAATTGCGGAAATATCTCTTCTGCCGTAGGCCCTTATGCTATTGAGAAAGGGCTCGTTCAAGCTGAAGAGCCGGTTACAAAAGTCAGAATGTTAAATACAAACACTCAAAAAGTGATCGTAGCAGAAGTTGAAGTCAGAAATGGAACATTTCATTACCAGGGGGACTGCTCTATCCCCGGGGTTCCAGGTACAGCTTCTCCTATTTATCTTTCATTTCACCAGGCTGAAGGAGCGGTGACCGGTAAGCTGTTTCCCACTGGTCAGCCTATTGATGTTCTCGATACACCGTATGGAAATATCTCGGTCTCGATTATTGATTACGCTAATCCGCTTGTCTTTGTAAAAGCAGAGGACACGGGGCTTACCGGCTTAGAACTTCCGGATGAATATACTCCGGATATATTGGAAAAGCTCGAAATGATCCGATCGATTGCAGCCGAGAAATGCAGATTCGCTCCGAGACATGAGGCTGCTGCAAAATCACCGGCCGTACCAAAACTAACATTAATCTCATCTCCAGCGGATTATATCGATACAAAAGGGATAAAGAGACACGCAGAAGAGATGGATCTTGTCATTCGTATGATGTCCATGCAAAAACCGCATCAAGCTTTAGCCATTACAGGGGCGGTTTGTACGACTGCCGGCATGCTATTGCAGGATACAATATTATCTGAATTTTCATTCTATGGCAGAACGATTCGATTGGGACATCCAAGCGGCATTTTAGAAACCGAGGCAGATGCTGATCCGGATGGAACAACGATTAAAGTAGTACGCACAGCAAGAAAAATCTCTGAAGGCTATGTGTTTACAAAGCAAAGTTACAACCTGAATACGCTGAATCACATTGGTTAATACCAGTCTTCAGACAAGTCAAAGATAAACGGAGGAATACGAGATGATCAATGTAAATGCGTCTAATCGATTAAACAGACTGCCTTTTTCAAGGGCCCATCAAGCAGTGCTCGTTATCCTTTCATTCGCTTACTTTTTTGATTTTATCGATTTAAATACGTTTTCATATGCGGCGCCTTCACTTTTAAAGGAATGGAACATTTCTACTCATACCATCGCTTTTATTACGTCTGTCTCCTATTTCGGAATGTTTATCGGCGCCTCTGCCGGAGGATGGTTTTCAGACCGTTTCGGAAGGAAAAAAGGTTTAATTCTGGTTGTCACCTTTTTCTCTTTCTTCTCCCTCCTCTCTTCTCTGGCTTGGAGCCCAGAAATACTCGGTGTTTTTAGATTTCTTACGAGTTTAGGTATCGGCGCCACAACGATTGTGGCAAGTACGTATATCAGCGAATTTTTCCCATCCGCAACTAAGGGTAAATACCAGGCAATCTGTATTACAATCGGCATATGCGGAATTCCTGCAGCCGGCTGGGTGGCTAAATTGGTCGTGCCGTCCGCCTCTTACGGCTGGCGGTTTATCTTTCTATTCGGCGCGGTCGGTATTTTTTTTCCGCTGATCGCCAGAAAACTGGAAGAATCACCGAAATGGCTGGACACGAAAGGAAAAAGCGAACAAGCACACCGCATTCTGCTTGAACTGGAGGCAAAAGCAGAAAAAGAAAAGGGTGAACTGCCTGAACCAGCTCCGGCTCTGCGAAGCAGACAAACCGCTGTAAAATCCGTTCCATATCGGACGTTATTTCAAAAGCCTTTGGCAGGAAGAACTTTTGTTTTAATGACGATGTGGGCTGCTTCCACGATTGCAATTCAAGGCTTTGGCACGTGGGTTCCCACCCTTTTGGTAAAAGAAGGCGTATCAATGGATGAGTCTATCGTATACGTCACTCTGGGAACGATCGGTGCCCCGCTGGGCGCTCTCATTGCGTCGCAAATCTCTGACCGTGTGGATCGAAAGTGGGCCATTTCTGTTTTATCGTTAATTATTATGGCGCTTGGATTCTTTTACGGCATCAATCCTTTGCCGATGGTCATTGTCATATGCGGATTTCTCATGCATATGTTTGAGCGTACTTTCAGTTCGATCGCATATGCCTATACGCCGGAATTATATCCGGTTGAAGCCAGGGCATCTGGAAATGGCCTCACTTACGGCGTAGGACGTCTTGCGAATGTAGCCGGTCCCTTTGTCGTCAGTTTCCTGTATTCAGGCTACGGATTTTTAAGTGTTTTCTTGTTTTTTACAGGCTGCTGGTTTCTTTGTGCACTGACAGTCGGTATATTTGGAATCAGTTCAAAAAAACAAAAGATGCAGCAGGATGATTTCATATCGGAGGAAACATTCGTGCAACAAAAGTTGTAAACGCATACAGTCTGCAAACCGCAAAACATCCATCTCCTCTGAGGAAATGGATGTTCTTCTTTCAACCCCAACAGCATTCTCTTTCTCATCTTATTCTCATACATATGTCTTATCATAAAGAAAGGTGTGATACGCATGAGAAAGAGAAAACGATTTCCAGAAAGAAAAGGTATTCTATAGGCGGAGAATTTTCCATCAGAATGGTTAGATGCAACCGCCGAAACATATTTCAGACCTCTTCCTTACAATTCCCGCCATTTCTTATCTAAAATCGGGTATGTATACCGATTCATCTGCTCAATCAGCTCATCCGCCCGGGAGGAACTGTGTATCAGCTTCAAATGAGACTCATTCGAAAATCCTTCCTGAATGCTGTACTTGACCATTTTCATCATCGGCTCAAAATACCCGTTCACATTGTACAGTCCGATCGGTTTTTGATGAATGCCGATTTGCGCCCAGCATAGCACTTCAAATAACTCTTCATATGTTCCGAAGCCGCCGGGCATGGCAATGTACCCATCGGCAAGTTCACTCATTTTCGCTTTCCGCTCATGCATGCCGCTGACTTCAATCAGCTCCGTCAGATTCTGATGAACAACCTCTCCGCTGAACAGTCCGCTCGGCATGACGCCGACAGCTTTTCCGCCGCCTGCCATTAACGCGTCGGCGACGGTTCCCATCAGACCGACCCGTGAACCGCCGTAAACAAGGCCGATTCCCTGCTCCGCCATATATTCACCCAGTTCGGCCGCTTTGCGTTTGTACTCTTCATTTACCCCCGGGTTTGACCCCGCAAATACACAAATGGTTTTCATTTTTTCATCTCCATATCTATATATGTACATCAATAAATCAAAATACACTATATATTGTCCCATCTCTATATGATAATATCAATAAGAATCATACAGGACATAAGGAGTGTTTCACATGCAGATGGCTGAAGCAGAACAATGGACGAAAGATTTTTATGAAAAACGAGGATGGACGGCGTACGGGCCATTTATCAGAATCGGTTTTTTAATGGAAGAGGCGGGTGAGCTCGCCCGGGCGGTAAGAGCATATGAAATCGGCAGAGACCGGCCGGATGAAAAAGACGCGACCCAGGCTGAACGCAGGCAGGAGCTGATTGAAGAAATGGGTGACGTCCTCGGAAATCTGGCCATCCTTGCTGATAAGTACGGAATCACGTTAGAAGATGCGATGAAAGCCCATCAGGAAAAACTGATCAAGCGCTTTGAAACCGAATAAAAACACGGCCTGTCCGCTTTTTCATGGACAGGCCGTATCTGAATTTATCCCGTTATCTCGTCCTGATGCTCAAAGAAATGCTGTTTCCCGATTTTATGAAACAGCCCCGTCTTCCGGATCAGCTCTCTCGGCTGTGATTGCAATCCGACGATCATCAATCTCCCGTTATGCCGTTTGATCCGGTTCATCACATTCCCCAGCACCGCTTCTGCGGAGGTATCCATGTAATGTACATTATTCATCAGCAGAATAAGCGTCTTCGGCTTTTCCTGAAGCCTCTCCAGCAGCGATGTTTCCAGTGAATCAATTGAACCGAAAAACAGCGGCCCTTCAATGGAATATGTGCTGACGGACGAATCATTTTTAACCGATTTGACAGCGGCATGCGGTGTTTTGATACGTGTTGATTCGCTCATTTTTCTGATAAAGAAAACAAAAGCGAGCACGAGACCGGCAGAAACGCCGATGATTAAATCAAACAGAACCGTCAGCAAAAAGGTTGCCGCCAGTACGAATGAATCAGTGTTTTTCAGCCGCATCATATTGGCGACTTCCCTCCGCTCACTCATGTTCCAAGCCACAACCATCAATACCGGCGCCATGCTTGCCAGCGGTACGTGAACGGCAAGCGGGGCGAAGACGAGCAGGACGAGGAGGACGGTGACTCCGTGGACAACACCGGAAATCGGAGAAACTGCGCCGTTTTTAATATTTGTTGCGGTCCGCGCAATCGCTCCCGTTGCCGGTATACCGCCGAAAAGCGGCGCTGCCATATTGGCGATGCCCTGCCCGACAAGCTCCCTATTGCTGTCATGCCGTGATCCTTTCATATTGTCCGCGACCATCGCCGATAATATGGACTCAAGTCCGCCGAGAAGCGCAATGATCAGAGCCGACGGAAACATCATGATCATGTTATCGATTGAGAAATCAGGAAGCTGGAAAGCCGGAAGCTGCCGCGGAATTTCCCCGTAAGCAGAACCGATTGTCGCCATTTTGTCAGGAAAAAACACGACCGCCGCGGCTGTAGAGACAAGCAGCGCCACAAGCGCGCCCGGAATCTTCGGCATCAGCCTGGCTGATAACAGCAAAATGGCCAAAGCAATTCCCGCGATGAGGATGCTGTATAAATTAAGGGTTCCGATCTTCTTGCCTATTTCCGCAATGTTGAGGATAAAGCTTTCATGCTTTTGGATATCGCGCAGACCGAGAAAATGGGCAATCTGCTCCGAGAAAATCAGCACCGCGATTCCGGCCGTAAATCCGACGATCACCGGCTTCGGCACGAATTTCATAATCTTTCCGAGCTTAAATACGCCAAACAGGACGAGCATGACGCCTGCCATAAAACCGGCTACGAGTAAATTCTCAAAACCATACTGCATCACAATGGCAAACAAAATGGGAACAAACGCCCCCGTAGGCCCGCCGATCTGATATTTAGAGCCGCCCAACAGCGAAATCAGAATTCCGGCCACAATAACGGTGTAAAGCCCGTATTCCGGACCGACCCCCGAGGCGATGGCAAAGGCCATTCCCAGTGGAATCGCTACAATTCCGACCACAATTCCCGCGACTAGGTCTTTCTGAAATTTCTGCAAATTGTATCCCTGATATCTGCCGGTAAATTGCATCGTCAGCTGCATCCTCCTTTGACTGTTTCATAACCGTCAACGACAACATCCAGCGTCCCCGTCCCCGGATCAATCACCAGCCCGTGCACCGGCACCTCTTCAGGCAAGAGCGGATGATGCCTGACCATATTCACGCTGTGGGCCACGCTTTCTTCGACGCTGTGAAAACCGGTCAGCCATGTTTCCAAATCGACTCCCGCATGCTGCAGAAGGCTGAGACATTTGTCCTCGACGCCGCGCTCTTTTGCTTTATTTAATATGGAAGCCGCATTTAATCCCGACATTCCGCACTCGCGGTGACCTATGATGCAGACTTCCTCTGCCTGCAGTTCATAAACGGCAACCAAAATGCTCCGCATGACACTTCCAAATGGGTGAGAAACAATGGCTCCCGCGTTTTTTATGATTTTGGCATCGCCGTTTCTGAGTCCCATCGCCTGCGGCAGAAGCTCCGTCAGCCTTGTATCCATACAGGATACGATGACAAGCTTTTTTTTCGGGAATTTTGTCGTTTGGTAAGGTTCATATTTCCTTTCTTGGACAAACTGCTGGTTGTGCTCCAAAATGCTTGATAAAGAAACCATTTTTCTATTCATCTCCCATCCGATTGTATTGCAAGCCTTCTTACCCAGCTTACAGTAAGGAATTATAGCACAGAAAAAGGCCTCAAAAGCGCTTTCAAAAAAAGACACGATAATTTGACTGTAAATTCAGATTATGTTCATTTATATCTTTCAAAAATAATAAAATTTATCTTTACACCAACCTATAAAGCTTTTGAAAACAGCGGTTCCGCTCATTTTGCCTTCAGAAATATAGGCGGATTCTGTTATTGTTTGGAGAAATCAAGCATGTACATTTCTTTTTCTTTCATTTTAAGTTCAAAAGAACCAGAAATTTATCGTGATGCGTTTGAATATTTCTCACGTTACCGCTTCTCTTATATAATAAAATAGAGAAGAAAGACAAAGGAGGAGAAGCCCGTTGAAACCCTATGTATTCATCGCGAAATCGATACCGCCGGAAGTCGAGCAAATGATAGGCGAGCATTGCCGCTATGACATCTGGAAAGAAGATACCATTCCAAAAGAAGAACTGTACGAAAAAATGAAAGATGCTGAAGGGCTGCTGACATCCGGAACGGCGATTGACAGTGATTTACTGGATCACGCGCCGAAGCTGAAGGTCGTCAGCAATAATTCTGTCGGCTATGATAATTTTAATATTGAAGAAATGAAAAGACGCGGGGTTGTCGGCACGCATACGCCGTACACCTTAGATGACACTGTCGCTGATCTGGCTTTTTCATTAATCCTGTCTTCCGCCAGACGGGTTGCCGAATTGGATCGATTCGTCCGCGCCGGCAAATGGGGAACCGTTGAGGAAGAATCTCTTTTCGGTATGGATGTCCACCATCAGACATTAGGAATTATCGGCATGGGCAGAATCGGTGAACAAGCTGCCAAACGGGCAAAATTCGGCTTCGATATGGACGTGCTGTATTATAATCGCAGCAGAAAACCGGATGCTGAAAAGGAACTCGGGGTTACATATGCCGACTTAGATACACTGCTGAAAACATCAGACTTTGTGCTGTTAATTACGCCGCTTACTGACGAAACGTATCATATGATGGGAGAGCGGGAATTTAAATTGATGAAAGATACGGCATGTTTCGTCAATATTTCCCGGGGAAAGACGGTTGATGAGAAAGCGCTCATCCGCGCATTGCAGGAGGGCTGGATAAAAGGCGCCGGTTTAGATGTGTTTGAAAAAGAGCCGATCGCCGAAGACAATCCGCTCCTGCAGCTGGAAAACGTCACATTGCTTCCGCATATCGGGTCAGCAACGGCAAAAATCCGTTTGAATATGTTCAAGCAAGCCGCACAAAACATGATTGACGCCGTATACGGAAAAACGCCGAAAAACCTCACGAAGGAATTTCAATGAGATGAAAAATCCCGGCCGTTTCAGCCGGGGTTTATTTTTTGCTAGATCAAAAGAACTTTTTTTAAATTCTTTCTATTCCTTTCTCTCGATGCTGATACAATGAAAAGGGATCAGCTTCACATGATAAAAATGGGAGGTATTGCTTTGAAAAAACGATTATCGTGGATTTCCGTTTGTTTGCTGGTGCTGTTCTCCGCGGCGGGGATGCTGTTTTCCACGGCTGCCAAGACGGATACATCTTCTCACAAGGCGCACACTGAAGCACAGGTTATCAACACGTTTGACGGGGTTGCGGATTATCTTCAGACCTATCATAAGCTTCCTGATAATTACATTACAAAGTCAGAAGCGCAGGCCCTCGGCTGGGTTGCATCAAAGGGGAATCTTGCAGACGTCGCTCCGGGGAAAAGCATCGGCGGAGACATCTTCTCAAACAGGGAAGGCAAACTCCCTGCCAAAAGCGGACGGACGTGGCGTGAAGCGGATATTAACTATACATCAGGCTTCAGAAATTCAGACCGGATTCTTTACTCAAGCGACTGGCTGATTTATAAGACGACAGATCATTATAAAACCTTTACAAAAATGAGATAAACACATACAAAAAACGGCTTCCCTGCGGAGGCCGTTTTTTTTGCAGAGAACCTGCGAGCTTCATATAAAATGAGCAGTAAATTTTTCTTCAAACTCTGATCGGTCTATTCTGCTGTTCTCCGCCGTGCCATCGTGTTTTTTTATTGTTATATTGCGTTCAGACAGAACCATGTGCCCTTCCGGTGTCCGCTTAGAAGCAAGCAGGCGTTTGTTGAAAGGAGAGCGTTCATGTTCAAAGATTGTTTGTTTCATAGACTTGAGGTCCTTTTCATCGATTTCTTCAAGCGAAAATGCGTAACCTGTCTGCCAGCCGTCCCCTTTGTTCATTTCAAGCAGGTATGTCCCGAATTCCGTCTCTTCTATCCTCACGCGGAACGCTCCGGCCGCTGATACCGTCTCGTCTCCCGACATCGGCACAGGCTGCATGGCGAGATTGAGGCCGAAGCCTGCATCAGCGATGTACTCATTCCCCCCGGCGGAAAGAAGTACGGCCGCATGTGTGCCGGGCAGCGCCCAGCCGTTTTTCCAGACCGTTCCGCGGATCAATTTGACATCAAATCCGGCATCTTTCAGGATGAAATAAAGCAGTCCGTTCAAGTCATAACAAAGGCCGCCATGAGGTTCCTTCACCATGTGCCGCCACAGTCCTTCTTTCGTGACGTCATATTCTTTTTTGGACAAAACCGCGCGATTTTCAAACGGAAACCGATATGCGAGCGCCTTTAAAAACTCCGGCAGGTTGCTGAAATCGAGGGAATCCTTTTCCCAGCCTATCGTTTGATAACAATCTTTCAGAAACTCATTCATCGTTCCGTCCCCCTTACAAAGTGTTTACACTTCTTCCTGCACATAAGCGGACAACTTTTCCAGCGCTTCCTTTTCATCGTCGCCTTCAGCGATCAGAGTGACTTCCGTCCCCGTGCTGACCGCCAGACTCATTAATCCCATAATGCTTTTGGCATTCACTTTCTTGCCGTTTTTCTCAAGAAACACATCTGATGCAAAACGATTTGCCTCCTGTACAAACAATGCAGCGGGACGCGCCTGCAATCCCGTCTTTAAACGCACTTCCACTTTCCCCTGAACCATAAGATCTCCCCTTTTCTGTACGGTTATTTCAAAGTGATGCTTTGTCCTGTACGCAGCTGTTCTGCGATTTCATCGAGCTTTCTCAGCCTGTGATTGATGCCGGATTTGCTGATTTTCCCGCTTGCAACCATTTCCCCCAGTTCTTTCAGCGTGACCTCCTGATAATCAATCCGCAGCTGCGCAATTTCGCGAAGCTTTTCCGGCAGCGCTTCAAGACCGATCCGTTCATCAATGTATTTAATATTTTCCACCTGTCTGAGAGAAGCACCGATGGTTTTGTTTAAGTTTGCTGTTTCACAATTGACGAGGCGGTTCACTGAGTTTCTCATGTCTCTGACAATCCGCACATCTTCAAAACGCAGCAGTGAATTGTGAGCGCCGATGACATTCAGAAATTCAGTGATTTTTTCCGCCTCTTTTAAATACGTAATATAGCCTTTTTTCCGTTCAAGCGTTTTGCTGTTCAGATGAAATTCATTCAGCAGCGCGCATAATGAATCGTTATGTTCCTTATAAAGCGAGAAGATTTCCAAGTGGTACGACGATGTTTCTGGATTATTCACAGATCCCCCCGCCAAAAACGCCCCTCTCATATAAGAACGTTTGCAGCAGCGTTTCGCCACCAGTTCCTCAGAAATATTCCGTTCAAATACAAAGTTCTCTCCGAGGATTTTCAATTCCTCTAAAATCAGCTTTGCATTTTCAGAAAAGCGCACAATATAAACATTGTTTTTTTTCAGCCGCATTTTTTTTCTGACTAACAGTTCGACCGATACATCATATTGTTTCTTCAGCAATGTATAAATACGGCGGGCAATCGCCGCATTTTCGGTTTGAACGTCAAGCACGAGATGGCGGTTTGAAAATGACAGTGAACCGTTCATCCGAATCAGCGCGGACAGCTCCGCCTTGGCGCAGCAGTCCTTCACTTCCAGATTCGTCAGTTCTTTTTTTGTTTCCGATGCAAATGACATATTAGCCACCTCATTTCAAAAGGCCTCTAGTCCCTTAATAAATCGACAAGAAGAGAAGCCACTTTATGTGTATCGTGACGGATTACGCCATTTTTATACGTGATAATCTGATCCCTGATGACCTCAAGCCCCATGGATTTCAGCTTTTCAACATTGAAGTCGACGGGCCGGGCCAGCTCTTTCGCATATTTGCTTTTGATTTCGTCAGGGATCTCCTCATTGTTGATTAAGATCGTGTCGATAAACGGCTGCTCCATATGATCGTTCAGCGCCTTGACATGGTCGGCCGCACTGTATTGCAGCGTCTCTCCGGGCTGTGTCATGACGTTGCATATATATACTTTTTTGGCCGCAGCCTTGACGACTTCCTCTCCGATTTTCGGAACGAGCAGATTCGGAAGAATGCTTGTGTACAGGCTTCCCGGACCGATAATGATTAAATCGGCCTGACGGATGACGTCAATCGTTTCCGGGAGCGGATCAATTTTTTCAGGCGTAAGAAACACCCGTTTAATCCGCTGGCCGTAAGAAGGGATTGTCGATTCTCCGGAGACGACCTGCCCGTCCTCCATTTCAGCGTGAAGAACGACACTGGTGTTGGCAGCAGGCAGCACTCTGCCGCGGACATTCAGCACCTTGCTCATTTCGGTGACAGCGTGAAAGAAATCACCGGTTATATTTGTCATCGCTGCCAAAATCAAATTGCCGAGCGAATGTCCGGTTAAGTCGCTTCCTTTGTTGAAACGGTGCTGAAACAGATTTTCAACGAGCGGCTCAACATCTGACAAAGCAGCCAGTACGTTACGGATGTCACCCGGCGGCGGAATTTGAAGTTCATCCCGCAGACGGCCTGAACTTCCGCCATCATCAGCAACTGTGACAATCGCCGTAATATCAACGGGCTTATGCTTTAACCCCCGAAGCAGCACGGACAGACCCGTTCCGCCGCCGAAGATTGCGATTTTCGGCTTCTTATTCATTTCCGGCTTCTCTTTTCAATGTCCCGGTGAGTGACATGAGTATAGAAATCTTTTTTAAAATAGTCAGCCAAATATTCAGCGAGCGTGACGGAGCGGTGCTGGCCGCCCGTACAACCGATCGCGATGACAAGCTGGCTTTTACCTTCCCGCTTATAAGACGGAAGCATAAAGCCGAGCAGATCAACAAGCTTTTCAATAAACTTTTGTGTTTCGTTCCACTTCATCACATAGGATGACACTTCCTCATCTTTCCCCGTAAGCGGCCTCATGCTTTCAATGTAGAACGGATTCGGCAGAAACCTTACATCAAACACGAGGTCGGCATCTATCGGAAGCCCGTATTTGAAACCGAATGACATTACGTTCACTGTAAATGTTTCACCTTGGTTCGTGGCGAAATGCGCCACGATTTTTTCACGCAGATCACGCGGTTTCATATCCGATGTGTCATAGATCAGCTGAGAGCGCCCTTTCAATTCTTCAAGCAGCTGGCGTTCCAGCGCGATTCCTTCAAGAGGAAGCCCGGTAGCGGCCAGCGGGTGAGAACGCCTCGTTTCTTTGTATCTCGTCACAAGGATGGAATCCTTAGCGTCTAAAAAGAGAATGCGCGGTGTAATCCACGGATTTTCCGCCATTTCATCCAGCGCCTCAATCAGCCTGTCAAAAAATTCACGTCCCCGCAGATCCATGACAAGCGCGACCTTGCTCATTTTTGAACTTGATTCTTTCATCAGCTCCAAAAATTTCGGCAGCAAGGAAGGCGGCAGATTGTCGACGCAAAAATAGCCGAGATCCTCAAAGCTTTGAATGGCGACGGTTTTCCCCGCTCCAGACATTCCCGTAATGATGACGAGCTGAATATCATGGTTTTCATTCATACTCATCTTTCTCCCCCCTGCGGTCTTTCTTTTATTTGATAAGCTGCGGATCTAAACGATAGCTGAGCAGCTCGAAGTCCGGCGTATACGTAAAGGTGCCGTGCAAAAGCCCTTGGCCCTTGATCATAAAATCAAGGATATGCCCGTCTCCGGGGGCCATCGGAAGGCTGTGGATATCTTTTACGTCATGCCACTTCAGAACGCCTTCCTCTGATTCAGCGACATTCCGCCCCGTGTAGGAGTCGGCGACGAAAGTAAACATCATCCACTCTGACACGATTTGTTCCTGTTCCTTAATAATAAAGGTAAACACGCCTTTTAACTGCGGATTTAGTATATAAATGCCCGTCTCTTCTCTGTACTCTCTGATGACGGAATCTCTGACGGACTCGCCGCTTTCCATCTTCCCGCCGGGCGCGACCCACCAGCCCCGTCTCGGCTTTTGGAGAAGGAGAACCTGATCATCTGTCTGCAGCACACAATTTGTCACTCTTTGCACAAGTACGTCACCTAACCTTCTCAACAAATCATCGTCTCTTCATTATACCGTTTCGGCATGTCTCTCACAATGCAGAGACACCGACATCCTTTTCTTTTATTTGACAGAAAACAGAAAATCGCAAAAAAAGGGCACGGATACTGGAATCCGTGCCAAAGTGTATTCATTAAAAAGGGGGTCAATTACTACATTCATCTTAAAACATCAGTATTTCACCCGTGTTACAGCGTAATTAAAACACAGTAACGATTCAAAAACTGAACATTACAGTGATTATTTAACGGTTTTGAGCGTTTCCTCAAGCTCTTCCACATAATGCTGAACGCTTTGAGCCGCAATACTTCCGTCGCCTGTCGCCGTTACGATCTGGCGGAGCGTTTTTTCACGGATGTCTCCCGCGGCGAAAATGCCTGGAACTTTTGTTTCCATTTGAGCGTTTGTTTCAATGTAGCCTTCTTCATTTGTGATGCCCAAGTTCTCGAACGGTTTAGAAAGCGGAAGCATACCGATATAAATAAAGACGCCGTCAGCTTTGAATTCTTCCTCTTCTCCCGTCACGGTATCCACAAGAGTAAGTCTGCCGACTTTTCCGTTTTCCTCATGGATTTCTTTTACGGTTTTGTTCCATTTGAAGTCAATTTTCTCATTGTCAAAGGCACGCGCCTGAAGAATGCTTTGCGCACGCAATTTGTCACGTCTGTGAACGATGGTGACTTTTGAAGCGAAGCGTGTCAGATAGACGCCTTCTTCAACGGCGGAGTCTCCGCCGCCGACAACGACAAGCTCTTTATTTTTAAAGAACGCGCCGTCACAAACCGCGCAGTACGATACACCGCGGCCGCCCAGTTCTTTTTCGCCGGGAACACCGATCTTTTTGTATTCCGCTCCGGCAGAAATGACGATGGCACGCGCTTTATATTCTTTTGAACCGGCTTTGACCGTTTTATATTCTTTACCGTCAACGATTTCTTTAATATCGCCGTACGCATATTCCGCACCGAATTTTTTCGCATGTTCAAACATTTTATTAGAAAGTTCAGGGCCGAGAATGCTTTCAAAACCCGGATAGTTTTCAACATCCTCCGTGTTGGCCATCTGGCCGCCCGGAATTCCTCTTTCGATCATTAATGTGGATAAGTTCGCTCGTGATGTGTAAACAGCAGCGGTCATCCCCGCCGGACCCGCGCCGATAATGATCACATCATAAATTTTTTCTTCTGACACCATGATTCACTCCTTTTCGAAATGGGGCGCACCCTATATGACTAAGAATCCCCATCAATCGTATTCCTTACCCATATCCTATTAAATCTGAAGGCAATTCGCTATTTTTTTGCTCATTTTTCTAAAAAACCGTGATTAGGCAGCTCCTGAGCGGGTATACAAATAAAGAAAGAGCCTTCCGGGATAGAAGGCCCTTGTCTTATTCATTATTGCACGACACGTCTTACATTGCCGTTGAATGCTTTCTTCCAGTAAGGGTTGCTCATAGAATCAATGGATACACCGTGTGATGTATTATCGTTCAGGAACGTTCCGTTACCTAAGTAGATGCCGACGTGGCCGTTTGTTTTATACGTGTTGAAGAATACTAAGTCTCCGCGTTTCATGTCAGACGCGCTTACTGCCTTACCTCTTCCGATTAATGTATCTGTGTTTGTGCCGCTTGCAGGTCCGAGATTAACGCCTGCGTTAGCATAAGCCCAGCGTACGAATGAAGAGCAGTCAAAAATACGGTTGTCAATATCGGATTGAGTGCGTCCGCCGCCGAACTTGTACGGGGATTGACCCACAAGGCTTGATCCTACGCTGATGGCGCCTTCAATACCGCCTGAATTTGAAATAACAGATCCGCCGTCAGAATCATCTGAACCGCCGCTGTTATGAGATGATCCGCCTGAAGTGCTCTTCGGTTTGCTTGAGCTGTCAGATGAATCAGATGATGTTGAAACAGCCGCTTTTTTCACAGTTTTAACCGCCGGTGCCGGCTGGCTGTCATCTTTTTGGTTTTGGTCTTCAGAAGCTTTTTGCGCTTCTTCCTGTTTTTTGATCAGGGCAGCCGCTGCAGCCTGCTCAGCTTTAATGCGCTTCTGTTCTTTTTCAGTGTCAGCTTTTTCGTTTGCAAGCTTTGATGCTTCTTTTTTCAGATCAGAGATAGCGGAAGCCGCTTTTTTCTGGCCGTTTTTCGCTTCGTCGAAAAGCTTGTCTTTCTGATCAAGCTGTTTGTTCAGGTCTTTTTGCATAGACTCGAGTTTCGCAAGATCATCTTGAACTTTTTTCAGCTTCACGTTAAGTTCAGCTTCTGCGTCTTCGAGTTTCGCTTTATCCTGCTCCTGCTGTTTGATCAGGTCTTTATCCGCATCAACGATAGAAGATACCGCAGTCGCACGGGAAATGAAGTCTCCGAAGCTTGTCGCCCCTAAAAGAACATCTATGTATCCTTGAGAACCGCCGTTTTCCTGTAAAGAACGAACGCGTTTTTTTAGGATTTCATTGCGTTTTTCAATACGCGCTTCTGTTTCTTTGATTTCTTTTTTCAAATCAGCGATCTGCTTTTTCGTTTTTTCGTTTTCAGCTTTTTTATCTTCAATTTTATTGCTTGTATCCAACGCTTTAGCGTTAATGTCTTTCAGTTCTTTTTCAATCTTAGCCTGCTTGTCCTGAAGCTTAGACAATTCTCTTTCTTTTGCTTCAAGGCTTGAAGCCACCTCAGATTGCTTGCTTTCAATTTTCGCTTTTTTGCTGTCTAATGTTTCCGCCGATGCAGTTTTTGTAAACGGGATCAAAAAACTGCTTGTCCCGATGACGGAAGCCAAACCAAGTGTTAATAAACTCTTTTTCACTTTTTCTTTCCTCCCTTTTACTTTAAACCTGTTCTCATTTGGAATTCTATTATGAACATCAAAGTTACGCTCCCTCACATACCCGTGAGGCTGATGATTTTTATGTATGAATCTTTAAATCTTTTAAATTGGTATAGATTATACAGCACATGTAAAATAAACTAATCTCTTATGTACGAGACTCATTATACCATCATGTTTCGACAATTTTTATTACAGTTATATTTCAATGTGATTGCAAATCTCATATTTTGCAAAATAAACGGTGATTACGGCCTGATTTCATATTCGAAAAGCAAAAAAATACGTATGAATACCTCTTTTTTCGGCGGTAAAGTTCTGTTTTGCCCCTTTCTGATAAAAAAAGAACCGACTCTTTATATAGAAAGAATCGGTTTTATTCTAATATATCATCTATTTGTCTGATGTATTTCGAAAGTGTTGCCGGGGTTATACCGAAAACGGCGGCCGTTTCTTTTTTCGTCGTTTTTTCGCCGTTTGCTTCTTTCCATACATATGCGATGGCTGCGGCCCATGCCCGCTCATTCTGTACGGCAGCGGCGGCGCGGATGTGCTGAATGACGTGAAAAACCCAGCAGCTCATGACGTCAGTTTTTAAACTGTCGGCTTCCGCTTTCTCCAGAAGCTTGACCGTCCGATACGTGAACAGCGCATCACCGGAGACGCCTGAAACGCCTTTTTCACCGGAAAGCAGCAGGCTGACGAAATCTTGTTCAAACGGTGAAACGGCGCGTTTTGCCGTCAGAACTTTTTCAAGCTGGTTCCGCTCTCCTTCAGCGCTGCTGATATAATAGGCGGCAAGCCGCTGTTCAAGTGAAGCAGGCAGCGGTTCCTGCCGCTCCGCCCAAGGCGCGGGCCGGTCTGATTCGGGAAATTCGGCTTCGGCCTTTTTCCAAATGGTTTCCGCAAATTCTATGCGGCCTGTCCCGTAGGCTGAGGCGGCCAGCCAGTAATAAAACGTTTCGTCGCCTTCGAATCCGCTTTTGTAAAGAGAACGGAGCCATTTATAACCGAGATCATGTCTGCCGACAAGCGCAAGCGTCGCCCCCAGCTTATAGCGCTGTTCGAATAAAATCGGATACACATTGGCGAGTTTTCCGCTCAATTCTCCGACTTTTTCATCTTCCCTCTCGTAATAGCAGAATACAAGGAGGTTGCACAGGGCATGGAGATTGCCTTCATTTTTCTCAAGCACTTCGAATACCGTTTGTTTCGCTTTTGTGACATTGCCTGAGTAAAAGTAAGCGAGCGCCAGGTTGTTGTATGCAGACCAAAGCTCGGGGTAATCGGCCGTAATCTCTTCAAGCATGACAACCGCTTCATGAAGCTGGCCGCTCTCAAGAAGCGCTTTTGCCCGATCCTGCCTGATCAGCAGCTCATCCTGGTCATAGAGCGATTCGTTTTCACCCGCTTCGCCGAAATCCAATAGCTCCATCAGATTTTCAATCTCTTCGCTGAATTCCCCGTCCGGATCGGCATCTGAATAAGCCGCCGCTTCTTTGTATGCTTCCTGAAAGAGCCCCAAATGCGCGAAATTATTCGCTTTAAAATAATGACACTCGGGCATTTCTTCTTTCAGGTTCACCAAAATAAAGTCGAACAGCTCATTTGACTGCTGGTAGTGGCCCATTTCAGAATAAATGACGGCCAGCCGGGACAGCATTTCGGAATCATTCGGCTCGAGGTGGACGGCCCGCTGAATCAGTTTGCTGGCCCGCTTTAAATTCCGCTCTTTATATGCTTTTAAGCCTTTATGAAAAAAATATTGTCCATCCTGAAGCAGCTGGACAATTTGCGCGTGCTTTTTCTGTTCAGAAGTGTGTTTTCCCACAAATATCCTCCGTTTTATACGTATTACCGTCAGTAGTATACCATAAAACGGTTTCACCTCAATAGTTCAAAAGACAGGATCGGCTTCGTTTTTTACTGGCTGGTTCGACCAGATTTTAGCTGTTTTTTTCACGAGGCTCGGCTGGAAGAATGACACGGAAAAGGGTTCCTTCGCCGCGCTTGCTCTCAACCTCTATCGAACCGCCGTGCAGCTCTGCGATTTTTTGGGCGATGGACAGGCCGAGCCCGCTTCCTCCTTCGTTTCTCGCCTTGTCCGCTTTATAAAACCGTTCAAATACACGCTCCGCCTGTTCAGGCTCCATTCCGATTCCGTCGTCGGCGATTTCGACAGCCGCCGCTCCCGGCAGATCTGCAATTTTAACGGAAATGCGGCCGCCTTCACCGGTAAATTTTACGGCATTGTGAATCAGATTCATCCATACTTGGCTGAGCAGCGCTTCATCTCCGTACACATACGACTCCTGTAAATCAATGAGAAACTCAATCTGTTTGGCGGACCATTCAGGCTCACAGGTCAATATGGTGCGCCGCAGCTGTTTGTCAATGCGGAACGGTTTTTTTTGTATCGGTTCGGTTTGGCGTTCGAGCGCAGTGAGCTTCAGCAGATTTTCACTGATTTTTGATAATCGTTCTGTTTCTGTTTCGATGATGTGTAAGTAGCGCCCCCGCTCCTCATATGATAAATCCGGTTTTTTCAGAAGGTGCGCGTAGCCCTTTAATGAAGTGAGCGGGGTTTGGATTTCATGGGAAACGTTCGAAATAAATTCTTGTTTCAGTTTTTCCATTTCACTCAGTTCCGCGGCGAGTGTCGACAGTTCATCAGCCAATTTCGTCACGGGATGGTTCCGCTCAATCTTCTCCATTTTCCGGGAAGCGGCCGCTGTGAAGTTGCCGCTCGACATTTGCTTGATCGTGGCGGTCAGCGAATCCCAGATCGCATGATGCCTTTCACGTGCTGACTTTGAAAAAATAAACATCGTTACGAACAGCAGGCCGAAAACAAGCCAAAGCGTCAGAATCTGCTCGGCGTACGGCACAAGCAAAATCGGCCATATGAGACCGAATCCCTGAACAATCAGGTGAGCCGCCAGCCATAAGAATGCGGTGACAGTGAGAAGGATGATGATTTTCCCAGCCGTTCTGAAGATCCGTTTCATCCTGTCACCACAAACCGATACCCGAGCCCCCGCACCGTATGGATGGCAAACGGATAGTCTTTTTCCGGAAACCGTTCTCTCAGCCTTTTAATATGCACATCAACGGTACGCTCGTCACCTTCATAATCAAAGCCCCAAATATCTTCTATTAATTGTTCTCTTGAAAACGTCTTATTCGGATAACCGGCGAGCTTAAATAAAAGCTCAAATTCACGCCGGGGCAATGTCAATCCCGCTCCGCCGCCGCGCGTTACGGTGCGGGATTGCTTATCTAATGTGACCGTTCCGATGGTCAGCAGTTTTTCAGCGGTGATCCGGTACCGTTTCAGCAATGCTTTGACCCTTGCTTCCAGCTCAAGCGGCTCAAACGGTTTGACGAGATAATCATCCGCTCCTGAAGTAAAACCTTGCACTTTGTCCAGCGTTTCGCCTTTTGCCGTCAGCATCAAAATCGGAATGTCCGTAAAGCTGCGGACGGCTTCACTGACTTCAAACCCGTCCATTTTCGGCATCATCACATCCAGTATGATGAGATCTATAGGTGCTGATTCGATCAGCCGCACCGCCGCTTCCCCGTCCTCCGCTTCTGCGACGTCAAAACCGCTCTGCTCCATCATAAGGCGGACAAGCTCACGGATATGGCGGTCATCATCCGCAACCAATATGACAGCCATGAAAATCCCTCCTTCTGCTTTTTTCTTTTCATGAATCGACATGATGTCTATAAACCGAATTTTTTCATTGTCTCCTGTACCGGCATACATGCTTATGGCTTGGTTCTTCACCGACCGTACACCCGTATGAACAGGACTCCGGCTGCAAAATAAAAAGCAGCTTTTTCAGCTGCTTTTTATTCATAAAGTCTTGCTTTACACAGCTTTGTTTTCTAAGTCGGCATTCAGCTTCAGCTGCTGCTCCGCAAAATCGCGGTACAGCGAATGGGATGCCATTAATTCATGGTGTGTGCCCCGTCCGGTGATTTCACCCTGTTCGACAAAGAGAAGCTGATCTGCATCCACAACCGTGGATAAACGGTGGGCGATCACAATCGTGGTGCGGCCTTTCATTAAGACTTCGAGCGCCTGCTGCACCCATTTTTCAGATTGGCTGTCCAGACTTGATGTCGCTTCATCAAGCATCAGAATGCTCGGGTTGCGAAGGAGCGCTCTGGCAATGGCGATGCGCTGGCGCTGTCCGCCTGACAGCATAATTCCCCGCTCACCGACCTCTGTTTCAAATTTCTTCGGTAAGTCTTCAATAAATTGCAGGGCGTAGGCCATGTCAGCCGCTTGCCTCAGTTCCTCATCAGTCACCTCGCGTTTTAATCCGTAGCAGATATTCTCGCGGATGGTGCCTGACATTAACGGGCTTTCTTGCGACACGTAGCCGATATGCTCCCGCCATGACTCAAGGGAATACGCATCAATCGGTTCATTTCCGAGCAGGATGCTGCCCGCAGTCGGATTGTAGAATCGTTCAAGCAGCTTAAATAACGTTGTTTTTCCGCCGCCGCTCGGTCCGACGATCGCGGTGACTTTGCCGGCTTCAATGGTTGCAGTAATGTCTTTTAAGATGGTTTGATCTGTTTTGTAGCCGAATGAGACTTGTTCAAGTTTAATCGGCTGATCCGCATTTTCAATGGCTTTTCCGGTTTGGATATCTTCTTCTTTTTCTGCAAGAATATGAATCATCCGTTCCGTTGCGCCGACGGATTTTTGAAGCTGTGTGAAAAATGAAGTGATCTGGCCCATCGGCATAATGATCTGAAACAAATACAGGATAAAGGCAACGAGTGCGCCGGCTGTCAGTTCACCGGATGACACCTGCATCCCGCCGTACCCGATGACAGCGACCAGCGCCGCCATTAATACAAGTGTAATAAGGGGGCCTACGAGCGACTGCACCTTCGCTTCACGCAGCCCGAGTTTAAAGAGCGCCATGATGCCTGCTTTTCCGCGTCCGTACTCCGCTTCTTCAGCGTTTGACGCTTTTACAAGCCTGATTTCCGGGAGGATGTGGTTTAATAATCCGGTGAATCTCGCCGTTTCATCCTGTGTTTCCCGAGAAATTTTAAACATTTTCCGGCCGATCGGCACTAAAATCACCGCAGCCAGCGGCACGACGATCAGCACGAGCAATGTGAGCTTCCAGTTCATGAAAAATAAGATCGTCAGTGACCCGATAACGGAAATGATTCCGGTAATAAATCCGCTGATATTGTTTGTGATCAGCTCTTTTACCACCATTGTGTCATTGGTGACACGGCTGATCGTTTCTCCCGTGGCGTTTTTGTCAAAATAAGAGACGGGCAGTTTAATTAATTTCTGCCACAACAAATCACGCAGTCCCGAGATGATTTTCTGGCCGCTGTAGTTCAGGGCGTAGGTGGCGTAGGCGCTTAATGCGGCCTGTACGATAAACACGGCTGCGATGATTCCGATTTGCACGCCTGACAGCGACGACATGGAAAAGCCGTCAACGAGCTGCTTTGTCAACAGCGGAATCAGCAGGCTGACGAGCGTTGTCACAATACTGAGAGACAGCGCGAAGGCCAGCATACCGTATGATGGTTTTGTTTTTTTGACTAATGAAAAGAATGAGCTGAATTTCCCTTTAGGTTTTGGTTGTTTATTCGGCATATGTTTTCCTCCTATATCACTGTTTATACTATAACGGATGTGCATGAACGGAATATGAACAAAACGTATATTTTTGATAAAAACCAAAATAAACTCTATTAGTCAATATTATCAAATTCATCTGCCTCCGGTTGCGGAAATAAGGAATATTTAATTGAATGTTTAAGTTTGACAGATTAAAAACCTCACGGATCTCTCCGTGAGGTTTGTTTTACTCAGATGCTGAATGGCGTTTCGCAAGGACGTCAAGCACATCGTCCAAAGGAAGCGACTGCTCACGCAGAAGAACGAGCAAATGATACAGTAAATCCGCCGCTTCCCATTTTAATTCTTCATGGTCGCGGTTTTTCGCGGCGATAATAACCTCTGCGGCTTCTTCGCCGACTTTTTTGAGGATTTTATCGACGCCTTCCCGAAACAGATACGTTGTGTAGGCTCCGTCAGGCATCTCCGCCTGCCGTTTGGCGATTACGCTTTCCAGTTCATTTAAGATGCCGAAACGGTCCTGCGCGTCCGCTTTTTCCGGAGAAAAGCAGCTGTAACTTCCCTTATGGCATGCGGGTCCTGAGGGCTCCGCAAGCACGATGAGGGCATCTTGATCGCAATCATAGCGGATGGCTTTCACCTTTTGGGTATTCCCCGACGTCGCTCCTTTATGCCACAGCTCCCCGCGTGAACGGCTGTAAAACCAGGTTTCTTTCGTTTCTATCGTTTTTTCGTAGGATTCACGATTCATATAAGCCAGTGTCAGTACTTCTTTGCTTGCCGCATCCTGCACGATGGCGGGAATCAGTCCGGCCTCGTCAAACCGCAGTTCATCTGCCCGTTTCATCTCACATTCACCCCGTGTTTCTTCATATAATCTTTCACTTCTTTTATAGATGTCTCTTTGTAATGAAAAATGGAAGCTGCAAGCGCGGCGTCCGCTTCACCGATCGTGAAGGCTTCAAGCATATGGCGCGCGCTGCCGGCTCCCCCTGACGCAATGACGGGCACCGGGACGGCACGTGTGACAAGCTGTGTGAGCGTATGATTAAAGCCTGTTTTCTCACCGTCTGCGTCCATGCTTGTCAGCAGGATTTCACCCGCTCCCCGGCTGACGGCTTCTTTTGCCCAGGCCGTGACTTCCCACTCGGTTTTCTGTCTGCCGCCGTGTGTGTACACTTTATAGCAATTCGAATCTTCGTCATACTTTGCGTCAATCGCCGCTACGATGCATTGCGAGCCGAAAAAATCCGCTCCTTCCGTAATCAGCTCGGGGCGGAGAACGGCCGCTGTATTAACGGATACTTTATCAGCGCCGGCGCGAAGCATTCGTTTCATATCGCTTAATTGATTAATTCCGCCGCCGACCGTAAACGGAATCGCCAGTTTTGCCGCAACCTGTTCTACGACGTCTGTCATCGTCTTGCGGCCTTCGTGAGAGGCGGAAATGTCGAGAAAAACAAGTTCGTCAGCGCCCTCCCTGTCGTAAGCTTCGGCCAGCTCGACAGGATCGCCCGCATCTTTCAGCCCGAGAAATTGAATGCCTTTGACGACGCGGCCTTCTTTCACATCG
Source organism: Bacillus sp. FSL R5-0443 (assembly GCF_038608285.1). Taxonomy (NCBI): domain Bacteria; kingdom Bacillati; phylum Bacillota; class Bacilli; order Caryophanales; family Bacillaceae; genus Bacillus; species Bacillus sp. FSL R5-0443. The sequence continues at coordinate 3,610,318 of NZ_CP152013.1, forward strand.
AGACACGGAATGATTCGTTTCGTGATCATGCGTCCTTCACCCCGCTGAGCGCTTCAGCCAATGTAAATTGTTTTGTATACAGCGCTTTTCCGATAATCGCTCCCGATACGCCGGCGTCTTTGAAGCGGGCCAGTGCTTTGAGGTCGGCGACTGAGCTGACTCCGCCTGAAGCGATGACGGTTTTTCCCGTTGCTTTTGCGAGCTGAACGGTGCTTTCGATGTTCGGTCCTGACAGCATGCCGTCAGTTGCAATATCCGTGAAAATGAAGGTTTCCGCTCCTTCGGCCGCCAATTCACGGCCCAGATCGGCCGCTCTTACCGAGGATGTTTCCAGCCAGCCTTCCGTCGAGACATATCCGTTCCTTGCATCAAGACCGATCGCGATTTTGCCGCCGTATTGTTTCAGCATGCTCTTCACAAATGCCGGATCGGAAACGGCCGAGCTGCCGAGAATAACGCGATCAACACCTTGTGATAAATAACCGTACACATCCGCTTCAGAACGGATCCCGCCGCCGATCTCGACTTTGGCATCAAGCTGCCGCGCAATGTCAAGAACATGCCTGTCGTTTACTTTCCTGCCTGCTTTCGCGCCGTCAAGGTCCACGAGATGAATCCATTCGGCACCTTCGTTTGCAAATTGCGCCGCCATGTCTAAAGGAGAGTCACCGTATATCGTTTCCTTGCCGTAATCGCCTTGGATGAGGCGGACGCATTTGCCGTTTCTCATATCGATTGCCGGATATAATGTAAAAGCGTTCATTTCTTCACCTTCTGTTCCGCTGCCATTTTTGTAAATTGCGTTAAGATCGCCATTCCGGCCGTACCGCTTTTTTCCGGGTGGAACTGTGCACCGAAGACATTGCGTTTCCCGACGACGGCCGGAACACGAACGCCGTGCTCAGCGCTTGCCAGAAGATCGCCGTCTTCCATCCCGTCTATATAATAGGAATGGACAAAGTAAACGAAGCCTTCTTCCGCTTCCGAAAGCAAAGGAGACGTTTGGTGAAACGTCAGCCGGTTCCAGCCCATATGCGGCACCTTCAGCTTGTTTCCTTCGGCATCTCTGTCTTTGAGTCTCACAGCTTTTCCGGCTAATAAACCGAGTCCTTTTGCAGAGCCGTTTTCGGTGCTTTCTTCGAAAATGAGCTGCATGCCGAGGCAGATGCCGAGGAGCAGCTTACCCTCGTCAACCATACGGTGTATGAATTGATCAAGCTTTGCGCTGCGTAAATTGTCCATGGCGTCACTGAATGATCCGACACCGGGGAGAATAAAAGCATCCGCTTTTTCAAGCTCTTCCGGCCGGTCTGATACGACATACGGGACGCCGACGCGTTCCAGCGCCTTCGACACGCTGAATAAATTGCCCATACCGTAATCAATTACACCGATCATTTACAGCATTCCTTTCGTAGACGGCACACCCTTGACGCGCGGATCAATGGATGACGCTTCATCAAGCGCTCTGCCAAGCGCCTTAAATACGGCTTCTATCATATGATGCGTATTCGTGCCGTAATGAACGATGACGTGCAGATTCATTCTCGCTTCCAGCGCCAGTTTCCATAGGAATTCATGTACCAGCTCGGTATCAAACGTTCCGACTTTCGCTTGCGGAAATGCACCGCGCATCTCAAGGTGCGGCCGGTTGCTCAGGTCTACGGCGACTTGGGCGAGCGCTTCGTCCATCGGTACTAGCGCTGATCCGTACCGTTTGATCCCTTTTTTATCACCGAGCGCCTCCAAAAAAGCCTGCCCTAAGCAGATGCCGATGTCTTCAGTCGTGTGGTGATCATCTATCTCCGTATCGCCTTTTGCGTCAACAGTTAAATTGAATTGCCCGTGCTTTGTGAACAAATCAAGCATATGAGTCATAAACGGCACATCCGTGCTGATGTCGGCTTTTCCTTCTCCGTCTATTTCGAAAGCCAGCTTAATATCGGTCTCATTTGTTGTTCTGGCGCGTTCCGCTTTTCTCATCGGTCATTCCTCCGTTTCTCGCTTCAATCGATCTTGCGTGCGCTTCAAGCCCTTCCAGTCTCGCGAAGGCGGAAATGCTGTCCGCGTGCGTTTCAAATGCCTTCCGGCTGTATGAGATGATGCTCGATTTCTTTTGAAAATCTGTTACATTCAACGGGCTTGAAAACCGCGCCGTTCCGTTTGTCGGCAAAACGTGATTCGGTCCGGCAAAATAATCGCCGACCGGTTCAGCGCTGTATCGCCCTAAGAAAATCGCCCCCGCGTGTCTGATGCTTCCAAGCAAAGCCTCCGGCGAATGCGTCATGATTTCTAAATGCTCGGGCGCCAGCGCATTCACCGTGTCCACTGCATCTTCCATCGATTCCGCGATATAAATGCGGCCGTGATCCTTGATCGACGCTTCGGCGATTTCTTTGCGCGGCAGGGTCTGAAGCTGTTTATCCACCTCATCTGATACGGCTTCGGCAAGCTTCCGTGAGTCGGTGACAAGCACGCTTGAGCTGAGCGTATCGTGTTCGGCCTGTGAAAGCAGGTCAGCAGCGACTTCTTTGGGCACCGCCGTATCGTCTGCCAGGACCACGATTTCACTGGGCCCGGCAATCATGTCAATATCCACAACGCCGAAGACTTCGCGCTTCGCGAGTGCTACAAATATATTGCCGGGGCCCGTGATCTTATCAACAGGCTGTATCGTTTCGGTTCCGTAAGCGAGCGCGGCAATCGCCTGCGCGCCTCCCGCTTTGTAAATTTCCTTTATGCCGAGCTCAGACGCCGCCGCCAGAACGCCCGGCGAAAGGCGGCCGTCTTTTCCCGGAGGACTGACGAGAACGATCCGTTCCACTCCCGCAGCGAGAGCGGGGATGACATTCATTAAAACGGAAGACGGATAAGCGGCCGTCCCGCCTGGCACGTATACGCCCGCGGAATCGAGCGCCGTTATTTTCTGCCCGAGCATCGAGCCGTCTTTGCGATGGTAAAACCACGAGGATTGCAGCTGGCGTTCGTGATATTCTTTAATATTGGCAATCGCCTGTCTGATCACTTCCAGCAGCTGATCATCAAGCAGACGGTACGCCTCGGTGACTTCCTCTGCACTCACGGCCATTTGGTTCAGGCTGATGCCGTCAAATGTTTTTGTATAGGCCAAAACGGCTTTGTCACCGTTTTGTCTGACGTCTCCAATAATCCCCCTGACGGTTTTCCGCTGCTCTTCGGTTCCGCTGTCGATGGAACGCTTCAGTGAGAACCGCTCGCTTCTATTTACTGCGGTTATTTTCATTGTGCCGTTTCTCCTTCCACAACCCTGGCCAGCCTGGCCGCCATTTCGTCAATTACATCATCCTTCATACGGTAGCTGACCGGATTGACGATAAAACGCGATGTGATGTCACAAATATGTTCTGATTCAACGAGACCGTTTTCTTTTAATGTCCGCCCGGTTGATACGATATCTACGATTCTGTCAGCAAGCCCGATTAAAGGCGCCAATTCAATGGAACCGTTCAGCTTAATGATTTCCACCTGCTCGCCCTGCTCTCTGAAATAACTTGACGCAACATTCGGATATTTCGTCGCAATCCTCGGGGCGACTCCGTTCCAATCCGCTCCGGGAAGCCCCGCAACGGCGAGATGGCATTTGCTGATTTTCAGATCGAGCACCTCATACACGTCACGCTCTTCCTCAAGCATGACATCCTTTCCGGCAATACCGGCATCAGCGACGCCATGCTCGACATAAGTCGTCACATCCATCGGCTTTGCCAGAATAAAGCGGAGATTTTCTTCAGGAACGTCAATGATCAGCTTTCTCGATTCTTCAAACTCCTCGGGCAGCCTGTACCCGGCCTGCCGCAGCAACCCGGCCGCTTCTTCGAATATCCGTCCTTTTGGCATTGCCATTGTGAGTACCTTACCCATTCTGCTCTTCCTTTCTGGCACCGATAAAGTATGTGACGTTTGCAAATGATTTTGTCATATGATCGATATTTTCAATGCCCGCCAGATCCTGCAGGACGACTTTTCTGCCTCTCGCCCTTTCTTCCTCCGCGAATAAAATGGCCTGCGCCCGCTGCTCCTTGCTGAAAATCACGGCGTCCGCTTCACTAGTTTCTTCCTGGATGCCGAGCGCTTCAATCAGCCTGTCGATACGGAGCCCGAAACCCGTGGCGGGAGCGGGACTGCCGAAATGGCCGAGAAGATTGTTATAGCGTCCGCCGCTTCCGATGACAAAACCGACATTTGCCGCATACACTTCGAATAAAATTCCCGTGTAATAACTCATATGGCTTACCATATTCAGATCAAGGCGAATATGCTCGGCACATCCGTAATCCTCAAGAATGTCCCACAGGTCTTCCAGCTCCTGAATCAAGCTTTGTCCGGAGATGCCGATGATCTCCTCCGCTTTGGCGCATATCTCTTTCCCGCCTCGCAATTCCAGAAGTGCGAGCAGCCGGCTTTTGTCTATTGAAGAAAGCGGAAGCGATTTGACATGTTCCCTGTATCCCACGTAATTCTTTTCAAAGAGAAAGCGCCGCAGAACATCCGCCCGCTCAGCATTGCCCAGAACCTCGACAAACAGCTCATCAGCGAGTCCGGCATGGCCGATCGCGATTTTAAACCGGTGCAATCCCGCGTTTTTCAAAGCGCCGGCCGCCAGCGCAATCACCTCGGCGTCCGCGCTTGTTGATCCGTCGCCGATCAGCTCCGCGCCGACCTGTTCGAATTCTGCCGGACGTCCGCCTTCCCGCTCCTGAGCGCGATAGACGCTTGCCGCGTACCCCGCTCTGAGCGGATGATTGTGTTTGTGCAGCTTAGACGCCGCCACCCTGGCAATCGGTCCGGTCATATCAGGCCGAAGCACAAGCGTTTTTCCGTCCTGATCGAGAAGCTTAAACAGCTGCTGTTCTTCAATGGCTGACTGGACGCCTACTGTTTCATAAAATTCAAGGGTCGGCGTCTCCATAAACTGATAACCCCATTTATCAATTAAATCCGTCAGTGTGGAACGGACTTTTTTCTTGGCTTCGTATAAACCGGGCAGCGTATCTCTCATGCCATGCGGTTTCTCAAACATAAACATTTGCCTTTTACACCTCCGCTTTGTCTGAAGGAAAATTCCGAATCCTTTAGTTCGCTAATATGATAATATGTTAGCAGATAAAAGAATGAATTGCAACGCCCAATGTCCGCCTATTCTTTTCCATAAACATGGCTAAAGAATGAACAAACCTGTAAACATATCGGAACGATCGAATCATATTGAGCAGAAGTGCTATAATACATAGAATAGCTTCAACAGAAACAAGGGAGAAGAATTGATAATGAAGACGCTTGGAACATTATGTGTGCTGATTCTGACAGCCGTCCTTGTCTATCTGGGATATAACATCTATACAAACGATATTCATTTGAATTTTTTCAATCAGCAGTCCGACGAGCCTGATGAGAAAACACCGTTAAAAGGGAGCGCGTCACCTCTGAATGTCGTTCTGTACAGACAGATGGATTCACCCAGACTGTACAATGGCTGTGAGGTGACAAGCCTTGCCATGATTTTGAATAATGCCGGATATCATGTGTCAAAAAATACATTGGCGGATAAAATCAATAAAGTTCCGCTCACATACAGCAGCGGGCTGAAGGGAGATCCGAATGAAGGATTTGCCGGAGATATGGAAAACGGCCCGGGTTTAGGCGTTTATCATGAGCCGATTGATAAACTCGCCAAAGAATATGCGGGAAACAAAGTATACGATCTGACGGGAAAAGACATTTCTTCAGTGTACCGCCAGCTTGAAAAAGGGCGGCCGGTCTGGGTGATTACCACCACATCCTTTAAGCCGGTTGATAATATGCAGACTTGGAATACGCCGAACGGAAAGATCGACGTTACGTTCAGCATGCATAGCGTAGCCGTCACCGGTTATGATCACGATTATGTATACGTCAATGATCCTTACGGCTATAAAAACAGAAAAACAGATCGGTCTGACTTTGAAAAAGCCTGGAAGCAGATGGGCAGCCAGGCCATTGTGATCAAGTCATAAAAAAACCCCGCTGACGTTAATCAGCGGGGTTTTCCCATTCGTTCTTTCATTTCTTCGGCCGTATAGATCACCTGCATCGGATTTCCTCCGACAAACGCCCCGGCCGGGACATCTATGTGCACCAGCGTGCCGGCTGATACAACGGCTCCGCTCCCGATGGTGACGCCGGGCAGAATGGTTGTGTTTGCCCCGATCATCACCTCGTCACCGATTGTGACAAAACCGGTCCGGTACTCATGTATTAAATATTCATGAGCCAAAATCGTCGTATTGTAGCCGATGATACTGTTTTTTCCGACAGTGATTTTTTCGGGAAACATGATATCCGGCATCACCATCAGCGCGAATGACGTCTGTTTTCCGACATTCATTTTCAAAAAGGTTCGGTACAGCCAGTTTTTCACGCTTAAAAACGGCGTATACCTTGCGATCTGAATGATGATGAAATTTTTCATCACCTTCAGAAAGGGAACCGTCTGATAAACATGCCACAATGAATTTGCACCTGAAATCGGATGGCGGTCTGTTTTTCTCACGGATTACTTCACTCCGGTGATGTGCAATAAATCACTCATTTTCTCGAGCATATAATCTGGTTCATAGGCGGAAAGCGTCTGTGCGCCTTTAATCGTCCACGCGACGCCGGCTGTTTTCGTGCCGGCGTTTTTTCCCGCCATGACATCGTGATAATTGTCACCGACCATTATGGCTTCCGACGGATCGCACCCAAGCCGGCTGAGCGCAAGCCGCACAGGCTCGGGGTCAGGCTTCGGATGCTTTACATCATCAAGCGTGACGACAGTATCGAAAAACGCCCCGATGCCTGTCAGCTTCAATCCCATATTGACTGTATCCCTCAGCTTTGTGGTGACAATCCCGAGCCGATAGCCCGCTTTTTTCAATTCATCCAGCGTTTCATAAACCGTTTCGTACTCCGTGACGAGCTCATCGTGCTTTTCATGGTTGAATGCTCTGTACATGCTGATCATCTCATCGCACTTTTCAGCATTAATGCCTGAAAACGTTTCATACAGAGGCGGGCCGATAAACGGAAGCACATCTTCCCTTTTAAACTGCCCCGGGCAATAATGATCAAGCGTATGAAGGTAAGAAGCGATAATCAGTTCATTCGTGTCAATCAGCGTGCCGTCGAGATCAAATAAAATGGCGGTTACACGTTTATCAGTCATCTTATGTCCTTTCCGATTTCAGGCGTCAGTCCGTGTCGGCATACCGCTTATCGGCATACCCCTTCATGCGTCTGAAAATCATTAAAATAATCGCAAGTACAATCAGCACAATGGAAATGACCTGCGCGATCCGAAGCTGGCTCGTAAGCATCAGGCTGTCCGTCCGCATTCCCTCAATAAAGTATCTGCCGATCGAATACCAGATCACATACGTCAAAAACAGATTGCCCCTGCGCAGGTTCACGCGGCGGAGCAGAAGCAGAATCACGACGCCCGCAAAACTCCACAGCGATTCATACAAAAACGTCGGGTGATAATATTGTCCGTCTATGTACATCTGATTAATGATGAAATCCGGAAGATGCAGACTTTCCAAAAATGACCGGCTGACCGCTTCACCGTGAGCCTCTTGGTTGATAAAGTTCCCCCAGCGCCCGATGGCCTGGCCGAGCAGAATACTCGGCGCGGCAATATCCGCCAGCTTCCAGAATGAGATGCCTCTTACTTTTGAAAAGACGATTCCCGTCGCGATCGCGCCGATTAATCCGCCGTGAATTGCAATGCCTCCTTTCCAAATTTTAATGATTTCCCCGGGGTGTTCCGAGTAATAGCTCCACTCGAAAAGCACATAATATGCCCTTGCGCAAATGATTGCGATCGGGATGGCGAAAAGAACAAGATCAATAAAAATGTCCTTTTTCAGCCCCCGCTTTTCACTCTCCCTCATGGCCATCCAAAGCCCTAATAACGCGCCCGCGCCGATTATGATTCCGTACCAGTGCACGGATAATGGCCCGAGCTGAAAGGCAATCGGATTGATTGGTGTTCCTGCTTCATTCATATCATTGCCAACTCCTATTCGTCTTGTTCGCCGTCCTCAATGACATCCGCCAGCTTATTCGTAAATTGCTCGGCAGCATTTAAGCCCATCCGCTTCAATCTGAAGTTCATCGCCGCAACTTCGATAATAACGGCGAGATTCCGCCCCGGGCGAACGGGAATGGTCAGTTTTGTAATTTCCGTATCAATGATTTTCATTTTTTCTTCTTCAAGTCCGAGACGGTCGTATTGTTTCCCTTGCTCCCAAAGCTCAAGGTCCATGACGATTGTAATTCTTTTATTGCTTCTGACGGCGCCCGCTCCGAACAGCGTCATGACATTTATAATGCCGAGCCCCCTGATTTCGAGCAGATGCTCAATCAGATCAGGCGCGTTCCCGACAAGGGTATCCTGATCCTCCTGCCGGATTTCAACGCAGTCATCCGCGACAAGACGATGGCCTCGTTTGACAAGCTCCAGCGCTGTTTCACTTTTACCGACGCCGCTTTTTCCCGTAATGAGCACGCCGACGCCGTATATATCCACAAGCACGCCGTGAATGGCCGTTGTCGGCGCGAGACGGCTCTCAAGAAAATTCGTCAGCCTGCTTGACAGCCTGGTTGTTTTCAGAGGGGATCTGAGCACAGGCACACCGTTTTGCTCGGAAGCTTCTACAAGCTCCGGCGGGATCGGCATATCTCTGGAAAGTATGATAGCCGGCGTCACATCGGTGCACAGCGATTTCATCCGCTGTTTCTTATCTTCCTCGGGAAGCTGATCGAAAAATGACAGCTCCGTTTTTCCTAAAAGCTGCACCCGTTCTCTCGGGTAATATGTAAAATAACCGGCGATTTCAATACCGGGCCGTGATAAATCACTCATCGTAATCGGGCGGTTAATCCCTTCTTCTCCGCTGATCAATTCTAAATGGAACTGCTCCATTACGTCTTTGGTCCGAACCTTTGCCAAGATATGTTCCTCCTGTTCTGGGATGTTCCGAGCTTTGAACAGTTATATTTTATCACTTTACCGTCTGAACCAAAACAGATTTATACAATTCCGGCATAACTGGTCTAGATAACTAGTCTGAAAAGGAGTAAAATAAAACTAACAACTAACCAGAAAGGCGTGTTTTAAAGTGGCTGAAAGCTTGTTAATCAGCGGTGCGGACATCGTAACAGAAGAAGAAATCATCCGAAACGGATTTCTCGGTATAAAGAACGGCATCATTTCTTACGCGGGGAAAACAAGACCGCAAGAAACGTATGAGAAGGAATGGAAGGCGCCCGAGGGTTCATATGCGCTTCCCGGAATGATTGATATTCATATTCACGGCGGATACGGCGCGGATACGATGGATGCTGATGTTGCAGCACTTGATACAATGTCCGCCCGGCTGCCCGAAGAAGGAACAACCTCTTTTCTAGCGACAACGATCACACAGCAGCACGAAAACATTGAAAAAGCGCTCGTCAACGCCAAAGAATGGACGTCTTCCTCACCGCAGGCCCAAAAAGGCGCTGAGTTGATCGGCATTCATTTAGAAGGACCATTTGTCTCTCCGAAAAAGGCGGGAGCACAGCCGAAACAATGGATTACTCCTGCTGATGCCGGGCTCTTTCAGAAATGGGAGCGGCTCTCGGGAGGGATGATCAAAATTGTGACGCTTGCGCCGGAAGAAGATCCTGATTTCAGCCTGATCCGTTATTTAAAAGACCAAAACATCATCCCGTCAATGGGACACACAGACGCAGGAGCCGAGCTTTTACAAAAAGCGGCGGATGCCGGGGCAGTGCATATGACGCACCTCTTCAATGCCATGAGCTCCTTTCATCACCGTGAGCCAGGGGGCATCGGTACGGCTCTCGCCTGCGGCCGCATCACGGCGGAGCTGATCACCGACGGCATTCATTCCCATCCTTTGGCCGTTAAGCTTGCCTATTTGGCGAAAGGAAGCAAAAACCTGATCATGATTACAGACTCCATGCGGGCAAAAGGGCTTAAGGACGGAGAATACGAATTCGGCGGACAAAAAGTCACCGTTCGCGGGGACACGGCGCTTCTCTCTGACGGGACGCTGGCCGGTTCCATTTTAAAAATGAATGAAGGCGCGGCGCTCATGCGCAGGTTTACAAACTGCTCATGGCTGGATATAGCAAATATGACATCGGCAAATGCGGCCCGCCGCCTCGGCATATTCGACCGTAAAGGAAGCATCGCCGAAGGAAAAGACGCCGACGTTGTTCTGACGGACGGACAGTGCGGCGTGCTGGCAACGATTTGCCGCGGAAACACCGCATATATCTCAAGGGAGGCTGATTGGACATGAACGTTATCACATGCAGACATTATGAAGAATTAAGTGAAAAAGCCGCATCGATTATCGCTGAAACAGTGAAACAAAAGCCGGATGCCGTTCTCGGCCTTGCGACGGGAGGCACTCCTGAAGGCGTATACAAAGAACTTGTGCGGATGCACCGCTCAGAAGACTTGTCATTCCGGAATGTCACGACGATCAACCTTGATGAATACGCCGGGCTTTCTCCCGAGGACAAAAACAGCTATCATTATTATATGAATACACATTTTTTTGCACATATCGACAGCCGAAAGGACCGCCACTTTCTCCCTGACGGACGGGCAGACGATCTTGATGCCGAATGCGGACGATATGACCGATTGATTCAAACACTCGGCGGAGCGGATATACAGCTTTTAGGCATCGGACACAACGGCCATATCGGCTTTAATGAACCCGGGACGCCATTTGAATCCCGAACCCATGTCGTTGAGCTGAATGAAGAGACAAGACAGGCGAATGCGCGGTACTTTCCGTCAATTGATCAAGTCCCTGTAAAAGCCCTGACAATGGGGATCGGGACGATTTTGTCCGGCAAACGGATTTTGATCATGGCATCCGGAAAAAGCAAGGCCCAAGCGGTGAAGCAGCTTCTGGACGGGCGCATCAGCGAAGCATTCCCCGCCTCCGCCCTGCACGCGCATCCGGATGTGACGGTCTTGATTGATGAAAAGGCTGCGGGCGGCGATTGAAAGGATTTGACCTATGCAGATTGATAAACAATCTCCGATTCCGATTTACTTTCAGATTATGGAACAATTAAAAACACAAATCAAAAACGGCGAGCTGAAAGCGGATGCGCTGCTTCCGTCGGAGCGGGAATACGCCGAACAATTCGGCATCAGCCGAATGACGGTCCGCCAGGCGCTTTCCAATCTGGTGAATGAAGGATTTTTATACAGGCAGAAAGGCCGGGGAACGTTCGTCAGCAAACTGAAGATGGAACAGCCGCTTCAAGGGCTGACAAGCTTTACGGAAGATATGAGAAGCCGGGGCATGAAGCCGGGGAGCAGACTTGCCGAATACCAGCTGATTCAGGCGACGGAAGAATTATCTTCTATCCTGGGATGCGGCTATCCGGCAACGCTTCATAAAATCATCCGCGTCCGGCTGGCAAATGATATCCCGATGGCGATTGAGGCCTCGTACATCCCGTTTGACAAGGCGGGAAAACTGGACGCCTCCCATTTTCAATCATCCATGTATGAGCATATTGAAGCGTACAATCAGATGCCGATCTCACGGGCAAAACAAGAGCTTGAACCGGGAGCCGCTTCCGAGGAAGAAGCTGAGCTGCTCGGTATCCAGCCCGGCGCCCCCGTCCTCTATATCAAGCGGACCACTTATCTGCAGGACGGCACTGCCTTTGAGCACGTCAAATCCGCCTACAGAGGCGACCGCTACACATTCGTGCACTATATGGACAGGGTGAAATGAAACATCTCCAACCGTTACGGGTTGGAGATGTTTTTTTGATCTGCCATTTTCAAATCAAGCCGGGGAATATTCTCTATGACTCTGTCAAAACGGAGAGGCTGGGGTTCTGGTATCTATTTTTATAAAGAAAAGAGTAATAAAATGCTACCCTCTGTTTTGGACAATATACGGAACCTGCTTTGAAATCAGCAGCAGCGGTTCTTTGTTTTTATGAGCCAGTGAAAACATGATTGCGCCTTCAATCATCGAGTTGATTGTCACCCCGAGCTTCTCCGCTTCCTCTTGTTCAAACCCATGCTCAAGAAATTTTGCCGCAAACACATCCGTCCACTTCTTGAACACCTCAACACATGTGCATCTTAACGTTTCATTGATCAGAGCGGTCTCACCCGCCAGCAATCCAACCGGCACGCCCTCAATATTCTGCGGATCATTAAACTGTTCAGCCGTTACATGAATAAAGTGCTGAATCGCTTCTACAGGGTCCGCGAATTGAGACATACTATTCTGTATTTGCTTTTCAACGCATCTTCCCGTATATTTGATCGCCGCAATGGCGAGTTCTGCTTTTCCGTTTGGAAAGTGATGATACACAGACCCCCTGGGTGCTCCGCTCTCTTTTATAATTTGATTCAAACCAGTCGCATGGTATCCCTGAATCTGAAAAAGATATGCAGAGGTTTGAATAATTCTTTCTTTTGTCCCGGTTTTACTGTTCATTATGTTTCCTCCTGCATATTACGAAAACCAATCGATTTTAGTATAGAAAAGGGACATAAAAAAGTCAAAAGCACTTATCACAGCAGGGCGCCGCCATTTACGCACAGAAAAAATCCTGCTGACCGTCAGATTTTCTTCTGAGCGATCAGCAGGCTGTATGTTTTCGTTATGGGTTTGAGGCATGCCTGAAATCAAACTGATCCGGAGCCGGGCGATACGGCGTATTTCCCGTTCTGAACATCCACAGCGGTGATATTGTTTTGCCGTTGTAAGGGTCCTTAACAACGGTGTACCAGTAATAAACGGAATCAGGCTGCAGGCCGTCCCAGACCCAATTTGCGGTTTTTCCGCTTTTTACGTGTTTTTTATGACCGAGCAGTTCGTTCGTATAGACGTTGCATTCAAAATAATCGGTCGCTACCCTTTTCCTCTTCGGCTGTAAATCCATTTCTGCTGAGAATTCGTCTTTATCAGCGAACAGATCGGTGTCATAGTAATTGATGTCATCCGTGTACGGCGAGTAGGAGAACATGTGAACCTGATTGGCGGCCTGATCGAATTGCATCATGCGCATAAAGCCCTGCCCCCCTTCCGGACCGTCCTGGTAGTCGGTCAGAATCTGGTGGACGAGGCGGTCCGGTTTTCCGTCCCTGTCATCGTCAAGCGCATCGGTTTTTTTCATGGCGTTATGGTAATGGCCGCTTAATACCATCGCCACATTGCGATTCGGCTTGACGACTTTTCGATAGATCGTCTCCCCGATCGGGCTTCGATTTCCGCTCACAAGCAAGTACTCATGAAAGCATAAGATGGCGGTTCGGTCCGGATACCTCTTCAGCACTTGATTGATCCAGTCAATCTCTTGTTCCGCAATGCCCCAGCCCATATAAATCATAATAAAATCGTTCCCGCTTGCCGACAGCAGATCATAATGCCCGCGGTTATTTTTGTATGATCCGCCGTAATGCATGTTCTGTTCAAACCGGCGGCTCCCGAAGAAATCCCCGAATGTTCGGTATGTGCCGTCTTTATGGCCGACGTCGTGATTGCCTGCAAGCACTCCGTACGGAATTCCCGCCTTGTCAAGCGTCCGCATGGAGTGATCGGCGTTTTTCCACTGTTTCATCACCATTGAATCATCGACGATATCACCGGTATGAAAGACATATTTAATATTGTGCTTTTCCTTATTTTCTTTGATCCACTCCGTCATTTTGTCAAAAATGTGCGGGTGCCCTTGTGCGTAATACTGTGTATCCGACATCCAGACAAACGTGTAATTGCCTTTCGCCGGTATTTGATCCTGCACGATGACATTCATTTTTGAGTTCTTCACCACATCCGCTGCGGAAACGGCTGCTTTTAATGTAAACGGCTTTTTATCTTTGGCAAGAACGCTGTCCGCCTCCTGCCAGCGGCTTGTCCGGTAATTCCAAATATACATGGTTACCTTTCGGCCGGGCAGAGAGCTTCCTTTCCAGACCGCCTCGGCCAGATCCGTTTCGTCGATAGACGGGTCAACGGAGACTTCGAACCGGTGATAAGGAAAACGCTCCATACTTTCCGCCGAAACGGTTTTTCCGTCATTTGCCGAGATGCGGTTCATTTCCGGCAGGGTAAACGGCATTTCATTTTCTTTTATGCCCCTCGGCGGTTCCGTTAATGAGGCGTGTTTATACACTTTCACGCTGCCCGGATTCCGCGCGGTATAACGGAAGCCGCGATAAAATGATACATTCATGTCATCCTTCGTCGGGTCTTTTACCCGGACGGACAGCTTTGCTTTGTGGGCGCCGATTTTTTGATCGGCAAGCTCCGGCTGGTTCGGCTCCTCCCGTTTGATATGGAAGGTGCGGACGGACCTTGTTTCATTTCCGGCAAGGTCTGCCGCAATAATGGTAAGGGTATGTTTTCCGGGCTTGAGATCGGCTGATGACGTGTGATGCGGGAGCGTAATGCTTTCTCCGTCCAAAAACGCTTTGACCTCTTCCACTTTGCTCCATTTGTCACGGATGTCCGCATTCAGCTCAACATTACCTTTCAGCGCCGCGCCTTCTTTGATACCCGGGACAATCTTCGGCCCCGTATTGTCCACCCGCACAGATTGGCTCAGCTGCTCCTCACCGTCGCTAACAAAAATATGGTGATACCCTTCAGAAAGCTTCGCCGTGTTCCACGGCAGCAGCCGTGACGTAAACAAATGATCCGGCAGGCTGAATGAGAAGGTCTTCTGCTGATTCGCCCGCCTGCCGTCACCGATAAACAGCTGCTCAGCCGGATCCGTCTTCCCGTCTTTGATCACCGTTCCGTCCGAAAGCACCAGACGGGCATGTTTCACGACAAAGTCATCCCGATTCTCTCCCGTGTCATACGGAGAAACCTTTGAGCCCGAACGGATGGATACTTTCTGCGTTTTGCCCCCTTTTTGCAGCAGACGTTCCGGAAGGAGAACCGAGTGCGTTCTGTAGCGGTGAGACGGATCGTCAAAAATGTGCAGCACCTCATTTTCCATTATGACGGTGTTTTGAAAATAAAGATTCGTTTTCCGGGCATCGAAGGCGAAATAGACCTCTTTTTCCAGCGCCGGCCGGGTCTCCTGCCGCTTGCCGTCAATCCACAGCTTGATCTTATCGGCGCTGACGTCGGAAGTCGCTTTGAGCAGATAGGTGCCGGATATCGTATCTTCGGGTTCAACATTCATTCTGAGTCCGTGTGATTTGCTCGTCTGTTCAATGTCAATCATCTTGACGGGCGTTTTTGCTTCATTTTCTCCATCACTGGCTGCGATATAATACTCAAGCTGATCCTGACCGAGCAGTTCCGGGGAATAAAGAATGTGATGGTATAAGCTGTCGTTGCGGTCTTTTTCGGCCAGAATTCGTTTGAATGGTTTTTTCTCATTGGTCCGGTAATAAAACACGGCTGTTTTGACAAGGTTTTTGTCTTTTATGTCAGCCTTTAATTCAATGCTTTCAGCGGGCCGGACGGGCTTTCTGTCTGTAAGGTCTTCGATGACCGGTTTTTCCTTGTCAGGTTTGATCACCCTTTTCTGCTGCGGGATCTGCGCCTGAAAAACAGAGCCCGGTGACGGCTTATGCTCGCTCGTGGAGATCCTCAGCAATTCTCCCGTTCCGTTCAGCGGATATTTGTACAGCAAAGAAGTCAGCCGGCGGAAAGCGTGTTTCCGGTAATGCGCTGAGGCGATACCCTTTCCGGTATTTGCCGACAGCACCACCGTACGCGGGCGGCCGTTGGACATTCCGTCCGTCCCTTCGATGACGGCGAGATGTTCTCCCTCCTTCAGGCGTGTCCTGTAATAGCGGTTGAAATCATCTATCGTCAGTTCTGATGCGGCGCGTCTCAGCCAAAACACGTAAGTCCCGCCTGACGGAATGACGGTATCTTCTTTCGGCCTCCATATCATGTCTGATTCCGGCCCTTCCTTCGGATAGCGGTAGCGGATGTGATAGTCTTTAAAATGAATGGGCCTGTCCGTCGTGTTATACACCTCGATAAATTCATAGGCATCAGCGCCGTCTTCATTTTTCGTATCAACCGCAAGCTCCGTAATCATCAGCTCGGGAATATGATTCAAATCGGCTTGATAGCCGTCCAGCTTCAGCCGCTTTTTCTCCGATTCCGCCCGCTGTCTGCCGTTGGTGAAAACGAGGTAATATTCCAATTCTCCATTCCAGATATCCCGTTTTGAAACCTGGGCCGTAAACAGCCGGATTGCGCCTGGCGCGGGCTCCATCGGCACCATTTTAAACCCCAGCTCATTGCTTTGTTTATAAAAAAGAAACGCCGAAAACGCTTGATAGTCAGCATTCCGTACATGAGCCTGTATGAACAGGTTTCTTTTCATTTCCGCCTTTACTTCGATTTCGGGAGGATTCTCCAGAAGCGGTATGTAATGAGGCGGCTGTCCGAATTCCTGCTGATTCACGGGGATTGCCGATTCTTTGCGCGCCGCATCCGCAGAAGGACTCACACAAAGCAAACCAATCAGAAAAAAGAGCGTCATCACAAGTTTCATCTCATTACCTCCCTATGCATTATGTTGCGTCAGGAGGCTGCCGCTTATGTAAATCACACATAAAAAAGCTGCCCTCTCGGGACAGCTCGTTTTTTACCTTTTTCTAAGCGGCTCCAATATGCCTTTTTGGATCAGCAAGTGGAAAACGGACAGCACGACGGATGCCCAAATGGCGGTGCCGAACCCATCAATCTGAAAGCTGTCTCCCATCAAGGCTGCGGTCATCATTAACGTAATGGCGTTGATGACAAACAGAAAGAGGCCGAGGGTCACAACCGTGACGGGCAATGTCAATATGACGATGATCGGCTTGATCAGCACATTTAACACAGAAAGAATCACACTGGCGATGACAGCCGCTCCGATACTGCTGATATGGACGGAATCAAAATATCCCGCGATAACGATTAATAATAAAGCATTTACTAAAATGCTGACTGCCCATTTGATCATTTATTTCAAATCTCCTTCTAAAGGTACAACAAAACACCAGATAATATATACAATCGGCACGATTCCGCTCGTGACAAGCGCTAATACAACGGTTATAATGCGCAAAAGCGACGCATCCATATTGATGTACTCCGCCAAACCGCCGACGACGCCGGCGATTTTACGGTTTTTTTCTGAACGGTAAAGTCTTTTCATCCAATCACCTCTGAGTATGCTTGAGCTTAATGGCTCCTGTTAACGATTCTGAGAAAATCGAGAGATGCTGATCATGGCCTTGATTTGATGCCAGCATCAGTTCTTTTTGAATGGTATCATTCTTTTCCTTTAAAATTTCCGCATCAATCAGCTCATGGCTGAGAGAGCCGAGATTGCTTTTCAGCTCCGCTTTCACCGCCGAATCATCAGGCAGAGCGATATCCACGTTTCCCGTCGTCGTTTTCGTGTAGATGGAGCGGCAGTGCGGCGCTGTCACGGTAAGCATGATATTGCCGTTAAAGCTTTGAACGTCAATGGATTCACTCGATCCGCGCAAATCAATCAAGCCGTTGATCGTTTCCGCTTCAATCGCGCCGCATTGATGTCCGGCCAGCTTGATTTGTCCGTTAGCCGTTTCCGCCGACGCTTTATCAGCCGTCAAATGAGAGAATGACAGAACGCCGTTTGTCGTTTTCGCCGAGAATTCTTTTACATGTAAATGTTCCCCTCTGATCGGTCCGTTAAACAGCTTCACTCTTATCTTATCGTACTCTTTCTGGGGAACATAAAGCGTGACATTGGTTTTCATCGTTTTCTTTTCCGTGCGGACAAAAAACTTATTGCCCTTCACTTCACACTCAATGTGCTGAAGAAATGCGGTGCGCGCCGCCTCCTGACTGTCCGCCCGGTACACTTTCGCCTGGCACTCCGCTCTGATATCTTCATCCGCCCACGGCACGATATTGACGCTGCCGTTTGCGATCTGCATATCAATGGCCGAGAATTCACTGTCTTTAAATTGAAAAATATGCTGCACTTCGTGTGCGTGGCCGAAATTCAGATCAAGATCCGCTTCCTTCACTTTTTTGACGGCAGAATCAATCCAGTCGAACAGCTTCGCCCCGAGCGACGGCTTTTGGCTTCCTTTTGCCCCGCTTTCGAAATCTTCCGCAGGTTCCTGGACCTCCGCAGATAATGCGGTGATCTGCTCTTCTTTTTCTTTATATTCATGATCCAGTTTTTCAATGAGCGTCAGTGCTTCCTGCGCCGTCAGCATGCCGTCTTCCACAAGCTTTAAAATCCGTTCTTTCTCCTGTTTCATACAAAACTCCTCCCCCGACTTTTCTTACACCTGGCGTAACACCTTAATTCCCTGCACGATATTCCAAATGACCATTCCGATGAGGATCAGAAAATAAACAGCTGCTCCTGTTATCATAACAAAAACGGGCACCATACTCTCCCCCTGAGCCGTAATCAATCCGCCGACAACACCCGCGGTCACAATCAGCAATCCCGCAAACGGAATGATATGGGAAATCAGAGCTCGCATGGCATGCCGCTTCGTCTCTTTTTCATCGACGACAAAGTAAGCCACAATCGGAAGAATGAGCGGCGCGAGAAACACGCTGAAATAACAGATTGATGCGATAATCGCTTGATTTCGGTTCAATAAAAACACTCCCTGTGCCTTGATGTAAAAACCCTTCCTTATACATACGTATGACGAATGGGCGGGTTTCATTTTCATGCTAAGGACATGCTTCGTTATACGTAATTTTTGATTTCAGAGATTTCACTATAGAATC
This sequence comes from Bacillus sp. FSL R5-0443, assembly GCF_038608285.1. NCBI lineage: Bacteria > Bacillati > Bacillota > Bacilli > Caryophanales > Bacillaceae > Bacillus > Bacillus sp. FSL R5-0443. The sequence continues at coordinate 3,629,148 of NZ_CP152013.1, forward strand.
TTTTCCCCGAACCGATTACAATATGTAACAAAGCCTGACCGTATGCAAGGAGGACATACAAATGGAGAAAGATCCCGAAAACGCCCAAGTAACGGAAGAGAGTCTGCGAAATTTAATTCGCGAACAGAAAAGAATGAACAGCGAAATGCTGGCTGAATTGGAACAGATCAAAGCAGCCCCTCTTCCCATTTCCCATGATATCCAATATATAAAAGTGCTGCTGGACAGCAGCAGCACCCATATTCTGCAGGACTTAATGCATTTAAGCAAACAGCTTCCCCAACAGAAAAAAGCCTGTAACACAACAGCCCAAAACCGGTGAGTTTTGGGCTGTTTTTATTGATCTATTATGTGGCTGCCGTTTCTTTTTCAGCCAGCAATGTTTTCATCCGTTTTTTATCACGTTCCATTACCGGTTTCAGATAGCGGCCCGTATATGATTCTTTCACTTCGACAACTTCTTCAGGCGTCCCGGAGGCTACGATCGTGCCGCCGCCCGCTCCGCCTTCAGGTCCCAGGTCTACGATGTAGTCCGCCGTTTTAATGATGTCGAGATTGTGTTCAATGACCAAAACGGTATCACCGTTATCGACGAGTCTTTGAAGCACAACCAAAAGCCTTGCGATATCATCAACGTGGAGGCCTGTCGTCGGTTCGTCCAGAATATACAGCGTCCGGCCGGTGGATCGCTTATGCAGTTCGGAAGCGAGCTTAACGCGCTGCGCTTCTCCGCCTGACAGCGTCGTCGCCGGCTGGCCGAGCGTCACATACCCGAGTCCGACATCGGCAAGCGTTTGAAGCTTGCGTTTGATTTTCGGGATATTTTCAAAGAAAGACAGAGCATCTTCCACCGTCATATCCAGAACGTCAGAAATGCTTTTTCCTTTGTATGTGACCTCCAGCGTCTCCCGGTTGTAACGTTTGCCGTGGCACACTTCACACGGGACGTACACGTCAGGAAGGAAATGCATCTCAATTTTGATGATGCCGTCGCCGCGGCAGGCCTCACAGCGCCCGCCTTTTACATTAAAACTGAACCGGCCTTTTTTATAGCCGCGCACCTTTGCTTCATTTGTCTGCGCGAATACATCGCGGATATCATCAAACACGCCCGTATAAGTTGCCGGGTTTGATCTCGGTGTCCGGCCGATCGGCGCCTGGTCGATGTCGATCACCTTATCAAGGTGGTCGAGGCCTTTGATTTCTTTATGGCTTCCCGGTTTCGCTTTGGCTTTATGAAGCTTTTGCGCAAGCGCCTTATGCAGAATTTCATTCACAAGCGTGCTTTTTCCGGAACCGGACACACCTGTCACCGCCGTAAAAGTGCCGAGCGGGAATTTGGCGTTCGCTTTTTTCAGGTTGTTTTCTGAAGCGCCTTTGATTTCAATGAACCGGCCGTCAGGCTTTCTTCTCTCCGGAGGCATCGGGATGAATTGAGCCCCTGACAAATAGCGTCCGGTCAGAGAGTCCGCATCATTCATCACTTCTTCTGGCGTCCCCGCCGATATGACGCGGCCGCCGTGAATGCCGGCGCCCGGACCGATATCTATCAAATAATCGGCAGCCATCATCGTATCCTCATCATGCTCCACGACAATCAGTGTGTTGCCGAGATCCCTCATGTTTTTCAGCGCGCTGATCAGACGGTCATTGTCACGCTGGTGAAGGCCGATGGACGGCTCATCAAGAATGTACAGGACGCCTGACAAACGGGAGCCGATCTGCGTCGCAAGCCTGATGCGCTGGGCTTCTCCGCCTGACAGCGTGCCCGCCGCCCGGCTCAGCGTCAGATAATCAAGACCCACTTTATCTAAGAAGCTGAGCCGCTCTACAATCTCTCTTAAAATTAAATCGGCAATCTGCATATCTTTCTCAGACAGCGTCAGGTTTTTGAAAAATTCAAGCGCGTCGCCGACAGAAAGCTCCGTAATGGTTCCGATATGGCGCCCGTTGACCAAAACGGCAAGCGCTTCTTTCTTCAGCCGGTAGCCTTTGCACGTCGGGCACGATTTCTGTGACATGTACTGCTCCATCTGTTCACGGATATAATCGGAGCTTGTCTCTTTATACCGTCTCTCAATATTACGCAGCACACCTTCAAATTCAATTTCATTTTCGCGCACTTGTCCGAAATCATTCTCGTATTTAAAGTAAATCCGTTCATTGCCGCTGCCGTACAGCACTTTATCAAGCTGATGCTTCGGCAGGTCTTTGACCGGAGTCTCCATATCAATGCCGTAATGGCGGCAGACCGCCTGAAGCAGCTGCGGATAATATTGTGAACTGATCGGCGTCCACGGCGCGATGGCGTGTTCCTTTAATGACAGCTCGGGATTGGGGATGACGAGCTCAGGGTCCACTTCCAGCTTCAAACCGAGACCGTCGCAAGTCGGACAGGCGCCGAACGGGCTGTTAAACGAAAACAGCCGGGGTTCAAGCTCTCCGATAGAAAAACCGCACAGCGGACAGGCGTGATGCTCGCTGAACATCAGCTCCTCCTGACCGATGACATCTATCATGACACGGCCTTCCCCTAAGCGGAGCGCGGTTTCCAGCGAGTCGGAAAGCCGGGCGGCAACCCCTTCCTTGACAACGATCCGGTCAATGACTACTTCAATGGAATGCTTTTTGTTTTTTTCAAGTTCAATATCGTCGGAAAGCTCGGCCATTTCTCCGTCAATCCGCACCCTTACGTAACCTTGCTTTCTGATTTGGTCAAGCACTTTGACATGGGCGCCTTTTCTGCCTGAGATGATCGGCGCAAGCACTTGAAGCTTCGTCCGCTCCGGATATTCAAGAATCCGGTCAACCATCTGTTCAATCGTTTGCGACGTAATTTCAATGCCGTGCTCCGGGCAGTGCGGTTTCCCGACTCTCGCGTACAGCAGCCGGAGATAATCATAAATCTCCGTTACCGTTCCGACGGTTGACCGCGGATTGCGGCTTGTCGTTTTCTGGTCAATGCTGATCGCCGGAGAAAGCCCTTCGATCGCATCAACGTCCGGCTTATCCATCTGCCCTAAAAATTGGCGCGCATAGGCAGAAAGCGATTCAACATACCGCCTCTGTCCTTCCGCGTAAATGGTGTCAAAGGCAAGGGATGATTTTCCCGATCCGGACAGCCCCGTCACGACGACGAGCTGATCCCGCGGAATCGTTACATCAATGTTTTTTAAATTGTGCGCCCTTGCGCCTTTCACCTCGATCCGGTCAATTGCCATGTGTTCATCATCCTTCCGCTTTAAGCTCTAACAGTAAATCACGAAACTCTGCCGCCCGCTCGAAATCAAGCGCTCTGGCCGCTTCTTTCATTTCGTGCTCCATTTGCTCAACGACTTTCTGGCGTTCTTTCTTCGTCATCTTCGCCAGTTTAGGCGCGGCTTTTGTTTTATATTCTTCTTTATCCTCAGCGGCCTGCGTCGCGCGGATCACATCGCGGATTTCCTTATTGATCGTTTGCGGCGTAATGCCGTGAATTTCGTTAAAGCGCTCCTGCTGTTCCCGGCGGCGCTTCGTTTCATTAATCGCGATTTCCATCGAATTCGTGATTTTATCGGCATACATGATGACGCGGCCTTCCGCGTTTCGTGCCGCCCGTCCGATCGTCTGAATCAGCGAACGTTCAGAACGGAGGAAGCCTTCTTTATCCGCATCGAGAATGGCGACAAGTGACACTTCCGGAATATCAAGCCCTTCCCTCAGCAGGTTGATGCCGATTAACACATCATGTTTTCCGAGGCGGAGATCACGGATGATTTCAATCCGTTCAAGCGTCTTAATCTCGGAATGCAGATAATTGACCTTGATACCGATTTCCTTGAGATAATCGGTCAGATCCTCTGACATTTTTTTCGTTAAAGTCGTCACGAGAACGCGTTCATTCCGTTCTATCCTCGCCTGAATCTCACCGATCAGATCATCAATCTGTCCTTCGATCGGCCGGACGTCAATGAGGGGATCGAGGAGTCCCGTCGGTCTGATGATCTGCTCGATCATTTCCGGCGTATGCTCAATTTCATACGGTCCCGGAGTCGCCGACACGTACACGATATTGTGCATGTGTTTCTCAAATTCCTCGAAACGGAGCGGACGGTTGTCAAGCGCTGACGGCAGGCGGAACCCGTGATCGACAAGCACCTGTTTTCTCGCCTGGTCACCGTTGAACATGCCGCGCACCTGCGGAATCGTCACATGTGATTCATCAACGACAATCATAAAATCGTCCGGAAAATAATCAAGCAGCGTATATGGCGTAGAGCCCGGCGGACGGAGTGTCAAATGTCTTGAATAGTTCTCGATCCCTGAGCAAAAACCCATTTCCCGCATCATTTCAAGATCGTATCTCGTCCGCTGCTCAAGCCGCTGCGCTTCAAGGAGCTTGCCGTTTTCGTGCATCACTTTCAAGCGCTCCTCAAGCTCCTGTTCAATATTCAGAATCGCTTTTTCCATCTTTTCCGCCCGGGTGACGAAGTGGGAAGCCGGGAAAATCGCGACATGGTCACGGTCGCCGAGAATTTCTCCTGTCAAAGCGTCGACCTCTCTGATCCGCTCAATTTCATCTCCGAAAAATTCCACTCTGATACAATGTTCGTCACGGGAAGCCGGGAAGATTTCCACAACGTCTCCGCGCACGCGGAACGTCCCGCGCTGAAAGTCGATATCATTGCGGGCATACTGGATATCCACAAGCTTTCTCAGCAGCTCGTTCCGCTCAATCTCCATTTCCGGTCTGAGCGACACAACCATCTCCCGGTATTCTTCAGGCGAACCGAGACCGTATATGCATGACACACTTGCGATAATAATGACATCTCTCCGTTCAAACAGAGAGGATGTCGCGGAGTGTCTCAGTTTATCAATTTCATCATTAATGCTTGCGTCTTTCTCTATAAAAGTATCCGTTTGAGGCACGTACGCCTCCGGCTGATAGTAATCGTAATAGCTGACAAAATATTCGACAGCGTTGTTCGGGAAAAACTCCTTAAACTCGCTGTACAGCTGTCCGGCAAGGGTTTTGTTATGGGCAATGACCAGTGTCGGTTTATTCACTTCTTTAATCAGATTGGACACGGTAAAGGTTTTGCCCGTCCCTGTCGCACCCAGGAGAGTCTGGTGTTTTCTGCCTTCCTGTATGCCTTTGACAAGCTTCTCAATCGCTTGCGGCTGATCTCCCTGGGGCTGATATTTCGAGACTAACTCAAAACGATCTTTCACAAAAAAGCCTCCGTTTCTTTACGAAATCTTCCTATTGATATAGTAACACAATGACGGGCAAAATCACTAAAAATACGAACTAAAGTTCGATGGTTTATTTTTACCAAGTCAATTTTTGTATAAAAAACCTGCTTTTATGGCGTAAAAGCAGGCATTCTATTTCATATTCACCATGTCAGGCATTGTCTTTCTTTTTGTCTGCTTCTTTTTTGGCCATGTACAGCCCTCCGGCCACCAGCGATACGACATCCAATCCAACGATAAAATACGTTTCGGTGTAACCCTTTAAATAGGATGCGAAAAGCAGTGCGGCTGTGAGAGCGATCGCCACATAGTGGTTAAACGTGACGCGCGTAAAAAGGACGACCAGCATAAAAGGGAAACATAATGCAAAAACGGCTTTTGTAATCACAAAAACCCTCCTCGGGAATTCTTCATCTCATCTGATTATAGTAAAAAATGAAGAATCGGACAATCGTTCCCCTGCTATCACAATACCCTTTTTCAGCAGTCTTCAATCATCTGTCAAAAAAAATGTGAATATAAATCCATTGAACCATTAACCAGATGAACCGAATTACCTTTCTTCAGCCGAAAGGATGAGAAGGTTTAGGTCTTTGTATCTTTGACAGTTTCTTCCTCCCTCTTTACAATGTAATGATAGTGTTTACTATCATTTTTCTTGGATGAAGAAAAAAAGGGGGTCATGCCGCATGTATTCAGTGCGATTTCAAAAAGCGGAAGAATCGAGCCGCTCTGCAGGAGCAAAAGGAATGAACCTGATTAAACTGACGAAAAACGGGCTGCCCGTTCCCGGCGGTTTTATCATTCAGACGAATGCCCTGACACGTTTTATGGAAGACAACGGGCTTCAAGCAGATCAGGAACAGATGGAGCGCGCCATTATGAACGGCACGTTTTCAAAAGAGCTTCGGGAGGAACTGACCGCGTCGTTTTATGAATTGAGAGAATCATACGCCTCTGTCGCCGTACGTTCCTCCTCCGCGTCCGAAGATCTTGAAGGGGCTTCTTTCGCAGGCCAGTACGAAACCTATTTAAATATCAAAACAGAAGAAGAGTTTCTCGGAAAAGTGAAAGAATGCTGGGCTTCCTTCTTCTCGGCGCGGGTCAGCGGCTATAAAGAGAAAATGAACAATGACACCGCAGAACCGTTAATGGGCGTTGTCGTGCAAGGGCTGATCAATTCCGAGGTTTCAGGAGTCATTTTCAGCCGCAACCCCGTCACACACGATGACGGAGAACTGATGATCAGCGCGAGCTACGGTCTCGGAGAAGCAATCGTCTCCGGCAGCGTGACGCCCGACACATTTATCGTCAATAAAGACACATTTCAGATTGAAAAAGAAATCGGCTTAAAAGAAATGTATATCGTTTCTAAAGACGAAGGCGTGACGGAAAAAGAGACGACCGCTGACATGAGAAGCCGCTTCTGCCTTGATGACGAGAGCATCAAAGAGCTTGCCATGCTGACGATAAAGACGGAAGAACTGTACGGTTATCCCGTGGATCTTGAATTCGGATTTGCCGAAAATAAGCTGTATCTGCTTCAGGCCAGGCCGATTACAACGATCGTGCAGGATCAGAAAGCGGCAGACGAAGAACGGGAATTTATCATGACGCCCCGGGATCAGAAAGATTTTTGGCTCAATATGGAGGCCAATATAGAAGGCCCCGTCAGCCCGTTATTCGCCTCACTCATTGTGCCGGCTTTGGAATACGGCCTCAAAGAGAGCACGAAGGCATTCCCTGTAATGGGCATCGAAATCGAGCGTGTCAAACTTCATCAGGGCCGTGTTTTTTCCAGACAGCATAAGACGGACGACAAGCTGCCTGCAGAACAGTTAGAAGCGCTTTTCCCCGTTTTGGCTGACCGTATGTACGATATTATTCAGGAAACCTTTCTGCCTTTTTATCAAAAGCTGGACGAACTGGCGCATACAGACCATCATACGCCGGAGACTGCCCTTGATGCGTTCCGAAACCTGCAAGACTTCTATTTAAAAGGATACGCAGAACATTTCAATATTATCTTTCCGCAGGTTGCGTTAAACATGATGCTGGAATCTATGTACGGACAGGTTGAGAAAGAAAACACCTCCCTTCTGTACGAAATGCTGGCTGGCGTCATGAATAAGTCATTGGAGACCGACAGACAGCTCTGGCTGCTTTCCGGACAAGTAAAAGACAGCCCTGAGCTGCAGCGCGTCTTTACGGTTTCTCATGCCGATGAGCTGCATCAGACGCTTCTGCAATCAAATGAGGGAAAACGCTTTCTCGAACAAGTCGGTGAATTTTTACAGGAATACGGCTGGAGATCTGTGAAAAGTCATGATCTCATTGAAGAAACTTGGGCGGAAAACCCTTATTTCGCTTTGGCCAACATTCAGAACTATGTCCGGAACGGATACGATTTTGACAGTGAGTTTCATAAAACGATAGAAAAACGAAAACAGCTCTACGCCGACTTTATGGATAGAATTGAAGATGACGGCTTCCGGGAGACGTTTGACCGCTATTATCAGTGGACATTGTCTTCATCCGTCATCAAAGATGATCACCATTTTTATATTGATGCGATGCTGGACGCCAAAGCGCGCCTTTGCCTTCTGAAAATCGGCGAGCTGCTTCAAAAACAAGGCGTAATCGATGATCGGGAGGATATGTGGTACTTATACAGCGATGAAGTCGAGAAAGCACTCGTGTCGCCGGTTCCGATGCAGGAAAAAGCCGCTGAACGAAAACAGCTCTTCCAGCAATATCAATTGCTTGAAGCCCCCGCTTATCTCGGGACTCCGACTTCGGAACAGCTGAAAACGGCTGAACAGATTACCGGCTCCATCACAGAAGATGAAAAAAACACTGAACATCAAATTTACGGACTTGCGGCGTCAAGCGGAATCGCAAGCGGCCCGGTGAAAGTCATTCGTGACGCAAGTGAATTTTCCCGTTTTTCAACAGGAGACGTGCTTGTCTGCAAAATGACGACACCGCTGTGGACCAGTCTGTTCCAGGATGCAAAGGCCGTCATTACGGACACGGGCGGCATCCTGTCACATGCGGCGATCATCGCGAGGGAATACGGGCTCCCGGCCGTTCTCGGCACACGTGCCGCGACTGACAGGCTCAACGACGGAGATATCGTCACGGTGGACGGGACAAACGGCAAGATTACGATTGTCAAACGCGCTTCATGCTAGGTTTCCCTCTTTATTGACGGGCAGGGCGGGTGTATACTTGTCCTGCCAGTATTTACGCGAGGTGAAACATGTTGAGAACGACGAACAAGAGAATTATTGACGCCGCGATGAATCTGATCATCCAAAAAGGATACCGCGCAGCGACAACAAAAGAAATCGCAGAAAAAGCAAAAGTAAGCGAAGCAACGATTTTCCGTAATTTTAAAAACAAACAAGGATTAATGAAAGCCATGATTGAACAGCAGACGCCGGTTCCGGAAAGCATGATCACCAAGGCGGAAGGCGATTTGTATGAGGATCTTCTTCATTTCGCCGCGACCCTTCTTCAGCAATTGGAACAAAAAAAAGAAGTATTCCGCATCTGCCTGCGCGAACCGGAACTATTCGAAGACGTCCTGCAGGATATTGTCGTATATCCGCAATCCGTGAAAAAGCATTTAATCGTTTACTTTAAGGAGCTGACAAAGAAAAATATGATAAGCCCCGGCAGTGAAGAAGCTAATGCAGACGTCTTTATGACGATGATTTTCGGTTATTTTATACACCGGCTGCAGCTGGGGAAAAGAGTCATTACTCTCTCTGAGGAAACGATGCTGAAACACAGCACTGAGATTTTCATGAAAGGCATTACCGGCCGGTCATTTTCCGGCTCCAAGGAGGATGAAGGATGGGTTCAAAGAAAGAATGGGCGCTGATTGTTTCGCTTTTGCTGGGAGCCATACTCGTTCCTATCAATTCTACGATGATCGCAGTCGCCCTTTCATCCATTTCCCGCTCATTCAGCGAATCAATTGCCAGCATCACATGGGTAGTGACCGTGTATTTAATCGTGATGGCCGTGACACAGCCCATTGCCGGCAAACTCGGTGATATGTACGGAAACAAAAAAATGTATTTATGGGGCGTCGGCCTTTTTCTCATCGCATCATTGGGGTGCGCCCTCTCGCCAAGTCTTTTCTTATTGATTTTCTTCCGGGCGCTTCAGGCTGCCGGCGGCGCTTTGCTTACGCCAAACAGCATCGCCATCATCCGCCATGTCGTGTCTGAAAAACGGCTTCCGAAAGTATTCGGCTTTTTCGGCCTCGGTGCCGGGCTGGGCGCGGCTCTCGGTCCGTTTATCGGCTCTCTTTTAATTGAGAGCTTCAGCTGGCATTCGATCTTTTGGGTCAACATTCCGTTTCTTGCAATCGCACTTGTGACGGCATTAGTGATGTTTCCTAAATATAAAGAAGAAACGTCTGACGCTCCGCTTGATATCATCGGGTCCGTTTTGCTTGCCGGAAGCATTGTATCTATTATTCTTCTGACGAAAAATGAAAGCTCTTTGGGCTATTGGGTGTACGCACTGCTCATTCTCGTATTTGTTCCGCTATTTTTCAGGCGGGAGCTGCGCACGAAACATCCGATTATTGATTTTGACCTGTTTAAAAACACGACCTTTACGAGCGCCAATCTGTCGGTTCTGTTAAGCAATTTAATGATGTACGCCGTGTTATTGATTATGCCGCTCTTTATGACCGGCCACTTCAGCATGAACACGTCACACAGAGGCATGGCGCTGTCAGTCTTTTCTGTTTTCATGTCCGCCAGCAACTGGGGCGGAGCTCAGCTGCATCAGAAATGGGGCGCGCGAAGAATGATTTTTCTGTCCTTCGGGCTGATGGCCGTAGCCAATCTCTTATTTTTGCTTTTGGTTTATTCCCATTCCGTTCCGTTTCTTATGGCATCGCTTATTGTCGGAGGCATCGCGTCAGGTGCGGGGCTGACGAGCATGCAGGTATCTTCTCTTGCGACGGTAGAACCGGGCATGTCCGGCATCGCATCTGGGATTTTCTCCACCTTCCGTTATTTCGGAAGCATTATTTCTTCAGCACTGATCGGTTTAATCTCCGGGTTTCATATTCTGTTTATCATATTGATCGGAGTTTCTGTGATCGGCTTGTTCGTATCGCTTGGAATTAAATCCGGCGAAACCGTTGATACGAAAAAAAGCCATTCGGCGTAAACAAAAAAGGTTCCGTGAGCACCCGCTTTCCGGAACCTTTTCTAGTTTTCCTTCTTATTTTTCTCTCTCAAAGTGTCACCGCACTCCCCGCAGCATAGAGTATCGCAACGCCGTTTGCTCTATGAGAATCTTTTTATTTAAAAGAGAAAAGGGAAATGTAAATCGCTAAGAGCTCAGATCAAGTTCGGCCGCTTGCGCCGTAATCCGGCCGTAAAAAAAGCCCGGCCGCCGTGTTGTTAGCGGCACCAGGCTTTTTATATGTGATTTTTCATAATTAATAAAACTGAAAGCTTATTATTTCCAATGTTTTTTCTTAATTTTTTTCATAATTCTCCTTACTAAAACCTAACTAAAACAATTATTGAATATTACTTTTATAATTAAGCAAAATTAAGTAACAATCATTGAAGGATTCTCAGACTGATAAAATTTATTTTAAATATAATATTTCAAAACACATTGATCCTCCTTCTAAAGTTGAGTCGCGTCACTTTAGTAGAATCATACCGTGGCTTCCCTTGTCAAAAGGCACAGTTCTTTTTTACACCACTACTTGAGACTTTAACGTTTCTCTCATTTGAATTAATTCAAAATAGAATTATTGGGGGAGATTACCCCCGTATTTCCAGGCGATCCAGGTGGGTGGCCTGGTAAATATTTTGAGTCTCTGTATCTTTAACAATAGTATTTACAATATCATTAGGATACCGATTCAAAAAAAAATGTTCTCCTTTAAACTTATGAAATTTCACGTTTCCTTCAACAACTTCACTCCATTTATGCATTTCATTGATATGAGTCGAAAAATCGCTATCCGCATAAAAAACGCTTACTCCACAACTTATTTTTTCTGCTTTGGGCTGAAACTTATAATTGTCCAAAATTATAAAATCTGCTCGCAAAATCGGAAGAAACATATCCATAATCTCTTTTGTATAAAACTCCTCTGGTATTCCCCCATATTGTTCCACCTTTGTCAAGAAAGTTTCATTAGTCATATTTTCAATGTCTTCTCTCTTTTCAAAAATATGTGGAGCATCTCGCCCAGAAAAAAACAGATGCCTTGGTTCCTTAATTCCCATTTGCTTAAGTTTATAATATATCTCATAAGTCAATAAGGCTCCCATACTGTGTCCAAATATAACATATTCATCGTCATATTCTAATTGTTCACTTATTCTTTTGGCGATATCTTCACTTGCTTCATCAACAGACTGGTAGCAAGGCTCGCTGAATCGAGTTCCTCTTCCAGCCAATTCACTCATAAACAATTCATATCTATCCGGCAATAGTTTTTTCCATTCATGAAATACATTTACCGACGCTCCAGCATATGGAATAGGAATTACTTTTATTTTATTTATTTCACTCACTCCTATGTTCAACTTGAGCCCACTATCATTACTATATAAACCTATAAGTATTCAAGATACATTTAATTGTACTTCTCTATCTCTCGCTGCTCTGCCAGCAACAAATTCACCATATCACTATAGCTATTCAAACCGTCTGTCTGATTATTTGCCTTCAGATATACGTCATTTACATTTCTTGAAATACTTGAAATAACACCCTCATACTTATCCCGGTACTGCTCATTTTGTTCTATATCATGCCGCACCGCTTTGGACAGACTGGACATTATATCAGACGCCTTATCTGGATCCACTTTCTTTAGCTCAGATATAGAATAATCAAATGCCAGAAATAAACCACTGTATAGTATCATTGGATCATCCTGCTGCTTACATGCCAGATAAGCTATAAAATTAGCCTCATCCTCATGCATGAAACCACTCTGATGTGCCAATTCATGCGCCATAGTAGCAGGCACCAAAAAAACTGGCACATTAACATTGATATTGGATTCATAAGTAAAAGGGACAAAAATACCATGTATCCCTGCATGCGACATTAGTTTTGACATCACCACTGGTTTTGGTGTTGAATATGAATGCTCCAAAACAGGATATTTCTTTGATAACATTTGCATCGAGAACACTGCGTGTTGTGCATAATAATCAAAAACCTCTGGTACATGAGCCAAAAGATCAGTATCCGCTAACTTTTCCCTTGCCAATTCCATTTCAACGGCAAGTGACTTACTCAATTTAACCAGTTCTTCCTTGCTGTAGTTCTCTTCTTTATATTCGGTATAAGACAAAAAAGAATATCTGTAATAGTTTATTCCACCCAAAATAGTATAACAAAAATATATCACGCTACAGATCGTAACGATTCCTAGAGCACCACGATAAACTACCATCCTACGTGCACCTTTACTCATGATGACCTTGCGCACATAATAAACGATATAAAATAGAAATAGTAACACAACCAACACGACGAGCCATTCACTAACAGAAAATGTGACCCAAGAAGGTACAAGTCCTACTGTTTTTGACAATAACGGATATACAGACCTACTGTATTCCTCCGCCCAATCCTGATGGTTCTGCGCGTATTTTGTCAGTATATAAGCTATAACTCCAAGTGAGATCAACGGTAATCTCTTAAGTAAAAGCTTTTTTATAATGTACTCCCCCTATCCAACATAACCATTATAATCAGTTATTCTTAATATATATCCTGCTAAAGATTCATCTTCTAAAGGTTTTGGAGTTAGCAATAACCTTTCCAATAAGCCATACCTCTCCTTCATTTATTTTTTTATTATTTCAAAATAAAACAGCTAAGAAAATATAATTTTCTTAGCTGTTTTATTTTGAAATCTAGTTTAGGAGTTCTTGAAACTATTCCGAATAATTATGAAAAATCACATTATAATGCTGTCATTTCTTCGTGCTCGTGTTCATCCTGCACGAATAAAATACCTAATTCATGATGTTCGCCTTCATAGGACGCGCGCTGATCAAACCGGATCTCACCGTTCAGGCCGATGATCTCCATTTTTACAAATGCGCGGTTTTTTTGAAGTGCTTCATAAAAATCCGACACATGCTTCACGGGGATGCCGTTTACTTTCGTAATAATCTCACCGATCTTCAGCTCAAGATCGTCCGCGGGTGTATTCGGAATGATGCCGAGCACCATTAAGCCCTGATCCCGCTTAGAGAAATAAAACGGAGCCGCGTTATCGTTCAGCCGCTGTCTTAATGATAAAAACAGGCGTCCGAGCACCGCAATACAAGCGGCTGCTCCGGCAAGCGGAGTCCACCAAAGGGCCGCTGCCCCGAATGCGGTCACGATAACCCCGAGAATCATGACACGTTTCGCCGTTATCCTTATGCTGACTTCCGGAAGTGACCCCTGCACACGCTGTCCGAAGCCGGCGATATAAGGAATCCAGATCAAATGGAAAGAGCCGCCCGGCACGGTAAAGACAGGCCACCAAGAAAGGTGTGACTCAAGCCCGCTGCCCGGCACCAATAAGAAAAGCGGAAGCAGCCATGCGCGATTCGCCAATTGTCGGCCGATGGGCAGTCCTCTGCTGCTGACGACAAGCGCCGGAGATGTTTTCAGATGCGCTGAACGGCAGGCAGCCGCTCCCTCCGTGATAATCAAAAGGCCCATAAACACGGCCGCCGATGCCCAATTCACGCCGAATGCCTGCGGAAACCGATCCGCAAACGGCACTGTGTGGGTATACTGAAGGAGAAACGCAATGAACATGCCGGCGCTGACAATATAAGCTGATGACAGCCAATTCATACGGAACCTCAGCGAAGCTAAAGCCGTCACGGCCGCGATTATGCCGAGAAGACCGAATGGAATCGAAATTCCCAGTCCAAAAAATAATATGGAGAGAAGAATACCCGGTATAAGTCCTTTTATGTATGTAAAGATAAGCTCGTCATACATATCCGCGATTTTTGTATGAAACGTATGGCGTTCACGTTTGATCCGCAAATATCCGCATGCGAGACTTATGATGATAAAAAACCAGAACATCGGGTGCAAAAAAAACAGACCGATACTTTTCAGAAGTTCAATTCCCCATTGAACAGACATTGCTTTCACCGCCTCAAGCCAAACATTTTAATTCTATTCTACCAAATAATCATTGGCTTGAATATCTCAAACGTCTATCTCTCTTCCGTCATCCACAACGTCACATTTGAGAGAGAGAAATCTTTCAGATAGTGGTCGACTTCCACCTCGATTACACCGCTGATCAAAAGCATGGACCGTTTAATATCCGTCAGATTGATTCCTAAACGTTTATGGTTTTTCATTAAGTAGGTGAAATAATGCTTTGCACACTCCTCATTGATATCGTGAACACATTCAACATTTGTGTAATTGACCAGGTATCTGCTGAACAGCATAAGAAGACTTAGTGCTTTTGTTGATGAAAATGTAACGTCTTTTGTTCGGTCTTTTAGTTGTTCCACTAATTCATAATATTTTTTTTCACGCACAATACTTGCCCTCTTCAATTGTGAACCCCCATTTTTTTATCCAGATAAGCACGGGTGATTACAGCTGCCGTGCTGAAGCGCCGCAAACACTTCTGCTTTCGATACTGAAATGCAGCTGCCAAACTAAAACTGTTCTCTATTAGAACCTTCTTTTATTGTAAGAACTAAAACTGACTGAGGCAACTTTCAAAAGTTTCATTTTGAATACATATTAACTCGGCATAAAGTCTCTCTTCTCTATAAATATCGGGTAATGTTTGTCCTTTATAAATGTTTAAATGTGAAAATTTTTTTAATATCTTGTCAAAACCGACATTATTATATGTCTTTTAGTTCATTTTTAGAGTGTGACAAAAGAAACAGGAGACGTAAAAAACGCCTCCTTTTCATTTATTTTACAAATAATGATTTTAACGCCATTTGCAGCTGTAAATCATTTTTTTCGTCAGATTTCTGTTCATTCATCAGCTGATTCATTTTTTCCGCTGTCTTTTTATCAATGACCGCTGTTTTATCAAGTTTGTACCGGTCTTGAAACGCCAGAACGGCTTTTTTCATTGTTTTGCTGAAATAGCCGTCTGCTCTGCCCGGGTCGAAGCCTAGGCCTTTCAGCAGGATTTGGGCGTGCTTGACATCCGCGCTGTTCATATCAGGCTGAAGCGGCTGTTTCAGCTGAAGCGGTCCCGCCGCAAAATAATCCGGCTGGCTCACAGCGATTGTCGGAGCAATGCCTTTTTTGTGGATCCAATTGCCTTTCGGTGTCAGCCATTTGTAAAGCGTCAATTTAATATTGCTCCCGTCTCCCATAGGCACGGCCTGCTGAACCGTTCCTTTACCGAAAGAAGTGTCACCGACAACGTCATAATGTCCCGCTTCTTTTAACGCACCCGCAAGAATTTCTGAAGCGGAGGCGCTTCCTTTATCCGTGATGACATTGACGGGATACGGCTTCTTATGTTTTAAGGTTGAGAAATATTGTTTTTTATCGCCGTTACGCTCCGCAATTTGGATATACGGCATGTCTTGTGTGATGAAATGCTTTAAAATTTGTTCGACGCTTTGAAGGTAGCCGCCGGGATTCCCTCTTACATCAAGGACGAGACCGTCAATCCCTTGTTTTTCAAGCTTTTTCAGCGCCGCGGCGAAGTCCTGGGCGGTATGCTCGGAAAATGTCGATATGCCGATGTAGCCGACATGATGACCGCCTGATTCTTTGCGGGAAGCAAATACGGTTTCAAGCGGGATTTCCGCTCTTTTAATCCGGAATGACAGCTGTTTATCAGTACCCGGACGCTGTATTTTAATAGAAACCTTCGATCCTTTTTTTCCTCTGATTTTCAGCACGGCTTCGTTTAAACCTTTCCCGTTCATTGACTCGCCGTTTATGCTGATGATTTCATCATTCGGCTTGAGTCCCGCTTTTTCCGCCGGAGATTGCTTAAACGGTGATACGATAATGATTTTATTGTCCTCCATACCGACTTCAGCGCCGATCCCTTCGAAAGAAGAATCAAGAGAATCGGAAAACTGCTTAGCGGTCTGCTTGTCCATATAAACGGAATAAGGGTCGTTTAATGTAGACAGCATCCCCTGAATCGCTCCTTCAAGAAGCTTTTCGTTATCTACATTTTCCACGTATTCGTTCGAGATCAGCTCATATGCTTTTTCGATTTTTTCCATTGCCCGGCTTCTTTCTGCGTCTGATGAATTCGGCTGTGCCGCCCCGGCAATATGGGCTCCGCCGCACATGATGCTGACGGCCGCTATCACTGCGATCATTTTCTGCTTCATCGTTTACCTCCTCTTAGTCCTTTTACGAAAACCTGGAGATAGTATGTGTAAATTGCAAAGAATTCATGTAACAGCAACAAAAAAATGAAAACGCGAGATTGTTACATATATATGGGTAACGTATAATATTTTGTATGCAATTCATTAAATATACAGGAGAATGCGATATGAAAATAAAATTATCGATTTTATCCGCGGCGGTTCTGGCCGCAGGAATTACCGCCTTTGTCTGGCCAAAAACAGAGGCCAATGAAAAAACGCAGACGGACGCCTTGTATGTTTCTCCCGCAGGCAGCGACCAAAATGAAGGAACGAAAGAAAAGCCGTTCCGCACATTAAAACATGCGGCTGGAAAGGCAGAGGCCGGGACAACCGTATTGATTCGGGAAGGGACGTACGATGAAACGTTTGAAGTAAAGCACAGCGGCACGGCCGAAAAGCCGATTACATTTCGGAACTATCAGAATGAGCATGTCTCAATCAGCGGCAAATCTGCGCCAAAAAGCGATTCTGAAACTCCGTTAATTCAAATCCGCAATAAACAGTACATTACCATTCACGGCGTTACGCTTGAGAACCTCTCCGTATCATCAGAAGATGCGACGGCCATGGGAATTTGCGTCACCGGATCAAGCAGTCATATCAACATTGACGGCAACCATATCCGAAACATTAAAACCACGGCTGATGAGGGAAATGCACACGGCATCGCGTTTTACGGCACAGGCGCCATGAAGGATGTCAGCATCACAAATAATACTGTTGAAAAACTGACGCTCGGCGCAAGCGAAGCGGTCGTGCTGAACGGGAATGTTGACGGATTTAAGATTGCCGGCAATACCATCCGGGACAATAACAATATCGGGATTGACGTGATCGGATACGAAGGAACGTCCAAGCAAAACGACTATGCGCGAAACGGCGTCATTGAAAACAATACGGTGAGCCATAACTCTTCTTACGGAAATCCCGCTTACGGAGATGAATATTCAGCGGGCGGTATTTACGTTGACGGCGCAGAACATGTGGACATTAAGAATAACACCGTTTACAACAATGACCTCGGCATTGAAGCCACTTCCGAACATAGAGGGAAATACGCACGAGATATCCGGATTACGAATAACAAGGTGTACGGCAATGCTTACACCGGTATTTCAATCGGAGGCTATGACACGAAACGCGGCGGCACCATCAATTCGGTGATCGCTCATAACATTATGTATCGAAATGACACGAAGGACCTTGACGGCGGCCAGCTGCTGCTGCAGTACGGCACAAAAGGGAACACGATCGAAAAAAACATCATGACGGCAAGCGGTTCACGGATTTTTATCGCAAATGATTATACGAAAAACGAAGGCAATACCGTTAATCATAACGTCTATCACAAAGAAGCGGGAAAAGACGGCATTTGGAATTGGAAGAACAGAGAATATGATTCATTCACAGCGTACAAAAAAGGAACGGCAAACGATTCGGATTCCATTTATGCGGACCCGATGTACCGTGACGAATCATCTTATGACTTTACATTAAAGCCCGGATCACCGGCCCTGCCCGTCATTCAGTAACGAAACCATTAAAAAAAGCCAGTCTATATCAGACTGGCTTTTGTATTTATACACGAAGGAATTTCCGGATGGAAGTCAGACTTCCCCATACTCCGATAACCGCGCCGATCAGAATGAGCACAAGTGATACTTGAAACACAAACGGACTGTACGGCAGAAGTGAAACAAATGATCCCTGAACTTTCGGGGCCACCCAAGCGACCATCGACTGGTACGTACTCAGCACGAGAGCGATCGGTATGATAGAACCGAATACCCCCAGCAGCAGCCCTTCCAGGAAGAACGGCCAGCGGATAAACCAGTTTGTCGCGCCGACAAGCTTCATGATTTCAATCTCTTTTCTTCTGGCGAAAATCGTGATTTTAATCGTATTTGAAATTAAGAACATCGCCGTGAACAGAAGGCCGATGATTAACGCAATCCCGATGTTGCGTGACACCCCGACGATCTTAAACAGACGGCTGACTTCTTCTTTCCCGTATGTCACTTTATACACATGATCCAGCTTCTCAATTTTTTTCGCGACTTTCGGCGTATCATGCGGATCTGTCGTTTTGACGATAAACGCGTTGTTCAGCGGGTTTTCCTGATCTTGCATTTTCATGGCCTTTCCGCTGTCGCCGAAGCTTTTGACCAATTGATCAAGCTCTTTATCTTTAGATGAAAACTCTACGCTTTGGATTCCCGAGATGTCTTTAATCTCATTCTGCAGCGTATCCTGCGTTTTCTTATTAGATGTCAGATCGATTAATACTTTAATTTCCACTTCTTTTTCAGCATTTTTAGCCATGTTGTTTAAATTCAGCATAATGACTAAAAACACGCCGACCAAAATCAATGTAACGGTAACGGCACTGATGGATGCAAATGTCATCCATGTGTTTCTTCCGAGAGATTTAAAACTCTCACGCAAATGGCGCCCGAGAATTTTAATCATAAGAACCATACTCCCCTCTTGACTCATCACGCACAATAATTCCGTCTTCGATCGCGATGACCCGTTTCTTCATGGTGTTTACTATTTCTTTATTGTGTGTCGCCATCACGACGGTCGTTCCGCGGTTATTAATCTCTTCCAGCGTCTTCATGACTTCCCATGATGTTACCGGATCAAGGTTGCCCGTCGGTTCGTCAGCTATCACGACGTCAGGATTGTTGACGATGGATCTTGCGATGGAAACACGCTGCTGTTCTCCTCCGGAAAGCTGGTCGGGAAACTGCCGCGCTTTATGCTTCAGCTGCACAAGATCGAGCACTTCGAGCACGCGTTTTTTAATGACTGACTGCTGCTCTCCGATCACCTCAAGTGCAAACGCGACGTTTTCAAACACCGTCAATTTCGGAAGAAGTTTGAAATCTTGGAAAACAACACCTATTTTACGCCGCACGAAAGGAATCTCTTTTTCTTTCACAGACGCGAGATCTTTATGATTAATCAATATTTGCCCTTTTGTCGGCTTTTCTTCTCTGTAAATCATTTTAATAAAAGTAGATTTACCGGCTCCGCTCGGTCCCACGACATATACAAATTCTCCGGGATGAATCATGACTGACAGCCCGTTAATCGCTTTTACACCGTTCGGATAGGATTTATATACTTCTTTCATCTCTATCATGAAATCACCTAATCTTTTAATTATGTCTTGCAGCCATAGAGTTCGCAAACGTACAGCGGTTTATGGCCGATTTACCAGGAAACAGATGAAAAATCTGAAAGTTCCTTTTCCTCAGTACACTTCATTATACGTCAAATTTAGACATATTACTATTACAGTTTCTTTTCATTCCCAGACCGTGAAAAAACCTTGCCCCTATAACAGGCAAGGTTTTTCTGTTATTTTTTCTGTGACAGCCATTTTGCGATCTCAGCGGCTTCCTTATCATTTACAAGATGGCTCGGCATATTGCCGCGTCCGTTTTTAATGATGCTTTCAATTTTAGCTTCATCATACTTCCCGCCGACTTCCTGTAAATTCGGGCCTCCGCCGCCTTCTAAGTCTTTTCCGTGACAGCCGATACAGCTTTGCTGATAAAGCTCTTCTCCTGCTGACGCAGAAGCTTTTGATCCGCCTGAGCTGTCAGAGCTTTCTTTTTTCGATTCATTGGATCCGCCGCATGCCGCCAGCAGGACGGACATGGTCAGAACCAGCGCCAGCAGCGCCCATTTTGATTTCATATGTAAGATGCACCCCTTCGCTATTATAACCCCGTTTACGCGCGTTTGAAACCCTCGCCGAGCACCTCGCTTGCGTCTGCGACAATAACAAAGGCTGACTCATCAATTTGTTTGACGATTTGTTTCAGTTTTGTGAATTCGGTCTGGCCGACGACACACATTAAGATCGGCCGGTCATGTTCCGTATACCCGCCGACTGCGGAAATCTTCGTCACACCCCTGTCGATTTCTTTAAACACAGCCGATCTGACGGCTTCTTCATGCTGCGTAATGATTAAAGCCATTTTGGAACGGTTGAACCCGACCTGCACGACATCAATCGTTTTGCTTGAAATAAATACCCCGAGCATCGCATACAGTCCCTGCTCCACTCCGAAAACGAGCATCGCGCTCAGCACAATTAATCCGTCCATGATGGCAAGGCACGTTCCCAGCGAAAGCCCCGTGTATTTGTGAATGATCTGCCCCGCCAGAGCCGTTCCCCCCGTGGAGCCTTTGCCGAGATACACGATGCCGATTCCCGTTCCGATCCCGACGCCTCCGAAAATCGCCGCCAGCAGTTCATGGGTCGTCGCGGCAGGCAGATCTCTTGTTAAATAGACGGCGAGCGGCAGAACGATGGAACCGACCAGTGTCTTCATTCCGAACTTCCCGCCGAGAATGACCACTCCGGCGATAAACAAAGGGATGTTAATAATCCACTGCACGTAAGCCGGTTCAAAACCAAACGTTTCTAAAATGGTGCTGATCCCGCTTACTCCCCCCGCTGCTATACGGTTCGGCAGCAAAAATACGTTAAACACGATCCCCGTAATCGCCGCGCCGATCATGATGTATATATAATCTTTGATCAGACGGAGCGGCTTATTGTGATTCACATCCATGCAAAATCCTCCGTTCTCCGATTTTCTCTCGATAGCATTTTAAGTCTTCCCGGCTTAGAAGTAAATAACAGCCAAATACCGTATTAATTTGCTAAAGCGCTGTTGTGAAAAATGGAAAAAGAGAACGGATAAAAAAACACACCTTGCCAAAGGCAGGTGTGTTCCCGGATTACGACAGTTTAGAACGTAAATAGGCGTCAATGAAGATATCGATATCTCCGTCCATAACCGCCTGCACGTTCCCCATTTCCGTATTGGTGCGGTGATCTTTCACCATGGAGTACGGATGGAAGACGTACGAGCGGATTTGGCTGCCCCAGCCGATTTCTTTCTGTTCGCCGCGGATTTCGTCAAGCTCCGCCTGCTGTTCTTCAATTCTGCGCTGATACAGCTTCGCTTTGAGCATTTTCATCGCCCGGTCGCGGTTTTTGATTTGTGAACGTTCCGTCTGGCACGTGACGACTACATTTGTCGGGAGGTGGGTAATCCGAACGGCTGAATCAGTCGTATTGACGTGCTGTCCGCCGGCACCGCTCGCCCGGTACGTATCAACTTTAATATCTTCGGTACGAATATCAATGTCGATTTCTTCATTGAATTCAGGCATGACTTCACAAGACACGAATGACGTGTGACGGCGGCCTGATGAATCAAATGGAGAAATCCGCACGAGGCGGTGTACGCCTTTTTCCGCTTTTAAATAGCCGTATGCATTGTGGCCTTTAATAAGCAGTGTGACTGACTTAATTCCTGCTTCATCTCCCGGGAGATAATCAAGCGTTTCAACTTTGAAACCGCGTCTTTCCGCCCAGCGGGTATACATTCTGAGCAGCATGGAACCCCAGTCCTGGGATTCCGTACCGCCGGCCCCCGGATGAAGTTCTAAAATCGCGTTATTTTTGTCATATGGTTCACTGAGCAGCAGCTGAAGCTCAAATTCATTCAATTCCTTCGTTAATGACTTCAGCTCTTTTTCAAGCTCTTGCTGAAGGTCCTGGTCAGGTTCTTCTTTTAAAAGATCATGTGTCATTTGCAGCTCTTCGTGAGACTCGCTCAGCTGATGATAGGAGTTCACGTATTCTTTCAGACCGTTCGCTTCATTGATGACGGTTTGGGCCTTCTGCTGGTCATTCCAGAATTCCGGTTCCGCCATCTTTTCATCTAATTCTGCAATGCGGGCTTCCTTTGATTCGAGGTCAAAGAGACCCCCTGAAGTCCGCTAAACGAGAAGCCATATTTTCGAGCTCTGCCCTGATTTCTGATAATTCCATTCCATTCACCTCATTAAAAGATCCGGGGCGCCATAAGACGCAGACCCGGTCATGTTCGCTTCATACAGTCGAGACTATTCTGTCCGGCCGCAGCAATTTTTATATTTTTTTCCGCTTCCGCAATGGCAAGGCGCGTTACGTCCGATATCCACAACTTTGCGGACCGGCGCTTTTTTCGCTTGTTTGGCCTCATCGCCGTCCTGCGGCTGATGAGCCGTCGTTTGGCCCTGAACAACTTCTTCGCGTTCCAGATTGCTTTCAATCTCGGCCTTCATGACGAATTTCGCAACCTCGTCCTCAATGGACTCAATCATGTGCTCAAACATAGCGAAACCTTCCATTTGGTATTCACGCAGCGGATTTGTCTGCGCATAGGCGCGAAGGTGAATCCCTTGACGCAGCTGATCCATCGCATCAATATGATCCATCCATTTTGAATCGACGGCACGCAATACGATGACTTTTTCGAATTCACGCATCTGCTCTGTGCCAAAATTCTCTTCTTTTTCATTATATTTTGTCATGATGCGATCCATGATCATCTCATGCATTTCATCCGGTTCTTTTCCGAAGATATCGCTCTTTTCAAGCGCGCCTTCATCAAGATACGTTGAATTCACCAGCTCCACGAGGCCGTCAAGATTCCATTCTTCCGGAAGCTCCTCTTTCGGCGTATAAGCCGCAATCGCACGCTCCAGAGAAGACTTGATCATGCCTTCCACAATGTCACGCAGGTTTTCAGAGTCAATGACTTCAAAACGCTGCTTGTAAATGACTTCGCGCTGCTGACGGAGCACGTCGTCATATTGAAGAAGCTGTTTACGTGAATCAAAGTTGTTTCCTTCGACACGTTTTTGAGATGATTCCACAGCGCGTGACACCATTTTGCTCTGAATCGGCGTGGAGTCATCCATACCGAACCGGTCAAGCATCGCCATCGTCCGTTCAGCTCCGAAACGGCGCATCAATTCATCTTCCATTGAAAGATAAAATTGTGTGATGCCCGGGTCTCCCTGACGTCCTGAACGTCCGCGGAGCTGATTGTCAATCCGGCGGGATTCGTGGCGTTCCGTACCGACGACTGCAAGGCCGCCAAGCTCTTTTACGCCTTCGCCGAGTTTAATGTCGGTTCCGCGTCCCGCCATGTTGGTCGCAATCGTGACAGCGCCTTTTTGTCCCGCTTCCTCAATAATCTGAGCTTCACGCTCATGGTTTTTGGCATTGAGCACCTGATGCGGAATCCCTTTGTTTTTCAGAAGTTTAGAAATCAATTCAGACGTTTCAACGGCAACCGTACCGACAAGAACCGGCTGTCCGGTCATGTAGCGCTGGGCGACATCCTCCGCCACCGCCTTGAATTTCCCTTCCATTGAGCGGTAGATCAAGTCCGGACGGTCGTCACGGATGACCGGCTGGTTGGTCGGGATGGATACAACCTGCATGTTATAAATATTGCGGAATTCTTCCTCTTCCGTTTTTGCGGTACCGGTCATACCGGCCAGCTTTTCGTACATACGGAAATAGTTTTGGAACGTAATCGTCGCCAATGTCATGCTTTCATTTTGAATCTCCAGGCCTTCTTTCGCCTCAATTGCCTGGTGAAGACCTTCGCTGTAGCGACGTCCTTTCATCAGACGGCCGGTGAAGGAATCAACGATGACGACTTGGCCGTCCTCAACAACATAATCCACGTCTTTCTGCATCGCCGCATGGGCTTTTAAAGCCTGGTTGATATGGTGGTTCAAGGCCACGTTTTTGACATCAAACAGGTTGTCGATGCCGAACGTTTTTTCAGCCTTCGTCATTCCTTCTTCCGTCAGCTGAACGCCCTTCGTTTTGACGTCATACGTATAATCCTGATCTTTCTTGAGTGTGCGGACAAACGCATTTGCCTGCACGTACAGTTTTGTGGACTTCTGAGCTTGTCCGGAAATAATCAATGGCGTTCTCGCTTCATCGACTAAAATTGAATCGACTTCATCAATAACGGCAAAATGAAGCGGGCGCTGCACCATTTGTTCTTTATAGAGCACCATGTTGTCACGCAAATAATCAAAGCCGAGTTCATTGTTCGTTGAATACGTGATATCGGCTGCGTAAGCTTCGCGTTTTTCGTCTTTTGACATCGAATTCAGGTTCAGGCCGACTGTAAGCCCGAGAAACGCAAAAATCTCTCCCATTTGCTGGGCATCACGGCTCGCCAGATATTCGTTGACCGTTACGACGTGAACGCCTTTTCCCGTCAACGCATTTAAATACACGGGAAGCGTGGACGTCAGCGTTTTCCCTTCCCCTGTTTTCATTTCGGAAATGTTCCCCTCATGAAGGGCGATGCCCCCCATCAGCTGCACTTTAAACGGGAACATGCCGGTTACGCGGCGGGAAGCTTCACGAACGACGGCAAACGCTTCGACAAGAAGGTCATCCGTCGTTTCTCCTTTTTCAAGCCGCTCTTTAAATTCTGCCGTTTTATGTTTAAGCGCCTCGTCAGAGAGATTTTCATAATCTCCTCTTACGGCATCAATGTCATTTGCTATTTTTTCGTATTTGTTCAGCGCACGTTTGGTCGGATCAAACATTTTATTTAAAATCCCAAGCATCTATAACGCTCCTCTATGTTCACATGCAGATTTTGCATGGAATAAATGATAATTTTCTGTCCATGTATACCTCTCATTATCATAACATACCTTTTGCCATTTCCAAAGAATTTGCAGGTAAAGATAGAGAAAAACCTTCCGCGCGTTCACGGAAGGCTGGATGGGTTTATTCAGTCGGTTCAATTAATCCGTATTTGCCGTCATTTCTGCGGTAAACGACGTTTGTGAGATTCGTCTCCGCGTTGGTGAATACGAAGAAATTATGTCCGAGCATATTCATTTGGAGAATCGCTTCTTCATTATCCATCGGTTTTAAATTAAAACGCTTTTGACGGACAATTTCCGGGCTGTCATCTTCAATTTCGTCCTGAACCGCTACGCCCGTATCAGCAGCGCTGCCGTTCTCGAAATAATGTTTCGGAAGACCCTGCTCGCGGAATTTTCGGTTGACTTTTGTTTTGTGCTTTCGGATTTGACGTTCCAGCTTGTTTGTTGCGAGATCAATTGCATTGTACATATCCTCGTTATGCACTTCAGAACGAAGCGCCAGATCAGTCATCGGAATGGTGACTTCAACTTTGGATTCCTTATCATTATAGAATTTTAAGTTGACGTTCACATCGGCATTGACGCTCTGCTCGAAATATCGCTCCAGCTTGCCGATTTTTCTCTCCACATGATCCTTTAACGCAGGTGTAACCTCAATGTTTTCTCCTCTGATATTGTAGTTCATCAAAGAACGCCTCCCTTTATCTAAGGATATGTAACTATTTCTCTTTTACCCCTTCTGATCCCTGCTGAAACGTTAAAATAATGTGTAAATTCGGTGAACGATGACGAATGGTGTCGGTTTTATCCGGCAGCTTCCGCCAGGATTATAAGTATATGCGGAGGACGCAGGCAAAAGACCTGCCGCTTGCAGCAGGTCTAGTGAAGAACATACGGTTTGATGCAGTCGTGCGTCTGCTCCATCCACAGCTTATAATGCGGCAGAAAGATGGTTTTTAAAAACTCCTGAAAAGGTGCGGACGGGAAATCATAATCATTTAACATGCTGAAATCCTGAAAGATCTCGTCAAATGAGCGGATCGCCGTCTCCACGCATCGGCACTCAATGATAGACAGCAGAAGCGCATGAGAGGAATCGAGATGAAAAAAAGCCTGAATCAAATCATTGTAAATCCGCTCGCCCTCCGTCTTAAAAAAATCATCCTGCGTGTCCAACAGGTAGCAAAGCCCCTCATCAATCGTAAAAAGAAGCTGGTAATAGGCTGACACCAAATGGTAATCGTTCAAACTTCTCAAAACACTCACCTATTTGCGTTTGTCGTAATAACGGCCGTCACTTGTCGTTTGATGATACGGATTGAAATACGTATTATGGTAGATTCGTTTTTTCTTAAGCGTTTTTATTTCATTTCGGATACCATCCTGAATCCGTTTCACTTCGCCGGTAATCAGACGGTCCATCGCGGCCACCTGCTGAAGCAGCGTTTTTTCTTCTTCGGAAAAAGGCGGCTTTATGCCCGCAAGCATCTCCTCCCTTTTCTCCGTAAATGCCGTAACGCTGCTGATAAGACCGTCGCTTTCCGGGGCGTCCTTCAGTGCGGCGTACATGTTCTTCGTTTCGTTATACAAAGAAAAGACATTGCTGTTCATCAGGCAAGGCCGCCCGCGCCATGGCTGTTTTTCCGTTCACTCTGCATGGCCTGCTTCCACGTGTCGCGAAATTCAGTAACGAGTTTTTCCGCTTCATCTAAAAATTCTCCGTTATTCTGCACGTTCGCGTCGATCAGCCGGCGGCGGATGTAATCATAAATGGATGACATCTGTTCAGAAATCTCAATCTCCCGGTTTAACGTGATGCTGAGCTCTTGAATGATGTTTTGCGCCTTTACGATATTTTCATTTTTGGCTTCAAGGTTGTTTTGCTTCATCGCCTGCCTGGCCAGCTTAATGAATCGCAGGCAGCCGTTATAAAGCATAAGGGTCAGCTCTTCCGGAGCGGCTGTAAAGACGGATGTCTGCTGATAAGCAGCAAAAGGATTATTTATTGCCATTTTTATAAAACCTCCAAGGTTATGATGTTGAAGATCCTAACATTGACGTGAGATATGAAGATTGGCTGTTCAATTTCTCCAATGCCGTATCCAGTGCGCTGAACTTTTTATAATATCTCGTCTCGATGTCATCCAGCTTCGTTTTCATATTAGAAATATTTGTTTCTATTTCATCCAGGCTTTTTCCGATGGCAAAGCTGGTTGATACCGAGCTTTCCGTACCCGCCTGTTTTGAAATTTGGGTCTGCATTTTGTTTAATGTGTCTTTTAATCTCCGGGCAATCCCCTGTTCCTCCGGGTTTTTGGTTTTCGCTGTATCAGGGCTGTCTGCATTAAACAGTTTAGCCACGAGAGCAGGATTCTCGGTAATTTTCTGTTTCAATTTCGCTTCGTCTTTAATGACAAGCTTTCCTTGATCCGTATAACTATCAGACGTCTCAATTCCGAAATCTGCAAGCTGATATTTTTTCCCGTCAATCGTAACCGTTGAGTACAGATCAAGCCGCATCTCCGCCAAACCGTTCTGCAGCGTGCTGTCGCTCCGTAATAAACCGCTTTTGGCCTTTGCTTCCCACTGCTCAATCTGCTTATCGGTCATCGCTTCTCTTTGTTCATCGGTTAGCGGCTTATAATCACGGTATTTTGATTCCGACGCCTTCTCGTTTACACTTTTAATTAACGTATTGTATTTATCAACGAAATCTTTAATGTTGTTAAAAATGCCGTCCGTATCAGTCGTGCTGTTAATCGTAACCGTTTTATTGCTGTCCGTCACGCTGTTCAGCGTGTATTTGATGCCGTTGATCGTAAAGTTATTTGACGTTTTTGTCATTTCAAGCCCGTTGAACGTAAACTTCGCGTTTTTCCCTTCGGCATTGGCCGTCAGTTCATTTGTTGCATCATCAACGGCAAAACCGAGCTGATCTTTCAGAAAGCTTTTGGTTGCGTCATCACCTGCTGAAAGGGTAAATCCTTCCCCCGTTTTATTGGAAGTGAACGCAATCGTATCCACATAATCCGAGCCATTGGAGATTTTCTCTTTTAAAGCCGTCACCCCGAGGCCCGAGCTGTTCAGTTTGGAAATGACATCGTCAATCGTATCGGTCGCGGCGATCGTGACGTTTACCTCAGTCGGCTTCGTTTCACCCGGATTTGTGACATTGAATTTCAATGTTTGGCTCTGACCCGAAGTGAAATTGATGGCCCCTGATGATTTATAAGTCGTCGGTGTGGCCAGCTGCTGTACAGACATGCTCGTTGAAATATTCTGTTCAGCACTGACAGCCACCGCGCTGACACTGGAATCCGAACTTGTTACTGTTTTTTTATTCCAGTTTGTGGACATCAGCATATTATTAAATGTCGTAGAATACATGTCGGCAATCTGGGTATTCACTTCCCGATAAGCATCGCGCTTCCATTCAAGCGTCTGCTTTTGCTGGTTTAATTTATTAAGCGGCTGCTTTTCGGCATCCATCATTTTTTTCACCAGAGAATCTACATCAAGACCGGAATTAAGGCCTGTGATTCTTGTGACCATATGTACCCTCTCCTTTTCGGCGTTTAGTCGTATACGGCTCTATGACAACAGTGAGTTTCCGACTGTTTATCATATCACAGCTCCATAAATGTATGATCTTATTCTTATATCGGTCATATTAAAAGGTTTTCAATAATTTAACTGCAAAATATAATGTTTCATTTTGTCAATAGGGTTCTTTGGCTTGCTGAAGGGGGAGATAGCTGAAGAAATAAAAAAAAGACCCTGGAGAACCAGGATCTTTCCGTCATTAACCTTTCAGCAATTGAAGAACTTGCTGAGGCTGTTGGTTAGCTTGCGCAAGCATAGCTTGAGAAGCCTGAGTAAGGATGTTGTTTTTCGTGTACTCCATCATCTCAGAAGCCATGTCTACGTCACGGATACGTGATTCAGCAGAAGTCAGGTTCTCAGAAGAAGTACCAAGGTTGTTGATTGTGTGCTCTAAACGGTTTTGAACCGCACCAAGTTTAGCGCGCTCGCTTGAAACTGTGTCGATAGCTGTTTTGATTGTTGTAAGAGCTGAAGACGCAGCTTTAGCTGAAGATGAGATGTCGATACCTTTTGTTACTTTAGAATCTGCAGCTAATTTTTCAGATGCAATAACTTTACCGCCAGCATCGTAATAACCAGCTGGTTTATTTGTAGCATCGTCTGCATCCGCCCAAGTAGCAGTGCTTCCGTCAGTTGCTGTAAGTGTATTTTGATCACCAGATACAGTATAAGTCGTACCAACTTTCAGGCTTTCAGAGTCCATTTTATTGATAGACAGGCTCATTGTTTGGCCTTCGTTAGCTCCGATTTGGAACGTAAGGTTTTGCGCAGTTCCGTCAAGAAGTTTCTTCGTATTGAACTCAGTGTCAGTAGAGATTCTTGTTACTTCAGACGCTAATTGGTCCATCTCTTTTTGAAGCTCAGAACGGTCAGAATCAGTGTTTGTATCGTTTGCCGCTTGTGTAGCAAGCTCGCTCATACGCTGAAGAATGCTGTGAGTTTCGTTCAATGCACCCTCAGATGTTTGGATAAGAGAGATTCCGTCTTGAGCGTTTTTAGACGCCATGTCTAAACCGCGGATTTGAGAACGCATTTTTTCAGAGATCGCAAGACCCGCAGCGTCATCACCAGCGCGGTTGATGCGAAGACCTGAAGATAATTTTTCCATGTTTTTTGCAGCAGAGTTTGAACCTGCATTCAGCTGACGGCTAGTGTTAAGAGCCGCGATATTGTGGTTGATTCTCATTTTGTATTTCCTCCCTGAATTGTTTTTCGCACGTCCTTGTGCATTTGCGCAGCGTCATTCTGAAGAAAATTTTTCCTCTCATTGGCTACAATATATATATCGGACGGCCGCTTCCATTGTTTATATTGAAAATAAAAAAAACCTCACTTTTTTTGTGAGGATAAGCTAAGTAATAAATCAGTATTAAAAGATACAGCTCTGTTGTTCTCTTCCAGGATCGACAAGTAGATTTCTTTCCTGTGAATATCTACGTGCTGAGGCGCTTCAATTCCCAGCTTCACTTGTTCTCCTTCGATGGCGATCACCTTTATTTCAATATCCGGCCCGATCTGAATGGACTCATTCACTTTTCTTGAGAGAACTAGCATGATCCTCCTCCTATCAGATGTTTTGTTTCATAGGAAGCATCATGTAAAATAATTTGTTTCGCCTTCATTTCCTTTTTATTGACGATAATCGGCGCTTTTAAATTGGCGGTCGTGTTTTCAAAAGGCTCTTCCAGCGTTAAAATCGCCATCACTTCGACGTCCTCTATATCTTCAATATGCAAAAGCTCAAGCGTCGCATGGTCAATGTCAAATTCGTACCCTTTAAAGAAAATAAACGGACTGGCGACAATAAAGGCGATGTGCTCCTGTTTGACAGACTGCAGCGCCAAAAACGGTGAATCCTCCGACAAAGAAAGAACAACAAATTGAGTCTCGTCATTAAATCCCGGCAGGCCGTTTTCAAATGAGATAATCTGCCCTTCGTCTATTCTGATTTCTCCGTGATATTTTGTTTTAATTATCATGCTTCACAATCCTTTACCACTTTCATCTTTTATTCTGCGTTGCCATCGTCAACCGAAATCGTCACCTTAGGGTCTTGCATCATATCAATCTGAACTTTCCCCGGCGTATAATTCCATACAGGTTTATTGACGGCTGCTTCAATTGAAGGTTTGCGGGCTTCAATATCAATCGTAAGCTTTGAAGGAATACAGTCAATGTCGACGAGAAACTGCGCAGGCAGAAAGTCGCTGAATTCGCCGAATGGATCGGGCGGTCTGACATCTGCTGCCTGCCGGGCCATCACATTGCCCGTTTTCTTTTCGATAGCCGCCATTTCCTTCCCTTCCCTGACTGTTTTTGCAATAAACTCGCTGCAGGCTTCCGCACCTTTCTGGGCGGCTTCAGCGTTCAGCTTTTCAAATGATTTGAGATTCAAGTTCTCCCACGCCCTCGTCTGGTCAATCGTCAGTTTGACCGGCGTGCTTTCTATGTTCAGCTCTGCCGGCGGCTGCTCGATTTCCAGGTCAGCGGGCGGCTGTTCCATCTCGATTTCTTCCTTTTGAAAGGTTATACCGATTTTAGCAGGCACACTGTCAATAATCAATCTCGGCATCTGCACAGAGACCCCTCCTGTTTATAGTATTTTAGTAAAAAAAGCGATCTCCCTGGTGTGAGTCGCTTTTTTATATATTGAAGACGATCAGTTATATTATTTCAGAAAGTCAATCAGTGACGGCTGAATGATATTCGCATTCACTGACAGCGCTGCTCTATGAACCGTCTGTTGAGATAAATAATCAACAATTACATCTTCCATTTCTACATCTTCATTATCGGACAATACTTTTTCAGCGGTTGCCGCTTGTGATTCCAATCTTGTCTGAATGAGTTCCAACCGGTTTGTGCGTGCGCCGATATTGGATTTTTCAGCATTCATTTTATCAGTAAAACCGTCAATATCTGACAGAATTTGATCTGAATCTGCTTCGGACAGCGTGCCTTTGCTTAAAGAAGCTTCTAAGGAGTTAAGAAATTCAAAAACATTATCTCCATTTTGTGCGACGCCTCCGAAAGCTGAGTTTGGATCAGAATTCACTTTCAGCACTGCTCCGTTCGAGATGTTGATGTTAACATCCGAAGCACCTGTATAATTCTCATAGTTGTACGTATATGTGCCGTCGGCATTTTCAGTGATCGGCGGGACGTCTGAATTTGTTCCGTTAAACAGATAACGTCCGTTTACCTGAGTATTCGCGACAGAAACGAGCTGCTTTTTCAGCTGGCCGATTTCTGTACCGATTGCTTTCAATTCTGTTTCACCGTTCGAATCACTTTTCGCCTGAACCATCAAGTCCCGGATTTTCCCCATAATATCCGTTTCCGAGTTTACGCTTGATTCCGAGTTTTCCAGCCATGTAAAGCCTTGCGAAACATTCCGCTGATACTGGTTTACCTGCGCAAGCTGAGTACGGTACTGCATTCCCTTCATTGCAACGACCGGATCATCAGAAGCTTTCGTGATTTTTTTCCCCGTAGACACTTGCTGCTGAAGCCGATCGAGCTTGTCATAACTTGAGCCGATAAATCGAAGAGAATTTTTTGCGATCATCCCTTGAGTTACTCTCATTTACTTATCTCCTATCTTCCTCCGGTGCCCATACCGTTAATAATTTTATCGAATATTTCATCTTGCATCGTTATAATTCGCGCAGCCGCATTATAAGCGTGCTGAAACTGAATCATATTTGTCATTTCTTCATCTAAAGACACTGCACTGACTGATTGTCTCCGTTCATCGGCTGAAAGGGTGTTGCTTTCAGAGTTGTTCATAAGATTGGCCGCTTTTTGTGAATTAACGCCCAGCTTTCCGATAAGGGATTCATAAAAGTCATTAATTGTAGTGGTTTCACCGTTAATAGTCAGCTTGCTGTTCTGTACGGCTGCAAGATTTGTCGCGTTGGTGCCGTCACTTTTTTCTCCGTTTAACGACGCTGCGATATTATCAGTAGACGCAAGGATTTTGTCACTGACTTTTATTTTCGCTGCCGCACCTTTTGCCGGCACCGCTTCACCGCCGCTGAAATCAAAAAATGCTGCACCCTGTTCGCCTGTATAGGTCTTCCCTTTTTCATGAACTGCATTAAACGCGTCAGCAAAGGACAGCGCCATATTGTCAAGAGCCGTCAGCATTTCAGGATAAAGACCTTTTTCTTCTCCGTTTGACATATAGCCGTATGATTCAATAAGACCTAAGAGTGAGCCTTTTCCGGTAAATGCATCCGCATTGACCGTATTGCTGCCGACTGACACACTCGACACGAGGCCGCTGTCCTTATCGTAGTTGATTTTCATTTCTGAAACTGTTTTTGTGTTACCGTCGAGCAGCGTACCGAGAGAATTGTTGTTTCCGTTCAGCAATTCGACGTTAACCGTGCCCTCAGCAGTCGCCAAGGCATGTCCGCCCGACTTATTATATGAAACTTTAATATTTGCCATAGAAGATAATTGATCAATCAATCTGTCTCTTTGGTCATACAAATCATTAGGGAGCATACCGCTCGGCTCAACTGCCGCTATTTGATTGTTAAGGTCATTCAGCTGATTGAGAATGGAATTGACCTGATCCGCTGTGTTATCCAGGTTCTTTTTAATATCACCCTGAATGTTAGTCAAAGAGGTAGATATATAGTTAAAACTTTCGGCAAGAGATTTCCCCTGCTCCTGCAAAACTGAGCGCGCTCCCGTATTTTCCGGATTCGTCGCCAGATCCTGAAGGGCATTCCAAAACGAACTGAGCGATCCGTTTAATCCGTTATCGTCAAGCTCTTTCATGACGCCTTCCATTTGCGACAATGAATTGGAACGGGCTGTATAGTACCCTAATTTTGTATTTTCAGTTCTGTACTGATAGTCTAAAAAACTGTCTCTGACGCGCTCAACTGAACCGGCTTTTACTCCTGTTCCGATTTGGCCGGCCGTCAGATCACTGTTTTTTGATACTGCGGGATAAGGGCTTGTCGATTGTAATGTGACGCGCTGCCTCGTATATCCTTCTGTATTTGCATTTGCAACGTTATTTGAAACTGTGCTCAATGCAGTCTGCTGCGCACTCAATGCACGCCTTGCTGTTTCGAGCCCCATAAAAGTCGATGGCATTGAAAATCCTCCGTTCTAAGCTTTTGAATCGAATAGTGTCAAACGGCTGACAGGCTTGCGCGCCGCTTGCGGCTCTTTATAATTCATATTCTCTTTTTCACCCGGCATGATCATATCGAATGCCCCGGAGATGAATTGTAAAGCCTGAATCGTGAGCTGTTTGTTCATCTCATTCACTTCTTTCAGACGGTCAAGAAGCGCAGACAAAGAGTGAAATAACCCTTCAAGCTCCTGTTTTTCACTGCCTGAAGTTCTGGAGATGCATGCAGCAATTGTATTGTCCTCACCGCGGCTGAGAAACTGAGAAGTTAACCTGATTCGTTCTTCCTCAGTCTGCCCGATTGCCTGAATATACTTTTGCTCTTTGGTCAATATGTTGGAGAGCTCTTTTGTTTTACCTGCTTTCAGCGCTTCCGTTTTCTCCTCAGACAGCGTGAGCAGATGTTCATGCAGTGCGCAAAGTCGCTTCAGTTGATCAATAATTGGCTTTGCTGACATTGGCTTTCTCCTTTTTATTGCTTTTTATAGAAATTTACTATGTTTTCAGCGATGCTGTTTGAATCTATTTTATATGTTCCGCTCTCTATATCCGCTTTAAGCTGAGCGATTTTTTCCTGACGTGTTTTAGTGACCGCATCTGACGCATTTTGAAGCTCTTTTGCATGAGAAGAAATTTCCACTTTGTCCTTCGGCTTTGCAGCCTCTTTTTGTACGGCTTGCTTTTCGTAATTTTTTTGGTATGGATTAACGGATTGTGTTCCGTACTGATTGATTTTCATAGGATTCCTCTCGCTTTCTGTTCGCAGTCTAATTCTTTTATCGACTGCGTTATCAGTTAGTTTAGGGAATCAGGTGTTTTTGGTATTATAGGCATAGTATGTGTCTTTTGTACTGTTTTTCTCTTCGAATTCAGCGGCTGTTTTTTGGTTCATATGGTCTAATTGTGACTCAATATCTGTCTGACAGGACTTGCAAAATTTCCCCGTCCTGATTGGATTTCCGCACCTTTCGCAAGGATATGCCAAATTCGGAAGCTGGCTGATCTGAATTCTTTTTTGTTTGATAAACTTGAGGATCAGCTCTTCATCCACACCTGTTTCCTCAGTGATCTGCTGCATCGTCGACTGTCTGTTGATCTGCTTTCTCAAAAATTTATAGACGGTTTCAAATGCTTTTTCTTCTTCTTTAATACATGCCTGGCACACGGTCTGCAGGTTCGTTTTAAAAAATAAAGCATTGCATTTTGGACAATTCGCCAATTCACCCATCGTATTAACTCCTATTCCTTCTTTAATCTGCCTTATATTTCTATCAATTATATCGGCAGAAAAAAAGAATGATTTAGCTCCTGATTAAAGTAAAAGAGGAGACCGATGACGCTTTACCCACTGTCAGCAGGACTTCGGCGGCTTGGTGAAGTGTGGCGCCCGTCGTATAAATATCATCTATTAAAATGACGTTCATACCTTCGGCGGAGTTTTCGGCTGCTGAAAACTTTTTTTCTGCAGACAGCCTGTCTGTTTTGCTCTTTTTGAATTGTTTTTCGTTGTTCAGTCGGATGAGGGGGGAAATGACGGGCATTCCGAGCAGAGAGGCCAGCAGTTCGGATTGATTGAATCCGCGTTCCGCCAGCCGTTCGCCGCTCAGCGGAATAGGGATGAGAGTATGTGTATTTGATGGATATGCCGCTTTAAAGCCGGCAGCAAAGTCACGTTCAAATGCTTGAATGATTTTCGCATCACCCCTGAATTTAAAACGGGCCAATGAGTCCTTCATCGCATCATTATATAAATATACCGAACGGTTTTGCCGCAGCAAAAAGCGCTTTTCCGTTTTTGATTCCCGGGCCGCACAATCAGCGCATTTTTCATTTGACTCCTGAGGCCTCCCGCATATACTGC
Source organism: Bacillus sp. FSL R5-0443 (assembly GCF_038608285.1). NCBI lineage: Bacteria > Bacillati > Bacillota > Bacilli > Caryophanales > Bacillaceae > Bacillus > Bacillus sp. FSL R5-0443. The sequence continues at coordinate 3,664,930 of NZ_CP152013.1, forward strand.
ATACGGGGCCTTCAATTTTTTCGAATTGGCTGCTGCATATGCTGCATATCTCTTGCTCGGGCGCCAGAGAAAACAGAGATCTCCAAGTCAATGAACTTGAAATTGGTGAGTCACACAATAAACAATTCAGAGATATTACGCTCCTTCCCGAGTTTCACAGAACTCGCTTGGATTAACCGAAACAATCGCCGCTGATTCAGCCAGAATGACAAGCAGCGCCGTATTTTTCTGTTTATCAACTATCTCTGCTTTTGCATAAGCAACTTTCTTTTTATCTGTAACATATGCCGGCTCAGCCCGGTTTAATGAAAGTGCCAGTACATCATTTTTGCATACCCGGCATGTGCATTTCATATGAAGCTGAGACATATGGCGGTCGAGAAGTTCCTTTAATACGATTTCTTTTGAATTGACAAGCATGCTGACAGCTCCTCATAGGAAAGTATGAGTATACTGTATCACGTTTTCTGAAATTAACTAGTCCAACAATTTACTTTTTTGTGCCAATTTGTTCATATGTTCTATATGTTTTTTTGCTTTTTTCATTCCGTTTGTAATTCCGAAATGAAACATGACGACATCACCGCTGAAATGTTTATAATGCCTTCCCGTTCTGCCCGCGATCTGTACGAGCGCGCTCTCAGTAAAGATAGGTGCTTCTGCGCCGAGGACACATGTCTGAACTTTGGGCACGGTAACCCCTCTTTCTAAAATCGTAGTCGTTACCAGCAGGTCAAGCCGGCCGTCTCTGAACCGTTTCACTTTATCCTTTCTGAATGTGTCTTCCGCATAAACGCCTTCTGCCCTTACATTTAATTTCTGAAAATAATCCGTTGTCTTTTTCAATACATGTACAGACGGAACGAATAAGAAAACCGGCAGCTGTGATTGAAGTTTTTGGCGGACCCAATCGGTTACAGAGCGCGGCAGTTTTCCTTTCTGAAGCTTCTTCTTCCAATTGCCGCACCACAAAAAACGCGGCTCCGGGAGGGGTTTCCGATGATATCTGGCCGGTATGCGGACGCTTTTCAGCAAACCGGCTTCAGCCTTCTTTTTTAATGTGTCTGAAGGAGTTGCCGTTACATAAACAAGGGCGCTGTTTTTCTTCCTCGCTTTATCAACAGCGAATCTTAATGTCTCATCGGCTGAAAAAGGAAACGCATCTACTTCATCTATTATCATGACATCAAAAATGTCTCGGTAGCGCATCAGCTGGTGAGCGGTTGAAATCATTAACGGAGTCAGACGGCCTTTGTCCTCGCTGCCGCCGTACAAAGCAGAAACTTCGACTTTCTCAAATGCTTTTTTCAGTCTCGGCAGCAGTTCAAGTACGACATCTGTACGCGGAGTCGCGACACAGACGCGCAAACCGTGATTCAGAGCAAACTCGATACCCGGAAACAGCATCTCTGTTTTCCCCGATCCGCAAACCGCCCATACTAACAGCTCTTGTCTCTCTTTTATCGCATCTGTAAGCGCGGCGGCCGCCCGCTTCTGTCCGTCTGTCAGTGTTCCTTCCCAAGAAAGCTTTACAGGTTCCCAGCTGTTTTCATAGGCCTGATTCCAATAATATAATGATGTCAGTTCATCAGCCCTTCCCATCATGACACAGGCACGGCAATAGGTAATCTGCCTTTTGGCAGAGGGCGCCCAAAATGCCGCAAAGCAGGCTTGATCAGACTGACCGCATCGTTGGCAGACGTAACGGTTTTTCCGGCGGATGATTGACGGCTCGGCCGTTATATATTCTTTTTCTATAAAACGCTTGATGCGCTGGTCTGAAAACGGTATCTCAGATCTCAATAAATGCCGGCCGTAAAAGAAATCCCGCACCTCTGAAAATTCTGAAGCACCTTCGGACATCTCCCTGCCTCCTTTCTGCTCAAAGTATGCCTTGTCGGGAACCCACTTGTCGAATTGCGAAAATTAAAAAATAAAAAAATCTCCGCCCTTGAAAACGGAGATTTTCACTTAGTTTTTAAAGCACCAGCCGATTCCGATGGCGCCTTCGCCCAAATGGGTTCCGATCACGGCACCGAAATAGCTGTTATAGAATTCGACATGAGGATATTTACCGCTTAACTCCTGTATAATATCCGCCGCTTCTTCTTCCCTGTTTGCATGGATGACAGCTGCCCGCATCGGGATTCCTTTACTTGCATCCTCCCCAAACAGCTCAAAAATTCTCGAAATCGCTTTTTTGCGTGTCCGAATCTTCTCAAAAGGAACAATTACCTTATTGTCAAAATGAAGAATAGGCTTTACCTTTAACAGACCGCCGATAAAAGCCTGAGCACTGCTTAGACGCCCGCCCCGCTGGAGGTGTGATAAATCGTCCACCATAAAATACGCACGGACTGTTTTTTTCATTTCTTCCAGCTCTTTTATAATCTCTTCCGGTGAGTCAACACCGTCTTTAATGAGCTGTGCTGCCTTTAACGCATAAAAACCTTGTGCCAAACAGCTGATCTCTGAATCAAAGGGATAAACTTTAATATGATCAACCATAGTGTTTGCCGAGGCGGCGCTGTTATATGTTCCGCTGATTCCGCTGGACAAATGTATGCTTATGACTGCATCATATGTTTTGCCCAGTTCTTCGTACAATGCGATTAATTCACCGAAAGAAGGCTGAGACGTAGTCGGCAGCTCATCATGATTTTTTACTTCTTTATAAAAACTTCTCCAGTCGAGTTCTGTTTCTTCGCGGAATGTTTTTTCACCGAAAACCACTTGGAGAGGAATCATATGAATATGATGTTCTTCTCTCATCTCTTTCGGAATATATGCTGTACTGTCTGTTACAACTGCAATCTTCATCACTTTACCTGCCTTATTAAGTACTTAATAAGTATTTTAATAGATATGCAGCTGTAAAAAAAGACTTGCCATAACAGGCAAGTCTTCTCACACATGGCTAACGCATCTCTACCCAGCCGTTTTTAATGGCCACGACAACGGCTTGTGTCCGGTCATTAACGTTCATTTTCTGCAAAATATTACTCACGTGGTTTTTCACTGTTTTCTCACTGATAAACAATGATTCACCGATTCCGCGGTTGCTTTTTCCGTCTGCAAGCATTTGCAGCACTTCACATTCCCGTCTCGTTAATATATGTAATGGTCTCCGGATTTCCGGGTAAACCTCATGCTGAGGATGAGCAGAAACTCCGCTTGTCGCAAGACGGCGGAATTCGTTGACAAGATTGTGGGTTACTTTCGGGTGAAGGTAAGAACCGCCCTCGGCTACCACTTTCACTGCTTCGATTAAAGTATCTGCGTCCATCTCTTTCAGGAGATAGCCTCTTGCACCTGTTTTTAAAGCATGAGTCACATAGTTTTCATCATCATGGATGGAGAGGATAATCACCTTAGATTCAGGGTACAGCTCAACAAGCTGTTTAGTAGCCTCTACTCCATTTACATTCGGCATATTGATGTCCATTATGACAACATCGGGATGATAATGCTCGACGATTCGAGCCGCCTCATCTCCATCGTCACCTTCTGCTACCACTTCAAAGGTAGGTTCAAAATCCAATATTCTTTTTACACCCTCACGGAATAGTTGATGGTCGTCGATAATAACAATATTTACTTTAGTCACACGCTACGCCTCCTTATCCTATTGTTCTATATACGCCGCTGTTCGGTCAATATGTCTTTTGGCTCTATTTAACAAATTATAGGCCGAGAGATAACGGAACCTTAATCATGATAAATGTCCCAAGACCTATTTTAGAGTCTATCGTTATCGTTCCTTCAAGCAGATCTACTCTTTCTTTCATTCCCAGCAAGCCGAATGACTTGTTTTTCTTTTGTTTAGCATCCTTAATATCAAAGCCTTTTCCGTTGTCCTTAATGATGAGAACGACAAAATCAGCGGTTACTTCCACTTTTACTGTAATTTCCTCTGATTCTGAATGCTTGAGTGCATTTGTGACGGCTTCCTGAGCGAGACGGAAAAGCGCCACTTCAAATTGCGGGGCAAGCCTTTGGTTCTCCGTGTCTCCGATACACTGAAAATGTATTTTCACCTTTCCGTTGTATTCTTCAGTTGTATAAAGATATTTTCTCAGTGTCGGAATCAGCCCGAGATCGTCCAATGCCATCGGTCTTAAATCATATATAATCCTTCTGACTTCGTAAAGGGCATTCCGCACATTCTGCCGCAGATTTCTGATTTCCTGAAATCCGTCCTCCGTGCCGCGGTCGCGGAAGATCCGTTCAATTAATTCCGATCTCATCATGACATTTGCCAGCATTTGCGCGGGACCGTCATGAATTTCTCTGGAAACTCTTTTTCTTTCTTCCTCTTGGGCTTCAATGATTCTTAAACCGAAATCTTGTTTAGCCTGCGCATCGGCAAGAAGAAGCCCTACTTGGCGAAGGTCTTGATTCAGGTAATTCAGAACGACGGTTATTTGGCTGACCAATGATTCTGACCGTTCAATGATTTCCTGAAGCCCCAAAAGCCGGCGTTCTAAATCATCTCTGCGCTCCCGCAGCTGCTTTTCACGCTGTTGGATCATCGTCAGTTCCACTTGAAGTTTGTGCGCCTTTTCATAGGCGTTGCGAATTTCTTCTTCGCTGAACTTATGGAAATTTCTGCTTACTTCAGACAAGCGGTTTCGTGCGTGCCGCGTATGAACTTCAAGTTTGTCGCCCAGCTCAATGACTTCGTAGACCTGCTGTTTGATCTGTTTGAGTTCTTCAACCAGCTGCTCATATTGCTGGCGCGACTGCTCTCCGATTTGAAAAACCTCGTCCTTGCTCCCGTCCACGGTTTTCAGCATTTTCATAAGTATAGAATCCAAAACTTTGGAGTCCATCTTCGATTTATTCATCTGTCTCCCTCCGTAACGGTGTTGTTATGTATTTTTATTATAAATGTAATTGAACTGCAATTTATGTCGAATTATAATGAAAGAATGCGTATATTCTAGAAAAAAACATTTTTATATAGTATCTTACTCTTTCATGATACCAAAATATGCGCAAAAATTCTAAAGTCTGTTCGAATTTGTAGAAACAAGTCTTTTAATGCTTGTCAGGAGGGTCCAGCAATCATGCTGCACAGCTATTTAACAGTTAAAGAAACGGGTGAACATGAGATTGTGATTGAAAAATCGCGTTTTATCTGTCACCTGAGCCGTGCTGCTTCTGAAGAGGAAGCGCAGGAATTTATACAAAAGATAAAAAAACAGCACTGGAATGCGACTCATAACTGCTCAGCTTATCTGATCGGCGAAACCGACCATATACAAAAGGCGAATGATGACGGAGAACCAAGCGGCACAGCCGGCGTCCCCATGCTGGAAGTGCTGAAAAAACGCGGTCTGAAAGATACCTGCGCGGTGGTTACCCGGTATTTCGGCGGAATAAAGCTCGGTGCAGGCGGATTGATTCGTGCATATGGGAAGTCAGTGTCTGAAGGCTTAAATCATATAGGAGTTACGGAGCGGAAGCTGATGCGGATTATGCATACATCAGCGGATTATACGTGGCTCGGCAAGATAGAGAACGAACTGAGAGAATCAGTTTTTTTACTGAAAGATATCCATTATGCGGATCATGTCGAATTTGAAACGTACGTTGAAGAAAAAGACAAAGAAACGTTTATCAAATGGATGACAGAGCTGACGAACGGCAAGAGTAAGAATACAGAGGGAGAACTGACGTATTTAGAAACAGACGTCAGCCCTAAAGGAGACTAATGTAATGGCTGAACGTGTAAGAGTGCGTGTTCGAAAGAAAAAGAAAAGCAAACGAAAGATCATATTCAAACGGATTTTGCTGCTGCTTACCCTCGTTTTGTTAGTCGCTGCCGGGTTTGGCGGATACAAAGTATACAAAACGATTAATGCGGCAGATAATGCATATGATGCCCTTTCCCGCGGAGACAAATCAAAACTTCGTGATAAAGTCATCGATATGAAGAAAAAACCGTTCTCCATTTTGTTTATGGGGATCGAAAATTATGCTACAAGCGGAAAAGGCGGACGATCAGACTCTCTTATTGTCGTTACCCTTGATCCGAGAAATAAAACAATGAAAATGCTGAGTATTCCGCGTGATACGCGGGTGACGCTTGCCGGCGATACAACCGGTAAAAAATCAAAAATCAATGCGGCTTTTGCTAAAGGCGGGGCGGATGAAACCGTCTCAACCGTCGAAGACTTATTAGGCATACCGATTGATAAGTATGTCACTGTCGATTTTAACGGCTTTAAGGATGTTATTGATGAAGTCGGCGGAGTCAATGTAAAAGTGCCTTTTGACTTCGACGAGATGAGTGACGTCAGTAAAAAGAAACGGATCTACTTCAAGAAAGGAAACATGCATTTGAACGGTGAGCAGGCTCTGGCTTACGCACGCATGAGAAAGCAGGATAAACGCGGAGACTTCGGCCGTAATGACCGCCAAAAGCAAATCCTAAATGCACTGATCGACCAAATGTCTAAGGCTGGAAATATTGCTAAAATCGATAAAATCGCTGAAACAGCAAGCAATAATGTCCAAACGAATATTCGAATCACTGAAGGACTCGCCCTTCAGCAGATTTACAACGGCTTTACCAGCAAAAAGATTGATACACTGACCATAACAGGATCAGATTTATATTTAGGCGGCGGCGGAACCGCGTCTACGGGCGGAACGTATTATTTCCAGCCCGATCCGACCAATCTCGAAAAAGTACGGCAGGAATTGCAGAAACACCTGGATTACCCGTCCGGAAGCAGCACGGCGTCCGATCCTGCTTCTGACAGCACCGGAACGGACAGTACGACTGATTCGACTTCTGACAGCACAGGAACAGGCGGTACGGCTGATTCGACTTCCGGCAGCGCAGGAACAAGCGGTACCACTGATTCAACCAACGGTACTGCCGGTGCAAACGGTACGGACAGCACACAGTCCGGCGGCACACAGTCCGGCGGCACAACAGGCTATTAAGAGTAAACCCGATCCTTTGAGCAGGATCGGGTTTTTTTATATAATAAGAGAATAGCAGAATCCACAAAAAAGCAGACCATTCGCATGATCTGCTCTTTTTAATTTTTCTTTACCAGTCTCTTGTAAAACTTGGTAAATGGTTTAAATTGTTCATTTACTAACCCTGTGACCTCTGCTATGATTTGCATAAATACAATCAATACAAAAATAATAAACAGCGAAAGCCATATGGTCGCGCTTTTCAGCAGGATGGCACTGACGCTGAAAATAAAGCCGATTAAATAAATGATAATGACAGCCGTGCGGTGTGACAGCCCGAAGGCCATCAGCCGGTGGTGTATATGTGACTTATCAGGCGCCGAAATCGGCTGTTTGTTTAAAATCCGCCTGATGACGGCGAATGTCGTATCAAAAATCGGCACGCCCAAAATGATGATCGGAATGATGATACTGAATAAAGTAACACTTTTATAAAGACCTAATAATGAGAGTACTGAGATGACGTATCCGAGAAAGAGCGATCCGGTATCTCCCATAAATATCTTTGCCGGATGAAAATTATAAAATAAAAATCCGAGTGTGCTTCCTATCACGACAAGTGAAAGTGACAGAATAAGGATTTTCCCTCCGGACAACGCCATAACGGCGATAGTGGAGAGTCCGATGACCGACAGGCCGGCAGCGAGTCCGTCCAAACCGTCAATCAGGTTCATCGCGTTCGTAATACCGACGATCCATAACACAGTCAGCGGGTAAGCGACCCATCCCAATTCTAAACGTTCCGTTAAAAACGGTACGGAGAAAAAGTCCATTTTCAGTCCCGTGCTCACAATCATAATGGCCACGGCCAGCTGGACGAAAAACTTTACCTTTGCGCTTAATTGGTATTTATCATCGAGGATTCCTAAAATAACAATAATAAACGCACCCACTGTAATGGCGGTCATTTTTGTTTCATTATATATGCCGGCCGCGAGCACACCCGCCGCTACGCCGATAAAGATGGCCAGGCCGCCCATACGGGGCATTATTTTATCATGTACTTTTCGGTTGCTGGGCTGGTCAACTGCACCTATTTTGATCGCAATTTTTTTTACGATAGGAGTTAGGATTAAAACCGTTAGCAGAGAGACAAAAAACGCAACAACTATGCGAAACATGCGTTCGTCAAGCATAAAGAAGTCTCCTTTGGAATTATATGAAGTCTTTTCTGATATTGAACCGTTCCTTCCATTATAATTCTTACTAGTTATTATAACAAGCATCATCAAAAAGAAACACGCAAATCAAAAAATGCGCTTTCCCTTTTAATGGGATTGCGCATTTTTCAATATACCCGTGCATTCGAGCATTCGGCCGAATAAAACATTCCAATCCCGTCTCCGGGCCAATTCACGGCGCAAAGCCTCATATGATCCGCTGCGGTCCGCTGCCAGAAGCGCGTCGCAGGCCGCGATGAAATCTGCGGGGTCACTGCCTTCAACGTATTCATAGACGAAAGGCCTTTTGATTTTTGACGTAGAAGAAAGGTTGCAGCCGACAACCGGTTTCCCGGCGGCTAAAAATTCAAAAAGCTTAAGCGGAAATACCGCGTCATTATAAGGTGAATTTTTATAAGGCATGATGCCGATGTCGACAAGCTGCATATAGGACGGCACTTCATTCGGCGCGGCAGGTCCCGTCCAGATGACATTCGGACGCTCTAGAAGCGACTTGAAATCCGGATCGTCCTGAGCCGTGTTCGGGCCTACCAATAAAATCGTCCAGTCAGGCCTCACATCTGCCGTTTCCGCCATAAGCGCAAAATCGAGCTTCGGTTTGATTCCGCCGATAAAACCGAGAACCGTTCCGTTCCGTCCCCGTAAAATGTCTTCATCCGGCTGTTTATTTTCCCGTGAAAACAGGTCATATTCCACTCCGTTTTCAATGGTGAACACTTTCTGGTGCGGGTTCTCCAGCTTTTTTCCGACCTCCTGGTGCAGACAGTCAGATGTACACGTAATGGAATCGGCACGCTGAATGATTCTCATTTCCGCCTGTTTAATGATGTTTCTTCTAACATTTGACAGCACCCCGGACCGGCCGCTGATCGGAGCGGCCCACAGATCACTGCAATCGTAAATCACTTCATCCCAAGGAAACATATCTGCCAGAAGCGGAAAACCGGGGAAGGTGTACCATAAGCAGCAGCGGGCCCCTTCTCCTTCTTCCTTCAGCATGTTCAACAATGGTGAAAGCTTATGCCTGTAGCACATGTCTGTATACCTGCCGAAGCGGAAAGCTTTTTGCCGCATGAGATCCTTTACAGTGAACTGCCGGATTCCCTCGGCGATCCCGGCCATTTGACCATCATTGGCTTGCGGAGACGGGCATACCCAAATGACGCTTTTCGTTTCTTTTTGCCGGGCGAGAAATTCAGCCAGCCGGTGCCGTCTGTATCTCAGCCGGTCATGCCCCCATTCCGCCGCTCCGACGATTACGTGAATAATCGGTTCCACCTTCATCACCCAGCTCCTCTGACGCCTACAGTCTTTTCAAGACCGCGTTTTTCGCATATTGCATAAAACACCACGAAGCCTTGATAAAATGCAGGCGCTCAATTTCTCTATAAACAAACCACGTTTTTTTTGCGGCTTTCCACTTGTTGCTTGAAATCGAATTCTGCACAAGCCTGTATTCTGAAAGGCACTCATTCAGGCCGTAAGCCGTAAATCCCCTTTTCAGCAGGGAAAGCCATGTCGCTAAATCCTGCCGCGTTCTGATATCAGGCATTTGAATCTGCCCCGTCTGCTCTCTGTCAATCATGACCGTTAAACACCCGATAATCGTGTTTTTTAAAGCTTCATCATATGACAGGCTTTCAGGGGCTTGAATCGTTTTGTCCGTCGGCGTTCCGTCCTGCTCCATGACGCTGTAGCCCGTAAATGAAAAAGCGCAGGACCGCTCTGCCATAAACGCAAGCTGTTTTTGAAGCTTTTCCTTTTTCCATCTGTCATCGCTGTCCAGAAATGCGACATAACGGCCCTTGGCATGTTTAAGGGCTGTATTTCTGGCAGCCGCGGCTCCCCCGTTTTTCTCTAAATAAACGACGCGGATCCGCTCATCCTTTTGTTCATATTGCCGTAAAATATCTCTCGTTCCGTCCGTTGAACAATCATCCGCGATAATCATTTCCCAATGCGGGTGGCTTTGATGTAAAACAGACTGAATCGTGTCTTCGATATATTCACTTGCATTATAAGACGGTGTAATGACAGATACGAAAGGTTTCCAGTTTGTCATGGTCACATCTCCATCGCAGATTTTTACAAGGACTCTCTAAAAAACTCAGGAATGACAATGAACATAAATGCAACTGCAATGCCGATTAAAACGCCCAGAACCGCTTTCTTTTTCGGCGGCATGCCTTGTCCCGCCGTTTCATTCATCGGCTCTGAATTGATGATGCCGGCCGCTTTCAGGTTCAGCTGCGTATTTTTCAATTCGTATAAAAATCGTTCCTTATCCACTTTGGCGTCCGCGCTGACGGTTTCTCCTTCAAGCGCAGCAATACTCTGCCGCACTACTTTTGCCCGTTTTTCAAACAGGTCCTGATCATTCTTCAGAAAAGTTTTTATGACGGCTTGAAACACCGATTCGGTCTCCTGTTTGTTTTGGCCGCTGTAGCTGACCGTGATCAATGAATCTGATTGTGTTTCGACAGTCAGTTTACTTTTCACGGCCGCTCTTTCTTCGTCTGTTTTATCAGGCAAAGCCTGCTTTAAAAAGGCATCGCTCGTCAAAAGGAGCGGGATTTCTTTTGTATTGTTATAAAGCGGATGATCATAATTTCCCGCGGCGATCGCGGCTTCTGATGTAAAACTGCTGCTTCCGCTGATTTTTGACGGCAATACATATCCCGCTGCCCCTAACACAACGGGCAGCGCAATGATCCAAATGATATTCTTTTTTATACGCCGGGTTATTCTTGTCAACATATCCTTCATCTCGCATCTCCCTGTTTTTCATAGTACGCCGTGACGGCAGGCTCCTTTTGTAAACGCCTCAATATATTGACCGCCGCGATCACGAGCGAGAGAAATACCCAGTGGAAAAATAAATTTGATACGGAGCTTGGGCTGATGCTGCTTACCAAAAAACCGGCCATCGCCGTGATAAGTCCTTCTGTGATCAGTCTTGACTGATTTTCCGATTTTCTTTCATGACATTTATAAAGTGTCCAAAAAAGGAACAAATAGACTGTCAGGTAACCGAGCATCGTAAGAACGCCGAAGTTCGCCATAATCTCGACGAGCCAGTTGTGCACCTCAACTACGCCGCCCGTATCATAAACGGGCTCTGCTTTTAAATAGTAAGAGACGTTTCCGGCACCCACTCCGAACCCCCAGGAATCAATCACATAGTGAAAGGCGTTTTTTAAAAGATTCGCCCTCGCGAGGTTGGAAGGAAGCGGATGCTGTCCCGGCATCGCCTGCGGAGCTGAAAACAGATTCAAGACGGCATTGGTGATACGGCCCGCAAATAAAACCGCAAACAGCGCCGCACCCGCTCCCGCTGCGTACAGCGCGAGTTTTTTCAACAGGGAAGGCAGCAGGATGAAGACGTATACAGCCGCCCCCGCGCATATGCCCAGCAGACTCGCGCGCGAACCGGTCAAAATGATTAAATACAAAGCGCAGATCGCAAAGAGCAGGCTGACGGCCTTCACATAGCCGTTTTTCATATTTTTCACCGCCGCCGCATACAGAAAGAAACTGATGCACAAAAACGTTGCGAAATCATTTTGATTAAAGAAAACGGACGTCGGATAATGCTGTTTGTACTGCGGGCCGTTATAAAGCGTGGAGCTCGGCAGATGGTGGTGTGTAAAATGATTGTAAAAGCCGATCGCCATCACAAAAATGGTCATCACAAGCCATATGCCGTAAAAAACCATCAGCTGATCAAAGCGCTGAATGAACATGACAATAAGATAAATCAGAAACATGCCCATTCCCATTAAAGCTAAATATTTAATCCCGTACGTCACGGATTTTGCCCACAATAACGATAGGAGACCGTATGTAAACCATAAGGCGAAAAACATCAGAACCCCTTTTACATTCACCCGATTCCATCTGTCAATATGATGACGGTTTGTCAGGATGCCGGCGACGTGAAGGGCGCCCGCTCCGATTAATAACAGCCGGTATATAAATAAGCTGAAAAATCCGAGATGGACCGCAAAGAAGGCCTGGTTTAAAAATGTACACGCGATCAGTATATAAATGAGCCCCATAAACATCTGACCGTTTGTTGTAAAGGCGGATAGCAAAGCAAGTCCGGCAAAGCCGATCATGGCGGCAAACAGCAGCACGGTGATTTTTCCGAAGCCGGCATCCGCCCTGACCGCCTCCAGCATGATGAATCCTCCTGTAATGAGAGCGGCAAGCAGCACAAGAACATGTGCCGCTGAACGTTTGATACTCACATGGCAAACCCCTTTCCAAAACCGGCAGCCGAGCCGGGCTGCCGAGAGCCTGAAGACAATCTTTTTCTATCTTGCCAGTTCTTTTATTTGCCGACCGGCATGAACCGCCGGACGTCCGACGGAATGATAAGTGAATCCTGAAACCCTCATATACTCCAACGGAAACATATTTCTGCCGTCAATGATGACCGGCTGTTTGAGCAGCTGCTTCACTCTCTGAAGATCCATCTCCTTGACTTCCGGCCAATCTGTTGTAATCAGGCATGCGTCCGCGTTTTTGATGGCACTGTACAGCTCTGTGTGATATTCAATGCCGCCGTCTCCTAATATCGCTGACGCTTCGGGAATCGCGATCGGATCATACGCTTTCACGTGAGCGCCCTGCTCTTTAAGGCTTGTGATGATATCAAGAGCCGGGGCGGAGCGGACGTCATTTGTGTGCGGTTTAAAGGCCAGCCCCAGTACGGCCACGGTTTTCCCTTTTAAGGGACCGATTGCGCGGTTCAATTTTTCCGTAATACGGACCCGCTGCTTCTGATTGGTTTCAATGACGGCTTCCATCATTTGAAACGGATAGCCGGCGGCGTTTGCGATATGCAATAAAGCCGTTGTATCCTTCGGAAAGCAGGATCCGCCGAATCCGATGCCCGCCTGGAGAAATTTATTCCCGATCCGGCTGTCAAGACCGACGCCTTCTGACACGTGGGAAATGTCCGCCCCGACACGTTCGCAAATATTGGCGATATCGTTAATAAAAGATATTTTCGCGGCTAAAAAAGCATTTGCGGCATACTTAATCATTTCCGCGCTTTCAAGATTGGTCTTTACGATCTTCGTACGGAACGGCTTATGAAGCTCTTCAATGACCGAAGCGGCATGTTCGCTTGTGGCGCCGATGACCGCCCGCTCCATCTGCATCGTATCCCGCACCGCCGAACCTTCGCGGAGGAATTCAGGATTTGACGCGACATCAAACGGATATTTTCCCTTTGACGCTTCGCTGACGATTTGGTAAACGAGCTTTCCCGTCCCGACCGGAACAGTGCTTTTGGTGACAATGATTTTGTATCCGTTCAGCTGTTCTCCGATTGTTTGCGCCGCTGCCTTAATGTAGGTCAGATCGGCTTCACCCGTCTTTGACATCGGCGTACCGACGGCGATATAGATGATATCAGCGGCTTTCACAGCCGGCTCAATGCCGGCCGTAAAGGATAAGCGCCCGGCACTGACATTTTTTTCGGCTAATTCCTCAAGTCCCGGTTCATATATCGGGATGACTCCGTTTTGCAAGCTTCTGATTTTCGCTTCATTGATGTCACAGCAAGTCACATGATGGCCGATTTCCGCAAAACAAGTTCCAGATACAAGACCTACATACCCTGTTCCTAATACAGCGATTTTTTTCACAGCTTCATCCCTCTTTCGAAAGGTTCTCCTCTTGCCCGGCCCGGTTCATTACGGATCGGTATTTCTCTTTCAGCGCTTTCGCGTTTTGGCTTGCGTCAAAATACGTGCGGACGGTTTGATAAAGTTCCTCGGCTGTTTGCGGCGTCCAAGCCTCTCCTTCGTCATATTGCAGAATCGATTCTGCCAGCGTCTCAGGTGAACCCGGCTTGATCAGCAACCCCCGGTGTTTCCCGAATAAAGAAGCCAATCCTCCGACATCGGTGCAGATCACCGGCACCTTCAGAGCGAGCGCCTCAATGACCACAGTCGGCATGCCTTCGCTGTAGGACGGCAGCGCCATTACATCCGAGGCCAGCAGATAGTCCTGTACCTTGTCGTTCGGCACTTGCCCCGTGACGATATGAGCGGCTTCACGCAATGAAGATGCGGCGGGACCGTCACCGACAAAGACGGCTTCATATCTTTCATCCAATGATTGAACGGCTTTTGATAAGTCGAAAACGCCTTTCTCTTTGACAAGCCTGCCGATGAACACGATCAGTTTTTTATCCGGAGGAAGGCCGAGGCGTTTTCTGACGGCTTCTTTCGTCTCGTTCCTTTTTCGAAAGGCGTCAAGCGTGATGCCGATCGGAAGCACGGTGCACTCCGCTTCGATAAGCTTTTTCATTTGTTCCCGCAGACTGCCGCTCACAGCGTAAATATCGGCTGCTTCCCGCACCGCAAATGTAAATGCGCGATGAGCGCTTTTGCTGTAATGCGGATAGACATTGACATCACTGCCATGCAAGGTCAGCACATACGGAATGCCTAAAGCCTTTGACACAATGGCGGCCGCTCCGCCTGACGGCATGGCGAAATGCGCGTGAATCAGATCGGGCTTCAGGCCATGATTTTTAATCGCGGAAAGAACCGATGACGCCATTCTTTTATGCGGCTGCGCCCATTTCAGCTGCCCGGGAACCGCCTGATAAAACGGCCGGTGGACGGACACGCCTTTCCGCCATTCATGCGCCGGCCTGATATCCTTTTGCCGATACGTCTTTTTCAGCACCCGGAATGGCGCGGGGAGTTTCGGCCGCGGACAAATGACGGTCATCTCCGCGCCAAGCTTTCTCAGTTCTTGGGCCTGCGTCTCATGAAAAACGCCTTCTCCCGGCTTCTCACTGCTCGGATAGACACTTGTCATCCACAATACCTTCATAGCAAACGTCCTTTTCTTAATTTACTTTTCATATGCGGATAAGCTTTTCCTAACAGGAATAAATAACACAACGCGCCGCAGGCTACGGAGATCGCCAGCCGCAGCTTGACATCAAGGCTGATCCGCTCCGTGCCGAAGCTGGCTGTAAAAGCGATGACACCCATTGCCGCCGTAAGCAGAAACGGTTTGGCCACGGCTTTGAAGTAAGCCGACAGCCGCAGCTTAATGACATATGCCAACAGCCAGCGCCCGATCAGGAAATTCAGGATGCTGATGAAAGCGTACGTCCAGGCTACCGTCAAGAGATTTCCGGACAGCACGGCGGCGTACAAAGATGCACCATACAGCAGCATCACCCCGGCGTCCCAATAAAACGCCAGATCGGCCCGCCCTTTTGCGAGCAGCACAGATCCGTTCGGATTCATCAGAACCCTTAATATCCCGACGATGGCGAGAACGTTTAAAACCGGGACAGCCGCCAGCCATTTTTCTCCGAATACCGAAGCCACGAATGCATCCGACACTGAAACCAAACCGAGCAAAAGCGGAAAGGATATCAGCGCGAGTATTTTGGTCATATTGAGAAATCCTTCTCTGATAACGCTGTTTTCATGCTTGTTTTTCGCAAAGACGGGAAACGCGACTCTCGTAATGATCGGATTAATTTTTAATACCGGAAGCGTGACAATCTGGTAGGCCAGATTGTAAATGCCGAGCGCCTCAGCGCCGATAAAACTGCCGATCAGAATCATATCAATATTCGCTCCGAGCCGGTTCACAAGCCGGGAAGACAGCTGAAAGGCCCCGAAAGAAAAGAAGCCTTTCATTCCTTTCAGATCAAAAACCAACGCCGGTCTCCATGTTTTTCTGCAGGCCATCCAGTACAGAATACCTTTTGACGATTGCAGGAGCACCTGGGAAATCACATAGGCGAGAATCGGGTCCGTATAAAAAACCGCGGCCGCCAAATACACGAAGGACAGCACATTTGAAAAGATTTCAATCTTGCTTAACGTGTTAAATGCCAGCGCTTTTTGCAGCATATACTGGTATTGCTGACCGATCGGCGCGATTAAAAACATGACGGCCAGCACGCGGATTAAATAGAAAAGCTCCTCCCGCCGATAAAAATCGGCGATGAGCGGACTGCTGAAAAACAGCAGTGCAAACAGCGCAAGCCCCGTTATGATATTCAGCCAGTACAAGGAAGACATCTGTTTATCAGTCACATGATCTTTTTGAATGAGCGCGGCGCCAAAACCCATATCAAGCGCAATTTGGGCAAACACCACTACCGTTGTGATCATGCCGACAAGGCCGAATTCAGCCAGTGACATGACCCGCCCGAGCAGGGCGAATTGGATGATTTGAATGACCGTAATACACGCTGTCGAAATACTTGTCCATTTGGCGCCGCTCAAGATTTGATTTGTAATACTAGGCATCGTTTTCCCTACTTTTTTGTCTGCTGACCAGAATTTTTATCGCGCCCCGTCACCGGTCCAGATCACTTTGCACGTTTTGAGCATAATCTTCAGTTCCAATGAAAAGGTCAGGTTGCGGATATAATATAAGTCAAACATCAGTTTTTCCCTCGGTGTCATGTCATATCCCCCGTTGACCTGCGCCCAGCCGCTTAATCCCGGCTTAACGGCCAGCCGCTCCGTAAACCCCGGAATCTCAGCCTGAAACTGTTCCGTAAACACGGGACGCTCGGGACGCGGGCCGATCAGGCTCATTTCTCCCCGAAGCACATTTACCAGCTGCGGCAGCTCATCAATACGGGTCCTTCTGATAAAAGCGCCGACCTTTGTCACGCGGGGATCCTTTTTCAGCGCCCAGACCGCCCCCGATTTTTCAGCATCTATTTTCATAGAGCGGAGCTTATACAAATAAAACGGCTTCCCGTCTTTGCCTACCCGCTCCTGCTTATAAAAAGCCGGGCCGGGCGACTCCAAACGAATCAGTATGGAGAACAGGCCCATCACCGGGAGCGCCGCCAAAAGCCCCGCAAGCGCAAACACAATGTCCATGAATCGCTTAAAAGCCAAATAACGGGCCGTTCTTTCCGTAACGGCAGCGGAAGTCCCCTGCCGCACTGCATAGTTATTATTTACATTCATGCTTTTCTCTGCTCCCACTGACACACACCTCACGATTTGTTGGGATGTTTGATGACCTATGCCGTGAGTTTAGCAGATGGATGTTAATTGGAAGTAAAGGAAGCGTTAATGTTTATTAGAATGTTTCGATTATTGTTTTTTTATTGTAAATCTATTCATATCCATATTTGAGACAAAGCATAATGAAAAATAAAAAAACAGACCGGTATGAACCGGTCTGTTTCCATGAAAAAATTATCGGAAATAGGAGGAAACGCCTTGGGTGATCCCCGCCGCGAGTCTGTCCTTTTTCGTTGATTGTTTTAAAATATTGGCATCAATCGGGCTTGTGACAAAACCGGTTTCTAACAAGACACTCGGCATTTTAGAATACTTAATGACGTAAAACCCGGCAGTTTTCACACTGCGGTCACGCGTGCCGAGAGCAGAAACCATTCTCGGCTGAATATTTTGGGCAAGCCTCAAACTGTTTGCGGATTGGTACGTTTTATCATAATACGTCTCCGTACCGTTTGCACTGCTGTTATCATTTGCGTTCGCATGGACGCTGATGAAAATATCGGCGTTCGCCTTCGCCCCTTTGTTCACTCTCTCCTCAAGCGAGTCAAAGGTGTCGCCCTTCCTCGACATTACAGTAAGCGCGCCCGCGCCGTATAATTGATTGTTAAGACGCGTAGCGATATCAAGATTTACATTTTTCTCAAGCAAGCCGTTGCCGGTTGCTCCTGAATCCTGATAGCCGTGCCCCGGATCAATAAAGACCGTTTTGCCGACAACCGGATTTTTAAGCTGCGACGCGGCATTGTTGCTTAAAGATGAAGCACTTCCTATGACGGTGAAGCTGGTGATGTTTTTACTTCCGATATACGTCCGGACGTCTTTTGACAGACTGTCTCCATTCGTCAGCAGGTGAACTCTTCCCTGTTTGGCGCTCAGCACGCCTCCGACGATGGTATCCGCCTCTTTAAAACCATTGGTAACAAACGTATAGCCTGTGCTTAAGCCTGTCTTTTTTGCAAGATTCACAGACAGGTTATAGCGGTTTTTGCCGCTGATTCTTGAAGGGTTCGGCAGTTTATTGTAAAGTGAGCTGCTGATGCTGCTTGTCCCGCCAATGACAATCGTGTTTTTAATCCCTAAGCTTTTGATCGCATTGGACGTAGAACCATTTAATGTCGAATCATTAGTGAATAAAATCGGATATTTTTTAGCGGACGCATAAGAAATCGCAGCCATTCCATCTGCATCAACAAACCCGTTGACCACAAGGGCTGTAGAAGATCTTGTCATTTCACCCGCCACTTTTGCGGCTGTGGCATATCTCGTGCTCCCTGATAATCGTTTGACACTGATGCCTAATTTAGCAATTTGATTTTCAGTATTTTTCGAAACGGCAGGTGTGCCGCCTACGATAATCACATTTTTCGTTTTTAAATCAATTAATCCCTTTTTTGTGCCGGCAGACAGCTGATCTTTATTTGTAAACAGCAGCGGCGCATTTTTTTGATATGAAAGCGGCGCAGCGGCAATTGCATCGGCATATGAAGTTCCGCCGGTGATAATTACCGTTTTCGCTTCACCCCATGATTGTTTTGCCGCCAGTACAGCCGTATCATACCGGGTGCTTCCGCCGATCCTTTTAACCGTGTTGTCAGCCAAAGCGGAAGGGACAAATAGAATGACCCCGAGAATAAAGACGGGGAGACATTTTATGATGAATTTCAATCCGATCTCCTCCACAGAAGTTTAGTAGTTTGTAAGTGCTGTATTAGGGTAATAGAACGCAAGAATAGAAGTATACGGCTCTCCGGCCTCCGCTCTTTCTTTTGCTCCGTATTGACTCATTCCTACGCCGTGACCGTATCCCTTTCCTGATATCGTGATTTGCGAAGAATTACCGGACGCACTGGCGTATGTGCTTTTAAAAGATGAAGCTCCGATCATCGTCCTGAGTTCAGACGCTTTCACCTCAACAGATGCAGTCTTGTTCATGACATAGCCCTTCGACTTGTCATTCACATGGTACGTGACCTTCACCGCGGCGTCTTCCGCGCGCTGGCCTTTTGTTTTTCCGGTGAGCGAGAGATCAGAGATGCTTGCAATTTTTATGGAACTTGCATTGGTTTCTTTATTTTTCATCAGCCAATTTTTTATTCCGTTGAGCTGCGCGGCATTTGCTTCGTTTGTTTTAGACCACCAGGATGCGGGATTTTTCATATCCAGACCCGCTGGCAGCTGTTGCTTCTGCAATGTTAAAGACCAGCTGATTTCCGGATCTTTTGTATCCTTTTTGGCTACTAAATACGGCACTTTCGATCCCCACACTTCATCGCCGGCTTCCATGTAACCGCCATTGCTTGATGAGTAAGTGGCATCTATCAATCTGCCGGAATAAGTGAGCACTTTCCCTTTTGTTCCGTTAACGGCTGCGGTGGCGTTTGGATACCAGCTGTATCCCCCGTAAACCTGAAAGGCCGTTGTATCCGCGACTGTTTGTCCCATCTTGCCGATAGAGTAGGTGCGGGCGGCAACAGCCTGGGCTTTCAGCGCTTCTGTCGGCCAGCTTCCCGGCATTTCATTCGGCAGGACACCTTTCAGATAATCCTCAAAAGGAATGTTTTCATTAACAGGTCTTACATATTTGCCGGATTCCGCAGTGAAACTCATATTCCCCAGATATGGCTTCCCGTCAATGCTGATTGTGTTTGCTGTTGAATATTTTTCAGGAACCGCCTTGAAAGACGTTTTTCCGCTGTTAATGCCTGCAACGCCTAATTTGCCGCCGGACGTTTCAATACGGTACGTCTTTCCGTTTACGAGATAAAACTCTTTTGCGTAAGCAGCCTTAACTGAATCGGCAATTGAATTCGCGCTGCCTATTAATGTATAAGAATAGGTGCCTTTCGTTTTAAAAAGGCTGGCCTCGTCGGCGGGTGTTTCGCTTTTTTTGATGTATACAAGCGGCATGTGATTTGCGGCGGCAATATTTGATCCGACAACGATGTCCGCTAATTTAGTCCCGTTGGCAGCCACCGTTTTGCTTGCATCCATGCCGAGCGAAGTGACTGCGTTTGCTGATATTTGATATCTGTTTGATCCGGTAATTCTTTTGGTGACCGAGGCCTTCTTTTTAATTTGATTCTCCACATCTTTGCTGACGCTTGAAGTGCCTCCCATGATGATCACTTTTTTAGGCAGATTGTAGCTCGGAAGGGAGTCTTTTTTCGTCAGGAGAATCGGATAGCCGTTTTGCGCAGCATAAGGCGCGATTGCCAGCGCATCCGTATATACATCCCCCGTTACTACGACCGCCTGGTCATAGCTGCCCATTTCGGCCGCAATATTTTTGGACAGATCATATCTGTTTTTTCCGCTGATCCGTTTCGTGCGGCCGTATTTCTTCAATGTCTTTTCCGCGGCTGACGAAATACTGTTCGTCCCGCCGATGATTAAAATATTATCCGGACTGAATTTCTTGATTTGCGCTTCTGTGCTGCTGCTCAGCTTTTTCGCTTCAGTCAGCAGAACAGGCGCTTTCAGTTTATTCGCTAAAGGAATGACGGAAAGCGTGTCCGCAAAATAAGCATCCGTATTAACGACAACTATGTTGGACGGGTTTTTCCAATACTTGGATGTCGCAGCGTTAGCCGTATCATATTTGGACGCGCCTCCCAATCTGGCAACGGAGGAGACATCGCTTCCCGTCAGTTTATAAGTTCCTGAAGGTTCGATATTCAGAGTCGATTTATTACCAATATAATTCGTCAGTTTTACTGAGATATCAGAACTGGACGCAAAAGTGCTTTCCGGTAATAAAGCCAGGCTGAATATCACAGAAAAACAGACAGCCCATATTGTTTTCTTCAATTTTTATCCCGCCTTTTGCTGATCATGGTGTATTATTTTGCTTTCTCGATTTCCTTGATCTCTTTTTGGCCTTTATCATTTGTGAAATAAGTAATGCTGACTTTGTCATTTTCGCTGAATTTATTCAGAACATCAGAGAAATCATCAGAAAATTCAAAGCTGACGGGCTGATCATCCACTTTTACTTCAATTGTGTGCGTATCCGCCATACCGACATAATATGCCGTTTCTTTTTGAGCCTGGTTCTCCGAAGAACCGCTTCCCTTCTTTGATTGATCCGCCGTTCCGCACGCTGCCAATACAACAGAAAAAAGCAGTATTAAGAACGAAGCTGCAATAGTTTTTTTCATTTTTTTCACCTCATCTTTATGTATCGTCTTATACTAACTTTTTTTTAAGGTAATTTTAAGGTCTTTTTGTAACCTTTTTTTAAGAATTTCGTCTATTACATGGTTATAAGTAAAAATATGACTGGGTTTATAAAGATTAGTAAATTGTATCAGGAAAGTTAATAGAAAAGGTGATGACAAATGAGAGCTGAACGAAAAAGAAAGAAGAAAAAAGTTCTTCTGACAATCGTAACAATCATCGGGCTGTTAGTTTTATCATCAGGAGGCTACGTCTACTACTTGTGGCACAAAGCGGCTTCAACGGTGGCAAGCATTCAGGAAGACTTGAAAAAATCGGACAAACGTGACACGGATATAGATCTCGGAAAGAAGGATCCGATTTCTGTTTTAATCATGGGCGTCGATGAGCGGAAAAATGACAAGGGGCGCGCGGATACGATGATTTATATGACCGTCAATCCTAAAACGAATACAACAGAAATGGTCAGCATTCCGCGTGATACGTATACGAAAATCTCCGGCAAAGGTACGATGGATAAAATCAACCACTCCTATGCTTTCGGCGGAACGCAGATGGCCGCGGATACCGTCGAGGACCTGCTTGACGTGCCGGTAGATTATTTTGTGAAAGTAAACATGGAGAGCTTCAAAGATACCGTGGATACACTCGGCGGGATTACGGTGAACAGCACGTTTGCCTTCAACTACGACGGGCACTCTTTCGGAACGGGGAACATCAGCCTGAACGGCGAAGAAGCACTGGCCTACACGCGTATGAGAAAAGAAGATCCCCGGGGGGATTTCGGCAGGCAGCAGCGCCAGCGCCAAGTGATTGAAGGGATTATTTCTAAAGGGGCAAACATCTCGTCTGTCACGAAATTCGGAGATATGTTTAAGGTCATTGAAAACAATATGAAAACAAACATGTCATTCGATGATATGTGGACGGTTATGACTGACTATAAAAACGCCCGCAGCAAAGTCACTCAGCATGAACTGAAGGGAACGGGAACGAGAATCAACAATATCTATTATTACAAATTAGATGAAGCAAGCCTCGCTTCAGTCAAAAAAGAATTAAAAGAAAGCCTGAAATAATAAAAAACTCTGCATATGATGCAGAGTTTTTTTATTCTGTAAAAGGCTGCGGACGGGTTTTTCTATAGCCGTACCGATAAAGCAGTTCTTCCACAATCCGTTTTGAAGCCGATCCGTCACCATAAGGGTTTGACGCCTTTGACATCCGTTCATATTCAGCCTGATCGGTTAAGAGCTGTTTTGTCAGCTGATACACCGTTTCTTCATCTGTACCCGCCAGCTTTAATGTCCCGGCTTTCACTCCTTCGGGGCGCTCGGTTGTGTCCCGAAGCACCAAGACCGGCTTTCCGAGAGAAGGCGCTTCCTCCTGCACTCCGCCCGAGTCGGTCAAAATGAAACTTGCTTTCGCAGCGAAGTTATGGAAATCCACGACCTCCAGAGGTTCTATTAAGTGCACCCTGTCCGAATCAGCAAAATGGGCTTCTGCGGCCTCACGAACTGCGGGATTCAAATGAACGGGATAAACGACTTGTACGTCCTCAAACTCTTCAACGACTCTTCTGACGGCCTTAAACATCTGTTCCATCGGCCTGCCTAAATTTTCACGTCTGTGCGCTGTTAAAAGAATCATCCTGCTTCCTTCCAGCTTGTCAAAAATCGGATGAAAATAATCTTCCCGCACTGTCGTTTGAAGCGCGTCTATCGCCGTATTTCCCGTGACAAATATAGAATCCGGCTTTTTATTTTCAGAAAGCAGATTCTGCTCGGCCTGGCTTGTCGGCGCAAAATTCACATCAGCCATCACGCCCGTCATCTGCCGATTGATTTCCTCGGGGAAAGGAGAGTATTTATTATGCGTACGCAGACCGGCTTCCACATGGCCGATAGCGATTTGATGGTAAAAGGCGGCAAGGCTTCCGGCGAACGTTGTCGTCGTATCTCCGTGGACCAAAACGATATCTGGTTTTACTTCTTGGAACAGCTTGTCCAGTTTCAGCAAAGCATGAGATGTAATTTCTGAAAGCGTTTGACGCTCTTTCATAATATTCAAATCAAAATCAGGCGTAATGCTGAATGCTTCAAGCACTTGATCCAGCATCTGTCTGTGCTGCGCGGTTACAGTCACCAGCGAATCAATTTCCTGATATTTTTCAAGCTCTAATACGAGCGGAGCCATTTTAATTGCTTCAGGTCTTGTACCGAATACGGTCATTACTTTTAGTTTTTTCAACGGTTTGTCTGCACCTCGTTTTATATGTCGGATATCCCTTCATGTTAACATATTTATGCCGTTTCTTAGATATTGTAAAGCTTAATGGCAAACAAAGCAAAAACCGTTCCAAGACTCTTTGAAAGCGGATTAAAAGGTGTGAATTTTAATCAATTGTGGTAAAGTGGAAAAAGACTAGGTTATAGTTCTGAAAAAAAGATTTTGCAGAAACAAGGATGGTGTTATTCAGTGAAGAAAGTACGCAAAGCCATTATTCCGGCAGCAGGTTTAGGCACTCGTTTTTTGCCGGCCACAAAAGCAATGCCTAAAGAAATGCTTCCAATCGTTGATAAGCCGACAATTCAGTATATTATCGAAGAAGCTGTCGAATCCGGCATCGAAGATATTATTATCGTAACCGGAAAAGGAAAAAGAGCAATAGAAGACCATTTCGACAATGCCCCTGAACTGGAACGCAATTTAGAAGAAAAAGGGAAAATCGAACTGCTTCAAAAAGTGAAAAAATCGTCAAATATTGCGGATATCCACTATATTCGCCAAAAAGAGCCAAAAGGACTCGGTCATGCCGTTTGGTGCGCACGCAACTTCATCGGCGATGAACCTTTCGCCGTTCTTCTCGGCGATGATATTGTCCAGGCTGAAAAACCGGGACTTCGTCAGCTGATGGATGAATACGAAAAAACATTGTCTTCAATCATCGGTGTTCAGCAAGTTCCTGAAAACGACACACACCGCTACGGAATTATCGATCCGTTAACAAATGAAGGCCGCCGTTACCAGGTGAAAAATTTTGTAGAGAAGCCTGAACCGGGCACAGCTCCTTCCAACTTGGCTATTTTAGGAAGATACGTTTTCACTCCTGAAATTTTCATGTACCTGGAACAGCAGGAAGTCGGTGCAGGAGGAGAAATTCAATTAACGGACGCCATCCAAAAGCTCAATGACATTCAGCGTGTCTTCGCTTATGATTTCGAAGGAAAACGTTACGATGTCGGTGAAAAACTCGGATTTATCGAGACGACGCTTGAATTTGCCTTACAGGATCAGGATATCCGCCATAAATTAATTCCGTTCATGAAGGATCTTCTTGAAAAAGAAGAAGCTGACGAATAGAAAAAGCTGCCGAATCCGGCAGCTTTTTTTATGTGATCTTTACTTTTTAGACGTTACCGTCAGTGTTTTATCAGCATTGTTCACCGAAAAAGTATATTCCTGGTTTTTAAGCATGAGCAAATTCTGATTGATTTTGCTGCCGCCTTTTTCACTTAAAGCTGAGATGTCTGCAGGACGCGATAAATGAAAAACCACTTCGGAGACTGTATCATTGTCAATCACTACCTCCGTTTTTGCATCGGATGTTTTTAATACGTTCCGTCCGTCAGCCGTTTGTCCGGCAGCTGGATTTTTCAATTTACTCTGTACATCGTCCCCGCTTTTATTGAGATATGAGAGAAACTCTTCTGCTGTTTGGCTTGATAAACTGCCGCTGAAATCATTAAGCTGAACATCCGTCTTTTTTAAAGCGTTCACTTTATACAGATCAGTCTTTTTCATAAAGTACTCTTTATCGTTTAATTTCACTTTGGCCGCCTGGTTATTCTCGGCTTCTACCTGCACCTTCGTGCCGAAACTTACACTTGCGGAGGCTTTTCCTTTTATATCTTTTTCAGTATAAAGGTCTGCCTTTTCAGCTTTTATCAAAGCAGGTTTATTCACAGACTCATAAAGGCCGGCATCGCTCTGTTTGACGTCACCGAAAGATGTAATCGCACGCAGTGGCTTGTCTGAAAACATCGAAGCACCCGCGCCGACAGCCAGCAATGCAAGCAGCGTAATCTGAATCGTATTGGCAATGAATTTAGGCTTCGCTTTCTTTTGCTGCGCCTGAGTGATTTTCTGTTCCTCGGCTGCCCGCGTTCTGCCTTCAATCTGCTCGTTTTGATATTTCTTCTTTTCTTTCTTTGAAAGCTTGTTGAACCAATCCACAAAAGCTTTATATTCTTTCACAACGGCTTTCGTTTCGTCGAACATGCGCATTTCGCCGTAATGCATCCAAGCCACCCGATCACACATTTTCTCAATCTGTCCGATGGAATGACTGACGAAAAAGATCGTTTTGCCGCGTTCTTTAAATTCCGTAATGCGGTCCACACATTTCTGATAGAAAGTCTGGTCCCCTACTGAGAGCGCCTCATCAATAATAAGGATGTCAGGGTCCATATGCGCCGATATGGCAAAACCGAGACGTGATTTCATACCGCTTGAATAGCTTTTAACAGGCTGATCTATAAAGTCGCCGATATCCGCGAATTCAACGATTTTTTCATAAAGCTCGTCTATCTGCCGATTGTTGAGACCCATCATCAAGCATTTTAAACGAATGTTGTCTTTACCGCTTAATTGATTGTTTAATCCGGCAGAAATCGCGATTAAAGACGGCTGCCCGTTCATATCAATCTCACCGCTTGTCGGCGGAATGATCTTTGCAAGCAAATTGGACATCGTTGATTTTCCCGAGCCGTTGATCCCTACGAATCCGATCGTTTCCCCTTCATAGACGTCAAAAGAAACATTTCGGACAGCGAAAAAACCTTTTTGATTTCTGTTTGGGAAAAACAGTCCTTTAATTTTGTCAGACTGTTTTTTATATAGAAAATACTGTTTTGAAACATTTCTGAACGAAACTTTTAGTTTCATCGTATAATCTCCTTACTATATTAAAGAAAGTCAACAAACTTATCTCTGAATTTCATATGAAGAAGTGAACCGACTGTTAATAACAGCAGTGTGACGAACCAGAAATACAGCGTGTATTTCACATCGTGGAAAAACCACTGCCCTTCCATAAAGCTGTCTCTAAAGCCCTCGATAATATAGAAAAGAGGGTTTAACTTCAAGATGGTCAAAACTTCAGGTCTGTTTCCAAATTTCTCCGCAATGTCCCAGAAAATCGGCAGAAGAAAAAAGAGCAGCCTTGTGACGGCTTGAAGCAAAAACTGATAGTCCCTGATTAAAACGCTGATGGTTGAATTAAACAGGCCGAAAGCAAACATAAAACTGATCATGCAAAACAAGTAATAAATATATTGCAGCCAGTGAAGCGTCGGAAACAGTCCGTTGCTCAGCAGCACAATAATATAAATCGCCATCATCACAAAGTAACTGAATAAATTCGATGCTATCACTACAGAAGGCAGTGAACTGATCGGAAAGTTCATTTTCGACACTAAATTTATCCGTTTAAAAACACTGTTAGATGCATCCAGTATCGTCGGACTGATAAAGAACCAAGGAATTAAGCCGGCCAGCATCCAGACGATGAACGGTACGCTGTCTCCATTTCCAAGCACCATATCATGTCCGCCGCGAATCCCGAGACCAAATACGAACCAGTAAGCCAGCATTTGAATCATAGGGTTGAGAAACTGCCACAATATACCCAAATAGTTCACTTGATACTTTGATTTCGTTTCGTACACTGCAAGCCGCATAATCAGCGGAAATGAGTTGAATTGCTCTTTCAGAATTTTTACCAATGCATTCATTCTAATCTTCCTTAGTCGTAAGTTTTAGGTAATAGCTTTGACTTACAAAAGCACCGCTCATAATTGTAACAGATTACGATGTATTTTTCACTTCATAACAAGCCTGAATCCCATGAGCGCAACATGCCGTCACTTAAGCAAAAAAGCATAATTAACGTGGTTAAATTATGCTTTTTTGCACCTATTTACTTGTCCCCGAAAATCACTTTTACGGCTTTTTCAGACGATTCTCCGGTTTCTAAATAACAGAACTTCTCGTAAAAAGGCCCGAATGAATCCGGAAGCTTATAATCATCTGATTCCGTTTCATTGACCCATTTGATAACGTCACCTGTTTCTTTGACAAGCGGGCCAGGCGCTTCTTTTTCAAAGTCAAAGTAAAACCCTCTGAGTTTATCCCGGTACGTTTCGATATCAGGCACATAAAACAGCATCGGTCTTTTCAGATTTGCATAGTCAAAAAAGACAGAGGAATAGTCCGTTATGAGTAAATCAGAGACCATATACAGCTCACGGATATCTTCGTAGCTGGAGAAATCATAAGCAAATCCTTCATACGGTCCGAGATCAAAGTTTTCCGCCACGAGATAATGCATTCGTAAAATAATGACATAACGATCGCCAATCGCTTCTCTCAATTGATGAAGGTCTAAATCAAGGTCAAACTTGTATTTTCCCTTCTTATAAAATTGGTCATCCCGCCATGTCGGTGCGTAGATAATCACTTTTTTATCTTGCGGAAGATTCATTTTTTCTTTCAGCGCTTTGATGACAGAAGGGCTGTTATCCGTTTGAAGGAAGTCATTCCGCGGATATCCCGATTCAATCATGGTTTTATTAAACTGAAACGCCCGGGCGAATATTTCGGTTGAATATGCGTTCGGTGAAATCAGGTAATCCCACTTTGAAGCCTCTGTCGTAAAGTTGCGCTTGTATTTTTCAGTGTTTGTTCCGGGCATATGCACTTCATCCATATCTACGGCAAGGCGCTTTAAAGGCGTGCCATGCCATGTCTGGACATATGTCGTATGCTCAGGTTTCGGAATCCACAGCGGCATACGGCTGTTGACAACCCAGTACTCGGCTCTTGCCATGGCAAACAGCCATTTGAACGTAAAGCGTTCGATATAAGGAATTCCTTTATCTTTAAATGTCTGTGAGTAAGCGGGGTTTACACTCCAGCAGAGACGGTATTCCGGCATCTCTTTGCTCATGTATTCATAAATCGCCCGCGGATTGCAGCTGTACTGTTTTCCGGCAAAGCTTTCAAACATGACAAATTTCTGTTTGACAGGCAGTTTCCCCGCAACCCTGAATCCCGCTTTATAAGTGTTTTGTATTCTTTTCTCAATGAACTTTTTCAGCTTATTCTTTCTCTTGCGTACAAAGGAAGCGCCCCGTTTCAGCTTTCCTTTCACAAAATACTCCACGCGGGTGCTGAAGCTGTAATCGTTCATTCTCAGGTGGAGATTTTTCGTTTTCTTTTTCGTGAAAACGTGAAATCTGGCAGGCCCTTTCTCCGTTTTCAGGATCGTGAATTGGTTAGGGTTTACTTGTTCAGATTTCAGAACCTTTAACGGTTTGCTGTTGGTGATAATCTCTTCACCCGTCCCGGCATCTTCAAAAATGAATTGAATATGGAATTGAAAGGTTAGCTGCTGATTCAATTCTTTATAAACGGCATTCAAATCAATTTTTGTATCAAAGCCTATCGTGTCAAGCATCGTTGTGTCCTGAACATATTCATCAAGGTCGTGTCTCGGCACGTCGTGAAGCGGATACTTCAGAATGAGAGGCTCCTCTTCTTTTCCTTTTTTCATTTTCAGAATCAGGTTTTTTTCTTTTATCTTTAAGGTTTCTGCCGCATTCAGCCGGAATGCAAAACCTTTCAGATGTAAGCTGCCGTCAGATTCGAGCTCCATTTCATCAATCCGCGTGACGAACTTTTTCTGCAGCAGCTTTAAGGAGAAATTCCCTTTCTTCGTCGTGTAAGGGAAAAAGAACATATGATGAGCCTCATCTTTATAAGAAGACAGTTCAATAGGTTCAAGGCTGGATTTTAACCGTTTTTTACTGATATCACTGTCATCATTGATAAAGGAGACATAGAAATCCAGACATCCTTTGCCGTCCGTATGGTCAGAAAGCAGATCCGTGCTCATAACAGCATGGTACTCCCCGCCTTCTCCGGCCAACCGTTTCAGAGGGACGGAAAGTTCCGCTTTTGTCTTACGATTTATAATCTGAAGAGAAGGCTCTTCCCCTGCAGTGACATTTTCACAGGATATCGTAATGCTGAATGTCTCTTCCTTTATGTTAAGATGTTTTAACTTGTATCTGACAGGATTTTCTATACCCATAAAATAAGTCTACTCCTCTGTTTCAATTAAACATATCCAATCACAATTTTGTTACTTTCAGCGAAAGGTTCTCCTTCACCGTCCGGTAGAATTGATATTGCAGTCCGTTCGCTTCTGCCGTCACCTTTTCACCGTCGTCTCTGTTTAACATGACACGTTCATAATCGTTATAAATAACATACATAATATAACCGCCAAGTCCGACTTTTTCAATGTCACGTAACGGGATTTCAAGGACGTACCGCCCGTCTCCCAGTGACTGAACCGGAAACTGGTGGACTACTTTCATGTTATCTCTGTGCTGAAACTGAATATATTGGGCATTATTTCTGTCCTGTCCGAACAAGCGGAACGTAACGGTGAATTTATGATCGGCGAACACCGCGCTTTCCGTTTCTCCGTGCATGCGAAGTTCGACCAGTTTATTTTCTTCATCCGTCAGCGGGCTTTCTAAATAAGCCAGTCCGCCTTGCGTCACGATGGTTTTATCGGGCTCTTTTTTGGACCAGCGGAACAGCTTTTCGACCTCATCATACCGTTTTTGAGTCAGCAGACGGAAGGCTGTTTTATGAATCGGATGAAAAAATGTCTCGGAAATATCGTATTTCGTCTTCTTTAACACATTCAGAATTTCATTGAATTTATTGTAGTAGGCTTCTTTGTTTTCGCTTTTCAGGAAGTGCATCCGATCGAAAAGACGCGTAATGGAATCGAATTCGATCAGGCGGTTCATCGCCATCTTCTCTTTTTCAGTATCTAATTTTTTGTTCAGAATATACTTCATTACGGCTATGTTCGTGTCGGTTTTTTCCATTATATTAGTCTGCTTTGTCAGCGACTCATTATTGTCCATTCTGTTCAGATAATAGACCGGTTCGGTTGACGTTGAAATATCTCCGCACGCCAAAAGAACATCCATAAAAAATTGCTTATCTTCAGCAAATTTCATTTCCGGATATCTGATATCATTATCTTTTAGAAATTGTAAGTTCATCATTCTTGCCCGCGGGCCGAGATGATAGAAAATATGCCGGATTGAAAAAGGCGATACCTTCGCTCTGTTCAGAGAAGACTCATGTTTCCCGATCGTTTTTTGACCGTTCACCTGCATTTCGATCGTTTTTCCGACCGCATAATTTACCTGATCTCTTTCAAGCATGTCGAATAAGATTTTAACTCCGTTCGGCGCAAACCAATCATCCGCATCCAAAAATGTAATGTACTTTGCATTTGCCAGCTCAATTCCCAAGTTTCTCGGATAAGCCGGGGTTCCCGTGTTGTCTTTCAAAAAGACGACTGTAATATTTTCATACAACTCGGCGTACTCAGTCAGGATGTTTCTGGAATCATCAGTAGAGCAATCATCGACAAGAATTAAAGAAATATGCTGAAAGCCGATGTTTTGAAGGATCACTGAATCAACTGTTTTCCTTACATATTCTTCTGCATTATAAACAGGAACGACTACCGCTACCTTCTTCTCTTCCGCCAATGCTTCTTTGTTTAAAATGGTATATTCGCGTTCTTCTACGGACGGCTTGGACTCTTTTTTATTCAACTTAAAAAAGTTACTAAGATTCATCTTTAAATTCTCCTCTTATTGTCTAGCTTTTTTTCAAAAGCGCATAACAAATATAGCGAAAATAACCTTATATTACAAGAAGTACTCCCTATCCGGAGGGAGTACTTCTTTATCATCTGTATATCCGAATGTTTCAATTACACCCCGGCAATTTCTTTTTTAATCTGTGTGGTGGAAATGCCTTCGGTTCTAGGGAGGTAGATGACTTCGCATTGATCTTTAAGGAAATCGAATTTGCCTTCCCAATCGTCTCCCATTACGAACACGTCGATGTTGTGATCCGCTACGTCACGTACTTTTTGATCCCAGCTGTTTTCCGGAATGACTTCGTCGACATAACGGATCGTTTCCAGAATCAGCTTTCTGTGTTCATAGCTGTGGTAGGCCTTTTTTTGTTTTTGCAGGTTGAACTCGTCTGTTGAGATGGCAACAACAAGGTAATCTCCAAGCTGCTTTGCGCGCTCAAGCAGTTTAATATGACCCCAATGCAGTAAATCAAACGTACCGTAAGTAATGACCTTCTTCATGAAACAAAAGCTCCTTTCTATCATCATACGTATAACAAGCAACTGCCCTGAAATGCTGCGCAGCTGTATCCTTAATCACTAAAGTGCCAATTTCGTACTCATGGAACCTCATTATATCACATAGCCCTGAAAAGGTTAAGCCAATGTAAAACGAAGTTAAAATCCACTTATTAACAAATGTTATTACAATAGGAGTTTAGCAGGGTTTTTGCGCGTATGATTAAAGAAATTGTTATCTTATTTATATTTTTGTAAAACTATTGTTAAGTTTATCTGAAGGTATTATGTTAAAATAAAGCTTAGCCTAAGTCACGAAAAAGTGAAAGAAAATCCCGTACAAAAAGGAGGACGGCAGATGCAGACTGAAATGGTGCACAACCTTTCTTACGTTAATGGAAATTTACAGGAGTTTATTTCATATTTAGACACTTATTATATCGCACAAAAGCAAGGAGCCGTCATTGCGACGGTCAATCCTGAGATCGGATACGCTGCGGCGAAAGACAAAGGTTATCATCAAGTCATTTCTTCCGCGGATTTCGTCCTGCCGGATGGTATCGGCGTCGTGTTAATGTCACGTTTGACGCAGCACCCGCTGAAATCAAGAATTGCGGGATTCGATGTGTTTCTTGCGCTGCTCGGCCTCGCAAACCGGCAGTCTAAAAAAATATTTTTATACGGAGCTAAGCAAGACGTGCTTGACGCCGTTTTGAACCGGATCAGCAAAGAGTATCCGAATATTGAGGTTGTCGGAGCCAGCAACGGTTATGAAGCGGATAAACGCTTCGTCGCCAAACAGATTTCCCGGGCGAAACCCGATCTCGTGTTTGTCGCCTTAGGATATCCCCATCAGGAACAATTTATTTATGAATACAAACATCTTTTCCCTCAGGCTGTATCGATCGGTTTGGGCGGAAGCTTTGATGTGTTCAGCGGAACGGTGAAACGCGCCCCTGAATGGATGATCAAAACGAATCTGGAATGGCTGTACAGACTGGTGACGAATCCGTGGAGATGGAAAAGGATGCTGAACATTCCGAAGTATGCTTTTACCGTTTTGAGAAATAATAAATCAAATAAAAGCCTGTATTCCAAGCAAGCCGAAGATCAAACGAAACAGCTTTAAACAAATAAAACAGCAAAAGAGATTGGTAATCTATGAACTTGCGATCTTTATTCGCCGCTTTTTATTCTATATATCTGTCTGTTCTCGGCGTTTTGTTCAAGCCTGTAAAGCCCAAGAACCATCTGACCCTGCTGGTATCTTTTGAAGAGAATGCGCAGGCTCTCATCCGTTCTTACAAAGCGCACGCTGAATCGCTTTCTTATGAAATGACGGTTTTGTATACGAGACACGCCGTCAGTCTGAAAAAAGAGCTGGAAGGTATCGGCTCTTTTTATCTGAACGAAAAACATCCGCTGCATCTTTTGAAGGCTGTTTTGATCCTTTTTAAGAGCAAAGTGGTGATAACGGATAACTATTTCCTCATGACAAGCGTCTT
This sequence comes from Bacillus sp. FSL R5-0443, assembly GCF_038608285.1. NCBI lineage: Bacteria > Bacillati > Bacillota > Bacilli > Caryophanales > Bacillaceae > Bacillus > Bacillus sp. FSL R5-0443. The sequence continues at coordinate 3,698,090 of NZ_CP152013.1, forward strand.
AAACCGCCGGCCGCAAACGACATGCATTCAGGTGTGGCATGCGAACGGCTCTTTGAAAAAGTTCGGCCTTGAGGATGTGACGAATCAAAACCGTCAGGCATCAGATATCAGCCGGTTTAAAAAAGTGTACCGCTCGTTTGACTTTGTCACCGTCGGTTCAGACGCGATGGCTGACGTTTTTAAAAAGTCGTTCGGCATACGGGACGGCCAGCTGTTAAAAACGGGTGTCCCCCTGACTGACGTCTATTATGAAGAACACAAGCCCGAACTGAAGCACAAATGGCCGAAAAAAATCATCTTGTACGCACCGACATTCAGGGATTATGATATGCAGTCCTTTCGGCTGCCATTCACCGAAGAACAGCTCACAAACGCGTTACACGGAGAGTATATGCTGCTTGTAAAGCTTCACCCTGCCGTTTTGCATCAGATTTCGGCTTCGTTTGAAAGCGAACTGATCAAGAACGTGTCTGACATGCGTCTTCATGATCTCTTGAAAGCGGCTGATATTTTAATTACGGATTACTCTTCCGTGCCTTTTGAATTCGCGCTCTTAAATAAACCGATTTTCTTTTTCACATATGATCTGGAGGAATATGATCGAAAACGCGGTTTAATCGACAATTATACTTCCGTCATTCCCGGAAAGGCTTGTCATGACAGCGAAGCCCTTCTGGAGGAAATGACGAAAAAGCCATTTCGTGCAGAAGAAATGAAGCGGTTCTCGGACAAATGGAATATGTATTCAGATGGGAATTCGAGTGAAGCGTTATTGAAATTTGCGGAAACAAAAATGAAAAATTGTGCTGAAGCACCTGCCTGAATCCGACGGCGGGTGTTTTTTGCATGAAGAAAGGGCTGAAGCATACACTTCAGCCCTTTTTTTATACTTTCATATACACGGGAACATCATAGTAAAGCGTATAGTCATCCAGCAGTGAGTATAAGCTGTACATGCGGTTTACCTGCTTATACGCCCAGCCGATGTCTGTCGCATACTGATGGGCCGCGGCTGGAGACCATCTCATTTTATACAGCGTATCCTGCTCGTATGAAGGATTGTGAATATAAGACGCACCGATAAATTGGGCTCCGCCGATAATCGCGGCTTCCGGAGTAAACCAGCCTTGATTATACGCGTATTGTGCGCCGTAGTAATTCGGGTTGCTGTCATAAGCCCCGATGCCGTACATGTTGTAAACCTTTTTACCATTATACATAATGCCGTTCGCAAGCTCTGACGTGCCATTGCCCGTTTCAAGCAAAGCATGCGAAATCAAATACACTTCATTGATGCTGTATTTGCCGGCGGCTGTAATAAAGGCCTGGCCTTTCCCTGTCAGTATTCCTTTATTGACCAGCACTTTTTGATTCAGTTCCGATGCGTTCAGTCCGGCTGTCTGAGAGAGCTTCAGAAATTGAAAGTAATACTTGCTGTCTTGTGCGAAGTGAGCCGGATTGACATACTGCCCGACTTCGTCACTGCTGGCGTTTCTCCAGCCCATGCTGAGTTTGGCCCAGCCGTTTGTCTGGCCTGTGATGCTGACTTTATCGCCTTTTTTCAACTGCCCGATAATATTGCCGGAGCTGACTTCCGGGGTTGACCGGACGTTCAGGACGTCGGCTGTGACCGTTCCGGAGGCCGTATTGATGTACGTAAGCGATGCATAAGCCGCGGCATCAGTCTGCGGGCTGACTGTCATTTGTTTTTTGACCATATCTGCCAGCGAGATGTTGTAATTGGTATTCATGATTTGCGGTCCGTTTTTTATTTTCAAAATAGCCATCGTCCATCCGTACAGCTTTTTCAGCTTTTGGGAGGCGGCATCCGCTGACTGCGCTCCCGTGAATTGATCGCGAATGCGGAGTTCATAAACCGGATGGCTTTCACTCGTATAGCCGGCCTGTAATTGTTTGGCGCTGAAAAAGCTCATGCTTTTATTTAAAACGGTTTTACTGCTGAATGTTTCGGTTTTGATGACGTACTGTGCAGAGCCGGTTTTCCCCGTCTCCTTCACAGTGCCGGCCGCTTTGTTTTGCTTGAAAAAAGCAGTCACGCGGTCAATGTCTTCCTTTTTAAGCAGCGGTGCCGTTTCAATTCTGAATTGTGTATACGCTGCTTCACCTGTTTTCTGCGCGGAGGCGGATACTTTTTTCCCTTTGAAAAAGTCCAGCGAACGATTGATCTTTGCCGTATCAAGCAGTGATTCGGTTGTGACTTGGTACGTTGTGTCCGTCTGCTTGGATATCGTTTTTGAAATAGCAGTCAGTTTATATTCCGCCAGCAGATTCAATCCTTTTTTTATCCTCGACTGGTCTGCCGTCTGCTGAGAAAGCAGCTGATATTCGTTTTCTGCTGTTTTTCCCGCCGCGGTTCTTGCCGTCTTTACATGCTGCTGGCGGAAAAACGCCTCCGCTTGATCTGCCTTTGCAGCGGTAAGCTGCCCTGCCGTGATCCGATAAACGGACACTGATGCTGTCTTTTTGACAGGCGATGCGTCGCAATGCCATTTTTTCTTTTTAAAGAAAGCTTGAACACTTTGCAGCTGCTTAGCCGTCAGTCCGCTCATCGCGACCGTGTAATTGTTTTTCTTGCCGGCTTTTTGATAGCTTCCGCTCACACCCGTATTCTTCTTGATTTGGGTGATAGCATTTTGTACGGCGCTTACTCCGTTAAAATATCCTGACTGCACGTTGTACACGGTTGCTGTTTTGCTTTGGGCATACTTTTGAACATTCCCTTTGACGCCCGTTTTCTGCTGCAGCTGTTTCGCTAAACCTGCCGCATCATTTGCATTTGAAATGTCAGAGGCTGTCACGGTGATATTCGGACTGGCCTTTGCCGTGACTTTCAGCGACGCCTGCAATCCTGTTTCCTTTTGAAAATCAGTTTGGATTTGAGCGGCTTTTTGATCGCCGGAGATTGTTCCTGATTGGATCTGAAACCGGGCTGTTTCCCGTTTGATCTGACGGTATGACGCTTTCACGCCCGTCTGCTTCGTCAACGCTTGCGAGAGCGCTTTTGCGTCCGCTTCGGCCGCCATCTCAGCAGTCACGACCTGCATGTACGGCTGTTTTGTCCCCGCCGGCTTGACGGCGCCGGTCACGCCCGTTTTTTTCGTCAGTTCGGCAAGAAGATTTTTCGTCTGCCGCTCGTCTGATAGGACGCCTGATGTGACGGTCACGTACGGCTGTTTGCTTCCGCTTGCGCTGTAAGTGCCGGACACGCCCGTCTGCTTCGTAAAATCTTTCAGCACGGTTTTCGCATCCGTTTCATCGTGTAAGCCTGAAGCTGAGATTTGATAAGTGAGCGGCGTATTTCCGGCTTTCTTTGCGTCAGCCTGCCACCCCGTATCCTTTTTCAATTTCGCTGCCGCTTGAAGCGCCTCGTTCTCAGAAGCAAATTGCTGCTTCGTTTCCAGCTCGTAAACGGAGTAGTCGCTGTATGCGGCCTCAGCGGGCTGTGTAAGGGTGCAAAAGACAAGGAAAACGGCGGACAATAACATAGGTGCAACGAATCTCTTTTTCATTCCTTCTCCTCTTTCTGATTCAATTGGTTTCTATCAAACTAGTTTATTTATCGGCCGGCCTTCTTCATTTTTACAGAGAGAAATCACCCAATTTTCCAAATAAAAAAAACTTAATCCCAGAGCTGGGATTAAGTTTGGTTTTATATATGAGAAACGATGATCGTGCAATCTCCGTTTATCGTAAAGTCAGGCATCTGATCCGGCAGTATGAAATGCGCGCCTTTTTCAAGCTTGGCGGACTTGCCTTCACAGAGGATGGAGCCGCTTCCTTCTGTGACGCTGCACAGCATAAACGGAGCGTCCTGGGTCATTTCCGCCGTCCCGCTGATATCCCATTTGTATACAGAAAAATATTCTCCCTGCACAAAGGTTTTGATGGTGACGCCTTTTCTCGTTTCAGTTGATTCATCTAAAAATCCGTCCACATGAGGAACGGTGGCGGCGTTGACGGCATCGCGGATATGCAGCTCACGTGCCTGGCCGGTTTGATCTGTACGCCCGTAATCATATATCCGGTAGGCGGCCTCTGAATTCTGCTGTGTTTCAAGCACGAGCGCCCCCGCGCAAATGGCATGGATGGTTCCGCTCGGCACATAATAAAAATCGCCGGGTTTGATCTTCACACGGCGCAGCAGGCCTTCCCAGTCACCGCTGTTAATCATGGTGACAAGTTCCGCTTTCGAACGGGCCGTGTGACCGTATATGATTTCCGCATTTTCTTTACAGTCAATAATGTACCAGCACTCAGATTTCCCCGTTTCGCCCAGTCCATGCTCCTCAGCGTCATAATCGTCAGGATGGACTTTAACGGACAGATGTTGTTTGACGTCCAGTATTTTCGTCAGCAGCGGAAACCGGTCCCCTTCCGTTCCGCCGAATAATTCTCTATGCTGATCCCACAGTTCCATCAAGGTTTTCCCTTGATACGGACCGCTTTTGACCGTGCTCATTCCGTGCGGATGGGCTGATATCGCCCAGCATTCGCCGGTTGTTTCTGAAGGTATGTCATATCCGAATCGTTCGCGTAATAACGTGCCGCCCCATAGTTTTTCTTTACATACAGGCTGTAAAAAAATCGGCTCTTGCGTCATGTTCGTTCCCCTCCCCTTAAAAAGCGGCTCATATCCCATTCCCCCTGTGTCTTTTTTAAAACACGGAGGGAGCCGCGGTTAAAAACAATATGTATAAAATGGCTGACCTGCTCATTATACCATTCGGATGGGGCGGAATGCTCAGTCATTTCCTATTCCAGAATAAAATGCCTTGTTTGTCGCAAATTAAAATAACTGATGGAAAAAGGGGGGAACATTGTGACGATACATGCGGAGCTCGGCAAAAACCTTGAAGTGCTGAAAAAACGGTTCGGCCAAAGCGATGACATGATGTTTTATTCGTTTACGTACGGAAACGGCAAATGTGACGCCTGTCTTATCTATATAGACGGACTGACCGACAATCAATTGCTTGCGGAATATATTATTTCGCCCGTGCAGGCGTCCGCCCGGCATCAAGAGGAACCGGCTGAAATACCGCCGTCATCCATCTCTTTCGGCTATCGTCATACCCGGCTTTCTTCACTTAAGGACGCGGAGGCAGACATTTTCTCCGGCAAATCGGTTTTGCTGGCGGAGGGATGGGAGGAAGCTCTTTCGTTTGAGACGGAAACATTTAAAATGCGTGATATTGAAGAACCGTCTTCTGAAGTGCTTGAACGGGGGCCGAGGATAGGTTTTGTCGAAAAGCTTCGGACGAACACGGCGCTTTTGCGCGAGCAGTCCGGTGATCCCAACCTCGAGATCAAAGAGGTCACACTCGGCGAACGGACAAAAAAGCGGATCGCCGTTGCCTACATTCGGGATATCGCGCCTGATGATGTCGTAAAAGAAGTGATGAAAAGACTGGAGTCCATCACCATTGACGACATTCCGGAATCAGGAGCGATCGAGCAGCTTATTGAAGATAACACGTATTCCATTTTCCCGACCGTCTTGACGACCGAACGGCCCGACCGGGTTATGGGCGCTCTTTTGGAAGGAAGGGTTTCCATTCTTGTAGACGGAACGCCTTTTACCCTTTTGGTGCCGGCTACCGTTGATGAATTTATCCACTCCCCTGACGATTATAATCAGCGGTGGGTTCCGGTTACCTTTCTCAGGCTGCTTCGGTATACATGCATTTTAATCACGATTTATTTACCCGGCCTTTACATATCGCTCGTTACGTTTCACACGGGGCTTTTGCCGACGAGAATGGCGGTTACGATTGCCGGAAGCAGATTGAATGTTCCGTTCCCCCCTTTTGTTGAAGCGTTCATCATGATTTTTACGATCGAGATGATCAGAGAAGCCGGACTCAGGCTGCCGAAGCCGATCGGACAGACGATCGGCCTGATCGGAGGCGTGGTGATCGGGCAGGCCGCCGTTCAGGCGAACATCGTCAGCGCGATGATGGTCATTGTCGTATCCGTTACGGCATTGGCTTCTTTTACGGCGCCCTCCTATGCGTTCAATTTTCCGCTGAGGCTCATCCGTATTTTTTCGATGATTTTGTCGGCGATATTAGGTTTATACGGACTGATCATGTGCTATCTGCTTGTCATCGGCCATCTGATGCGTCTGAAAAGCTTCGGTCAGGACTATCTTATTCCGATCATGGCGCAGCCTGGCCAGGACTTAAAGGATACGATCGTCAGACTGCCGACGCCTCTTTTGAAAAAACGGCCGACCAGAAAAGAGACGAAAGATAAAATCAAGCAAAGGTGATCCCCATGAAAAAACCGGAAGACAAGCTGTCGTTTATGCAGACACTTCTCATGGTAAGCGGAACAATGATCGGAGCGGGCGTGTTAACACTGCCGCGCTCCGCCGCAACAGCGGACAGTCCGAGCGGATGGATCATTATTCTTGTGCAGAGTGTCGTGTTTATCGGCATCGTCCTGCTCTTTATGCCGTTTTTGCAGAAAAACAGCGGGGAAACCATTTATGAGCTGAATCAAAGCATCATGGGCCGCGCCATCGGTTCTCTTCTGAATTTATTCATCAGCTGTTATTTTGTCGTCACCGTCTGTTTTCAAGCCCGTTTTCTCGGTGAAGTCATCAATTACTTTTTACTGAAAAATACGCCGATGGGTGTCGTCATATTCATCTTTCTGGCGGTCGGCATTTACCATGTGACCGGCGGGGTCTATCCCATTTCAAAGCTTTATGCCTATCTGTTTCCGATTGCGATCGTCATTCTGATTACGCTGCTCATATTCAGTTTGAGACTTTTTAAGCTGGATTTCGTCCGCCCGGTCATGGAAGGAGGCTACAAAAGCTTTTTTGAGCTGTTTCCGCGGACCCTTCTGTATTTTTCGGGACTTGAGGTGATTCTTTATCTGGTGCCGTTTATGAAAAACCCGAAGCAGGCGAAAAAGGCGGCTGTCTTCGGCATCGCAGGCGCGACCATTTTTTACAGCTTTACGCTGCTTGTCGTCATCGGCTGTATGTCGGTCGCTGAAGCCAAAACGGTGACGTATCCGACCATTTCCCTGATTCATGCCTTGGAAATCCGGGGCATTTTCATAGAGCGGTTTGATATCTTTCTTTTAATTACGTGGACATGCCAGCAGTTCACCTGTATGCTCGGTTCTTTTAAAGGGGCGCATCTCGGATTAAACACCATTTTAAAACTGAAAAATAAAAACAATGCCTGGCTGCTGGGAGGCTTATTGGCAGTGACATTCGGCCTATCAATGTACCCCGATGATATCAACAGTGTGTTTGCATTCGCGAATATTCTCGGATATGCGTTTTTTGCCGTCATTATGATTCCTTTTCTCATCTGGTTTGTCAGCTGGATGAAGAAAATAGCCGGGAGGAAACAGACGTCATGACACTTTTCATAAAATGGGCGGCGGCGCTTTTCATACTGATGACGCTTTCAGGATGCTGGGACGCGAAGGAAGTCGAAAAGCTGTCTTTCGCCCGGGGGCTGGCGATAGACGAGACGAGTGACCGCCGATATAAATTAACCTATCAAAACCTGCTGCCCCAAAGCGAAAACAGCCAGGCTTCCGGCCGGCCCGTGTTTGTCAATGTGACGACGCGGGGGGATACCATTCTTGAAGCCGTCAGTGAAGTCTCTTTAAAAGATCCGCCTGTTTACAGCGATCATTTAAAAGTGCTGATATTCAGCGACAAATTGCTGGCCGACCAAAATATACTGCAGATGATGAATCATTTTATCCGCGATGATGAATTAAGGCGGAGCAGCTATCTCTTCGCGGCAAGAGGAAAAGCGTCCGATATTCTGACGGAGCCGACGCCGAATCAGCAGCAGCCCATGGCCGCGGAAAAGCTGATCGACCTTACGAACAACGGCGGCTACAACGGGAAGATTTTAAAACCGCTCCGAATCGGGAGAGCTTCGATTTACTGCCATAATAAACTCAGTTTTCTCATTCAGGCCGTCAGCAATCAAAAAGGAAAAACGGTGTATGACGGAGCGGCCATTATCAAAAACGCAAAACAAAACAGATTGGCGGGCTTTCTGTCATCATACGAAATACAGAGCCTGAATTGGCTGATGGGGACGATACGGGGCGGCGTGCTGCCCGCTTTGGATAAAGGGGGGCACCCGATTACCTTCGAGATCAAAAAATCAACATCCGCCATCACTCCCAGGCTGAAAAACGGGAAGCTGTCATTTCATGTAGCGGTAAAAACAAAAGGACTTTTGTCAGAGGATCAATATGCCGGAGAAGATTCATTCGATCAGCACTATTTAAACGGGCTGGAAAAGATTTTCGAAAAAAAACTGAAAAGCGATGTGAAAGAAGTCATCGATAAGCTGCAGAATCAATATGAAACGGACCCTGTATTCTTTTCTGACAGAGTCCGCATTCAATATCCCGACTATTGGAAGAAAGTAAAGCATCATTGGGATGAGACCTTCTCCGAAGCGGCTTTTGACTATGATGTTTCCATTCAGATTACCAACTTCGGAACGATGGGACGGTAGCCTTCAGCCTGTTTTTTCGACACGGAGGAGAATCTGATAAATCCGGCTTTGTTCGGGCAGCTGTGTCACCGGAAATTGCATCGATTGCGCCATTCGTGTGATTTCCTGTAAAAACAGCTGCACCCGCTCATCCACGTGAACATACGTATAGGACTGCTTTTTCACAGCAAATGTCTCTTCCGGAAAGAGCGTGCGCACCGTCTGCGGCGTAAAAAACCGCAAGTGGGTGCGGTCGAGAATGCCGGCGTCTCTGTATGTCCAGTCACCGAGCAGAAGCGGAAACAGCGCTTCGGCGTGGGAAATATTCGGAATGCTGCAAACGATTGATCCGGCAGGCGACAAATAGGATGAGTACGTTTCAATGACGCGCCACGGGTCTTTTAAGTGCTCAAGGATGTCCGCGAAAATGATGCAATCAAAAAAGCCTTCCGGATAAGGCAGCTTCACTTCTTCGACATCTTCCTGCAGCACCGCTTCATAGTGTCCTTTTGCCGCTTGCGCCGCCAGCGGGTGCAGTTCTATTCCGTACAGTTCGCAAGGCTGTCTGTTTTGAAGTTCCAGCCCCGTAGCTCCCGCACCGCAGCCGACATCAAGTATCCGTTTCGCCTCCCGGGGAACGAGCTCCGCAATTTCCGGTCTCGGATGAGTAAAGTACGTGAAATCAGTGCCCCATTTTTCCGTAAAACGCTGGCGGTTCTCCGAATATAACTGATTGATATTGATATCCTGATTAGCCGTAAACGTCGCGTGCCCGTGGTGATGCACAAAGGCATCGAGGGCGATGTGCAGGCTGTAGCCTTTTTGCAGGGCGCGCAGACATAAGTCATCATCTTCAAAAGAACCGTATCCGAATTGCTCATCGAACGGGCCGATGTCTTCAATGACTCTTCTTTTCACTAGAAGACAGAAGCCGACAAGGCGCAGCACCCGCTTTGTATGATGCTTTTCCCGTGCGCAATATGCCTCCGCGAATGACTCCAGCTCATCAAGCGATTGATATGCGTCGTGGATCATTTGCGCGCCGCTGACATAGTTGCTGACAGGCCCGACCATACCGGTTTTTTCAGATTGATACAGCACCCTCAGCATGGAGGTGAGCCAATTTTTCGTGACCATCGTATCGTTGTTCAGAAACAGCAGATTTTCTCCCCCTGCCGCTTCGATTCCCTGGTTGCACCCCTTGGCGAACCCGAGGTTTTTTTCATTTAGGATGACTTTGACGTCAGGCAGATTTGATATGTATTCTCTCGTTCCGTCTGAGGAACCGTTGTCAACTATAATCAGTTCAATCTTATCTTTGTCGGTGTATCGTTCAATGCTGGCCAGACATTTTTTCGTCAGCTCAAGTTCATTATATGTAAGGATAATAATACTCGTTTTCACCGGCATCCCCGCCTTTATCGTGACTTTATACAACGTATGACATATCCCCGTCATTTATGTGACCGGGCGCCCGCACGGCATCCGTTTTGAGGGGCCGGTGAATAACCGCCCCCTAAAACTGAATATTACGGATGAACTGTCCGCCGATTTGATTCTGATCCCGAGCCTCCGTTACGGCTTTTCAGATCCTGCTCAATTTCTTCAAGGCTTTTCCCCTTCGTCTCGGTCACTTTAAACCGGACGAACAGGAATGCCAGTATCCCGATCGCGGCATAAATGAGAAATAAATAGCTGATGCCGACTGCTTCCATTAACATCGGATAGGTTAATGAGACAATCAATGTTCCGGCATGCAGCATCAAAGTGGAGACACCCGTCCCGATACCCCGGACATGCAGCGGGAATAATTCAGGAAGCATGACCCACACGGCAGGCCCCCAGCTGACCGCAAATACAACAATAAACAGGCCTAAACAAATCACCGTTGTCCATGATGCGGCTGCTGAATGTTCAAAGAAAAGATTGACCGCGGCCAATACGAGCAGACTGATGACCATGCCCGCATTACCGGCCAGCAGCAGCGGCTTCCGGCCGATCTTATCAATGACTTTAATAGCCGCAAGCGTCATGATGACATTGACGGCGCCGATTCCGACCGTTCCCAATATAGACGCGGAATTGCCGAACCCGACACTGGTAAATGTTTTCGGGGCGTAATAAATAATTGTATTTGTCCCGATGAATTGCTGCAAAAAGGCAAGTCCGAGGCCGGCAATCAGCGCGGGTCTCACCCACGGCTCAAACAATTCTTTCAAGCCGCCTTCGTTTTCCTTTTCCGCTTCTTTCATCTGATCAATCTCATCATCAATATTCTTCGTTCCCCGCAATGATGAAAGGATTTCTCTTGCTTTCTCTTCTTTGCCGATCGTAAACAGCCAGCGCGGGCTTTCCGGCATAAATAGGATTCCGATCAGCAGAATGACTGACGGCACAACCGCAAGTCCAAGCATCCAGCGCCAAGCGCCTGCATCGGCAAATATATAGTTCACGATATAAGAAACGAGGATTCCGACCGTAATCATCAGCTGATTCAGCGAAGAAAGCGCCCCTCGTTTATGCTTCGGAGCCAGCTCCGATAAATAGAGCGGAACGATCGTTGTAGATGTTCCGACAGCCAGTCCGAGAATGATCCGGAAAAGAACCATCACCTCTGTATTCGGGGCAAAAGCGACTCCTAAACCGCCTATACAAAACAGCAGCGCCGCTCCCATGATGGCCTTCCGCCTGCCGAACCGGTCGGTCAGTTTGCCGGCGAACCCCGACCCGAGAATCGCCCCCGCCAATAACGAACTGACGACGAGGCCTTCTGTAAAGGCGTTCAGTCCCAGTTCTTTTTTCATAAATAAAATAGCTCCGGAAATGACTCCGGTATCATATCCGTATAACGCGCCGCCGAGTGCGCCGAAAAAATAGAGCCATTTATTCGAGTGTATGCTTTTCATGTTATATAGACTCCCTTCATCCAACGCTGTATCCGCGCGGAATTGTTCTACTGCTTCTTTTGCCTGTTTCCGTCCGTTTCAAACCTTCCGCACCGTTAATATCCATTATTTTACTAATTATTTTTTACAAAGCGACGAAACATTTCCCGCTTCCTGCCGTCCAATATAATGTGAACCTGATGCAAAAATAACAGTAGATGTTGTCGAAATAGAGAGAAAGATTTGGAATTTTCTCATTTGCAGAGTTGCTCCAAGTCAACAATTATGGTACGCTTCACAAAGAATAGAAACGAGAGGTAATGATATGGAAGAACGATCTCAACGCAGAAAAAAGAAAAGACGCCTCAGAAAATGGGTGAAATTTGTACTGGTATTCGCCGCTTTCTTATTGGTGATCGCCGGTTCCGTCGGCACCTACGCATTTGTGAAATTGAATAATGCGACCAAAGAAGCGCACGTCAGCCTTGACCGCGGCGACCAGTCCGTAAAACGGATCAAAGAATTTGACCCGAAGAAGGATTCTTTCACCGTATTGCTTTTAGGAATAGACGCCCGTGACAATAAGGGCGAATCAGTAGATGACGCAAGAAGTGACGCCAACGTGCTCGTCACCTTCAACCGGAAAAAGAAAACAGCGACGATGCTCAGCATTCCGCGGGATTCCTATGTCAACATCCCGGGACACGGCTATGACAAATTCGCGCACGCACATGCTTACGGCGGTTATAATTTAACTTATAAAACAGTAGAAAACATGCTTGATATTCCGGTAGATTATGTGGTTGAGAGCAACTTCGACGCGTTCCGCGATGTCGTCAATGAGTTGAACGGCGTTACGGTAAATGTGAAAAGCCAGAAAATTGCCGATCGTATTAAAGTCGATACAAAAGGAAAAGTCGTGCTGAAGCCGGGCGTCCAGACGCTTGACGGTGAGCAGGCACTGGCTTATGTAAGAACACGCAAAGCGGACACCGATCTGATGCGCGGACAAAGACAGATGGAAGTGCTGAGCGCCATTATTAAAAAATCTAAATCGTTAAGCTCGATCCCATCTTATGACGATATCGTCGACAGCTTAGGGAAAAACTTAAAAATGAACTTATCTCTTAATGACGCCATCGGTCTGTTTCCGTTTATCACATCGCTGAAATCGGTGGATTCTTTGCAGCTGACAGGTTCAGACAGCTATATTTACACTCCTCAGTACGGCAAAAATATTTATTACTTCAAGCTGAATGAGGAAAACCTTCAAGAAGTAAAAACAAAATTAAAAAATGATTTAGACGCGTAAGACGTCACGGCGGGGTTTTAGAAACCCCGCCGTTTTTCTGTTGAAAAAAAGGACATGAAGGTATAGCCTTTTAACTGAAGGCTTTCTGCTGATTTCGCACAAAGCTGAACATACTACATGAAGCAGCTTTATTTATAAGGAGGGCATCCATACATATGAAATTGATAGCCATTGACTTAGACGGCACATTACTGAACTCGGACAGTGTGATTTCTCCGGAAAACAGAGCGGCTTTACAAAGAGCGGATGAAGCGGGCATTCTCGTGGCCATCTGCACGGGCAGAGCCACGTTTGATGTAAAAGCGCTCTTGAAGGATTTGGATATTCCGATCATTGCGGCAAACGGCGGGACAGTCCATGACAAAGGATACCGCTCCGTCAGCCGGCTCTTAATGGATCAGCAGGCCGGGAAGGATATCGCCGCTTATTTAACGGACAAAGACATTTACTTTGAGGTCTATACAGATGATCATCTGCTGTCCCCATTTGACGGCGAGTCCAAACTGCAGGCAGAACTGGATATTCTGAAAAGCGCCAATCCCAAGGAAGATATTCAGACATTATGGGAGGGCGCAAAGACGCAGTTCAAACAATTCGGCATTAAACCCGTACAGGATATACAGGCGATTTTTAACGGAGACGAACATGTTTACAAGCTTCTTTGTTTCTCTTTTGATATGGAAAAACTGAGAAACGCCAAAGAAGAAATAACACATCATCCGAAATTATCCCAGACATCTTCCGGAAAACACATTATCGAAATCCTCCCTGCCGGTTCTGGAAAGGGACGTGCTCTGACGGAGCTTGCCTCACTGTACGGAATTGAAAAACAGGATATTTACGCCATCGGCGACAGCCCGAATGATTTCTCCATGTTTGAAGCGGCGGGAAACCGCATCGCCATGGGCAATGCGATTGATGAACTGAAGGAAAAAAGCACGTATATTACAAAAAGCAACGATGAAAACGGCGTCGCATATTTCATCAACCGGCTTCTCGACAACGATCAATAAAAGGAAAAAGCCAGGTCTTTCACGGCCTGGCTTTTCACGTTTTCCAAAAAAGAAATTCCCAAAAATGAAAATAAATTGTAAGATAAAGAAAAAAGGAGTTTCATGATGTCGAATGCAATCGCTATTATAGGATGTTTAGCTTTTCTCTGCGCAGTCGGATACGGAATTTACCATCTTATATGCAAAGCGGCAAAAAAAGAAAAACGTTTTTCAAAAAAGCTGTTTTGGCCCCTTCTCATCGGCGGATTTATCCTGCTTCTGACCGGCGCCTCCATCGCAGAGCCGGACGCCTCGGCCGTGAAGGCAGAGGAGAAATACAGCACCCTTGATACCGCTTATCAAAAATTGACGAAGGAACACCAGGCGCTTGAGAAAAAATATGAAAGCATCAGTGCCGCGGCCGAAAAGGAGAAATCCGAAGCCGAAGCCGGCAATGAAGAAAAACTCAGCAAACTCAGCCAAGAGATAAGCGAGCTGAAAAAAACAAACAAATCACTCAAACAAGACAATGAGAAATTAAAAAATTCACAAAAGAAGCTCGAAAAGTCCGCTGAAACGCTTCAGTCAGAAAATAAAACTTTAAAGCGGCAGAAAGCAGAAACAAAAACATCCGAAAACGCGGAAACGGCGCAAAACAACGCCCCTTCCTCCGGCGGACATGCCGAAACGAAAGCAGCCGGCACCTCACAGGGATGCGACATTAAAGGCAGCCGGAACGGCATTTATCACACGCCGGGAAGTACATACTACGACCGGACGACAGATCCCGCGGAAATGTTCTGTTCCGTAGAGGATGCGGTAGCGGCCGGATACAGAGCGCCGAAACGGTAAAAGAAAAAGACGTCAGAGACACTCTCTGACGTCTTTTTTTACGGAAGCCGGATGCCGCCCGCATATTTGTCCTTCCAATAAGCGCTTGTGTTCATATTTGTTATGGTAACGCCTGCGGACACGGTGACATGAATCACTTGTCCGCTCCCGATATAAATGGCCGGATTCAGGCTTTCCGCTTTAAAGAAGACCAGATCGCCGGGCTTCAGATCTTGTTTATCGACCGGAACGCCCGCCTGCATCTGCTTGTCCGCATAACGCGGCAGGCTGATTCCTTTCGCTTTTTGATAGATGTATTGAACAAATCCCGCCGTATCAAAGCCGGTTTCCGGTGAAACGCCGCCTTTCAGATAAGAAATTCCGATATGATCGGCCGCTGTGGACACAACGGGATTTTCTTTAGAAATGGCTAAATTGCTGAATCGGCGCACGCCTGTAAAATGTTTTTTCCAGTAATCTTCCGACAAGTAAGAAATGGTGACTTTTTCGGAGCGGCTTGCTTGGATGAACCTTCCCTCTCCCGCATAAATGCCCGCATGGGAAATTCCTTTTTTATACGTGTCGCTGAAATAAATCACGTCCCCGGGCTTTATGCCGCTCAGTTTGATTTTCTCACCGACCAGCCACTGCTGTTCCGCTGATCTAGGCAGGTAAATGTGAAGCTTGTTTTCAAAAACATATTGGACCAGCCCCGAACAGTCGAATCCCTCCTCGGGCGTGCTTCCGCCGAATACATACGGAATGTCAAGGTAACGGGCTGCCTCCTGAACGATCGGGTCATCAGCCAGTTCCGGATCTTTTGTAATCCGCTTTGCGCCAAGATATAAATTCATCCAATAACTGCTTTTTTGAAACCGTGTGACGGTTACGCCTTCTGACGGAGAACTGTGTATCATCTCTCCGTTTCCGATATAAAGACCGTCATGGACGGGTGCGTTTTGTGTTGAATCTGACTTTTTGAAAAACACAAGATCTCCCGGTAAAAGGTCATTTTCTTTGACGGCGGCTCCGACTTTCCATTGATCACTGACCGTTCTCGGCAGATGGATGTTCTGCCTGCTGAAAAGATAATGCATCAATCCGGACGGATCAAAACCGTCCTCAGGCTCTTCGCCTCCGTAAACATATTTATTTCCGACAAGTTTTTGCGCGTCTGAAACCATCAGGACAGAAACTTGAGAATCCGCTTCAGCAATTTCCGTTCTCGTTACTGCGGGTGCCACAAGACAAATCATAAGGCCGGCAAGGATGTACTTCCTCCAGCTTGTGAGCATGTTTTCTATTCACTCTCCTCATTTTTAGTAGTTTTTACATCGGTAACTTTTAACAAATGTTTAGGAGAGCACACAAAAAAAGAATGCCCGATATGGGCATTCTTTACTGGATTCGGAACAAACAATATGCCGGCAAGCGGAATCATGCGCTTATTTTGCGCCCGCTGTGTCCTCTTGCTGAATCTTTTGCATTTCCGTGTCGATTTTTTGTTTTTCCTGATCTGTGAGCTGATCATTGTATTTAAACGCTGACATAAACATAAATACCATAATGATCGCGGCAAACGGCCATCCCGCTTTAATGATTTTCATTTGTTTTTCACTCCGCTTTCTTTTTTAAGATATCGCTGTGATCCACATCAAACGTTAATTTTCCATCCTTGACGCTCCAATCGAAATTCGATTCTTTCGTCAGTTCACGTACGATCGTTTTATGATTGATGCTGCCTTTTTTAACCGGTGCAGGTGTTGCTTCATGAATATTCATCGGCGTGACTTCAAAGCGTCCCGTGCCGTTTTTCTGCAGATGATATTGAACAAGCGCCGTGTCTCTCGTTCTTGTCCACCCCTGGTCGAATACGAAGTTGCCCAGGCTGTAGAAAATAACGGTGCCGTGGTACATTTCGATCGGTTCTAGCACGTGCGGATGGTGTCCGACGATAATATCCGCTCCGGCATCTGACATTGCTCTTGCCAATTGGCGCTGTCTGTCATTCGGATCATTATCGTATTCCTGTCCCCAGTGTGTTTGAACAATGACAAGATCGGCTTTCTTTTTGGCTTTAGAAATCATCGGAATAAACAGCTCTGGATCGGCCGGAAGCACACCCGGCGCATTTCGTTTAGCTGCAAAGCCTTTTCCGGAAACATCAGTGAAACCCAGTGTTGCGATTTTGATTCCGTTTACATCTTGATAAGAAATGTTCTGCTCGGCTTCCTTCAGCGTGAGGCCCGCGCCGACAAGTTCAAGATTTTGCTTTGAAAACTCTTCAACCGTATCCCGCATTCCTTGAGGGCCGTAATCCATCGCATGGTTGTTGGCTGCCGTGAGAACGGTGAAATTCATGTCCTTCAATACTTTTACGGCATCTTTGTTTGACTGAAGGTGGATATTTTTTTCTGCTTCTTTGTAGTTCTTTTTATATGTAACCGGGTTTTCAAAGTTCCCCGACACATAGTCGGATGCTTCGAAGAATGGCTTTGCGTAACGGAAGACACTCTCCGTGCCTTTATGCTTTGTCACTTTCTCGACATTCCGGCCCATCATAATATCTCCGACGAATGAGGCTGATACAAGGTCATCGGCATTTCTTTTCACACTCGGCGTTTCCGCCTTCCCTGTCAGGATGCAGACGAACATCAGGCAAAAGACGATCGGCAGCGCGATAAAAACGTGAAGATTGGTCTTCTTTTTCTGCTGTTTGGTCAGCTTCAGCAGTTTTTCTTGAAAGCTTAATTGTTTTTTCATCGTTTGACACACCTTACATTAGATTAAGTAGTAAGCAAACATAATGGCAAAAGTTGCGCCGCTTAAGAACAGCGTGCTGGCAAATGTAATCGTTAATCCCTGTTTCTGAATGGTATTGGCGATCAGACCCGGTACGATGATACCGATTCCGCGGAATTCTGATATCTCAAACGGTACGATCGGGTAAAGGAAATCAAGGGCGATTTTTAAGCAGATTCCCGTTATCAGCATAGCTGCGAATTTTCTGCGTCCGTACAAAATCATAAATCTGGATAAACCGTATTTGACGATCACGTATGTAAGAAGACTCACTAACAATACGAGTAAAATAAAGACCGGCTGGTTAAAAACGAGCCCTAAATAACCCGGCACGACTAAACCGGCTGGTACGATACCTGTTTTTTCCGCGAAAATTAAACTGATTAACACGCCTAAAATAAGTGAGATGTATAAATCTGATCCGAACATTTATCCTTTTCCTCCTAGCTAACGAGCTGTTTCACCTTATACTCTTGAATTTTTTCAATTAATGGTTCCGCTGAACCGTGGATATTGCCGACGCCATATATGACACGGTTTTGCATTCTTGTTTTCAGCACGTCCATGATTTCGTCTGTTGATTTATATTCCAGATCGTGCAGTGTATCGGCAGGAATCTTGCCTTCTTCATAAGCTCTGACGATCGGTTCTGTCGTCTCGCCGATGAGTATGAGTTCCTTCGTTTTAATGTACGGAAGCACGTCGTTTGCGAACTGAATCGTTCTGTCCACACGGTCGGCGCGGCAGTTCATGATAACGATCGGTTCATCTGTCGGGTAGCCGATTTCCTTTACACGTTTCCATATATTTAAAGTAGAAGATGCATCATTTGCGGCAAAGCCGTTTACGAAATGACCGGGCTCCTTCGTGCTGAGCAGCGGCAGGATTCTCATGGCGCCAGGATCAGGCGGCGCATTCAGCATTCCTTTAAACGCCGTTTCTTCATCTATCCCAAGAGCCTGGGCAACGCCGAGCGCAAGGGAAGCGTTATCAGGAAAGACCATATATTCAAATTTTCGAAGGTATTCATCTGTAATTTTAGAGTTATCCGCAATAATGACCTCGGTATTCCGCTCTGCGGCTTTTTCTTTAAAGAAGTCTGTGTATTCACTGTCTGTAATGACAAGGTGACCGTTATACGGTATCGTCGCGGTAAATGCTTCAGCGATTTCATCAAGCGTCGGCCCCATGACGTCCATATGGTCTTCAAGCACATTCACGATGACGCCGATGTTGGCTTGAAGGAGTTCTTCCTGAAAGATAATCTGATAATCCGGGTTTACCGCCATACATTCACTGACAATGGCATTGGCGCCCCGTTCTACGGTTTCCTTCATTACTTCTTTTTGCTCGCCGATATTCGGGCCCTGCGGTTTCCGTTTGATCGGTTTCTCCTCAGGTGTATCCCAATAGATCATCCTTGCATCTGTTCCCGTCGTTTTTCCGACTGTTTTGTAGCCCGCCTCCATCAGTATTCCGGTCGTCAGCCTCGTTACGGTTGACTTTCCGCGGATACCATTAATATTGACGCGTACTGGCAGAGCATCGATATTCTTCTGATGCCGCCTTTTTTCAATGATTCCGATGATTAGTACGGCAGCACAGGCTATAATGAGTAACCACATTGATTTTTGACATCTCCTTCTGTATTGATAAATTCATTCATCAGTATATAGCTTCACTATGAATTCTCAATCGGCATTATGTAACATAATCTTCCCGCTTTCACTGAGCCAAACTTCTCTATTAGTGACGCTATTCTTCCTATTATCGAATTGCTTTTTTTGGGAATAGGCAGGACTTCAACCTTACTTCAATTTTTCAAAAGAAAAATGAATGCGTTTACATTTTCACACAGAAATTCATTTGGACCAATGGAACTATTCGCGTTCCGGAAGAAAAAGATGTAATGATAATCCATCTTTTCCAGCCCGTTTGTATCAGCGTTTTTCGCACTGCGCATACGTTTCGGGACTCTCTGTCCGCTGTGTGCAGACTGCCTGTTTTGTTAAGGATAAGGTCTTAAAGTCATTCATTTTTCCCCCGTATCCTGCTTTCAGTCCCATTCCAAAATAACTAGCGGAATGACTGGTACATGACAGAATAAGACGGGTCCGGAGTGTTTACAAGAAATACACATTTTATATGCGGAAAGCCTTTCTCCTTTTAAACCATTTACAGGACGTTTATCACTCTTTTGAAATAATTTTAATAAATCTTTATATTCGTTCAAGAAATATTCATCCATAATTGTGAAGTTCTTGGTAAAACATCGAGGAACTCCTCTATTTTATAAAATGCATAAAAAAGGAATACCCGCTGAAAACTACAGATAACCAGGAAAGGAGGCGGTCTGATGTCTGCGGATAAACAAAACAAACGGATTCCCGGCGATTTTGAATCGGCTGTACGGGAAATGCAGGAGCTGATGTGTGTTTGCGGTGATTTTAAAATACGAAGGATCAAACTGCAGGACCGTCATACCGCTTTCTTTTATATTGAACAAATGATAGAAGAACAGAAGCTGAATGAGTTTCTGTTAAGCGACACCCTGCAGAACGGCCCGCTTGAGGAAACGATGAATGCCGTCAGCAGTGCGGAAACGGATGAAATCAGAAAACTCATTGACGGGATTTTGGCAGGACAGGTTGTTTTTCTCAGCGATGCATCGAGGAAAGCGAAGCTGTTTTCCGTCGGCCAGAATCCGCTGCGTTCCATTATGGAACCCGAATCTGAAAGTATCGTCCGCGGCGCCCATGACGGGTTTGTGGAAAGTTTGGAAACGAACATTCATCAGCTGCGGTTTCACATACAGGACCGCCATCTCTCCGTTCATTATATGGATATCGGGGAAAGAGCCAAATCAAAGGTTGCGGTTATCTTTGTTGAGAATATCGCCAATCCGGAGATTGTCGAGGAAGTGAAGCGGCGCCTGTCATACCTGCGTATAGACAGCGTGCTTGCGCCCGGGATTATCGAGGAATCAATAGAAGATAATTCGTTTTCCATTTTTCCGCAGATCATTCATACGGAACGGCCGGATAAAGCAAAAGCATGCGTGATGGAAGGCTGTGTACTGATCATGATGGACGGGAGTCCGTCGGCTTTGATTGCGCCGATCACATTCTTTTCTTTTTTTCAATCTCCGGATGACTACAGCACGAGGTGGATTTCCGCCAGTTTTTTAAGAGTGCTGAGATTTTTCGCCTTTATGATCGCGATTACGCTGCCCGCTTTTTATATCGCGCTGATTGCGTTTCATTTTGAAGTCATTCCCAACGATCTGATTATCACCATGAAAAATTCGATTGTTGATATTCCCTTTCCCCCGCTGATAGAAGCCATGATTATGGAAATTACGATTGAACTGATCCGCGAAGCCGGTATCAGGCTGCCGAGACCGATCAGTCAGACGATCGGCATTGTCGGCGGTCTCGTGATCGGTGACGCAGTCGTTCAGGCGGGACTCATTTCTAATATGATGATTATCGTCGTAGCCGTTACGGCCGTTTCTTCTTTTGTGCTTCCTTCATATGAAATGAGCACGTCCATCCGAACGCTCAGATTTCCGCTTATGTTTCTGGCATCCTCGTTCGGTTTTATCGGCATCGCACTCGGCTTCGGGCTTATTCTGATGAACCTGTGCAAGCTTGAATCACTCGGCGTTCCTTATTTATCATCTCTGACGCCGTTTCATTTCAGTGACTTGAAGGATGCATTTATCCGGCTGCCGGCTTGGTTTATTAAAAGAAGGCCTTTTTATTTGAGACCGCAAGACTCAAAGCAGATGAAACATGTTCGGGGGTGGAGAAAAGATGAAGCCTAAAAAAATCAGCCCGCTTCAAGGCGTGTTTTTCATTAATCAGACGCAGATCAGCATCGGCATTTTGGCGCTTCCCCATTTACTGATGATGAGATCGGGAAGCAGCGGATGGATTTCCATTCTGCTTACCGGATTGCTCGTCCAGCTTACATTCAGCCTGTATATGATATTATTTCACCGGTTTCCGAAGCTGAACCTGTACGAAATGCTGGAGGAGGTGTTCGGAACACTTACCGGCAAAGGGGTGCAGGTGCTGTATATTTTATATTTCGCGTTTCTCTGCACGCTCATTCTTTCTGTATTTACACGGATATTGGATATCTGGGTGCTCCCGCAGACTCCGAATTGGGTGATCAGCTTAATGCTGATCCTCGGTTCTGTCTATATCGCCCAGGCTCCGCTGAATGCGATCGCCAGGTTCAGCTTTATTTTAACGCCGTTTTTGCTGCTGATCTCTCTGCCGCTTTTATACACGCTGGGAAAAGCCGATATCACATACATTATGCCGATTTTTCACGGAACCGCAAAAGACATGCTTACCGGGGTGCAGCAAACACTTGTCAGCATTACCGGCTTTCAGGCGGCGCTCGTGATCGGGCCCCTAATCAACTGCACCGTCAGCCAGCGCTACAAAATACTGACGATTTCAAACATCATGATTATCCTTTATTACCTGTATATCACCCTTACTTGCTTTGTCACAATCAGCCCCGAAGAAATAAAAATGATCCCGGAGCCTGTGCTGTACCTGTTAAAAACCGTTTCATTCAGAATTATCGAACGGACGGATCTGCTCTTTTTGACGTTTTGGTTCGTGACCGTCTTTTCAACGCTGGCCAACGTGTTTTACTTGGCAAGCACCGGCATTGCCAAGCTGTTCAATCAAAAAGATCACAGCCGGTTTGTTTATCCGCTGGCCCTGCTCGTCTTCCTTCTGTCTATTTGGGCCACAAGCACAGATAAAACGATACAGCAGCTGGATCAGTTTTTCCGCATTTCCGATATTGTGTTTGTGTATTTGTTTCCGTTGTTTATGGTATTGATTGTCCTTGTACGTAAAAAGGGTGTCCGCCATGCGCATTAAAAAAGCGGTTCTTATCAGTCTCATGTGCGCAAGCCTGACACTTGCGGGCTGCTGGGATCAAAATTTGCTGAAAGATATTTCTCTCGTGCTGACCGCAAGCCTTGATGTTGATCATGACGGTAAAAATAAAATCGGCATCACCTATCGGAAGGTTCAGTCCTCCCAGGCGGAACAGGAAACGGGCGGCTCATTCATTACGACGGTGCTCAGCGCTTCCGGGCACACCATCCGTGAAGCGCGGTTTCAATTGGATAAGCTTGTCGATCAGCGCATTGACACGTCCAAGCAAAGAGTCTTATTAATCGGTGAGAAAATGGCGGAAAAACCGCTTTTTCCTTATCTCGATGTCTTTTACAGAGATCCGAAAAGCCCGCTTCTCGCTCATCCGGCGGTTGTAAAAGACGGCGAGGCGATTGAAGTGCTGAAGCTGATCGTCCGGCAGAAATTGATCGTCAGCAAGTATTTAACGAATTTATTAACAAGCGCTAATGCGGAATCAAATATCAGCATGGAGAATTTGCAATCCATCCGTTCAAGCATGCTGACGGCTGATAAGGATTTCGCCCTTCCTTATTTATCGATTAACGGACAGACGATAAAGGTAGAGGGTTCTGCCCTGTTCAGCGGCCAGCGGAAAGTGACTGAGGTGCTCGGTCAGGATTCGACCCTCCTGACCCTTTTAAGCGGGCAATTTAATAAATCGGCTAATATTAATCTGAAGCTATGGGACAAATACAAAATGGATATTGAAAATTATCTTTCTCTCGGCATCACGGATGCCACGCGAAAGATTGTATTTATAGATACAGATCCGCAGCATATAAAAGTGAAAATCCGTTTAAAACTGAATGCACGCGTCTTGGAATATCCAAAGGACAAGCTGAATTCTTATACGGCAATCGACCAAATAAACAAACAAGCCTCAGCAAATTTGAACAGCCAGGCCAGATCGGTGATCAGCCATATTCAGGAGCACAACTCGGATATCCTCGGCATCGGCCGGAAATATCAAACCCATTATTATGAGCGGGGCAAGCGGCTCAATTGGCGTGGGGTCTATCCTTCCATCGAGATAATCCCTGATATCAAAGTGAATATCTCACAAATCGGCATCGTGAACTAAAAGAGACCCCGGTCTCTTTTTTTGTTGCCAACCGAAATGATTCGTGTTACTCTTTTTATGTAAACGGTTACATAATTGAAGGAGGAGTGTTTATTGGCAACGATTAAAGATGTCGCAGGCGCTGCCGGCGTCTCTGTTGCCACGGTTTCACGTGTCCTCAATGACAACGGCTACGTGCATGAAGATACACGAACGAAGGTCATGCTTGCCATGGAGAAGCTGAATTATTATCCGAATGAAGTTGCCCGCTCTCTTTATAAAAGAGAATCCAGACTGGTCGGGCTTTTGCTTCCGGATATTACGAATCCCTTTTTCCCTCAGCTTGCCCGCGGCGCTGAAGACGAGTTGCAGCGGGAAGGATACCGGCTGATCATCGGCAACAGCGATGAAGAATTGGAAAAAGAACTCGACTACCTGCAAACATTTAAACAAAATCAAGTTGCCGGTATTTTGGCGGCCACCCATTACCCCGACCTTCCCGAATACAGCGGCAGCCTTTACCCGGTCGTATTTCTGGACCGGACAAAAGAAGGCGCCCCATCCGTATTCAGTGACGGGCGGGCAGGCGGAAAACGGGCGGCTGAGGAAATGCTTCGCGGCAAAAGCACAAGCATCACGCTTGTCAAAGGCCCAGCCCACCTTCCGACCGCTCAGGAACGTTTTAACGGCGCACTTGATGTGCTGCAAAAAGCGAACGCGCAGTTCAATGTCATCTCCGCCGCTTCATTTTCCATCAAGGATGCCGCCATTTTAGCAGAAGAATTGTTTGCAGCATACCCTGAAACCGACGGAGTCATTGCCAGCAACGACATTGCGGCGGCTGCCGTCCTCCATGAGGCGCTGCGGCTCGGCAAAAAAGTTCCGGAGGAGATTCAGATCATCGGATACGACGATATTCCGCAGAGCAGGCTTTTGTTTCCGCCGCTTTCAACCATCCGCCAGCCTGCATATGAGATGGGAAAACAAGCGGCAAACCTGCTGCTGCAATTGATAAAGAAAGAACCGCCGAAAGAGACGGCCATTCAAATGCCCGTGACTTACATAAGAAGACAAACGACGAGAAAGGATGATCAACATGAGTGAAATTTGTGTTATCGGAAGCTGTTCTATGGATCTGGTCGTTACATCTGAACGGCGTCCGAAAGCCGGAGAAACCGTACTGGGCACAGACTTTCAAACCGTGCCCGGAGGAAAAGGCGCAAATCAGGCCGTAGCCGCTTCCCGCCTGGGCGCAAACGTATATATGGTAGGAAAAGCAGGCAATGACAGCTACGGAAAAGCGATTATTGAAAACCTGAAGGCAAACGGTGTCAATACGGACTATATGGAAACGGTTACACATAAAAAAAGCGGAACGGCTCATATTGTGCTCGCTGAAGGAGACAACAGCATCGTCGTCGTAAAAGGCGCAAACGATGACATCTCCCCCGATTATGCCAAAAGTGCGCTAGCAAAACTTCCCGGCATTGATATCGTGCTGATCCAGCAGGAGATTCCTGAAGAAACCGTTGAAGCAGTGTGCAGCTACTGCCGCGCGCAGCAAATTCCGGTTATTCTGAATCCCGCGCCGGCCCGGCCGCTGAAACAATCGACGATTGAGGATGCCGCATATCTTACGCCGAACGAACATGAAGCATCCATTTTATTTCCTGACCGGACGAAAGAAGAAGCGCTCGCCGGCTATCCCGGCAAACTGTTCATTACCGAAGGAAAACAAGGCGTGCGCTACTCAGACGGCACCGCGGAACGGCTTGTTCCCGCCTTCCCTGCAGAAGCGGTCGACACGACGGGAGCCGGCGATACCTTTAATGCGGCACTTGCCGTCGCACTCGCGGAAGGACGGGACATTGAGCAAGCGCTCCTGTTTGCCAACTGCGCCGCCTCCCTGTCCGTGCAGCACTTTGGCGCCCAAGGCGGCATGCCGGCCAGAAAAGAAGTTGAGGAGCTGCTGTCATGAAAAAACACGGAATGTTAAACAGCCACATTGCCAAAGTATTGGCCGATCTCGGGCATACAGACCTCATCGCAATCGCAGATGCGGGTCTCCCCGTCCCTGACGGCGTCCCTAAAATTGATTTGTCCTTAATGGCGGGCGTTCCCGCCTTTCGGGACGTGACCAGCCTGGCAGCCGGGGAGATGGCAGTCGAAAAGGTGATCGCCGCTTCCGAGATCAAAGACGCAAACCCCGAGAATGCAAGTTTCATAGAAAGCCATTTCTCAGCGCAGACGATCGAGTACATGTCCCACGAGGAATTCAAACGGCTCACACAGAAAGCAAAAGCCGTCATCCGAACGGGTGAAATGACACCATACGCCAACTGCATCCTGCAGGCGGGTGTGATTTTCTAGAAAGAAGGGATCCAGCATGCACATCGGCATGACAGACATTCATAAAGCATTCGGCAAAAACCAAGTGCTCTCCGGCGTCTCATTTGAGCTTCTGCCGGGAGAAATCCACGCTTTAATGGGAGAAAACGGAGCGGGCAAATCGACGTTAATGAATCTGCTCACCGGGCTCTACCGGCTCGACAAGGGAAACATTACGATAAACGGAACAAACATGAGCTTCTCCAATCCAAAGGAAGCCGAAAAGCACGGAATCGCCTTTATCCATCAGGAACTGAATATATGGCCGGACATGACGGTGCTTGAAAACCTTTTTATCGGCAAAGAGCTGACGACGGCGTTCGGCGTTTTGGAAACTAAGAAAATGAAAGCGCTAGCAAAATCACAGCTTGAAAAACTGGGAGTCTCTCTTCCTCTTGACCGGGAAGCCGGACAATGTTCCGTCGGACAGCAGCAGATGATTGAGATTGCCAAAGCGCTGATGACAAACGCCGAAGTCATTATTATGGACGAACCGACCGCGGCGCTGACCGAACGGGAAATCAGCAAACTGTTTGACGTGATGACGGCGTTAAAGCGGGACGGCGTATCCATCGTCTATATTTCGCACCGAATGGAAGAGATATTTTCGATTTGCGACCGGATCACCATTATGCGGGACGGCCTCACTGTGGATACGGCGCATATTATCGACACTAGTTTTGATGAAGTGGTCAAAAAAATGGTCGGGCGGGAGCTGACCGATCGGTATCCGACTCGCACGCCGTCACTCGGCGATAAGGTGCTCGAAGTGAAAAACGCCTCAAAAAAAGGAAGCTTTTCACAGATCAGTTTCCATGTGAGCGCCGGAGAAATCCTCGGCGTTTCCGGCTTAATGGGTGCCGGACGGACAGAAATCATGAGGGCGCTGTTCGGAATTGACAGGCTCGATTCCGGAGAGATCTGGATTTCCGGCCGAAAAACCGGCATTCGGGGTCCGTACGATGCCATCCGTAAGGGACTCGGCCTGATTACGGAGAACCGCAAAGATGAAGGGCTGCTGCTGGATACGTCCATTCGTGAAAATATCTCATTGCCGAACCTGACCAGCTTCTCTCCGAAAGGCATCATTGACCGAAAACGCGAGGCGGAGTTCGTTGAGCTGCTCATCAAGCGTCTGACCATTAAGACCGCATCTCCGGAAACCGCCGCCCGGCATTTATCAGGAGGAAATCAGCAAAAAGTCGTCATCGCCAAATGGATCGGAATCGGCCCGAAAGTTCTCATCCTTGATGAACCGACAAGAGGCGTCGACGTAGGCGCGAAAAGGGAAATCTATTCATTAATGAATGAACTGACCGATCGCGGAGTCGCCATCATCATGGTGTCTTCCGAGCTGCCGGAAATTCTCGGCATGAGTGACAGAATCATCGTCGTCCACGAAGGGCGCATCAGCGGAGAAATCAATGCGGCCGGCGCAACACAAGAACACATCATGACACTTGCCACGGGAGGGCAGCAGAATGAAAACTGAACCAATGACATCAACTGAACAAAAGCGATTTTCCATTCACACCTTCACACAAAAACTCGGTCCGTTTCTCGGCTTACTGATTCTTGTGCTGATCGTTTCCGTTTTAAACCCGAGTTTTCTTGAACCCCTCAATATTCTCAACCTTCTTCGGCAGGTTGCGATTAACGCTCTGATTGCATTCGGAATGACGTTTGTCATTTTAACGGGAGGCATTGATCTCTCTGTCGGAGCCATCCTCGCCTTATCGAGCGCATTGGTCGCAGGTATGATGGTCTCAGGCATCGACCCGATCTTAGCCGTCATCATCGGCTGCGTAATCGGCGCCGTACTCGGCATGATAAACGGATTATTAATCACAAAAGGAAAAATGGCGCCGTTCATCGCCACTTTGGCGACAATGACCGTCTTTCGCGGACTGACCCTCGTCTATACGGACGGAAATCCGATTACGGGACTCGGTTCAAGTTACGCATTTCAATTATTCGGGCGCGGTTATTTTCTCGGCATTCCCGTACCTGCCATTACGATGCTGATTGCATTTGCGGCCCTGTGGGTTCTTCTTCACAAAACACCGTTCGGCCGCCGGACATACGCTATCGGCGGCAATGAGAAAGCGGCGCTGATATCGGGAATCAAAGTGCCCCGCATCAAGATCATGATCTATTCTCTGACAGGTTTATTATCGGCGCTGGCGGGAGCGATTCTGACATCACGCTTAAATTCCGCACAGCCGACGGCCGGGGAATCATACGAGCTGGACGCCATCGCAGCGGTCGTTCTCGGCGGAACGAGCCTGTCCGGCGGTCGAGGGCGCATCATCGGTACACTGATCGGGGTTTTGATTATCGGTACGCTGAACAACGGCTTGAACCTTCTCGGCGTATCATCTTTTTATCAGCTCGTCGTCAAAGGAATCGTCATTTTAATCGCGGTGCTGCTGGACCGCAAAAAATCGGCATAGTAGGAGGACCATTATGAAGAAAGCCATCATCACGATCGCGGCATTATCACTGTTTTTGCTGTCCGCCTGTTCACTTGAACCGCCACAATGGGCAAAACCGTCAAACACAAAACATAAAAAAGAATTCACTATCGGGCTCTCCGTCTCCACATTGAACAATCCGTTCTTCGTTTCATTAAAAGAAGGCGTTGTAAAGGAAGCCAAAAAACGGGGCATGATGGTCATTATTGTCGATGCCCAAAATGATTCATCTAAACAGTCAAATGACGTAGAAGATTTGATCCAGCAGGGAGTCGATGCGCTGCTGATCAACCCGACCGATTCATCAGCGATTTCAACAGCCGTCGAATCGGCAAATTCCCTCGGCATTCCCGTCATTGCGCTTGATCGTTCAGCCGAACACGGCAAAGTCGAAACGCTTGTCGCCTCTGACAATGTCAAAGGAGGAGAAATGGCGGCTGACTACCTCGCCGATCAGCTCGGAAAAGGCGCCAAAGTGGCGGAATTGCAAGGGGTGCCGGGCGCATCCGCGACACGGGAACGCGGAACGGGCTTTCATCATATTGCCGACAAAAAGCTGGATGTCGTAACAAAGCAAGCGGCGGATTTTGACCGTACAAAAGGATTGACCGTCATGGAAAACCTGCTGCAGGGACATCCGGATATCAAAGCCGTGTTCGCCCATAATGATGAAATGGCACTCGGCGCGCTCGAAGCGATTAACAGCTCGGGCAAACACATTTTGGTCGTCGGTTTCGACGGAAATAAAGATGCGATTTCTTCCATTAAAAACGGAAAGCTGACAGCCACGGTCGCCCAGCAGCCGGAGCTGATCGGAAAACTGGCGGCCGAAGCGGCGGAGCAGGTGCTCAAAGGAGAAAAAGTCAAAAAAACCATTTCCGCTCCATTGAAACTTCAAACACAAAAATAACCGGCCGATGTTTAGACTTCCGGTAAAACGTGAAAGGATGAAGTAAAAGGAGAGATACAGATGAAGAAAACAGCCAAAGCGGCATCCATTCTGACCCTTGCAGCGGGAATAACAGCGGCTTCAGCTGCCGGAATAACGCCTCTTCCCGAGACACACGCGCAGGAAGCGGTCAAAATTGACGATCTGTACAGCTACCCGCTTGACTCTTATCTCGTTTCCGCGGAAGCATTGAACGTCAGAACAAAAGCATCAGCAGCCAGTCCGAGAGCTGATACCCTTCATTTAGGCGACAGCTTAAAGATCGTTTCATTCCAGAACGCTGACTGGGCTAAAGTACATTATAAAAACGGAAAAACAGGATTTGTATCTACTCATTATATTGTTAAAGAAGCAACAACCGTAAAAACGACGAAAAAAACAAAAGTATATACAGACAAACAAGCGGTCAAAGCTTCCCTTGCTAAAAACACGAGCGTTTCTTTCCTCGGATGGAAAAAGACAGCCGGCGGCGGCATTGACTTCGGCTGGGCGCTTGTCGATTACGGGGGCGCAACGGGATATATCAGCACAAAAGATCTGCAAAAACTGACATAATATCAAAACGGATTTCGCAAATTCAGCGCGAAATCCGTTTTTTCTTTCTTGAGCAGTCAGAAACGTCTAAGGTTCGAAATATTTCTCAGGAAATATTGTCAAATGAAGATGAATGCATACGACTCTAAAATGGCTTCTTTATGTAATCCGCCAGGCGTTTGGCATTGTCACGGATAGCCGCAGCATCGGCGCTGCTTACCCCGTACATCGCGAAAGCCGGCAAATAGGTCATACCCGTAAAATTAGCCATTGCCTGAAACGGCCTTAAGAGCTCGCTCAGTGAAAAATGATTAGACCCGCCTGCCTGATATGCATCCTCTCCGGCACCTACGGAAACAGCCAGCAGCAATTCTTTGCCGTGCAGCGCCTTTCCTTTGGAGCCGTAAGCCCAGCCATACGCCAGCACATGATCCATCCATGTTTTTAAAAGCGGAGGCGCACTGTACCAGTACAGCGGGAATTGAAATACGATCCGGTCATACTGTTCACACAGCTGCCGTTCCTTTTCCGCATCTATTTTCCCGTCCGGATATTCTTTATAAAGCTCACGGACCGTGATTTCATCATGATTTTTTAATTCTTCTGTCCACGCCTTATTGACCGCTGAGTTGTCCATGTCAGGATGAACCGCTAATACCAATACTTTCACAGCTACCACACCTTTCCCTTTTGACTGTATTTTACCTAATCTTTGCCGGTTCAGCCAAATAAAAAGAAAGCCCCCGAGAAAAATGGGGCTTTCTTTTTATTTTATTCCGGGCTTCCTTCGGTTGTTTCGATATCCTTCGCAAAATTCGGATTATCTAAATTTGCGTTGAAAAAGTCCGCCGTATTCGGAAGCTTGAGGTTCATATTCATTTTTTGAGAAATCGTCACTTTACAATCTTTAATGACATAGTCAAACACGTGTCCGCCGGAATTGCGTCCTTCATCAATGAAGTGCAGGTGATATCCGGAAACAGCGATGCCGTTTGCGTACCCCGGCGTCCAGAAGCCGGCGATTGTACCCTGAATGTCGTCAAAGTTGAACACAGGCTGTGTTTTCACCGCTTCGATCATCGGAACGTACGGTTTCTCCTGGCGTTCTACCGTTCTTGTCTGCACCTTTTTAAATACGCCGTCTAAACGGATCGCATAAAATAAGTTTTTACTAGGCAGAAGGCTGGCGATTTCCTGCTCGAATTCTTCACGGGTCATTTCGCCGTCGATCGTATGCGTCATATCAGGCGTGAAAAATGTGAATGAGCAGAATGGTGACAGGTCTCCGCCTTTAACAGGCGTAGCCGTTCCGTCGCCGCGCAGACGGTAAAATTCTCCGTCAAATCCGATTAATTCGCCGTCCAGTTTATTGAACGTGCCGATTCCGAAATCACCGAACTTCGGAATGTCAGCCATATCAAAATCTCCGTCATATACTCCGTCCAGCAGAGATGTCATTGTTGATACTTGATAGATCTGATCCTCAGGTGAGCCTTTTTCTCCGCGGCTCATCATATGGATGTCGCTTGCGTTTTTCATATTCCCTTCACTCCTTTTAAATTGGGCTGTTTTAGAAAACAGGTCATGGTGCGCAGAGTGCTAGAGAGCTTTTGCTTTCATTTTTTCTTTGAATTGCTTCGGAAGCATGTCGCTTGATAAATGGACATTGTCACTGTAATCGACAGGAATGTCAATGATGACAGGGCCTTCTGTGTTCAAGCCTTTTTGCAGCACGTCTGCCAGCTGTTCCGGTGACTCAACGCGCAAGCCGGTGGCGCCGAAGCTTTCTGCATATTTTACGATGTCAATGTTTCCGAAATCTACGCATGACGTACGGTTATATTTTTTCATTTGCTGGAATGCGACCATATCATATGTGCTGTCATTCCATACAAGGTGAACGATCGGCGCTTTTAAGCGGACTGCCGTTTCCAATTCCATTGCAGAGAACAGGAATCCTCCGTCTCCTGAAACGGATACGACTTTTTCACCCGGATTCACCAATGTGGCGGCAATCGCCCAAGGAAGCGCTACGCCCAATGTCTGCATGCCGTTGCTGATCAACAGTTTCAGCGGCTCATAAGCGCGGAAGTAGCGGGACATCCAGATCGCGTGCGAACCGATATCGCAAGTGACGGTTACGTCGTCATCAATTGCATTGCGCAGTTCTTGGACGATTTGCAGAGGATGCACTCTGTCGGATTTATGGTCGCTTGGCGCCTTCTCGCTGTCTGTGAGCATCTGTTTTAATTCGCTCAGCACTTCTTGTTCACGGCTGCCCATATCAAATGTCACAGCGTCGTGTTCAATTTGTTTAACCGTAGCGGCGATATCGCCTAATAATTCTAATTCCGGCTGATAGGCATGATCGATATCGGCCTGGATTTCGTCAAGATGGATAATAGCACGGTCACCGTTTACGTTCCAGAACTTCGGATCGTATTCAATCGGATCATAACCGATCGTTAATACGACATCCGCCTGTTCAAGCAGAAGATCGCCCGGCTGGTTGCGGAACAGTCCGATCCGGCCGAAATATTGGTCTTCCAGCTCTCTGGACAATGTGCCGGCCCCTTGGTACGTTTCTACGAAAGGCAGTTTTGTTTTGGCAAGCAGTTTGCGGATTTGTTTTACCGCCTCCGGTCTTCCGCCTTTCATGCCGACTAACAGAACGGGAAGTTTCGCCGTCTGGATTTTCGCGATAGCCGCGCTGACCGCTTCTTCCGGTGCAGGGCCTTGTTTCGGCGCCGGCACGCTGCGTACGTTTTTCACATTTGTGATTTCATTCACAACATCCTGCGGAAAGCTCACGAAAGCCGCGCCTGCCTGACCTGCTGACGCTGCCCTGAAGGCGTTTGTTACCGCTTCTGGTATATTCCCTGTTTCCTGTACTTCTACACTGTATTTTGTAATCGGCTGAAATAGCGCCGCATTGTCCAATGATTGGTGTGTCCGTTTTAACCGGTCTGCGCGAATTACGTTACCCGCCAGCGCCACTACCGGATCACCTTCTGTATTAGCCGTTAACAAGCCGGTCGCCAAGTTGGATGCCCCCGGGCCTGAAGTAACGAGACAAACGCCTGGTTTTCCAGTCAGTCTTCCGACAGCCGCAGCCATAAATGCAGCGTTCTGTTCGTGACGGCATAAAACCAGTTCAGGTCCTTTATCTTTTAACGCATCAAATACTGCATCAATTTTTGCACCCGGAATGCCAAAAACATGTGTGACACCTTGCTCCACTAAGCAATCAACAACAAGCTCCGCCCCCCGATTTTTTCCAGAGGTTTTTAGTTCATTTGTTGCTTTTGCCAACACCCTCACTCCTTATTATGCATATTAAATATAAAATTTTAAGTAATTTGTGATATTATTCACTATACACTCTTTGGAAATTGACCTCCAATATCAATTCGCCGTATGATTAATATGTTTCACGAATAATTAACAAAGAGAAAGGAATGGATAAGGATGGAGCTTCGCCATCTTCAATACTTTATTGCCGTTGCCGAAGAACTTCATTTCGGCAAAGCTGCGCTTCGGTTAAATATGACACAGCCGCCTCTCAGCCAGCAGATCAAACAGCTTGAGAAGGAAGTCGGCGTGACCTTATTAAAGCGCACGAAACGGGTTGTAGAGCTTTCAGCTGCCGGAGAAAGTTTTTTAAAACACAGCAGAAACGCGATCGAAGAAATAGACAAAGCGATTGAAATGGCGCAGAGAACGGCGCGGGGAGAGCTCGGCCGCCTTGTCGTCGGTTTTGTCGGCTCGGCCACATATGAATTTCTGCCGCCGATCATTCGGGAATTCCGCGAAAAATTCCCCTCCGTCAAGCTTGATCTGCGTGAAATTTCTTCTTTCAGACAGCAGGAAGAACTTCTGAAGGGGAACATTGATATCGGCATCCTTCATCCGCCTTTACAGCATTCCGCGTTACATATGGAAAAGGTGCAGAGCAGTCCGTGCATTCTGGCTTTGCCGAAGCAGCACCCGCTTACCGCTAAACAGACAATCGACATTCAGGATTTAAAAAATGAACCGATTATCACACTGTCGAAAGAAACATGGCCGACTTTATACCTAGAGTTTGTAAACTACTGCGAGCAGGCGGGCTTCAAACCGAAAATCGTTCAGGAAGCGACGGAGTATCAAATGGTGATCGGATTGGTTAGTGCCGGCATCGGTGTAACCTTCGTGCCTTCTTCTGCTAAAAAGCTGTTTAATCTCGAAGTCGCCTACCGCGGCATTAATCAGGTGCAGCTCACGGCCGAATGGGTCATTGCCTACCGCAAGGATAATCAAAATCCGATTCTGAAACATTTTCTGGATATTATGAATAAACGCCAGGCTTTATTGCAGGCGGATAAGGAAAATGCATAAAAAAGAGGGCCGCCGAAAGCAGCCTCTTTTTTTTGTGCTTTTATGGATTTTTACTAAATTGGTAGAAACGCTCAGTACACCTTACGACCTGTACCCGTATACATACAGTACAACTGATCAGGAGGGATAAAAATAACGGGGCGGCAATGACCCATCTAAAAGGAGGCAGAACACATTACACATATTACCGTCATTTTGACCCTGATTTCTTTCTTTGTGACCATTATTTTTATATTTTGGAGACCCGGGGGATTAAATGAAGCCGTTCCGGCGTCGCTGGGCGCCATTCTCGTTTTGTTATGCGGAACCGTTTCCTTTCATGATTTGGGGGATATAGGGTCAAAAGTCACCGGAGCCTCAATAACCATTATCTCCACAATGATTATGGCGATCGCGCTGGAAAGCTTCGGTTTTTTTAACTGGGCGGCGGCCAAACTGCTTCACCGCGCCAAGGGATCGGGCATCCGGCTTTTTTGGCTGACCAACCTGCTCTGTTTTTCAATGACGCTCTTTCTGAATAATGACGGCAGCGTCTTAATCACCACTCCTATTTTACTATTGGTCTTACAATATCTCGGACTTAAAAGACATCAGAAAACACCGTATTTAATAAGCGGCGTATTAATTGCGACGGCGGCAAGCACCCCGATCGGCGTCAGTAATATCGTCAATTTAATTTCTCTCAAAATGATAGGCATGGACCTTTATTTGTACACCAATATGATGTTTATCCCCGGCACGCTGGGACTGGTGTTTATGGCCTTTCTGCTGTTTGCCGTTTTTTACCGCCGTTTGCCGAAACAGCTCCCCGATATTCCGGTTCATTTTGACTCGCTGGAACACAAACGATATCATCCGCTTCAGCCTCCGCCAGACCCGACCCAAAACAGCCGTACGAACATCATGTTTTGTGTTTTGGCATTTGTATTGTTCGTCCGGATCAGTCTGTTTGCAGCTTCTTACAACGGCATATCCGTTTCGCTCGTGGCTGTCATCAGTTCATTCATCCTGCTTGGCTGGAGATGGTTTTATTTAAAAATCGGACCGGCAGACTTATTAAGGAAAGCGCCTTGGCATATCTTTATTTTTGCCTTCACGATGTACATTATCATCTACGGACTGCATAATATCGGACTGACGGCGCTGCTTGTTCAGTCTATTGAGCCTTATGTCTCACAAAGCATTGCCCACGCTGCATCTATTATGGGCATTGCTACATCCGTCCTCTCTAATTTGTTCAATAACCATCCCGCCTTAATGATCAGCACTTTGACATTAACTGAAATGTCCATCGACCCATTAACCGTAAAAATCATTTATCTGGCTAATATAATCGGCAGTGATATCGGATCATTGCTTCTGCCGATCGGGACATTAGCCACGCTGATCTGGATGCATATCATCAGACAGCACGGCGAAAAAGTTTCTTGGTCAGAATATATCAAAACGACCATTATCGTTGTCCCTCTCACTGTCGTGTTTACCATTACCGTTTTATATGTTTGGATCAGTTGGATTTACCTTTAGCTCCCATGAAAAAAACTGCCTGCTGTATAAGAGAGGCAGTTTTATCATTTATGGCAGGTGCATGGTTTTTAAATGATTCAATTTCCAAAAAACAGTATCGCCGTCTGCATTGGTCAGTTCAAGAATATTATCTGAGACATCCTGCAACAGCCCCACTTTATTCGGTATATCTCCTAAATCCAGAATAATCAGCTTCCCGATATATCTTTTTAATTGTTCCTCAAAATTCCGGACAAGGGGCACATTAGCGGGAACAACCGGCAGCTCTGAACTGTTTAATGTATACGGCGTCTGCTCATCGGAATAGGGTGTCAGCCATTTCAAATGATGCATCGAGATGAAAAGAGTCTTATAAACCGGAGAGAAGAAAACAAAATAATCATTTAAAACACTTGTCACATACCCATGAATGGAACGGTCTCCCGTAACAAATATTTCTGTGAATCTGCCTTTTATATGCTGGAGGGTATTCCGGTAAGAAAAGGAATGTTCCTGTTTTTCGGGATGCGGACTTTTTTTTCTTGCGTACGGTTCTTTATTCTCTTCGTCCGGGAGCGTCAATGTCATCCGCTGAAGATGCAGCAGCGGAATATAAAGAAACGTCCGGCCGTCATGAATCACAATGATATCCTGACCGATATCCAAAAGAGTTCCTGAAAATGTCGTATTCCCCGATATCTCAATATCGACTTGTTTATCCAGAAATCTGCTTAATCCAGCCATTTCATTCCCCCCTCTCCCGCGTTTACGGACAATCTTTCCAATCATTTACGGCCGCGTTTCCACCGATAATCTATTGTCCTTAATACAGTGGCGTAGCTATAAGAGACCTCTTTCTCCCGTTTTGAGGATCGAACGGATCTTGATGATCTTTTCGACTTTTTAGAGGAAGTACGCTGCTCTTCGCGTGATTCTTCTTCATGCGGCTTTTCTTCTTCGGCGCTCTCTTTCTCACCTTTATTCTCGTCGTCTTTATTCTCCTCTTTTTTAGCTGCTCCTTTTGCCCCTTCGCTGATGCTCTTGATATGAAAAGGATAGATCCGCAGCACTTCTTTATCTTTCACAAGAGTGTAGTGGCCGTCGGAATTATCCACAAGTATTCCTTCAACTGCTTCAGGACCTCCGCGGTTGATGGATACCCATTTGTGGATCAGGCGTTTAAATATGCCGTGAAAATCATCAGCCATTTCAAATTCCGGGCGCTCCTCCTCTTGGCCGTCCTCTTCTTGTTCCGCGCTGATGCTTTTGACATGGTCGGCGTTAAAATATACAATTCCGTCATCTTCCGTTTCCAGCACGAGAAAATCATCCCCTGTTTCGTGAAGCTTTCCTCTTTTCGATTCGGGACCTCCCTGATTCAATTGCACCGTGCGATTGGTCATCCGGCTGATCAGGTCTTGAAAATCATCAGCTTTTTCACATTCTGCCGCTTCGGCCGGCGATACGGTTTCACTCGTATTTTCCGTCACACTTTTCACGTGTTTCCATTGATAATAAACGATTTTATTATCAACCTGAAGAGCGATATAATCCGATTGAATGTCTGCTAATCTCCCTGTCTTGGACTCCGGGCCTCCCCGGTAGACAGTAATCACTTTTCCTTCCATCGCATGCAAAAAGTTGTCATCAGACCGCTGCCGCTTCGTATTGCGTTTCATCTATTGTCCTCCTAGTCATTTTTCTCATAATGTAAAAAGCATAATGCATATATACGTATCACGATTATTTTCGGGAACTGATTCACCAGCCTATTTGTAAAAAATCTTTCTTCATTTCCAAATCAGATATTCCACCGCTCTAACTCACTGCTGATGAAGGATGACCGCTCCTTAATGTATTCGCAAATCACTTCAGGCTCCCGGTCAAAGCAATCAATCTCTTCTTTCTTATATGGATCCTTCGCGACATGCGGCCTGATCTGCTCATACAGTGACATGACCTTCGGCTTCATATGTTCAATGGTAAACCGGGTCTGAAGCGTCTCTTCCAAAAGCCGTTTGTACGCTTTGCGGAAATACGGTTCATCCAGAAGCCTTGCGGTCAAGGTATTAAACCCTTGTATTCTGACATAATCGGCCTCCATCCGATCACCGTGAATGTCTCTTCCCCACGTCGCATCGTAATCCCACGGAATGACTTCAAAAAGTCCCGTTTCATGATTCCGGTACAAAGCGTAATTATGAACAAATCCATCGTAGTTTGAGGTAAACACGATGCCCGCAAGCCACCGCAAATACTTATCGGCGTCCAAGTGTTTGACGATCTCCCCCTTGAACTCTGACTTCGGCACGGTATTAATTTTATAGATCATATCCTGCAAGTATAAATCGTCTTCTTTCGTTCCCGTTTTCTTTTCATAACCAAGTTCGAGCGATGTTTTCGTATCCCGCTCCAGATCACTGACGAGGGAGAAATTGGCGTCGTCATCAACCGCGTAAAAAACAGCGCCGTCCGCCAAATTCCGTTTCGCCAGAAAATATTCATCCACTGACTCCAGCTCAAGATACACCCCCTCATGTCTGCCATTGATTTGCAGGGTTACGAAATTCGCCTTTGGTGACAGCGTCCCAAGCTCCGCGAAGAAATCGAGAGACAGCTTATTCCGCATCATCGACGGATCTTTGTATTCAGCGTTTAAATGTATCTCTTTCGCCCTGCGAAATGTTTTCGGCGAATAAAAAGCGATATGATACGATTTTTTCTTAAAATCTCTTATATGCGAGCCGCGGTACGCCAGATCAATGTCAAGCCGTTTTTGATTCACTCTCAGCACCGCGGGCACCGGATCATCATCCCAAATGTCTTTTTTCAGCTCCATTAAGTCTTTCGGGTGAATAAACAGCTGGTATAGAGGCAATGTTGATTGGTCTTTCATCAGTAAACCTCCCTGTATTAATTTAGGCTGTGCTTTTTATATAAAACTCAGCGAATCACACATACACTTTTTTCATTCATGCGTACTATGTGGTAGTAAGGATCGCATCCTTAAAACATATATCATGAGGAGGTTTCAAAATGGGCCACTATTCCCATTCTGATATCGAAGAAGCAGTAAAGTCCGCAAGCACCGAGGGATTGGAAGATTATTTGTACCAAGAACCAAAAAGCAGTAAGAAGAGAAAATCTCGCAAGCATAAAAAATCCCGTTCTCACAAAAAATCTCGCAGTCATAAAAAATCATGCCGCTCTCACAAAAAATCTCGCAGTCATAAAAAATCGTGCCGCTCTCACAAAAGATCTCGCAGCCATAAAAAATCCCGTTCTCACAAAAAATCGCGCAGCCATAAAAAGTCCCGTTCTCACAAAAAATCTCGCAGCCATAAAAAATCCCGTTCTCACAAAAAATCTCGCAGCCATAAAAAATCGCGCCGCTCTCACAAAAAATCTCGCAGCCGTAAAAAATCATGCCGGTCTCACAAAAAATCACGCAGCCACAAAAAATCATGCCGCCGCAAGAAAAAACGCACGCAGAAAAAACCTTATCGTCCTCAGAAAAAAGACCCTTGCAAAAAAGACGATTACTGCAGCAAAACAGAGTACTGGAAAGACGGGAACATCTGGGTTGTAAAGAAAAACTACAAGTAACACCATTCGTAAATAGGCTGCCGGCTAAACGGAAGCCTTTTTCCTCAATCAGATATATGCCACGTGATAAGATATGCAGCCGGTTTTCTTTTGTTGTGTTTCCGAATTTTCTTTCTGTATAATCAGGTCATACGATAAAGAAAGGCGGCCGAAATCATGCATATCTTACGAGCAGACGAACTGAACGCAAAAGACACTTACAAATTGCTTTCGGGCACAGTCGTTCCCCGGCCGATCGCATTTGTCACTACGCGGTCATCCATCAACGGCGCCGTAAACGCGGCGCCCTTCAGTTTCTATAACGTTGTCTCCGCAGAACCGCCGCTTCTGGCCATCTCAGTCAGCCGCGCGGACGGTCGGCAGAAAGACACCGCGAGAAACGCAATCGCTCATCGGGAATTCGTGGTGCACGTCAGTGATGAGTCCATTATTGAAGACATTAACAAAACGGCGGCAAGGCTTGATCCTGATGTCAGTGAGCTTGGCATGACAGACCTTTCTGTGACAGACAGCGCTTGCATCAGCGTTCCCGGTATAAAAGAAGCAAAAGTGAGGTTTGAATGTATACTCGAACGCCATCTTCCGTTCCAAAATGACAGCGGAGAAACGACGACAGACCTCATCATCGGCAGAGTCGTTTGTTTTCATTTGAATGACCAAGTATATGACGCCGATAAAGGCTACATACGGACAGATGAGCTGAAGCCTGCGGCAAGGCTCGCGGGGAATGAATACGTCAGACTCGGGAAGACATATACGCTTGTCCGCCCGACCTGAAGCAGGAACCATTATAATAGAAGAAACTAGTCAAAAAGACCCCTTTCGAAAGGGGTCTTTTTGAGTCTTTTACCATGTAACTCAGCCTAATGTCTTATAGAATGCCGAAACTTACAAGGCCATCACCCGTATGAAACGAGTGACACATTTTTAGGAGGCAGATGATGGATTTCATTCAGTTACTGATTTTTTCAGCCGTATTTATTTTGCTCAGCCTTATGTTTCAAGTATTTGCCGTCAAAGTTCTCAATATCGATTAATCGAAATCACACTGCTTATTACGGGCATCGCAGCGGTGACTTTTTTCAATGAAATGTACGTATTTGCGGGAGTTGTTTCTATTTTGCTGCAGCGGCATAATGGAATGGCGGCACCGGCGGGAGGAAAAGCAATATGTGTACGATTCGTTTTACGCGGGTCTTTCTGCCGCGCTTGGCGTGCTTATTTTTTTCATCAGTCAGCGTAGCTCTATACTCCTGCGGCCGCTCCGTCGCCGCGCGGGTCGGCCCCGCCTTGGAGAAAGCCTTCTTCATCAATGACGATCGCTGCCGCATGGCCCATAAGCCCGTCAAAATCACCAACGGTCTCGACGCGGTGGCCGCTCTGCCTTAGAGCTTCTCTCGTCTCAGGGCTGATTCTGCTTTCAACCCTCAGCCCTTCATACTCCTCTCCCCATGTCCGTCCCCAGACCCAGCGCGGCTCATTGATCGCCTGCTGGGGGTCCATTTTGTAATCAATGATGCGCGTAATCATCGCTGTCTGAGTTTGCGGCTGGCCTTCTCCTCCCTGAGTTCCGTACAGGATGTGAGGCTTTCCTTCTTTACAGGCCATCGCCGGCATGAGGGTGTGGAACGTCCGCTTGCAGGGTTCAAGTGTATTGACATGGGATTCGTCCAGCGAAAAAAATGACCCGCGGTTTTGCAGCAGAATGCCCGTCTCCCCGGCTGTAACGGCAGATCCGAACTCGAAATAGAGGCTCTGAATAAAGGAAACGGCATTTCCTTCCGCATCGGCGACGGCGGCATAAGCTGTGTCGCTTCCGACCGGCCGGCTTACCGCCGGCGCAGCCACGTTACCGATTTCTTCCGCAAGCTGCTTTGCATACCGTTTATCAAGCAGCCGATCCAGCGGAATATGAGAAAATGCCGGATCAGTCAGCACTTCATTCCGGTGCTGAAAACTCTTCTTCAGCGCCTCGATCAGCAGATGATAATAGTCAAAGGAACCGTGTTCAATCTGAGAAAAATCATAGTTTTCCAATATATTGAGCGTCATTAAGCCTGTAAAGCCCTGTGAATTCGGCGGAGCCTGATAGATTTTGCGCCCGCGGTAATCGGAGGATACCGGGTTCGTCCACTCGCCGCGGTGGGCTTTAAAGTCATCAAGTGTCAGACGGCTGCCGTTGTTTTGCAGAAAGGATGTGATGCGTTGAGCGAGGTCTCCTTCATAAAAAGCGCTTCTGCCTTTCTCGGCAAGCTGCTCCAAGCTGGCCGCCAGATCCTTTTGGACAAACCGTTCACCGGGCGTGGGCGCTTTTTTGTTTCTCGTAAAAATGGCCGAGGTGTAAGGCATCGAGGCTAAAAGAGCGAGATTGCGTTCTGTGTGGGCGCATTGGTCGGCGGACACCGGAAATCCGTTTGCCGCATAATCAAGAGCTGGCTTCAGCACCTCAGCGAGCGAAAGACGCCCGTACGCCGAAAGCACGGCATCCCAGCTGTCCGCCATTCCCGGAACGGTAATGGCGCTTTCTGTCCCGCGCAGAGGGATCGCTTCTCTGCCCCGATACAAGTCTCTCGTCACATGCTTCCCTGAACGGCCGCTTCCGTTATAAGCTTTGATTCGTCCCGTTTCTTTATGGTAAGTGAGCCAAAATGAATCCCCACCAAGGCCCGTCATATGCGGATACACGACTGCCAGACAGGCGCTGACCGCCACTGCCGCGTCAAACGCGTTTCCGCCCTTTTCCAGAATGCCGGCCCCCGCCTGAGAAGCGAGATAATGCGGACTGACGACCATTTGTTTCGTTCCGATGGTTGAAGTATTCATGGCAAGCCCCTTTACAAATTTTCTCAAGTATAAAAAGCGGCTTCGCGGCCATCCACATTCCTGAAAGAAAATCTCACATACTATTTACTTTTCGATAAGAAATAATTCTAAGTTATTACGTATCGAAAACAATAAAAAATTTCTCCCTTCATACCGTAATGTTTCATGATACAATAATGTCTACCAAATGAAGGAAGGTGAAGCGGGTTGGAACATGAATACAGCATTCCGAATCTTGTCCTTGATGAAACGGATAAACAGATTCTTTCGATTTTGCACGAGGAAGGGAGGATTTCCTATACAGACGTAGGAAAGCGGGTTAACCTATCGCGAGTGGCGGTTCAGCACCGCATTCAGCATTTACTGGATGCCGGTGTGATTGAAAAATTCACCGCTGTCATCAACCCGGCGAAAATCGGCCGCCATGTGTCCGTGTTTTTTAATGTGGAGGTGGAGCCGCAGTATTTGGAGGAAACCGCATTAAAGCTTGAAAAGGAACCGGCAGTGACAAGCCTTTATCATATGACCGGACCGAGCAAGCTGCATATGCACGGTATTTTCGCAAATGATCAGGAGATGGAAGAGTTTTTGACAAAACGGCTCTATACGCAAAAAGGCGTCGTCAGCGTCGACTGCCAAATGCTGATTAAACGGTATAAAAGCAGAACGGGCATGAAGCTGTAAGGAGGACATAGCCATGAAACATCCCTATTGGGACATTACGGCGGCGATGGTCCGAACGGGCATTTTCGGATTCGGAGGCGGACCTTCCGTGATCCCGCTCATCCGCCATGAAGCCGTCAATAAATACAAATGGATAGATGATGATGAATTCGGAGAAATATTAGCGATCGCAAATGCGCTTCCCGGACCGATTGCCACAAAAATGGCCGCGTATCTGGGCTTTAAGCTGAAAGGCACGTTAGGCGCAATCGTGGCAACCCTTGCCCATATTCTGCCTACATGCCTTGCTATGGCGGGCTTGTTTGCGGCTGTCAATGTCTTAAGCCACTCAGCAATTGTTGCCGGCATGATTGGCGCCGTAACACCGGTAATCGCCGTCATGCTCGGCATTATGGCGTACGAGTTTGGCCAAAAAGCGCTTAAAGGTTTCGGCTGGGTCACCGGCATTCTGTTTTTTATCATCGCTTTTATCGGCCTGCAAACGTTACAGATCAATCCCGGCTTTGTCATTATTATTTTCTTAGCATACGGCGCGTTTCATTTTAAATTGAAAGACAAAATCACAAATAAACGTTCAAAAGATAAAGGAATGTCGGCCTCATGATCATGATTTATGTATTTATGGCGTTTTTTGTCGCAAACGTACTCGGATATGGAGGCGGACCGGCGTCGATCCCGCTGATGTTTGAAGAAGTCGTCAACAGATACAGCTGGCTCTCAAACGATCAATTCTCAAATATGCTCGCGCTTGCGAACGCATTGCCGGGCCCGATCGCAACCAAAATCGCGGCGTATGTCGGCTACAGCGCAGGCGGATGGCCCGGGTTCCTGATTGCGCTGATCGCCACCGTCGTACCGTCGGCGCTCGCATTGATCGTCCTCTTGCGCATCATTCAGCGCTTCCGCCAATCACCCGTCATCAAAGGCATGACGCTGTCCGTCCAGCCTGTCATCGCCGTCATGATGCTCATTCTTACCTGGCAAATCGGCGCAGACGGCATCAAAGCGATCGGCTGGGTTCAAGCGATAGTGATTGCGGGGATTTCCCTTCTTGCCTTGACAAAATTCAAGATGCATCCGGCCTTCCTGATTATCGCGGCGTTTTTGTATGGAGGGCTTGTGGTTCCTCATTTATAAAGAAAAGCACCTGGACAGGTGCTTTTTGTTTCAGTCCCGATATGTTGTTCGATATAGATAACTGTTTCTTCGTCTATGCTTCTTACATGTGGTTCCTGTCATCCCCCCAGATGGCCTGATCAATAAAAAACATTTGCAGCCTCCCGGACTGCAAGTGTTACACGTGATTTTTCCGATAAAACGTTCGCAAAACATGCGTTTCAAGGTCAGCCAGACGGACAGGGATCGGCAGCCTGCTGTCTCGATTGATCATTTTCATTGTGATCTGATAGCTGCTTTCTAAATCAATGTTATGTCCGCAAGACAAGAAGATAGGCTTCACGTCCCGCCGTGTCCGAAGCGCCCGGCCATATACCTCGCCGTCAATGAGAATATCGGTGCAGGCGCCGACTTCATTTTCGGGCATCTCAAAATCGCAGCCTTTGATTTTGAGATAGGTTTTCGCAATCCCAATTGTAGGCTTACCCAGAAAAAAAGCCGCATGGGTGGCAACGCCCATATGATTGTAATGCAGATACCCGTTGCCATCAAACAAAAACACATCCGGCTCCGCCTCCAGCTTTTCGGCCGCTTCAATGATCAGCGGCAGCTCGCGAAACGCAAGAAAACCGGAAACATACGGCACGCTGATTTTCCCCATGCTGTGCACTTTTTCAATCACTTCTTTTGTATCAGCGTCAATCACGATGATACTGCATACGCCGTACGGTTCCCCGTCCTGCTCCCAATAAGCGAGGTCGACGCCTGCGCATGTGTTGACGGAGTCTGGATGGATGACGGGGGATAGGTTGATTTTATGTATTAGGGATTGTTGTGTTCGAATAAAATCCGATTCATCATTTAGATCAAAATCGTGAATTTGATGTATTTTCATTTCATTGGTTTTCCTCTCTTAAAATAGTCTTTGCTCTCAATCGTCCTGTGTGTCGATCTAGCGAAGACTCCTTCAACAAATTATATCTTTTATTAAAATTCATTTTTCATTTCTTTCATAAAAATATGATCCAATTGTTTAAGTAATTCTTTAAGTTCAGTACACATAATATCTTCTAAAGGATTTTCCCAATCTTCGTTTTTTATCAGTTCAATGCCATAACTGCCGGTTGGATCGCCTTCTG
Source organism: Bacillus sp. FSL R5-0443 (assembly GCF_038608285.1). NCBI lineage: Bacteria > Bacillati > Bacillota > Bacilli > Caryophanales > Bacillaceae > Bacillus > Bacillus sp. FSL R5-0443. The sequence continues at coordinate 3,743,027 of NZ_CP152013.1, forward strand.
GGTACCACCCTACATCAAGCAGCAAATTTTTAGTTTTATGAGAAATCTGCAGGAGGTCTTGATTAAAGTCAAATAACCAAGCATCATCATTTTCCTCTAGAGTTTTAGGGTCAGTATCTTTTAATGTAATATAATCAACAGTCCAATCCGCCGGTATCTTAAGTCTTAAGAAATTGGGAACATGTTGGCTTAGCTGCTGCAAACCCTCTAAAACCCCACTTCCCACAGTCCAGATTTGATATTCTAACTCTTCCAATAATTGTTCCATTTCATTAAAAGAGTCTTCTTTATAAATCTTATCCTTTTTCAAGCTTACTAATTTGATATGATATTGTTCACTTTCATAAATTACCTTAATTAATGCATTTCGTTTCTCATTTTGGAGGTTTAATAATTCATATGTTTCTTCCATTCTTTTTTCTGAATTTAAATTGTTCTGTACTACAGACCAGCCATTACAGATTTTTAATGGCTGCAATTGAGAAATTTGATCTCTGTCCATCCTGCTTCTCCTTGTATTCCACATTGTTATATTATCTATAAAAAAACTTGCCGATGACAACACGGCAAGCTCTTAACTATAGCAATTCTAATACATCAGTAAACAAGGCATCCCCTAATGTTAATATCTGGAATGTATATTCGCTTTTGGAACATCTAATTTATTATGTTTTCTTACCATGAGAACCTCTGTTAGTAACTATTCATTTCCTAATCTTTAATTTTAATAAGGTTCAATCTCCTTATGGGTACAACCCAAATAAATATACTAATCATTCATAGCTTTCGGGGGTATAAAAGCGACTAATTGACCTTCAGGATATATACCTTTCCATCCACAAGGCCATCCGCCGGATTTATATACTTGAAACATTTTCTCAAAAAGATTGTCTTTATTACCGTTTACCAGACGATTGATTGCACATTTATACAGATCTGACTCTACTTCTTCAGCAATATCCCAAAAATCCATAGGAATAAACTCTTCAGAATAGTTATCATCAGAATTGAAAATATTCGATAATTCTTCATCTATTGTTTTTAAGTGATCATTATTTAAAATTATACCCAGCAACTGGCCGGTTTCATTTGATTTTATATCTTGCCAAATTACTTCAACTTCATCAGTATCTTGAGACCATGCTAATTGTTGTGCAATCTCAAAATCTTCTGTAACTGTAATATCAGACAAATTCCGATTATTATTTTTAAATAATTCTCCATGCTTAATAAAGTCAATTACCTCTTCCACTAAATCGCTATATTCACCGAAACTACTCATTTATTTAACCACCTTTCCCATAATTCCTCTGTAGCTCCCCCGCCTCTTTGCCAGATAGGGAGCTTTTTGTTTTGACCTTTTTTATAAAATTTTCCCATATTTTTGATTTTCGATTTATAAAGAGGTATTCCTTTTTCTACCCCTAATTTTAGTTTTTGCTGTAATTCATAAACTTGTTGTTCTAAAACTTCAACACTTTCATTAATGTCCATTTTATTCAACTGTTTTTTTACAACATTATTATAAACACTATGATAACCTCTATGTCTAGACAAAGTACTTATTGCCTCTGCAGGTATTGGTAAGAAAATACCATTCGATGCATGATTTGTTTCCATTCCTATTTTTTTAATTATAGGATGGTTATATAGCTCTCCAGGAATAATATGTTGGGCTTGGTATCCAGTCCATTTTGATGACCGCGGTAATCCCATAGATTCTAACAAGTTTTTCCCAAGTTCAGTTGAATCGCTTTTTGTTGTATGACCCGGTCGTCCTGGTATTTTCCTCTTCTGCTCTATCATCGGACCCTTAGTGCCTTTACCACTACCAGCCATCTTCACAACCCCAAGATCTTTCACAGCAGTCGTTTTCACATCAGCATGAATGATTGGGAAAGTTGCGCCATCCGGTGTGACAGTCTTGTGGACACGAATTTTTACATTCGTCGGTACTTTGAATTCTTTTACTTGGTCTAGAATCTTTTTCCCTTTTTCAACTTTTGATGCTTGTGGCGATTTTGCAAGCGGTATGCCTTTGTTTACATGCTTCGCCAATGCACCGGCTCCAACCAAACTCAGCGCAGCTTCCAGTGCCCCTTGCTTCCGCTTCTCCTCGGACACTTTGTTTCCGAACATATCTCTGCCTGTGACGGCTTCTGTGAATCCGTTTGAGGCGACAAGGCCGTATGCGCCCATTTCTGTCATTTTGAGAATGTCTAAGGATTTTCCGGTTTTATAGGCATCTAAAGCATGTTCTGCGGCAATGACGGTTTTTCCGGTTTTGTAAATGGCTTTTCCGCCTTTGAAAGCGCGGCCCGCCCAGCCGACGACCGGTATGAATCCGGCGGCGGCCATCGCTCCTGCTGTGACGCGTTCTGCGGTGGAGAGCTTTTCTCCGGTCACCGGATCAACGCCTTCGGCTGCTCTTTTATAATCATAATAGCCGGTGACTTCGCCGGTAAAGTTGCAGATGCCGTCCCATGTTTTTTCGTACCATGGTTTATTGGCTTCTTCTTCAGCCTTTTCCTGAAGCCGTCTTGCTTCGGCCTGCTGGGCTTTTGCGTCAATATAGTCCATTCCCTGTTTTTCTGTCGCCGTGACGCTTTTGTAGATTTCATTGCTGTGGAAGGCTTTTTTGTCATAGTACATAGGGGATGCGCTTTTCCCGTTGCTGGTGGCTTGCATGAGAACAGAATATTTGCTGAGCACGGCGTTGTCCAGAGATTCTAAGTTTTGATATTCAGCAGTCAGGGATTCATCAAGCGTATCGACTGCCGTGATCGTGTCACGTCTGGTTTTCTGGGCATCGCCCATTTTATCAGCGTAATCATCCAGCGTATATGTGTCGAGATGAATAATATCGCTGATGCCTGACAAAATTGAATCGATTTCTGCTTTATGAGCGGAGACAATCTCTGAAGCTTTCAAATCCGCGTTGGGCAGCTCATGCTCCAAAAATGAAGTCTCCACATATGTATCGCTGAGTTCTTGATCTTTAATGTCACCTGAAATGCCATTTAAAAACGCAATTTGAGCAGAGACAAGCGTCAGCCAGCTGTCGGCGATTTCCGCTTGTCCCTGAAAAAAATCTTTTATATTGTCTGCGCCTTTCCCTTTCAAAGCCTCACCCAGATCGGCCACGCCTTGAAAGGCTTGTTTGAGCGCACGCAGCTGCTCTTCAAGGGCTTCGTATTGTTTCTTTCTCTTATCTGCTTCGTCCGTTAACGATTGTGATTCAAACACTTTGCTCATCGGCAAGTCCTTTCTTTCGTTATTTTACGGCGATCGCCTCGTCCTGTTCTTTCAAAGAATCTACGTTGTCTTTAACGTCCGCGATATTCTTATGAACGGCCTGCTTGTATTCGCTGATCATCGATACAAGCTTTGCCTCGCGGGATTGGTACTTGGAGGTATAGTCGAGCTTGTTTTTTCCGTTTGAACCGGCGTTCCCGATCGAAACAGCCTCCAAAGCGCTGCTGACGGATTCAAGCTGCTTCATGACGGTTCCGTATTTGAGTTTTATTTCTGCCATTAAAACCAACTCCAGCTTCTTTTGATTGATTGTATTTTTTCTCCGACCGTGTCAAGGGCTTCTTCTCCCAGCGTCAGCAGGTGCTCTGCCTCTCTCGCGATGCTTCTGGCGGCAAGGAGCCCTCCTTTTTCAATTTCAAGCTGTGTCATCTTTAAGCCGATTCGGTAAATATAACCGTCGTATTTGTCTGTGACGATTCTGTATGCTTCTGTATGGGCCTGATCGCGCCGGTCATCAAATTCTTCAGCAAAAGTGCCGGTCCAATGATGGTCCAGGTGCGGCCTCAGGATGTCCCTGATTTCAGATACGCCCTCTTCCTGCAGAGATTCTATCTCTCTTTTCGCTTCTTTTAATTTATCAATTTGGTGTTCAACCTCGCCCAGTTTATGGCTGATCGTGCTGTTAATATGGCTTAATGTGCTTGAATGGCTCATCTGTTTTCACCTCGTCTTACGCAAAAAGTCGTACAAAAAGCACAGACTTTTCCATACTATATTTCCATATATTATATTTTAAAATAGACAGAAAGCAGCTTAAATAGGTTAAATGGCTTATTTTCAACAGCCGAGATGCTCATCATTAACGCCAAAAGACTCACATAAACGGCATATCCATTCATCGATCTCCTCTATGTATCCATGATAAATTCCCTAAAAAAAAAGGAGACAGTGATTAACCGTCTCCTTTGCCTTGTATCATGATCATCATACCGTCGTTAACTGCAGTCCCAGTTGTACAAAACGTTTGAGAAATCTTTTTTCTTCAAATCTTCTGGTCTGATAAAGAAATTGGCGATTCCCACATCTCCCCACATCGAATCAATGTCATCATCTGAATCAATTTGCAAAAGCAGAATTGTATGGTTTTGATGGGAGTAAGACCGCGGATCTTCCTGGGTGAAGGACGCATAGCCGCCGATTTTATGGCCGAATGCGTTCGCCGTATATTCGTCATACACCTCATCGTCAAACTGCTCGAAATAGTCAAAGGCATCCATCCCGGCATACTGCCCGAATTGAAAATCAGACGGGAGCACCCATTCAGCAGACAGCTCAGGGGTGATCAGCGCTTCGGATTGAATCGGAAAATCGTACTCCTCTTCAACCTGAACGAAAGAAAAATCATCCATGAGCTCCGCTTCTTCTGCTGTCACATGTTCAAAATATTTGACGCAGAAACCCGTTTGCGCGCACCCGTCGTCAAAATTCAGACCGTATACGTCATCACTGACCGATATGTAAAACTGAAGAATGCCGGTGTCCGGAAAATCAGGGAGTCCGGGCATATCCGCAAAATTGATTTGAGCGAGAAGCTTCATCGGCCTGCCGCTTTCATCTTTAGGATATGGTTCATGTTTCGGAAAATAGGGGTCTCCTGCAATTTTACTGTCATACCGTCCCGTTTCAGCTTTTTTGACGTGCAGTTTGATAAAAGGCCGTGCTGACGTTTCCAGCAGACCGCGGGATGATTCCATTTGCTTCGGCAATTTCCATGTTTTTTCCACGATAAATATCTCCTTCGTCTCTAAAGATTGTATGATAAAAGGCCGGCGCGGTCCGCCGGCCTTTCAAGTGACAGAATCAGTCTGAGGCACGACGGCTCTTCTTCCGATTGAGATATATTCCACGCCCGCCTGTTCCGCTTCCTCAAGCGAGTGGCAGTTTCTCCCGTCGAAAATAACCGGGGTTTCCATCAGCTCTTTGTACGCTTCAAGCGGGAAGTGTTTAATTTGTTCCCAATCTGTCAGAATCAGGACGGCATCCGCTCCCCTGACGGCTTCTTCTATGGACTCCCGATAGGAAACTTCAGCCGGAAGCAGCCCGGAAGCCCGGAATGAAGCGATCGGATCGTACGCTGTCATCCGGGCGTCAAGAGCCGCCAGACGATCCGCAATGACAATGGACGGCGCGTCCCGCATATCATCTGTATTCGGCTTAAAAGACAGCCCTAATAACGCGATGGTCTTCCCCGTCACACCGCCGAGCCTGTTCAGCACTTTATCAACCAGCATGGACTGCTGGTTATTGTTGACTTTAATGACGGACTTCAGCAATTCAAAATCATGCTCCACATGTCCCGCAATCTGCACGAGGGCGTTTGTATCCTTCGGAAAACAGGAACCGCCGTAACCGATGCCGGCTCTTAAGAATTGATTGCCGATCCGTTTATCCAATCCCATTCCGTGTGCGACTGATTCCACATCCGCACCGACTTTTTCACATATATGAGAAATTTCATTAATAAAACTGATTTTCGCCGCTAAAAATGCGTTTGACGCATATTTGATCATCTCAGCGCTTCTGATGTCCGTATGATATACCGGAATCGCAAGCGGCGCGAAAACCCGGTCAAGCGTTTCCCGCGTCTGCCGGTCTTCAGCCCCGATCACGATGCGGTCTCCGTGAAAGGTATCGTGAATTGCCGAACCTTCACGGAGAAATTCCGGGTTCGAGGCGATTGAAATGTTCACGTCCGCTTTCAGCCGTGAATGAATAACTTCGCTGATCCTGTCATTCGTTCCCACGGGAACCGTGCTTTTTGTCACGACGATCGCATCTTTACAAATATGTTCGGCAATCCGTTCGGCGACATTTTCAATATAAGTAAGGTTTGCGTGCCCGTCTTCTTTTTGCGGTGTTCCGACCGCTATAAAAATAACGTCCGCTTCCGCAAGCCCTTTTTCGTAGCTCGTTTCAAATGCCAGCCGATGCCGGCCGATATTTCGTTTCATCATATCTTCAAGGCCCGGTTCAAAGATAGGGGACAATCCCTTTCTCATCTGCTCAACCTTACGTTCATCAATATCTATGCATGTTACGTCATGGCCGATTTCTGAAAGAGACACTCCTGTCACAAGACCGACGTAGCCTGTTCCGATCACTGTTATTTTCATCGTGTTCCCCCAACCGTTTAGAAATTGCTGCTGGGCAGCTTACCGTTATTATCATATGATCCCGGCACCGGCTGAATGCCGGAAGCCTGAGGTCATGATAGGAAAAAACGGCGCCGGCCGCTGATAATAGCATAAGCATAAAAGAATCATCTTGCAAAACAGCCGCTTACGCTTCATTTAAACGGGATGGAGACGACGATTAAAAAAGACCCCAGCGCTTACGGCGGGCCACAGGCAGCGGAGGTTCCTTATAAACGGCTTTGTTTTCAGCGAGAAGCGCCGCATTTTCCGCGAGCATGTAAATCAGCTCAGCCCCTGCTTCTTTTTTCAGAACGCCGAGCGCCTCCTGATAATAAAAATTTCTCGGTCCGAGATTATGGGCGTCAGATGCGAGAAAGTGGATCAAATTCGCTTCAATCAGCTGCAGCGAAAAGGATTTCGCTTTCCGACCGAATGCTCCGGCAATACAGCCGGCCGTCACTTGGGCGGCCGCCCCTTTCTTCACAAGACTGTAAAGGACGGAAGGGTTTTCGCGAATTTCTCTGTTCCGCTCCGGATGGGCGATGACGGGGACATATCCGTTCAGCTGCAGTTCATAAAACAGCCTTTCAGTGTAGGCCGGGACATGATCCGCCGGAAATTCCGCCAGCACATACTTTGTATTATGGAGCGGAACAAGCGAGCCGCTTTGAAGACCTGTCAGCAGATCTCCGTCTGTTCTGATTTCCTGGCCGGGCAGAACAGTCAGCGGAATGCCTTCCTTGTTCAAACGTTTGTTTAACAGGCTGACCGCTTCGTTGACCGTATGCCGGTCCGTGTCATAGCGGTATTTCACATGATGCGGCGTCGCGATGATCGTATCAATCCCCTGTCTGACCGCTTCTCTCGCCATCTTCAGGCTTTCTGTATCATCCGCCGCGCCGTCGTCTATGGAAGGAAGGATGTGACAATGGATATCTATCATATTTCAATCCCTCCTTAAAAAGAATGGACCGCGCCCATTATGACATTATTGTCCGTAATAGGCGTAGTCCGAGTGTTTCGTTTGTTTCTTCCCGTTCATCACGGCCCCAAGGAGCTTGCACGGGCAGTAATCGAGCGCTTCTTTCGCCTTGGCCGCTTTTTCCTTGTCCGTTTTCCCGCTTGAGATCACCATAATGGCCCCGTCAGTGTAGCTGCCTAATATTTTCGTATCGGCTACGGCCAAAACGGGAGGTGTATCCAAAATCACCTTATCATAAACTGCGGCGGCTTCTGACAGAAGATCTTTCATAGCACCCGTCGATAAAAGCTCCGCCGGATTGGGCGGGATCGGCCCGCTCGTTAAAATATCCAGGTTTGCTTCATCAGCCGGCAGGACGGCTTTCTGAAACGGCATCTGTTTTAACAGCAGCGACGTTAATCCGGTTCCGTTGTCCAATTTGAAAGTGAAATGAACCGTCGGTTTGCGCAGATCCGCATCAATTAAAAGCACTTTTTTCCCCTGCTGTGCAAATACGACGGCAAGGTTGGCCGCGGTTGTCGATTTTCCTTCTTCCGGACCGGCGGATGTGATCAAAAGGGACTTCACCTCCGTATCAACGGAAGAAAATTCAATGTTTGTGCGGATCGTACGATATTGTTCTGAGTTGATGGATTTCGGCTCAGACATCGCAATCACGCTTCGTTTTCCGGGTTTGTCTTTTTTACGCGTCAACATGTCCGCCCCCCGCTTGTTTGGTTTCCGCCATCCTCAAGTTTTTGGCAACGCTGTCTTTAGTACTGATTGAAGTAACCGTTCCCAGGATCGGGATGCCGAGCAGCGATTCCAGCTGTTCTTCCGATTTGATCGTATTATCCAGATGTTCCAGCAAAAAGGCGAGACCGATTCCGCCCAAAAGTCCGGCGGCAAACGCAATCGCGATGTTCAGCTTACGGTTAGGCTCTGCCGGTGACTGGCTGTCCGCTGCTTCGGCCTTTGAAAGGATGCTGACATTATCCACGTTCATAATGGCGGTGATCTTGTCCTGAAAAACGGCTGCAACCGCATTTGCCATAACGGCCGCCCGCTTAGCATCCGTATCCCGCACGGCGATCGTCACGACTTGTGAATCCTGCTCGCTGGACACCGTGATTTTCGATTCAAGTTCTTTCGAAGTCATGGACAGATGCAGCTGTTTAATCACCTCATCGAGGATGACCGGACTTTTGATGATGACATTATACGTGTTGATTAATTGGAGGTTGGTTTGAACATCATTGAATTGGACTTCTTTTTGATTGTTTTTGGATTGGCTGACCAAAATTTGAGTTGAGTTTTCATAGACCGGCGTAAGAGCGAAGAAACTGATGAGTCCGCCTGCGGCAGATGCCGCCGCGGTAATAATAAGTATAAACAGCAGACGCTTTCTCAGTATTGCGAATATTTCCTTTATGCTTGTAGATTCTCCCATATAACCTCCATATCACTTTCCGCGTATTCCCATTCCCTCCAATGATCTTTTCCAATTACGATTATACAGTTTTAAACTGTCATTTCTAACCTTTTCAAATGACAAAATTCGACAAAAATAGACAATCACTTCAATCTGTTTTAATTTTGTAAGCGCTTTAAATACTGGTGTCACAGGAAGATTAAAAAATCCCGCGGCCAAGAGCCTGCGGGATTTTATGTTGCATATCCATTTTTAATATAAGAAATCAAATTCTCAAGCATTTCTTTTGTGGTCATCTCAGAGGACTGCTCACCAATGTCGTGCGCATGCATTAAAATCTTCAGAAACTCCTCTTGATCTAACTTCGTTTTCTTCATCATTCGTTTCCTTTCGGCTTCCATTAAATTGAAAACAAGATTATTATATGCTGTCGGGTGCTGTTTTGCAATCTCTAATACATCATTCGACACATTCGGGTTTTTATGTCCTTTTTTAGGAAAAACTTTTTCCGGGCCATGTGTTGCGATATAATAGAGGAATTGGAATCTTTTTATTTTGTGACTCGTTAGGAGCGATAATCATGCTTCAGGATATGATTGCTAAAGAAGATGTGCTCGCAGCGGCTGAACAGCTTAAAGAACTTCTTCCTTACAATGAAGACAATGTTCAGCTGATGAAGAAAGCACTCATTTTATATCGGCAGGATTCCGTCTATCGTATACAGGTTCAAACCCCGACAGAGATTTCCGCATATGTGCAGGATGTTGTGCCTGTAAGGGTCACGCTGAACTTATTTTTCATGGTGAAAAGCGGCTGCGCATGCCCGTCTGAGGCGATCTGCCGCCACGTGCTGGCCGTTTTTCTTTACGTATATGCCCAATTCGAGCGGGTCGGTACCTTTACCGAACATTGGCTGGAAAGAGAAAAGCTTGAGGAAAGCAGGGAGCTTGTCCGCCGGCAGTTTCAGGAAAAAGTGCTGCCGAATGAAGAGTCGCTGTCAAGCTGGCTCGCTTTTTTTGATTCGGAATTCTCGCTGTGGGAGGCGCGGACGCCGGCCGGAAGCCAGACGATGCAGGGCCTTTATTACGGCTATCTGTCAGCGCTCAAAAAACACGCCCCGAAAAAACCCGAGCTTAAAAGCTTATATCAGATTCATTCGGCGCTTGCCGTCTGGCTTCACATGTTCACTTTGATTGAGTCAGGCAGATTGGATGCCGAAAAAGATTATTACAGCATCAATCCATACGTGGAACAGCTGATGGATACGATTTATTCCTCCATTGACAGACTGAAAACGTACGCTTTGTCTTTTTCACTCGATCCCTTTTTAGACCGGACGCCCCCGGTGCTCCGCAGACTGCTTGTGAAAGAAGAGCTTTTTCAATACGAACGCCTCCGGGTATTCGGTGAAATGTGGAGCGCGCTTTTGAACCGGCCGAAATGGGTCGCGCGTGAACAGGAGATTCTCGAACAGGAAAGCGGGCGCCGTTTTTCGCCGGAAGTGCGGTTCGGACGGCTTCATCTGGCCTTTTTGCAAAAAGATGATGAAGCGGTCTTCCAAGATATGTCCCGCTTCCCTCCTGAAGCGCTGCCGTATACCTTTCAATGGCTCGGTGAACTCACCGCGAAAAAAGACTGGAAACGGCTGAAAGCATGGTATGGCCGGATCGAACCGCTTGCCGTGAACTATACGAAGCTTGATAAGCCGTTTAAAGAAATGCGCGACATCATCGGAGAGCTGTTTGCGCTATTGGCGGATTATGCGCGGCACTCACGGGATGATCAGCTGTTTGAACGGTTTGCTTCCGGCTGCCTTCCCTATACCTTTACCGAATACAGCCAGTACCTGTACGAAAAACGACGGTACGCGGAGTGGGTGGAGATTCACAGCCTCGTCGGTTTTTCCGTCTGGGAAATCGAAAAGGACATCCTGAAGGAAATTGCCGCCAGTGATCCGGAAGCGCTCATCCCCTCCTATCACCGGGCGGCGGCCTTTTTTATCGACCAAAAAAACCGCAGCGCCTATAAAGAGGCTGCGCGCCATCTGAAAAAACTGCGGACGCTTTATAAAAAGGCAAAAAAACAGCAGGTATGGGAGCGGTATATCAGCCGGCTGAGCGCAAGCTACAAGAGGCTGCGCGCCCTTCAAGAAGAATTGCAGAAAGGAAAGTTGATTGATGGCGAGTCTTAAGGAAATTTTCATTCATGTAGAACAAATGGAAGATTGGACATTTACGCTGTCAAGCCATGATGAGAAGGAGCAGCCGCTTACTCTCAGTCAGATGAAGACTCATTTGTTCCAATGGCATGAGTCCACCTTTTACGGAACGTTTCTTGAAGACGTCAGCTTCATCGGCACTCCGGCCGTTCTGCTCAGCCCGTGGATGACCGTCGAGCTGCTCGGAAAAAACTCGTTCAATTCATTCAGCACCGTGCAGCTGACAAAGGAAACGGAACCGTTAATCGAAGCGGCTTCGACGATATTCGAATTTATTGCCGACGGCGATTTTCTTCCAGACTATGAGGCTTGGCAAAATGGCGTCCTGCGCTTCAAAGACCGCGAGCTTTTGCTGGAAGGCTTTACGGCAGACTGGTTCTCAGCCGCGGTCCAGGACTACATTCAGTACAATGATGACCTGCTGGAAAAATGGCGGCGGATCGAAACCCGCTCACCGGCCGTTCATACGTTTAAAGGCTCCTTTTTGGATGAAGATGATTTTCTGGAGGGAATCGGCTGGCATGACGATCTGACGCCGTTTACCGTCGGGCTCCGATTAAACGAGCCTGATTTCGACGGTGACGACTGGAAAATCGAAATGTTTTTACGTGAGAAAAAAACCGGCTCCATCACCTTTTTTGACGGACTGAAGGGACTGAAAAAAGCGTGGCAGGCATACAGCGGAAAAATCGCGCGCGAACAGGACCGCTTCCGCAGAACGGTTCCCTGGCTTTCGTTTGATTCAGGAACGACGCTGATTTCTGAAGAAGAGGCTTGGATCTTCTTATCGGAAGCGAGTGAGACGCTTGTCGATATGGGTGTGGAGATTCTTCTCCCATCATGGTGGCAGATTGTCCGGGACAGCAATATGATGCTCAAGGCAAAAGTGTCATCCTCGCCGCGGGGCGAGTCCTTCGTCGGCATGAACGCTCTGCTTGATTTCAACTGGAGATTCGCCACAAACGGAATTGAGCTGACAGAGGATGAATTCAATGAGCTTGTCGCAAACAACAGACGTCTCGTCAACATCCGCGGCCAATGGGTGAAAATTGATCCTCAATTCATTAAACAAATGAAAAAACTGATGGAAAAAGCGGAATCTGAGGGCCTCCACATGTCCGACGTGCTGGCGCGCGAACTGATGGATCACGGGGAAAACGGTGCCGAGGACACGGACATCATTGACTCATCGGCATTTGCCGGGATCAAGATCGAATTATCAAAGCAGCTCAGAAGCCTGATCCGCAAACTGACGGAAGCCCGGGATCTGCCGGAGCATGAAGTCAGCGCCGCGTTTCAGGGCCAGCTCCGCCCTTATCAGATGTATGGCATGAACTGGCTTCTGTTTTTACGGGAAAACGGCTTCGGCGCCTGTCTCGCAGATGACATGGGACTTGGAAAGACGATTCAGATGATCGCTTATTTTCTCCATGTGAAGGAAAGCGGCCGGCAAAAAGCGCCTGCCTTAATCATTGCGCCGACATCTGTGCTCGGCAACTGGCAGCGTGAGCTCCAGACCTTCGCGCCGCAGCTGAAGGCCGTGCTTCATTACGGCCCCCGCCGGCCGAAGGGGGAAGCATTTGTCCCGGCCTATCAGGACGCGGATGTCGTTCTTACTTCTTACGGCCTGTCGCACGCCGATCAGGAAGAGCTTTCTTCCGTGACATGGAGCACCATCTGCCTTGATGAAGCGCAAAATATTAAAAACGCGCATACGAAGCAATCCCGCGCGATCAGAAAGCTGAAAGGCGTCCATCATATCGCGCTGAGCGGAACACCGATGGAAAACCGCCTGACAGAGCTTTGGTCGATCTTTGATTTTATGAACAAAGGCTATCTCGGCAGTCTGACCGGCTTTCATAAACGCTATGTGCTGCCGATTGAAAAAGACCGTGACGAAAAAAGAATCAACCAGCTTCAGCAGTTAATCCGGCCGTTTTTACTGCGCCGGACAAAACGGGATGAAGAAGTGGCGCTTAATCTTCCTGACAAGCTGGAACAAAAAGAGTTTATCCCGCTCTCAGCCGAACAGGCATCCCTTTATGAACAGCTTGTCAAAGATACATTTGAACATATGGCTTCTCTGACCGGGATGCAGCGGAAAGCGCTGATTCTGAGCATGCTCGGCCGCTTGAAGCAAATATGCGACCATCCTGCGCTCTATTTGAAGGAAGAACAGACAGAGCTGTTAAACGGGAGATCCGTCAAACTGGAAAAGCTGCTTGATTTAATGGCGGTGATCCGCGGACACGGGGAAAGCTGCCTCATTTTCACCCAATACATTCAGATGGGCAATATGATGAAGCGCCTCCTGGAAAAAACATTCGGAGAACCGGTTCAGTTTTTAAACGGAAGCCTATCCAAGCAGGAACGCGATTCTCTCGTCGAACGGTTCCAGAAGAAAGAATACCCGACGCTGATTTTGTCACTGAAAGCGGGCGGAACCGGCCTGAACCTGACGGCTGCCAATCATGTCATTCACTATGACAGATGGTGGAATCCGGCGGTGGAAAACCAGGCGACCGACCGCGCCTACCGAATCGGCCAGGAACGGTTCGTCCACGTTCACAAACTCATTACGACGGGAACGATTGAAGAAAAAATTGATGCCATGCTCGAAACGAAACAAACGCTGAACGATCAGATTATCCAAAGTGAAAATTGGATTACCGAGCTGTCATCCGCTGAGCTTGAAGAATTATTCACCCTCAGCGCTTCGGCGCAATCACATTAAACGCAAAAAGGCCGGCTCTCTCAGAAGAGCCGGTCTTTTATGTCGTCCTTACTGTTACGCCGCATTTGCCATGAATGCGTCACGCCAGTCATGAACAGTATCGCCATACCTTTCACAGTAAATTCCTGATCATATGCGCAACGCCGTTTTGATCATTTGTCAATGTAACGGCATCAGCGATCTCTTTAATATCTTCTCTCGCATTCCCCATCGCTATGCCTTTTCCGGCCGCCTGAAGCATTGAATAGTCATTTAAGCTGTCACCGACCGCGGCGGTTTCAGCCATCGGAATGCCGAGCTTTTGCGCCAGCCGTTTGAGCGCCTGCCCTTTAGAGGCGTTTCGAGACGCCAGTTCAAAGTTGTGATCGGCAGAGCTGACAAGGGTGAGATCTTTATGACCGCTGAATCGGTCCCAGCCCGCTTTCAGCTTCCGCTCATCAAACGAAAATCCGAGAATATTATAAAAATCCAGATGCTCTTCTTTCTCAAAGAGCTCACGGTATGAATGAATGTAAGCAAAGCCGGACTGGCTGTACTGCACTGAAGCCGCCTGTTCCAAAACGGAAAGATCGGTTTCCGGATTGGCGCTTTTCACCCGGTCCATTTCGATATCGAGCAGCTGCCTGCCGGTTTCAGGCGTATAGATGGCTTTGTTTGTAAACACCTCATAGTAATATTGATTCTCTTCAAGCCAGGACAAAATGCCGCGGGCTCTTGTTTCTTCAATCGCATCACAGTGGTACAGGCTGCCGTCAGGAGCATAAATGGCGGCTCCGTTTGCGCTGATGACCCACGTTTTTATGCCGAGCGGTTCGAATATGAAGTGCACGTCAAAATGCGCGCGTCCCGTGGAAACCACGATTTCAATTCCCGCTTGCCGGGCTTCCCTTAAAGCCCGCTCATTTTCATCGCTTACTTGATGACTGCTGTTCAGCAGTGTGCCGTCCAGATCTATGGCAATCAGTTTCACATGTCCTCATCCTCTTCTTCAGATTCAGTTACAAGCAATTCTACGCCGTGCCGGTCGAGCAGATCGCAAAAATCCTGATCAGGCAGCTGATCGGTAATCAGCAGGTCAACCTCGTGCAGGTCTGCATACTGGTAAAAACTCGTACGGCCAAGCTTGGAGTGATCGCTCAGCGCAATCACCTGTTCAGCCTGTCGGATCATTTTACGCTTTACCATGCCGTCTTCTTCATGCGGAATCGTCAGGCCGTTTTCCGAGATGCCGACAACGCCGATCAGCACCTTATCGGCGTGATAATCCCCCAGTTTTTCTACAACGGAAGCCCCGTATAAAAACCGATGTTCCTTCTGGAGCTTTCCGCCGAGCAGGTGAATATCAATTCCCTCTTTTGCGGAAAGGATATCGGCCTGATTGATCGAATTTGTAATAACAGTGCAGCCGGTGACATTTAAATGCTCCGCGCAGGCCTGCACGGTTGTCGAAGTGTCCAGGATGATCCGGTCTCCTTTATGGATCAGGGATGCGGCCAGCTTGCCGATTTTGTTTTTCTCTTCAGAAACAGTTTTCAGCCGGCCCGAATAGCCAGGAACCTCCTGATTCACCGACGGCAGAATCGCGCCGCCCCGTGTTCTGATAATGGCCCCGCGCTCTTTCAGCTTTACAAGGTCCCTTCTTGCGGTATCTCTTGAAATATGAAGCAGCGAACATATCTGTTCAGCGGTGATCCGCCGATGCTGTTTCAAATATTCCATTATCGCAATCAGTCTTTCTTCTTGATACACGTCCTCATTCCCTTTTTCGTCACTTATCTGTAAGTAATTATAAGTTTTTATCCCAATATATTCAATGTTTTTAAGCATTCATAAGCGAAATCACTTCTTTTTAACCATTTTTTAGCTCCCTCACAAAAAAACCAGTCTTTCGACTGGCGAGTGGGAAGGAGGTATTGCGGGGCCCGCTGAAAGGCGGGAAATCGAGGAAAAAAGAATGCTATTCAGCCAGCGGCTCTTTCCGTTTTTGATCCATAAACCGAACGGTATCAGCCATGACCTCGGTCACATAAACTTTTACGCCGTCTGTCTTTTCATAGCTTCTCGTCTGGATTCTGCCGCTTACACCGACCATTGACCCTTTTTGGCAGTACAATGCCGTATTTTCAGCGTTTTTTCTCCAGATGGTGCAGTTGACGAAGTCGGTTCCGGTTTCACCCGACGCGCTTTTAAAATTGCGGTTTACCGCCAACGTAATATGCGCGACGGGAATGCCCGCTGATGTAAAACGGAGCTCCGGGTCTTTCGTCAGCCGGCCGACAAGCATAACGTGGTTAAACAAGCCGTATCCTCCTCTCTTTTTCGAGGCTGGCTTCATTGTAGTACAAGGGCTCGTGAAAGCAAAAAGCGGAAAAAGCCGTTATTCGTTCAGGCTGCTCTTATGTTTTCGTTTTTCTTTCTGATAAAAAAAACTTTTGTTTTTGACCGCTTATGTAATATGTATTTTTGAGCAGCCGCGAGAAAAGTTTCGTTTTGAGCCAGTCTTTCTCAAACATGCGGACAAACTTTCCGCCATCCCATGCGAACCAGTAAAAACTCAGCTTTTTATCAGTCAGTGAAAGCTGAATTTTATACTGTTCCATGCGGTCTTTTGTTTCATATAAAAAGACGACATTTCCCCTTCTGTTAAGATGCACCTCACAATCTTCCTTTTTGCATACCAAGTAGGAATGATCGTCTTTTCGCCTTGAACCGTCTTCTATATAGATTTCCTTCAGGCGCAATTGATTCATAAGCATCTCTCCATGACCATATTCTTTTACATTATAATGAAAAAATAGAAATGATTAAATGTTGACCGCCTACAAAAATGATGAAGCATGTCTTACAGCATTTTCCCGGGAAAAATGATATGTGTTATAATAAATGAACGAAAAACATGGACAACAGGGGTGAAAATAAGAGATGAAAACCTTTAAACTGGTTGATCTGAATGTGGAACGTTTAGATAAAGACGATCAGCCAATTGAGCAGTTTCCCCTTTTAGACGGATTGATTATCAATAAAGAGGACGGAGAAAATCATTGGTTAATTGAAGCACTGGTCCCGGCCGAACACTTGTCTTTTTTTGACATGCTGATGAAAAGCCAGAAAGAAGCGAAGGTGTTTGTAACGATTACGAAAAAAAGCAACCGCCCCGCCCAGCTGACGGGAAGCATCAAAAATATCGTCGAGCTGGAAAGAAGTATACAAGTTTTAATTTACGGTCAAATGGTGTCTAGAAACCACCCCGGATCAGAAAGCATTCTGGAGTCGCTCGTGAAAGAAGGCTACTCGGGCAGCCGGCTGATTGAAGCGTTTAAACAAAAATTATAATCATATGAAAAAGGCCGGACGTTAATCATCCAGCCTTTTTTTGTGCCCTAGTCATTGTGAGGAGCCCGCTGTTTCAGCAGATCTCTGATTTCAGTCAGCAGTTCTGTCTGCTGATCTGTTTCCTCGGCTTCTTCAGCCTCTTCTTCTGCTTCTTTTTTACGTCTCAGCTTGCCTATTGTGCGGATCACGATAAAAATAGAAAATGAAATAATGAAGAAGTTCACAATCGTTTGAATGAAGCTTCCGTACTTGATATGAGCATCGCCGAATGTCACGGCCAGCCCTGAAAAGTCAAGACCGCCAAGAAGCAGGCCGACCAGCGGCATGATGATGTCTTCAACGAGCGACGTCACGATTTTGCCGAAAGCGCCGCCGATGACGACACCGATAGCCAGATCCATGATATTGCCCCGCATCGCAAAGCTTTTAAATTCTGACCACATCACATTCACCCCTTTCTATACAAAATGGGCTTTTTATAAGCCCATTTGTTTGCTTTTATTCTCCGAGCGCAAAGGTTAATTCAGCTTCACACACGAGCTCGCCGTCAACTTTGGCAACGCCTTTGCCGCGTCCGATCGTACCGCGCGCGCGGGTAATATCAACCTCAAGCTCCAGCTTGTCACCCGGTTTTACCTGCTTTTTGAAACGGCAGTTATCAATCCCCGCAAAAAATGCGAGTCTGCCCCGGTTTTCTTCTTTAATCAGCATCGCAACCGCTCCGACCTGCGCCAAAGCCTCTACGATTAATACGCCCGGCATAACAGGGTATTCAGGAAAATGGCCGTTGAAAAAATCTTCATTCGCCGTCACATTTTTATATCCCGCCGCCCGTTTTCCTTCTTCGACTTCCGTAATTCTGTCTACCAGAAGAAACGGATAGCGATGGGGAATAATTTCTTTAATTTGCTGAGTATCAAGCATTCTCTTGACATCTCCTTCATCGACAATAGTATGTATAGAAGGCATATGTGGCAACCAATCTGTACATTTGGAAGTATATTATGAATCAATTTCTTTTTCAACCGCGCTGTAAACTGTAACCAGCTGGCAATGAGCCTCGTCCATTAATGTGTTATGATAAATAAAGATTTTTACCCTATGCAAAGAGGTTGGAAGATGATTGCTAAGTTTACTGAAAAACGTACGCTGGTGATGCTGAATGAGTGGTATGACGCCATGGGAAAACGCCAATTCGATCTAGCCCGTTCCCTTCACGAACAAATCAATCAGCATCTCCCCAAATTACAAAAGAATGCAAAGCTCAAACTCAGATATCAGCTGTTTTTCGCACGGTTTCAGCTGCTGTTTGAGAAAAAAGACGGTCTGAATAAGCTGTTCTGCGAGCTGAAGCGGCGCAAAGATGAGATGGATCATGAATTAACTTATTATTTCTATTTTTTCAAAGGGTTATTCCATATGGTGAATGGCGCTCCGAACCGTGCTGTCTGCCGCTTTAAAGAAGCTGAACAGTACCTGCCGGCCATTCAGGACCGTTTCGAAGCCGCTGAATTTTATTATAAAACAGCGGGTGCATATTACATGATGAAGTCGCCTGCGCTCTCCATTCAATATGTCAATAAAGCGCTGGAAATCTATCAAGATGAAGCCGGCTACATCAAAAAAACGCTCAGCTGCCGGCTGCTTCTCGCCGTGAATTATATAGACGAGGCACGCTATGACGACGCAGAACAGCTCTTCAATGAATCCATAAAGATAACGGACCGGATCAATGACAATAACCTGCTGTGCCACGCCTATTATAATTTTGGTTTTTTAAAGACCGCCCAGAAAAAAGATAAAGAGGCCCTCCCTTTTTACAAAAAGGTATTGGGCAATCAGCGTTTCGAGAAAGAGTCTCCCGTTTCCTACCTGCATTGTGTGTACGAAGCGGTCAGAGCACTTTTTAAAACCGGCTCTGCCGCCGAAGGACAAACCGTGCTGCAGAAAGGTTTATACATATCTGAAAAAGTGCAGAACAAGATTATGAAATTGAAGCTGACCGCGCTCAACATACTGTACACCGCTCAGGAGGACCCGTACGACCGATTGCAGAAGCTCGTGCTGGAGCTGCAGAAAATTGAAGCGTGGGTGGATTTGGAAGTGCTGCTTCAGGATATTACTGATTACTACAAAAAAAAGGGCGATTTTGAGAAAGCCGCATTTTTTATCATGCGCGGCTGATCAAAACGCCCCTTCTTTTATCTGACTGAGTTGATTAAGCCCAGCATTTGGTCTCCCAATGTAATCGTGCGGCTGTTCAGCTGATAGGAACGCTGAGACACGATTAAGCCGGTCATTTCTTTTGACATATCGACATTTGAACCTTCAAGCGCGCCCTGCTCCATGCCGATTGCCTGCCGGTTTGCGCCGGTAAGCTCTTCAATCGCTGAAGCCCCCGCGCCGTTCACGGAAAACAGATTATCCCCTTCCGCATGAAGCGCCTGCGGATTATTGACATTGACGATGCCGAGATTAAACGTCTGCGAACGGGTTCCCGCCTGGTCTGAAGCCGTCAGCGTTCCGGTTTTGCTGATTTTCAGCTGAGTCAGCGAACTGTCAATTTGTATGGGCTGACCGTTCTCATCGAGAATGGGATTGCCTCCCGCTGTCATTAGCTGAAGCAGCCGGTCATTTCCGCCGGCCGGCTTGAGGGAAAGTGAGCCGTCCCTTGTATACACCCGCCGTCCGTCCGCTTCTGCCTGAAGATATTGATAAGGTGATGTGAACGCGATATCAAGGTCACGGTCGGTTTTTTTGATGCTTCCCTGCCCTGAGTCCAGCTGCGGAGTCATGACCGTTCCGGCGCCGAGACGCAGGCCGGGCGGCGTTTTCCGCATGTTCGGCGAATTTTCCTTTTTGTCATCTATATGGTCATACTGCTGTCTGATCAGCTCGGAAAAGCGGGAGTCCCTCGCTTTATAGCCTGTCGTATCACTGTTTGAAAGGTTGCTGCTGACTGTATCCATCTGCTGCTGAAGCTGATGTAAGGCTGTTGAAGCCGTCAGCATTGATCTGAGCATCATAATTGAATGTCCCCCATTTTGTTACACTTTGCCGATTTCATTTGCGGCTTTATCCATGCTTTTATCGTAAGCCTGAATGACTTTTTGATTGGCTTCAAATGATCTGTATGCTTCCGTCATTTCTGTATACGTGCTCGTCACGTCCACGTTCGAAAGCTCCGAGACGCCTTGCTTTAATGAATACGAGACTTGGGGATTCGCCGCCGCGCTCGGCAGTTCAGAGCCGTCGGCCGTGCTGTATAGGTCATTGCCGTCCCGTTTCAGATTGCGCACGTCTTCTTCCATTCTGATATCAATCTGCCCCGCCGGCCGGCCGTTTGTCGTGACCGTTCCGTTTTCTGATACGGTGAATTTTTCATTGTCGACTGTAATCGGCTGTCCGTTTGTTGATAACACAAGGTTTCCGTTTATCGTAAGCTGATTGTTTTCATTTAATGAGAAAGTGCTGCTTTTTGAATAGCGGACGCCGCCTGCGGTCTGCACGGGATAAAACAGCTCGGCGTTTTCATTCGTTTCGGCATTCTTGGGAACCTGATTCTCCATCAGCGCGATATCCGTCGGCTGATCGGTCGTTTTCAGGCTTCCCTGCGTAAACAACGGTTTCAGCTCCTGCATGTATACGCCTGTGTTGACGGAACCGATTTTCGTTTTTTTATCGCCTTCTATTCGGCTCAGAAGCATCTCGGGAAAGGCGCGGATTGAACCTTGATCCTCTTTGTACCCTGATGTATTCGCGTTTGCGATGTTATTTGACAGCATTTCCGTTCTTCTCTGCTGTGTAATCATTGCGGACGTTGCGGTATATAATCCTTTTAACAAGTCTTCCACCTCTGAAATAGCATTATTTCCAGTTGCCTCACCGGAACATTTGTTCTATAATGAAAATCAGCATTTTTCTTATTATCGGATTTACATTCCCGTTCGTGAAGGGTTTGACAGAAAAAAACCCCATTCTTTTTCAGAATGAGGTTTTATCATCAGCTCAGTTTGCGTTTTGGAAGCTTGTCCATGTTATCCAGCATGACGCCGGTTCCGACCGCAACACAATCCATCGGGTTCTCAGCAACAAGAACAGGCACCCTCAGCTCTTCGGCAAGAAGCTGATCAAGCCCGTTTAACAGCGCTCCCCCGCCGGTAATGATAACGCCGCGGTCGATGATGTCAGCGGACAATTCAGGCGGTGTTCTTTCAAGAACCTGCTTGGCGGCCTGCACAATGACGGCAACTGATTCACGAAGGGCTTCTTCTACTTCTTTGCTGTTTACTGTAATCGTTCTCGGCAGACCGGAAACCATGTCACGGCCGCGGATGGTGATTTCTTCATGACGTGCGTCTGGGAAAACCGTTGCGACCTTCACCTTAATATCTTCAGCGGTACGTTCACCGATCAGCAGCTTATACTCGCGTTTGATATAATTTAAGATTTCCATGTCAAACTTGTCCCCAGCCATCTTAATAGAAGAGGAGGTGACAATATCGCCCATAGAAATAACTGCGATATCTGTCGTACCGCCTCCGATGTCAACAACCATGTTACCGCTCGGCTGGAAGATTTCCATACCCGCGCCGATAGCGGCAACTTTTGGTTCTTCTTCAAGGTACACATGCTTTCCGCCGCTTTTTTCAGCTGCTTCTTTAATCGCTTTTTGCTCAACGGATGTAATATTCGTCGGGCAGCAGATCAGCATGCGCGGTTTTGAGAAAAGTCCTTTTACATTCAGCTTATTAATGAAATGTTTCAGCATGGCTTCTGTTACTTCGAAGTCTGCGATTACGCCGTCTTTCAGCGGACGGATCGCAACAATATTCCCAGGTGTACGTCCAACCATTCGTCTGGCTTCTTCACCGACAGCCAGCACTTTGCCGCTGTTTTTATCAAGTGCCACAACGGAAGGCTCATTCAGAACAATTCCTTTTCCTTTTACATGGATCAGTACATTTGCAGTACCGAGGTCAATTCCAATATCCCTTGCAAACATCTATTTATATCCTCCTTGATATCTGTTTCACAGTAAAATATCCACATTGTGCCCTAATTATATATATTATCATAATTTATCAAAAAAAAGCTGCTGAACGATATAAGTTCTTGACAAAATTTTGCGGATATTCGCGAAACCGCCCGGGAGGAGAAAAAAGGGCCCGGCAGACGTCAGGCGCTACGGCTGCTGAACGGGCTCCCCTTCAAGAATTTCATCCTTCTTGTACTTTAGTTTCGTCGCCTCTCCCCCTCTTAAATGTCTGATGGATTTATGATAATCGAGTATTTCTTTTACTTCATTCGCCAAGTCAGGATTGATTTCAGGCAGGCGCTCTGTCAGATCTTTGTGTACGGTACTTTTGGAAACACCAAACTCTTTCGCAATGACACGAACGGTTTTTTTCGTCTCCACGATATACTTGCCAATCTTGATTGTTCGCTCTTTGATGTAATCGTGCACACCACTCGACCTCCCCAGTTGGATGTGAGAAGTGTGAAATGAGATCCGTATTCTGTAACAGATTCACTGATGATGCAGCTTCTTCGTTGTCCGATTATATAAGAAAGTTTTAGAAATATGCCCACGATCCCTCACCTCAAACACTCTCTTTGATAGGTTTGTAACAGTGTATTAGCAATGAATTGGGAATATGCTAAAAACTCAATAAGGACAAGGGGCGGGTCATAATTTTCTGCTTTTTGATCGGGGGGTTTACATCCGCGCGATCCTGCTGTAGAATGAAACAGCACAATTAGTTACTTAGGTAAGTTTTTTGAAAAGGAGAACGGAAATGATCCACGTCAACAGACGCCTCATTCACCAAATCAATCAATGCGCCCGCCTGATTACGAAGAAAGCCAATGAACGGCTGGAACCATTCGGCCTGTACTCCTCTCAATGGTCAATCCTATATTGCTTAAAAACGATCGGACCGATGACCCAAAAAGAAATCTGGTCCTACCTGAACGTAGAGGCGCCGACCGTTACCAGAACGATCAAACGCCTTGAAGAAAACGGCTGGATTCAGCGGGAACAGGGAGAAGACAAGCGGGAAAAGCTCGTCGTCCTGACGAAGGAAGCTGAATTGAAATACGACAGCATCAATCAAGAGATGCTGAAGTTCGAGGAAGACATGCTTGCGGATTTCCAAGATGGAGATAAGGAAGCTTTTTCTGAGTTTCTGAATGTGTTTTTAACGAAATAGAAAAGAAAGGGAAGTGCTGTACTTTTGAGTAAATCTGACTCGATCTGGACCAAAGATTTTATTATGGTCGTACTCGTGAATTTATTTGTCTTTGTGTTCTTTTATACATTTTTGGCCGTGCTGCCTATCTATATGATTCAGGAGCTTGGCGGCAGTGAATCGCAAGGAGGGCTTTTGATCAGCCTGTTCCTGTTATCTGCTATTATCACCCGTCCTTTTTCAGGGGCGATTATTGAACGGTTCGGCAAGAAAAGAATGACGATTGTATCCTTGGCGCTGTTCGCCCTGTCTTCTTATCTGTATTTGCCGCTACACAATTTCTATCTGCTGCTCGGACTGCGTTTTTTCCAAGGCATCTGGTTCAGCATTTTAACGACGGTCACGGGCGCAATTGCCGCTGACATTATTCCCGCCAAGCGGCGCGGCGAGGGGCTCGGTTATTTTGCGATGTCTATGAACCTTGCCATGGCGATCGGTCCTTTTCTCGGGCTGAGTCTCGTGAAAGTCATTTCGTTCCCGGTTTTCTTTACGATTTTTGCCGTATTTGTTTCTTTAGGCTTGCTGATTGCTTTTATGATTCGTGTGCCGGATCAAAACAACAGCGGAACGACTGTCTTCCGTTTTTCTTTCTCCGACATGTTTGAAAAAGGCGCGCTTAAAATCGCGATTGTCGGGTTGTCCATTTCTTTCTGTTATTCAAGTGTGACTTCATATTTATCCGTTTATGCAAAGACGATCCACCTGTTAGATGTCAGCGGCTATTTCTTCGTCTGTTTCGCAGTGACGATGATGGCCGCCCGTCCTTTCACAGGAAAGCTGTTTGACAGAGTGGGGCCGGGAATCGTCATCTATCCGTCGATTATCGTGTTCTCCGCGGGGCTTTGCATGCTGGCGATGACAAACAGCGCCCTCATGCTTCTCTTGTCCGGTGCCGTAATCGGTCTCGGATACGGATCTATCGTACCTTGTATGCAGACGCTGGCGATTCAGAACTCGCCCGGACACCGTTCAGGCTTTGCGACGGCTACCTTCTTCACTTTCTTTGACAGCGGGATTGCCGGCGGATCCTATGTATTCGGCCTCTTCGTCGCTTCGGCCGGATTCCATTCGATTTATCTGGCAGCGGGGCTGTTCGTCCTGATTGCTTTGCTCCTGTATGGCTGGAGCCAGAAAAAAAGAACGCCGCTTGAAGCGGACGGAAACGTTTCAATCGCAGACTGATATGACAAAAAGCCGGGGGCAGCCCCCGGCTTTTTTTATTCGGCCGCTCTTTCCCGCACGATTCGTCCCTCCGCTTTTACATAAGGAGGATGAATATACATAAGCGCCGTATAACCGAGACATGACAAAATGACACCCGCAAACCAGGAGATATCATAGATGCCGGCGAACGCCGGGACGTACATCCCGATTAAAGAAATAAACGCGCCGAGAAAAGTCGCGGCAAAGGCCCGGTAATTATAGCCTTTGTAATAAGTGTACTGTCCGGTTTCCGAATAAAGGTCTTCAACTGAGAGCTGCCTTTTTCTGATGATAAAATAATCAGCCATCATCACCCCGGCCACCGGTCCGAGCATCCCGCCGATGAGCCCGAGAAACGCATAAACATTCGTGGCGCTCTCCATCAGCTTCCACGGTATTGTGAACAGAGCCAAAACGGCGGCCAAATACCCTCCCCTCCTGAATGTAATATACTTCGGCAGGACATTCGCCAAGTCATAGGCCGGTGACACGATGTTTGCCGCCACGTTAACCGAGACGGCGGCGATGCAAAGTGTGATGACCGAAAGAGCGATAACGAAAGGATTATCAAACCGGGCCAAAATCTCCACCACATCCCAAATCGGTTCTCCGAATGCTACTTGTGATCCTGATGTCACCGTGATGCTTGCAAACGCGAACAGCGCAAACGTTCCCGGCAGCCCGTAAAACTGGCCGCGAATCTGTTCTTTTTGCGACGCGGCGAACCGGGTGAAGTCAGGGATATTCAGGATCAGCGTCGCCCATATTCCGATAATGCCCGTCACTCCGGCGGCAAACGGCCAAAACGCTTCAGAAAAGGTGTGGAACTTTCCCGGCTGTGAGTAAATCGGTCCGAGCCCGCCGGCAATATCTATCGCCCACCAGACCATGCCGCCGAAGACGAGATAAACAAGCGGGCCCGCCCACACTTCAAATTTTTTGATTGATTCCATGCCGTGCCGCAGCACAAGCAGATGAATGCCCCAAAAGAAAATGAACGACAGAAAACCCGGCAGATGAAGCCCGAGTATATTCCAATCTCCGCCGAGACTCCCCCAGCCCGGCCATATGTTCAAAAGCAGAATGTGCAAAGCCGTGCTCCCGGCAAATGTTTGAATTCCGAGCCACATGATGGCTGTAAACGCCCTGAGAAGCGCCGGAATGTTAGCGCCGTATATTCCGTAAGAAGCCCTGATAATGACCGGAAAAGGCAGTCCGTATTTCGTTCCGGCATGGCCGTTCAAGGCCAAAGCGGCGAACAAAATGAGTGACGCCGTCACGATAATGGCGAGCACCTGCCACGGAGAAAGACCGATCGCAATGAGCCCGCCCACAGTCGCGTAGGTCGGGATATTATGAATACAACCCATCCAGATGGATGCAAAATTCACCGCTTTCCATGTCCGTTCGCCGTCTTCTAAAGGCAGTAAATCTTTGTTGCTTAGCCGATCACTCGTTGTTTTTTTCATTTTCTCCCTCCCGCATGTGCGTTTTCCTTACATCACATGTGAAAAAATATAACTGAAAATTCCGTAAATAACATTGGTCGCTGTCGACAATAATCGTTTTGATTTTTGAGCACATTACACAAAAAAAGAGACGGGGAGAGCCCATCTCTTTTTGTTGCGCCTGTTAAGAGGCTTTTTTGAGGAGAACCGAAAACCGGAACGCCATCAAAAGGCTTACAGCGCCGACAACGATAAGAATCGTCCCAAGCATATGAAAATGGCCGGCGGTAATTTCTTTTCCGAAAAGAATGCCCAAAATGACAGAAGACAAAATCGAACCGAGATACCGGCAGGTCTGAAACAGGCCGGACGTTGTTCCGACCATGTCGGCGGGGCTCGTAGTCAGCATGGCCGCCTGAAACGTGACATTTCCGAAGCCGTAGCCGACACCCAGCACGGACAGGATCAGCCCTTTTCCTATCATGGGCGCCTGAAGAAAGAAAAACGTTAACAGCACCGCCCCGATCGCGGTCAGGCAGGTTCCGGCAACAATCGGCTGAAGAAGCCCTTTCTTATCTATCCATTTTCCGGTCAGAGGCGACACCAGAATACTCATGCCCGACATAAACAGCATAATCAACCCGCTTGTCTGAACGGACAAATGCATTTCATCCTGAAAATAGCTCGGAAGCCCGAAAAAGATGCAGTAAAAGAATATATTCAGCAAAATAAATTGAATATACACCGACGATAGTTTCCGATGCGTTTTAAACAGCCTGACATCAATAAACGGCTTCTCTGTTTTCAGCTCGCGCCAGATAAACAGCCCGACAAACAAAAGCCCGAATACGCCTTCTGTATAGTGAGGCTTCGTACTGAAGGACAATAAAAACGACAAAAGAAGGATAATCGCTCCGGCAAACAGGAGTATCCCGATCGTATCAAGCTGGCGGAGCACGCCTTTCAAGCCGCCGATCTCGCGTTTTTCATCTTTCGGAAACATATACATTCCGAGAAAAAAGCTGAGAATGATAAACGGCAGATTGACGAAAAAGATTGCCGGCCACCCTCCCCAAACGATCAGAAAACCGCCGAGAGTCGGACCGAGCGCCGTCATGGCTGATGCAAAGATTGACAGGACGGCCAGCGCCGAAGCCTGCTTCTCCTGTATATTGGAACGGATCAATCCGACGCCGGACGGATATATCGCGCTGCTTCCGATCGATTGAAAAAGACGCATGATCAGCAAAGTCATAAAAGTCGGCGCAAACGGCGCGCCGACCGCCGAGACGGCAACAAGCAGAAGCCCGATCAAAAACAGCTTCTTCCTGCCGAGCATATCACCGAGCTTCCCGGTAACAGGCTGCGCCACCGCGCTGGCCAGATAAAAGGACGATATCAGCCAGGACACCGTTGTAAACGACAGGTGAAATTCATGCTGAATACTGTGAAGCGCAAGAGAAATCATCGACGAGTTCAATGGGTTCAGCATCGTCCCCGAAGCCACGGCCGTCAAGAACAGGACGCGGCTTTTTTTGGAGATTGTCATTTTGTCTGTGCGATAAATTCTTCCGTCGTCCGGCTTCTGCCGATTTTCGGGAAGATAAACTTGAGTGTCGCTTCGTGCTGTTCATCGCTGAATGTCGCCATCGCGTCAGTTACGAAAACTTGCTGATACCCGAGCTGAAAAGCTTCTCGCGCCGTGCTTTCCACACCGATGTTTGTCGCAATCCCGCATAACACAATCGTGTCGATTCCCCGTCTTCTGAGCTGAAGGTCCAGGTCCGTGCCGAAAAACGCGCCCCACTGCCGTTTTGTTACCGTATAATCGTTTTCTTTCACTCCGATGTCAGGCACAAATTCAGCCCAGTCCGCCGGCGGAGCCGAATGGCCCGCCGCCTCTTCATCCGTCAGCGGCTTCAGCGCATCCGCTCCGTCATGAAAATCCACGTTCACAAAGCTGATAAATCCGCCTTTTTCCCGGAACACATCAATTAATTTTTTCGCGTTCGGCACAACGGTACCGCTTTTATCAATCGGCACAATGCCTTTTTGTAAATCAATAAGGACCAAAGCCGTTTTTTCAAATTGCAGATTTAATGATGTTGTCATAATGATTCCTCCTGATGCAGTTAGTGTTTCTCACCCCGTTTATTTTACTCTTTCCCGGACAGGATTTCTTCCGCCGTGCTCCGGCGCTCTTTTTATGGATATAAAGTCGCACGACACCCATTTGAAAAAGCAGCATTATGAACGCAAAAAACCATGTCAGATAACCTTACATGAAAATGTTTTATCGTTCTTTTTTCTCTATAATAATGAATTAATCACAATTACATTCTGAATGAGACGGAGGAATACAACATGCAGATGGGCGATACAGTATTTATGTTCTTTTGCGCTTTACTCGTGTGGCTGATGACCCCCGGGCTGGCTTTGTTTTACGGCGGAATGGTAAAAAGTAAAAATGTGCTCAGCACGGCGATGCATAGTTTTTCTTCTCTCGCCATCGTATCCGTCGTTTGGGTTTTGTACGGATATTCACTTGCTTTTGCCCCCGGCAATACATGGCTTGGCGGGATTGAATGGGCCGGGCTGAAGGGGGTCGGCTTTGAACCCGGAAGTTACAGTGATACGATCCCGCATTCCTTGTTCATGATGTTCCAAATGACGTTTGCCGTACTGACAACGGCCATTATTTCCGGAGCATTTGCTGAACGCATGAGATTCAGTGCTTTTCTTGTATTTTCCTTTTTGTGGGCTTCCCTCGTATATACGCCCGTTGCCCACTGGGTATGGGGCGGCGGCTGGATCGGCCAAATGGGCGCTCTTGACTTCGCAGGCGGAAACGTCGTCCACATTTCTTCCGGAGTCGCTGGGCTTGTGCTGGCGATTGTGCTCGGGAAACGCAAGGACGGCACGGCGGCTTCGCCTCACAACTTAATTTACACGTTCTTGGGCGGAGCGCTCATCTGGTTCGGATGGTTCGGCTTCAATGTCGGAAGCGCCCTCACGCTTGACAGTATCGCGATGTTTGCCTTCATTAACACAAACACCGCGGCTGCAGCCGGAATTATCGGCTGGATTTTAATCGAATGGATGCTGAATAAAAAACCGACCATGCTGGGCGCTGTATCAGGCGCTATCGCCGGGCTTGTCGCCATTACGCCGGCTGCCGGGTTCGTTACGCCGTTCTCTTCCATCGTAATCGGTTTCATCGGGGGGCTTGTCTGCTTTTGGGGCGTTTATTGGCTCAAAAAGACTTTCGGTTATGATGATGCGCTTGACGCTTTCGGCCTGCATGGGATCGGCGGCACATGGGGCGGCATCGCGACCGGTTTATTCGCCACCACTTCCGTCAATGACGGCGGGGCAAACGGGCTGTTTTACGGCGATCCGGGACTGCTCTGGAAGCAGATTGCGGCCATTGCGGCAACCTATGTATTTGTATTTATTGTCACTTTCGTTATCATTAAAATTGTAGGTCTGTTCATTCCCCTTCGCGCCAGTGAAGAAGAAGAGTCACTTGGGCTTGATTTAACGATGCACGGGGAAAAAGCATATCAGGACTTATAAAGTGAGGAGTGGCTTAGATGAGCGGTCAAATGTTCAAGGTAGAAATCGTTACGCGTCCGGCTAAGTTTGAAACATTGAAACAGGAACTCGGTAAAATCGGAGTCACATCGCTGACCTTCTCCAACGTACACGGCTGCGGCCTTCAAAAAGCCCACACCGAACTGTACCGCGGAGTCAAAATTGAAAGCAATGTGTATGAACGGCTGAAAGTGGAAATCGTTGTCAGCAAGGTCCCCGTTGATCAAGTCGTGGAAACGGCGAAAAAAGTGCTGAAAACGGGAGAGCCCGGAGACGGCAAAATATTCGTCTATGAAATCGGAAACACGATTAATATCCGCACCGGAGAAGAAGGACCAGGAGCTTTATAAACAGGCAGAACGCCCGGAGACAGAAATGTCCCGGGCGTTTTTTCAGCTTCATTAAAAAGAAGAAACCTTTTTTTCATGCGGGACAGGCCGCTTATGCCGTACGGGTTGTTTTTTCGCATATGTACTGATATTGACCAGTATGCCGCACAAAAACAGCGTCATAATTAATGAAGAACCGCCGTAGCTGATAAACGGAAGCGGCACACCCGTAACCGGGAGAAGTCCGCTCATCGCTCCCAAATTCAATACAACCTGAAACATTAATTGAAACGTAATTCCGATGGCAAGAAGCTTCCCGAACGGGTCATCAGCCCGCACGGCCGTTTTTACGCCGAGAAGCATTAACGCAAAATATAATCCCAAAACGATCAGAACACCGAATATCCCCAGTTCTTCGCTGATCACGGCCATAATGAAATCGGTATGCGCCTCAGGCAGATAGTTCATTTTTTCAACACTGTTTCCAAGCCCTCTTCCGAAAAACCCGCCTCCGGAAATAGCAAAATAGGATTGAATCAGCTGATAGCCGTCCCCGTTCGCGTCACCAAACGGATTGGTAAAGGAAACGAGGCGCTTCACACGATAGGAAGCCGAAAATGCGAGATAAACAACCCCGGACACCGCCGTCGCGCCGAGCACGAACAGATGGCGCTTTTTCAAGCCGGCACATAATAAAATCGACCCGCACGCCGCCAGGATTAAGGAAGCCGTCCCTAAATCAGGCTCCGCCAATGTCAGCAGAAAAGCAGTTCCCAAAATCACTAAAGGCGGCAGAACCCCTTTCACAAATTGATGAATGTACGGCTGCTTTTTCGTATAAATCGAAGCGAAATACAAAATCATCGCGATCTTAGCCAATTCAGACGGCTGTACGACAAGCGGGCCCGCTCCCAGCCACCTGCGGGAAAAATTCCGCTCCAGCCCGATTCCCGGTATCAATACGAGCAGCAGCAATACCAGCGAACCGACCACAAACAGCGGTACAAGCCGCGCATACCGCTTATACGGCAGACAGGCGGCAAATAGAAATAAGCATAATCCGATCAGTAAAGAGGTACTTTGTTTATGGAAGAAATAGGATGGATCTCCATACCGCTGAGACCCCATCACATCACTGGCGCTGTACACCATTAACAAGCCGAATCCGCAAAGCAGCATAATGACAAACACAAGCGGCAGATCGGCGTTTTTCAAACGTTTCAGCAACGGACAAAACTCCTTCGGCTATTCTTTTCCCGCATACTTGACGCACAGTAATACAGTCACGTTTCATTCTGTTTACTTTTTTATGATTATTTTTAATACCAATTGTGTCTCATAGAAAAAAGCATTACACTGTTCATATAAAATAAAGATAAAAGGTGATATTTGTGAATTACGAACTATTTAAAGCGATCAATGGTTTGTCGCACCATAGTGCCATTCTCGACTCTATCATGGTATTTATTACGGAATACGCCATTTACGCCTACGCCCTTTTCCTGCTTGCCATGTGGCTGTTCGGAAGCACAAAAGGCAGACAAAACGCCCTGTACGCGGGCTTCACGGGTGTTGCAGCGCTTATCATCAACTACCTCATCACGAAAGTCTATGTCGAGCCGCGCCCCTTTGTCGAGCATACGGTTCATACGCTGATCCCCCATGCCGCGGATGCTTCATTTCCGAGTGACCATACGACAGGCGCTTTGGCGATTTCAATTGCGATTCTGTTCCGCAACAAAAAACTCGGCTGGCCGCTTGTGATTTTCGGCCTTTTGACCGGCTTCTCAAGAATTTGGGTCGGCCACCATTATCCGATCGATGTGCTCGGAAGCATTATCGTTTCCCTCATTGTCGGATTCCTGCTGTTCAGATTTTCAAATGTGCTTCGTCCGATTGTCGATCTGATCGTGCGAATCTATGAAAGTATCGTTCATAAAAGCAAATCGACAAACCATAATATATAAAAAAAAAAGCCGGCGTCTGTCACAGACTGCCGGTTTTTGTATGTTTGGCTGTGTGCTTTTTCCTTTGTAAAGCACAGAATGCGGCAATGCCGAGACTGTCAATCAGCACATCGCGGAGGCATCCGTTTCTGCCGAAAAAGAGCTGGACGATTTCTGTCAGGAAAGCGGCGGCCAATGCATACAGCACCGCCCTCTTCATGCGCCTGCGCTCCCTGAAAAACAAATAGGCGAGCACAAAAAATGAAAACGCGTGCCCGAGCTTTTGAATCGCCGCTTCCGGTATGGCGAGCTCCGCCATATCGAACACAAAGAAACCGGACACATCCGGATGCGGCGTGAAACGGAAGGACACCGTCTGCGACACAATCATATCGTGAAAGCTTTCCGTCAAAGCCGAAACGAAAACAAAGACGAGCCACCCGGCCGCCAGACATTTATTCATTCAGCATCTCCTTCGTTTTCTACTAGTATAAAGGCACATGCGGCAATATGAAAAGCGCCTATCAGAGCTGATAGGCGCTTTGGGATCAAGATTACTTGCCCGAATCTTTCATTGAGCCGTCATCTTTACCATCTGTCTTGTCTTTTGTGCCGTCCTCTTTGTCACCTGGTTTTTCTTCGGTTTCTTTTTTAGGCGTCACATCTTTTTTCTCGGAAGACTGCTGAATTGACCCTTCCGTTTCTTCTGTCACAGCGTTTTTCTCTTCAGCCGCCGCTTTTTCAATAGATGTTACCGGCTTGTCCATAAAATTGAGCGGGTTCATCGCTACGCCGTCCTTGCGGATTTCAAAGTGCACGTGATTTCCGCTTTCTTCACTGTAAAGGTTTTTTCCGGATTTACCGATGACCTGGTTCTGCTTTACTTTGTCGCCCTGATCGACGCTGACTTCAGATAAAGACTGATAGACAGTAGACAGGCCGTCTGAGTGTTCAATTTCAACCACATATCCCAGTACCGGGTCTTTAGCAGCTTTAACAACCGTACCGCTCAGAGAAGCAGAAACATCAAATGATTTTCCGTCTTTCTCAGCTAAGTCAATTCCTTTACTGAGGCTGTACGTGTTATTATAGTTAACAAGTGCTGCTTCTTTCTCTTTTTTTGCGGCATCAGTTTCATAAAACTTTTTCACAACAGAAACATTTTCAGAATGAGCAGCCGGCATTGCGACGTTTTCCATTGACTTGCCTACTTCGACGGCATCGTCTTTGCCGCTGTCATACGCGGAGTTTCCGCCGTTGTTCGTCAGATTGTCCTTCACATCATTCGAAACGGATTGATACCAAAGGACAGCTGTTAAAATGACGGCCGCACTGACTAAGTAGATTGCAGGGAATATCCAGCGTTTGCGAAAAAACCGCTGAAGTTTTTTGACTTGAGAAGTTTTCTTTTCTTCCTCTCTCATTTGTTCATCACCTCAGCAACATTCTGAACACTTTTCTGAAAATATATACACATCCATAAAAAACTTTTTTGGAAATAGTATGTGCAGATTGCACTTGATTATGTAATAAAATGTGAAGGGAGATCCCGGAATATGAATTTGACCCTGCGCAAAGCCGTATTGGAGGATTTAGATGCGGTGGTGGCCATATACAACTCGACGATTGCCTCACGGATGGTAACGGCTGATACGGAAGAAGTGACGCCCGCAGACCGGATGGATTGGTTTTTGCGGCACACGGACCGGCGCCCGCTGATGGTCGCGGAAGATGAGACCGGCAAAGTGGCGGCCTGGATCAGCTTTGAAACGTTTTACGGCCGTCCTGCCTATGACAAAACGGCGGAAATCAGCATCTATCTGCATCAGGATTGCCGCGGCAAAGGAGCAGGAAGCTTTCTGCTGAAAGAAGCCCTGGCACTCGCTCCGGCAATCGGCATCCGCAGCCTGATGGCTTTTATCTTCGGACATAATGTGCCGAGCATTAAGCTGTTTGAAAAATTCGGTTTTACCGAATGGGGCGTATTCCCGGGTATCGCCGAAATGGACGGAAAACGATATGACTTGAACATTTTAGGGAGAGAACTGTCATGATCACCATCGATAAAGACAAAGACGAAAACCAGCCGCTCAATAAAAAAGCCCGTTCCCTTGCCGACATCGCCAAATGGGGAAAGATCACCGCCGTGTTTCTGATCATCACGGGCTCTCTTTCCGCTCTGTCAGCCATTGTGACGCTGCTCGGAGCCATTCCGGGGGTTCTGCTCATCATTTCCGGCGTCATGCTGATGCGCTCGGCAAAAGCGGCTGCCGCCCTTCAGGAAGGACTAGAAGAAAACGCGGAAGAAAATATGCTTGCACATTACGCGTCATCTATCAAAATGCAGTTTTTTTACGCGGCATCCAGTGTGGTATTGGGCATTCTCGCTTTTATTTTAGTCGTCATCTTCGCTGTCATCGGAATTATCGCTTATCACAGCACTGATACGTATGACACGCCTGATTCATATTACTATGAGAACGACCCGGTGTTTGAATGACAAAAAGAGCTGATCGCGTGTCAGCTCTTTTTTAATAAAGCATTTCTTTTTTCCGGTCTTCTTCCGTTAAAAATTCAATAAAGCTCTTCATCGCAGACGGCTCCTCGGCAATCAGCCGGGTATAGGCGCTTTTCCGTTCCTCGGACAGAATGTCGCTTTTTCTGATTCTGTTCAGCATATAAAGGCGGATCGTTTTTTGCACCTGTTTCCGCTGATAGCCGGCTTCCTTAAAAAACGCAAGACCCAGAGCCGCAAGGAGGGCAAAAATGCCGGCCGATACGAGAGCTCCTCTCCCGGAAGGGGCCTGAATCAAAAGCGATGCCAGATGAAACAGACTAAAAGCGGCGAGCGGGAAAGCAAGAAAACGGTAAATGATGCTTTTTTTCATCAGCGGCGCGATGGCGATTTGTATTTTCTGAATTTCTTTTTTTATGAATCCCGGCAATTGTTCCGCATGCTCCAGCTTCATGCCCTCTCCCCTTTGCTGTCATTTTTGTCTTCTTTTTCATATATGCATATTTTACCGCACCCGGAACTTTCTTTGAAAGAAAACTGCATTCATCTTTGATTCCGGCTCTTTATTCTTTCAAAATGTCAATGTTATAATTTGAAATGGGAATCAGATTGCTGCACTTGTCGGAATACTAATGGGCACAGTCTTGATAAATATGATATAGCGGGGTTGCAAAGTGAGCATTTCATTTATTTTATTCGGATTTTTTTTCGTTTTAAATATACTTTTGGCCGTCATCATGATTTTCAAAGAAAGACGCGATGCCAGCGCTTCATGGGCTTGGCTCTTGGTTCTTTTTTTTATTCCCATTTTAGGGTTTATTTTATACCTGTTATTCGGCCATAACCTGAGACGCAAGCATCTGTTTCAGTGGGAAGACCGTAAAAAAATCGGGATAGAAAAGCTGCTGAAGTTTCAGCTGAAAGATCTGAAGTCGAGGCAATTCCAATTTAACAACAGGGCGACTGTGGATAATAAAGACCTCATCTATATGCTTGTCATGAACAACCACGCAGTCTTTACAGAGGATAATTCGGTGGAGATATTGACGGACGGGCGCGATAAGTTCAAACGCTTAATGAAGGACATTTCCAACGCAAAAGATCACATTCACCTTCAATACTATATTTATAAAGGTGATGAACTGGGAAAAAAATTGCGCGATGCCTTAGTGAAAAAAGCACGCGAAGGCGTAAAAGTCAGAGTGTTATATGATGAACTCGGTTCAAGATCACTCAGAAAAAAATTCTTCAAACCGCTGCGGGACGCCGGCGGCCATGTGGAAGTCTTTTTTCCTTCCAGGCTTCGTCCGATTAATTTGCGGCTCAATTACCGGAATCACCGCAAGCTCGTCATCATTGACGGCGAAATCGGCTATGTCGGCGGCTTTAACGTCGGAGATGAGTATCTCGGCCTGAATCCGAAATTCGGCTACTGGCGCGATACGCACCTCAGGCTTCAAGGCACGGCGGTACACGCCATTCAGACACGGTTTATCCTCGATTGGAACCAAGCCTCCCATCATCATACGCTCACATACGTTCCGAATCATTTTCCGGAATGCGAGCCGAAGGGCAATGTCGGGATGCAGATTGTCACGAGCGGACCGGACTCAGAATGGGAACAAATTAAAAACGGCTATATCAAGATGATCTCAACGGCCAAACGGTCAATCCTGATTCAGACGCCTTACTTTATTCCTGACTCAAGTCTTTTAGATGCCCTCAGGATCGCCTGTCTGTCAGGCATCGACGTCAAAATCATGATTCCGAACAAGCCGGATCACGCTTTCGTTTACTGGGCGACTTTATCTTACATCGGCGATCTTTTGAAAGCCGGAGCCTCAGTCTACATTTACGATAACGGCTTTATTCATGCAAAAACGATTGTCGTCGATGATGAGACGGCTTCAGTCGGTACGGCGAATATCGACGTCAGAAGCTTCAGACTTAATTTTGAAGTCAACGCCTTTATTTATGACGTCACCATTGCGAAAAAACTCATTTCCTCATTTAAAGAAGATCTGCTCGTCTCCAGAAAATATACGTATGAAGAATATCAGGAGCGTTCGCTGTGGATCCGCATTAAAGAATCGATTTCAAGACTTCTTTCGCCGATTTTGTAATTCCCGAGGTGTTTCTCGGGAATTTTCTGATATAAAAACGGACACGGCATGAAAAAACACATTTTATATTCAAAAGAATGACCGAATAGTGTATAAATGAAAAGTGAGTATTTTTTTGTAAAGGAGTGCCAAAGTTTGAAACCTGAATCAGTGAATCGTTCGCTTATTTCTATTTCGAAATGGGGAAAAGCGACAGGTATTTTATTTATTATTATGGGTGCGTTTGCGGCGCTGTCGGGCGCGTTTTTCTTTTTAATCGGAGCCATTCCCGGCGTTTTGCAGATCATTGCCGGCATTTTTCTGATGCGCTCGGCAAATGAAGCGGGACAGATGGCGGAGCAGTTCAATGAACTGACAGAGGAACATATGCTGGAGAATTATGCAAAGTTCGTGAAAATGCAGGGGATCTACCTGATTGTGACGATCGGCTTGTCCGTTCTCGGTATTGTTCTCTTCATTGTCCTCATGACGCTCGGCATCGTGGACGGCGTGTTTAATAATATTGATGCCAATACATATTAAAAAGGAAAATCCCGGCGCATCCGCCCGGGATTTTTTCTTATTCCGCTTCTTCGACAACGGGAAAGTTTTTCTGCTCTGGATTTGCCAATACGGCGATGGCATAATAGCGCAGCTGAGACGCTGTCTGCAAATATTCTTTCGGACATTTCGGCTTCAGCTCAAAAAAAGTTTTTTCAAATAAAACTTTTCCTCAGAGTTTCAACTGAAATCACTCAATTGTTCGACTGTTCCTGATCAGGTTTAGAAGCAAGAATTGTGATTCTGCAAAATAAGGATAAAAGCCATGGCGGAACAAGACCACTTATCATACAGTTTTTTGGGTCTTTGTAATTAAATTACAATTGTTCTTAATATTCACTCATGTATTCATGCTATTATATTGAAAGGAACGATCAAAAGCGTTGGCGTTCGTTAAATATTTACGAGTGCTGCCTCATGTCAAAGTCAGAAAAAATAGTATAGGAGGTAACATATGTTTAAGTTTAAAAAGAAATTCTTAGTTGGATTAACGGCTGCTTTCATGAGTATCAGCATGTTTTCGGCAACCGCCTCTGCAGCTGGCACAGATTACTGGCAAAATTGGACTGATGGGGGCGGAACAGTCAACGCTGTCAATGGATCTGGCGGGAATTACAGTGTTAATTGGTCTAATACCGGAAATTTCGTTGTTGGTAAAGGCTGGACTACAGGCTCGCCATTTAGAACAATAAACTATAATGCCGGAGTCTGGGCGCCGAATGGCAATGGATATTTGACTTTATATGGCTGGACGAGAGCACCTCTCATCGAATATTATGTAGTGGATTCATGGGGTACTTACAGACCTACCGGAACGTATAAAGGTACTGTAAAGAGTGATGGAGGTACATATGACATATATACAACAACACGTTATAACGCACCTTCCATCGATGGCGATAACACTACTTTTACGCAGTACTGGAGTGTTCGCCAGTCGAAGAGACCGACCGGAAGCAACGCTGCAATCACTTTCAGCAATCATGTTAACGCCTGGAAGAGCCATGGAATGAATCTGGGCAGTAATTGGGCTTATCAAGTCTTAGCGACAGAAGGATATAAAAGCAGCGGAAGTTCTAATGTAACAGTGTGGTAACAGCTCATCTTTAATTAGGGGCAGCTAACGGGCTGCTGATCGTTCCTTGAGAAATTTTATAATGATTGTTAAGAGGCGAACGGTTTTGGCATTGCTGGAGGCAGGGTATCATTTTTTGTTTAACTTGCTCACAGCTGACACCTTCACATAAGTCTTAAGCAAAATATAAATATCCCGGTAATTACCTCCTTTAGTTTCGGAGGATTTCTTCATTAAACAGATCGCAATCCCGCATCCAGGCTTGTCTGAATATGGGGCCAAAACCGTGATTTCCTCATTATCCCTTGTAACCATTTTTGTTACACCGCTAGCGGCATGAACCAATCTCTTTTTAACAAAAGAGATGATTCATTACATCATAAAGGGACTTGCTCGCAAGTTCATTCTCCATTGCCCGCTGTACGCTTCCGAACGTCTCATCGAGCGCGCGCTGAATATTTTTGCCGACCGGACAGTCGGGGTTCGGATTGTCGTGAACCGCAAAAAGCTCTTCCTTATTCTGCACCGCCCTGTAAACCTCTAAGAGGGTGATCTCCGACGGATCTTTTTTCAGGCTGGCTCCCGGAACACCCGCCCGGGATGTCAGAATACCCGCTTTTTTCAGCTGGCTGATCGTTCTCCGCACGACGACGGGATTGGTGTTTACGCTGCCCGCAATCATATCCGATGACGCCCGTTCATCCGTTGAGATCAGCGATAGAATGTGAATGGCCACAGCAAGACGGCTGTTAATCATGTTTTTCACCACCGTTGTAACCACAATAGTTACATTTCATTTGTTTGTCATCTACTAATATACACTAAAACGGGCGGCAGGATGAAATCAAGTTGGCAATAGAGGGTAAACAGGCCGGCGGGAAACCGGCCGAAGAGGGATTAAAATAAGAAATAACGCTGTCCGAGCGGAACATAGCTGACGGGCTGGCATGCCAGCTCTTCTCCGTCGGCGAACACCTGATAGGTTTTCGGATCGACTTGTATATTCGGCATCGCGTCATTCAGCTTCATGTCGAGCTTACTCAGCTTACGGATATTCCGTACGGGAGAAATCATTTTTTCAAGGCCGAGCTTTTCCGGCACACCGTTTGCGATACCGGCCTGGGACATAAATGTAATAGAGGTATTTCGGTTTGCTTTACCGTATGATGCGTACATCTGCCGCATAAACACGGGCTCAGGCGTCGGAATGGAAGCATTCGGATCTCCCATCTGGGCGCGGGCGATCATGCCGCCTTTGAGCACAAGTTCAGGTTTGACGCCGAAGAAAACCGGGTCCCATAGTACAAGGTCGGCGAGCTTTCCTTTTTCAACGGAACCGACTTCATGGCTCAGGCCGTGAGTGACGGCCGGGTTGATCGTGTATTTGGCGATATAGCGTTTGGCGCGCACATTGTCATTGCCGTTTTCTCCTGATAGAGCGCCGCGCTGTTTTTTCATTTTATCGGCCACCTGCCATGTCCGGATAATCACTTCTCCCACCCTGCCCATCGCCTGCGAGTCAGATGACGTCATGCTGATCGCGCCGATATCGTGCAGAATATCCTCCGCCGCAATGGTGGCCGCTCTGATGCGTGAATGACTGAACGCCACGTCTTCAGGCACTTTTGAATCTAAATGATGGCAGACCATCATCATATCAAGATGCTCGTCCATCGTGTTGACGGTATACGGGATCGTCGGCGTCGTAGAGGACGGCAGGATATTGGCGTAAGATGCGAGTTTCATAATATCCGGTGCGTGGCCTCCGCCGGCTCCCTCTATGTGATATGTATGGATAACCCGGTCGCCGATCGCATCAAGCGTATTTTCTAAAAAGCCCGCTTCATTTATCGTGTCTGTGTGGATCGCCACCTGAATGTCCGCCTCATCCGCTGCTTCCATGCAAGCTTTAATGGCGCTTGGCGTTGATCCCCAATCTTCATGCAGCTTCAGGCCGATCGCGCCTGCTTCCACCTGCTCGATCAGCGGCGCTTTATCGGATGCATTCCCTTTTCCTAAGAAACCGACGTTGATCGGAAACTCCTCGGCCGCTTCCAGCATTCTCGACATGTACCATGCACCGGATGTACAAGTCGTCGCTTTACTTCCCGTCGCAGGACCCGTTCCGCCGCCGAGAAGCGTGGTCACGCCTGAAGAAAGCGCGACTTCCATCTGCTGCGGGCAGATAAAGTGGATATGCGTATCCACCCCGCCGGCCGTTACAATTTTCCCTTCGCCGGAAATGACTTCTGTTCCGGCACCGATAATCATGTACGGGTCCACCCCATCCATGATATCAGGATTGCCGCTTTTTCCGACGCCGACAATCCGGCCGTCCTTCACCCCGATATCCGCCTTGACGATTCCGGTATAATCCAGGATAACGGCGTTTGTAATGACCAGATCAAGCGCTCCGTCTTTCCCGGTGATACGCCCGTTCTGCCCCATGCCGTCCCGGATTGTTTTCCCTCCGCCGAAAATCATTTCTTCACCGTAATTCGTGAAATCTTTTTCGACTTCAATCCATAAATCCGTATCTCCGAGTCTGACTTTGTCTCCCGTTGTCGGTCCGAACAGTTCTGCGTATTGCTCGCGTGACATTTTCATCGGATCGCCTCCTCCATCCATCCGGCTTTTTTAAGATTTGACAGAGTCTTCTCTTTTCCCCGCTCATCCATATACGTATCGGCCATGCCGTTGAGACCTCTGACCGTTTTTCGCCCTCCGATTTCCACGAGCGTGACGGTTTTCTCTTCTCCCGGTTCAAAACGGACAGATGTGCCTGACGGGATATCAAGGCGCATGCCGATTGCTTTGTCCCGATTGAAGGAAAGGGCGCCGTTGGCTTCGGCAAAATGAAAATGCGATCCTACCTGCACTGACCGTGTTCCGTTATTGGTGACTGACACCTCCAGCGTCTTCCGGCCTTCGTTAATGGTGATGGTTCCCCTTGCGACTTGAATCGCTCCCGGCTTCATGACTTCACCTCCGCTTTGATCGGCTGATGAACGGTGACAAGCTTAACCCCGTCCGGGAACGTCGCTTCCACCTGAATGCTGTCCAGCATTTCCGGAACGCCTTCCATAACATCTTTTTCCGTCAATACATTGCGGCCGGATTCCATCAGCTCAGCAACGCTTTTTCCGTCTCTCGCGCCTTCCATCAGATAGCAGGTCAAATATGCGGCGGCTTCGGGATAATTCAGCAGAACGCCGCGCGCCTTCCGCTGCTTAGCGAGCTCTCCCGCCGTAAAAATAAGCAATTTTTCTTGTTCAACCGGTGTCAGTTTCATCTGTATTCCCCCTTAGTGATAGTCAAACACAATCCGCATGGTCATACCGAAACGATGCAGGCGGCCGTCACCCCCTTCACCTCATGAAATGTTAAGTGATAAAAGTTATTCGACGGTGAACGGCCCGATTCCTTTTGCAGAAATTACCGATTTCTCATTTTTTTCTTCAACAAACGTTTAATCAAATGTGAAGAAAGGTTACATTCTTTGTGAATATTATAAAGAAATTGCTGAGGAATTTATAGAATATTTCAAAATTTAGTGAATATTAACCAAATGAACTGGAATTTTTGTCATTTCTCATAACAAAAAGCCCAAAATATTTTGGGCTTTTGCTGTGTTTCACTATCAAATTAATCATCACTGAGTTTATCTTTCGTTTTGCCGACACCCTTTTGCAGGCTGCCTTTCGCTTTGTCTTTTTTACCTTCCGCTTTTAAGTCGGACTTGTTTGCCATGTCGCCTGCTTTGTCCTTTGCTTCCCCTTTCATTTTGTTCATGCCGCCTTTTACTTTGTCTTTTAAACCGTTATCTTCACTCATGATCTCTTCAACTCCTTTTTTGTTCTGTGTACTTGTTTTCTTCCCTTTCAGCCTGATAGCAAACATTTCAACTCTCAATTATTGATTTCACAGCGTTCCCCGTAGCGGAGCACTTTGTAAACAGCCAATCCGTCTGACAGCTTATTATCCCCGTATTGCACCGGCAGAAGGGCAAAGAAAACATAATAAGTTGAAAAATAGACAAATTGGTAAAAAAATAAGTTTGGCTCGAGGACATCTTTTATGATCAGCAGATTTATTAAAAAGATAGAAGCGAGATTAAACAGACAGCCTCCGGAATAGACGAGCGCGCTCGTCAGACGGTTATCTATCCGCAATTCGCCGAACTTGCAGAAAGAATCTATGAAGTAGATACGCCGAACCTGAATCGGCCCTACTTTTAAAAGACGTTTCCCCATTCCGATATCCAATGATGCCTTGCCTCCGAACAGCATGGCCATAAAGCTGTGTCCCGCCACATGGATGACAGACACCATCGGCAGAATGATGAGAAATGATACAAAAAACTTTATCATATCATTGAATCCGAACAACAAATCCCTCCTTCCCATCATACTTTTTTCTCTCTTTTGCGATTTTTCCGTTTTTTTCTATGGTCAAACGTTATGATGTGCATAAAAAAATAACCATCTGCTGATCAGATGGTTAAGAAAATTATATATCGTATAAACACTGTTCTTTTTGAATGTTTTCTCTCATGCGAATCGCTTTTTCATAAAAATACGCC
The DNA here is from genome assembly GCF_038608285.1 of Bacillus sp. FSL R5-0443. Classification (NCBI taxonomy): domain Bacteria; kingdom Bacillati; phylum Bacillota; class Bacilli; order Caryophanales; family Bacillaceae; genus Bacillus; species Bacillus sp. FSL R5-0443. Next base: position 3,785,760 of record NZ_CP152013.1, read on the forward strand.
GCTTCTTTATATTGCTCATGTGCGCTTGTGTAAACGGCGGCCTCCAAGGCGAAATCTTCAATATACACATACAGCGATTTTTCATTCATATAGTCAAACACTTCATGGATTAAATCCATATTGAGTGACTCCAAATAAAGCGCTTGTAAAAACTTATACTTCTCTAAACTGAATCGATCGCCCCGTTCTTTCGCGATCATGACCCCTCTTTCATAATAGGTAAGGGCCGCTTGGTCATCATGCAGCCTGAAAAGGGTGTGCGTTAAGCTGAACAGCGCCTTCGGAAGCTGTTCAAGCTGATGCTCTTCAAAAACGGGAACCGCTTTTCTAAAGTACCGGGCCGCTTCATCCAGATCTCGCTTTTCAGAATAACAATTCCCCAGATTGTAAAGCGAAGACCCGATCAGGCGGGGCTGTCCTTCAAGCAAAGAAAGGCGGAGGGCTTCGTCTAAATGCTCAAGCGCTTTGTCGTAGTTTTTGCAGTCGATGTAGTTTCCTGAGATGACGAAATGGCATTGAATTCTCCGCACTCTGTAGAAATCGTGTTTCATATACGTATCCAGCGCCTGAATCCCGTGATTCATGGAAAAATGAGTCTGCTTCATGACATAAAACACTTCAGACATCTTGAAATGGAATTCCGCCCTCTCTATATCATCCTCGACAAATGAAAGGAGTTTTTCCGCTTTCCGGTAAAAAGAAATAGCCGCAACATAGTTATTGTGATCGAATTCATACATCCCTCTGAACAAATGGAAATAATACTCAGACAGTCCCGATATGCTGTCCGTGCTTTCGATCGTCTTTTGCAGCTCGCTGTACTGAATCTGTGATTGTTCGGTGCATTCCGGCTTGACGTAATCAAGCATAATATGATGGCGGTAGCTGATCAGCTGATAATATAACAGCAGCAGCTGGTCTTCCTCCATACGTTGTATATCCTCATCAATTTCCTCTTTCAGCTTTATGGCATCAGCCGCTTGAAACGCTAAAATGTGCTTGTACCATTTGTTGATCTTGACTCCAACTTGAGATGACGGAATCTCGTATGCGGTCATGCCCCTTTCACAACCTTTTCTAATTTCTATTGGTTATATTTTAACATATTGTATGGCTTTGGAATTGCATAACTTGATTGTCCTGCATCAAAATTCCTATCATATATTTCGGCTGTCATCGGTATTTTTTGAACAGACCGCTCTCATATTGTGAATAAAAAAGCCTGCCCTTGTCCGGGCAAGCTTTTCTTCATCCGCCTATATAAGACATTTCCACTTTCTTTTTCCCATCCGTTTTAGAAAGCGCGCGGTCAATTGAATACTGATCCGTGCGATTTCTCCAGACAGAAGCGATGGATTCCGTCAATTCATCATCGGTCAGACCGCCGCGCACGAGTTTCCGAACATCATAGCCGCTTGACGCAAACAGGCACGTAAACAGCTCGCCTCTCGCCGACAGGCGCGCTCTGTTGCAGGAGGCGCAGAATGCATCCGAGACGGAGGAAATCACGCCGATTTCGCCGGAACCGTCAAGATAGCGGAACCTGGAAGCGACCTCTCCTTTATAATTCGCTTCTATCGGCTCCGTCGGCATGTGCTGGTTGATCAGATCAATAATCTCTGCCTTCGTGATCACGTCTTTTTTATTCCATTGATTCGTATTGCCTACATCCATAAATTCAATAAACCGGAGAATATGACCCTTTTCTTTAAAATAGCGGGCCATCGGCAGGATATCTTTTTCATTGACGCCCTTTTGAACAACCATATTGATTTTCACACCGAGTCCGGCCGCTTTTGCCGCCTCAATGCCCTCAAGCACCTTGTTCACCGAAACCCCGCGGCCGTTAATGGCCTTAAACCGCTCATCCTCTAAAGAATCGAGGCTGACTGTCACGCGATGCAGCCCCGCCTGCTTCAGTTTTTCCGCATACACGGGAAGCAGAGAGCCGTTTGTCGTCATCGCGATATCTTTAAGTCCGGGGATGCGCGCAAGTTTTTTGATCAATTCAGGCATATCTTTTCTCATGAGCGGCTCTCCGCCCGTCAGCCTGATTTTTTCAACGCCGAAGCAGCCGACAAACAGCTTCGCAAGCCGCTCAAGCTCCTCGAAGGAGAGCAATTCCGTCTTTTGTAAAAATGGATAATCCGGTCCGAATAATTCGGCTGGCATACAGTACGTGCATCTGAAGTTGCAGCGGTCGGTTACAGAGATACGAAGATCCCTGAGCGGCCTTTCCCTTTTGTCTGTCACCCGGCGCGTTTCTGTATTCATAAGCCCAAGACCCCTTTCTATTGTTCAACCCGTTCAGGATGTGTGTATACGTTAAATGATCCGTTTCTGACAAAACCTATCGCGGTTATGTTCAACTCTTCCGCCATTTGCAGCGCGAGCTCCGTCGGCGCCGATTTTGAAATGACAATCGACACGCCGATTTTTGCGGCTTTTAATAAAACCTCCGAGGAAATCCGGCCGCTGAAGACGATCAGCTTGTCACGGACCGGCATTCCGTTTTTCAAACAGCAGCCGTACAGCTTATCCAGCGCGTTGTGGCGCCCGATATCCGTCCTCATAAAGAGCAGCTTTTCCGTATCGCACAGCGCCGCATTATGGACGCCGCCCGTTTCCTGAAAGGTGCCGCTCCCGCTTTGCATCTCCTTCATCAGGCGAAGGCACGTCTCAGGAGTTATAGTGATACGGCTGACGGCGGTTTTGGCCGTTTTCACATCCTGCTGAAAGTAAAAATGGCGGCCTTTCCCGCAGCATGAACCGATGACCCTCTTCGTATAGTCTTTTTGCTCAAGCACTCCGGGATTCGTCAGTTCAACATATGCAAACCCGAGACTTTCATCTATAGTAAAGCTTTTGATTTCTTTTTCAAAACGAATGACGCCTTCTGATGCGAGAAATCCGATGACGAGTTCCTCTAAATGGTCAGGCGTGCAGACGAGCGTAACAAATTCCTGCCCGTTCACCATGACGGTCAGCGGATACTCTGAAACCATCCGATCTGCCGTCTTTGTTAATACCCCTTTTTCATAGCGGTATATGTCTCTTACCGCTGTTGTTTTTTCATCCACTGTTTTCCCCTCCGCAGTATCCTTCTCTTTTATTCTTCCACAATCCCTGTATTTTGTCGAATTTGCGGTTTTAAAAAAGAGCCCTCTTAGGACTCTATGTTTCATTGCGATGATGTCTGCTCAGAATGGTGAATAAAATAACTGCGGCGATAATGGCCAATATACTGACGAATATGAAGGCGGCAAGCTTCAGAAAAATTCCCATCAGAACAAAAACGACTGCCGCCAGCACTAATATAATGCCTGCTCCTTTTAACAACAGCGTTCATCTCCTTTTATCCGTATCATTCCCGCGGTTCCGTTTTCTAAACAAAAAAGACGCCGCGCGGGCGTCCTTTTTTAACCTATTCTTTTGCTAAATCCTTTGCAGCGTCTTCCCAAGCCTGTTTGAACTCGTCCGCGCTGTCAGCTGAGACATATGTGCCGCCTCCCGCTTCCGCCGCTTTTTCAAGGCTTTCGCTTCCTTTCATGCCGAAGTTGAAGCCGATGATATTGACGATCGTGTTGACGTTCGCTTTACGGAGCTTTTGAATTTCGGCCTGAGGATTACCGCCGCATGTTTCTTCACCGTCTGTGATCAGATATACGACGTTTTTCCCCGTGGCGCCGGCCCGCTCAAATTCTTCACGCGTATCAGAAAGCGCTTTCGCAATCGGTGTCCAGCCGGTCGGTTTAATCTTGCTGAGTGATTGCTCAAATGGAGTCACGGCGTACGGCTGAAGGCCGTATAACGTTTCTGTCGCATTACATGATACGGCTTTGCCTGAGTTTTTATTATTGCCCTTATGCCCGAATACCCGAAGCATCAGATTCGTGTCTTCAGGAAGAACTTCCGCAAAAGAAGTGACAGACTCTTTCGCGACATCTATTTTACGCTCTCCCCCTGTTTTTTGTATCATGCTTCCGCTTGCGTCAAACAGCACGGCAACGTTTGTTTCTTCGTGCTTTTTCTCAGCTGCAAAAACAGGTGATCCGAGTGAAAGCGTCAAAAGTCCGACAATCCCCGCAGTGAACATTTTTTTCATTTCCTTCATTCCTCTCCGTTTGTTTTTGGCCGATGGGCCCCCGGCTCTTCTCTATGCTAGATGACGAGTATGCAAAAAGATATAGGGCGGGATTCCTTTTGTATAAGCGGCTGTACGCCGTTAAAAATGAACAGAATTATGCGCATCATCCTAAAAAGATTGGATAAATGATGACAGATTTAATGCCTTTTTCGCCCTTTTTGTAATATAAGTCCGGAATCTGATTCTTTTTACAGTTTTCTCTTCATCTTTTCTTGAAATTTTTGTTAAATAAAAATAAAAAAAAGGGCCGATAAACGGCACCTTTTCTTATTCCGCTAATGAACTCGCTGCCATTGTAAAGATGCGGTTCATATCCTTTTGGCTGTGAGCTTCGTAATATTTTCCTCCGCCCGCTTTGGCAATCTCGTGAAGCTGGCCGTTGAAGCCTTCCTTAAAGTCAAAGCCGATCACGTTGACTTTAATATGCTGTTTACGAAGTTCTTTCGCTGTCTTAACAGGATCTCCTCCGCATGTCTCCTCGCCGTCCGTCAACAGGAAAACGGATTTACTGCCAAGTTTGTGCAAACCGGTAAAGGAAGCCTTCGCATCCTCTAATGCTTTTGCAATCGGTGTCCAGCCCGTAGGCCCGATTCCGTTAAGAGAGTTAAGGAAGCTCTGTCTGTCAAACCTTTGGAACCCGTACACACCGCGAATGGATTCACAAGATTGAACCTTTCCGGAGTTTTTATTATTGCCTTCCGAACCGAAAACCGTCATTCTGACCTGTGATTTAGATTTAATTTGATCCGCAAAACGGACAATTTCTTCTTTTGCCATGTTGTATTTAGAAACACCGTCAATCCGTTTTGCCATACTGCCGCTCGCATCAAGTAAAATGGCGGTATTGTTTTTAAATGAAAGAGTCTTCTCGTTTGCATTCTCGGCAGCAAAAGCAGGAGATGCAGCAGTCAGCATCAATCCGAGCATGAGTATGAGTGAAAATGTTTTTTTCATTGCTTTTTCCCCTTTTCAATAGATTTACGTTCAACGCCGAACAATATTTATCGTAAATGAGATGAAAAGGGAAATAAATAGGACGGCGTTCCTCATTATTTTTGCGTATATTCACATAGAAGCGGCATTTTTATCAGTGATTTACACCCGGCGCTCAGCCTTCAATCGACATTTGTCAGCCTTTAGGCTTTCGTTATATGAGTCTGTTGGTTGCTTTACCGTTTATGGAATAGTTTTCAAAAAAAAAGACGCTCATGAAAGCGTCTATTTTTTCGCCATATATTTGTTTAAAAATGAATCTGCTTCGGAAATGTCTACTCCCTGATAATAATGCTTGACGATGTCCGCCACTGATTTTCCCTGCTCCGCCATGTAATTGGCCCCGTACTGGCTCATGCCGACGCCGTGGCCGAATCCTTTTGTCGTAATGGTGATGCTGCCGCCGTTTCGTTTCCATTCAAAGTCGGCAGAACGGAGTCCGAGTTTTTCCCGGATGTCTCTTCCCTTCAGCTTTTTGCCGTTGATGACGGCCGTTGCCACTTGATGGCCCGGCGTTCTGGCTGTAATCTGTCCCACCGTGTTTTGTCCCGAGAGCTGTACGCCGAGCTTTTGCTGAAACTCCGGCACACTGAAGGTCTGGGTGGCAAGATATTTCGGCGATTGCTTATCCCACGGACTTTTCACGCTTTTTAAATAAGGAATGGCGCTTGTCCAATAGGCTTCCGCATTTTCCGTATACCCGTTGCTCGTAGAGAAGAAAGATGCCTCAATCGGCTTGTTATCGTACGTTAAAATCTTTCCTTGCGTGCCGGCCACCGCGTTTGTGATTTTCTTGAGGTTGTGTGCGTACTTAGAACCCCATTCTTTTTTCAGCTGGCTTTTGCTTTGATAGACTTGGAACATTTGCGTATCATCCACCAGTGATCCTTTCGGCGCCTGGACGGCTGAGTCAGCGACCATCAGTCTGACGATGAATGTCCGGGCGGCCAGCGCCTGGGCTTTTAAGGCCTCCGGTTTAAAATCTGCGGGCATTTCGGAAGCCACGACACCGATCACGTACTCTTCAAGCGGAATATTTTCTACAGAATGATTGGATGTCCGATAAACCGGAATGGATACAGGTGATTCTTTCAATGTTACTGCTCCTTTTGTTTCTCGTGTGGTGTGTGCTGTTTTGTGTCCGGGCTCTCTGTTTACGGCTGCTCCTTTTTCTGCCTGAAACGGAAGGACGAGAATGGTGGGGACTAGAAGAATAAGTATACACAGCCCGGATAGTAGAAATACAATCGGTTTCATATATCAGCTGCCTCCTGCTTGGGATTCGACTCTACTTCATCTTATGGGCAGGGACAAGCTAATATGACTTCCTTTTGGACAGAATCTTTATTCCATTTTTCACGCGAAAAACGTATTCTTTTTTGGAAATCAGAGCATAATAATGATGATAAACCATAAAAAAACAGTATGCCAGATTGACATACTGTTTTTACAGCCATTATGCGTTTAGGTCAGTTACGACTTCTTTGTTTTCTTGTTCAGCGGCCGTTTCATCAACGACACGCTCGATGTCAGCGCCGAGAGCCGCAAGTTTTTGATGGAAATTCACATAACCGCGATCCAAGTGCTTCAGTTCCGTGACGCGTGTATGACCTTCAGCCACTAATCCCGCAAGAATCAGCGCCGCGCCCGCACGCAGGTCCGTAGCGGCAACTTCTGCGCCTTGCAGCTGTACAGGACCGTTAATGATCACAGAACGTCCTTCAATTTTAATGTCGCCATTCATCCGGCGGAATTCTTCAGCATGCATAAAACGGTTTTCAAACACAGTTTCAGTAATCATGCTTGTTCCGCTCGCACGGAGAAGCAGCGCCATCATTTGCGACTGCATATCAGTCGGGAATCCTGGGTGAGGCATCGTTTTAATGTCGATCGGCTTCAGCTGGGCAGGACCGATGACACGAAGGCCTTCTCCTTCATCCGTAATTTTGACTCCCATTTCTTCCATCTTCGCAATTAAAGACGTAAGATGCTCTGGAACCGCACCTTTGACTAATACATTTCCTTCCGTGATCGCCGCAGCCACCATGAAAGTACCCGCTTCAATACGGTCAGGAATGATGTTGTGTCTTACGCCGTGAAGCTTCTCGACACCTTCAATTTTAATGGTGCCTGTGCCGGCTCCGCGGATTTTTCCGCCCATCGCATTGATATAGTTCGCTAAGTCAACGATTTCAGGCTCTTTTGCCACGTTTTCAAGCGTTGTTGTTCCTTCAGCTAAAGCAGCTGCCATAATCAAGTTTTCTGTCGCACCCACACTTGGGAAATCTAAATAGATTTTTGCGCCCTGCAGACGGCCTTCCACTTCTGCTTCAATAAAGCCGTTGCCTACTTTGATTTTTGCACCCATTGCTTCAAAGCCTTTTAAATGCTGATCAATCGGTCTTGAGCCGATTGCGCAGCCGCCCGGAAGCGCTACTCTTGAATGACCCGTACGGGCTAACAGAGGGCCCATAACAAGCACTGACGCGCGCATTTTGCGCACATATTCAAAAGGTGCTTCTGTTTCTAAAGCATAAGAAGCGTTTACGGTAACTTCATTATTCTCAAAATGCACATCTGCTCCTAAATGACGCAACACTTCATTAATTGTATATACATCGGAGAGCGTAGGTACATCACATATTACGCTTTTTTCTTCACTTGCTAATAAAGATGCAGCGATAACTGGTAAAACGGCATTTTTTGCTCCTTCAACTTTCACTGTGCCGTTTAACTTCTGACCGCCGCGGACGATGATTTTTTCCAAGGTATTCCCCTCCGCGTCCCTATATTCTCTATATTAATATTCAGTCGTCACGATTGGTGTGCCAACCGTAACGGTATGTTTTTCGCCCATTCCCGCACTTCTAAGCGCAACTTGCACATTCATCTTATGTTTCGATGTCATGATGTAATCTGTCCACTTATATGTAAATGCAGAAACAGAAACGAAATGAGGCTCAACTACATGTTCAACTGGACTTGCTTCAAATTCTTTCATGAGCTGTTCTGCTTTTTTTTGCAAAACAATACTCATATTATCATTTAAATGACCCTTAAGACAAGTAAAAATAAATACTTTATTTTGAAATATGTCATGTGCCTGCCGTTCAAACTGTTCATATGTATCATTCCAGTTTTCCGGTTGCTCCGGGCTCATTTGCTCATATAATAAATACGAAGTTGGGTTCTGGTTTTTGAGGGTAGTGACGAGCTGCAGTTTAAAAGTTGTGTGATTTTTTTTGTCAGAATACGTGCCGACGGCCTTTACGATTTTATCTTCCCGCGCGGATTCCCAATGATATTGCGGATACTGCGTCTTCAGTTCTTTTACCTTGTCATCAAATTCACTCAGTGACAGGTTCAGATTTTTTTTCGCATGAAGCGTCCATTCATCTACAGTGACCTGTTGCCGCTCCATTCCTTCGGCAATCTGGGCAAGCGGAGACAGCTCACTTGCATGAATGGAATGAAATACCGCTATTAAGGCGCTTAAAAAAACAAAAAACAAGATGATGCGGCCTGCTCTTTTTTTCTTCATATCGATCTCTCCCCCTTACTCCCATTTTTGCCGGAGCCGGGGAAAGCAATACATGGAAAACTTCGTCAAAACTCGCCAAGCGGGTGAAGAAAAATTGGTTTCTCACCCAGCGATTCCCTTCATTTCAACAGACGAAACATCTTAAAATAAGTATGGAAGCTGTTTCGAATAGGTAAGATAATCTAAAAAGAAATCAGCGACTGCCGTACCGATCGCAATGGTAAGAAGAATGATCAGCAGCCTCGCCTGCACTATTTTTCCTTTTCGGATCAGCGGATCAAAGTTGACGGCCTGAAGCGCCCACCATGTCACCGCAATGCATACCAGGTGAACCAGGATGCTGATTGCGGCCTGCTGCCCCAATACATTCACAAATCCCATCTCCTTTCATTTTTTCCGCCCCTCATATCCTCTCTTATTATATAAGAAGAAGAGAGAAAGATGATCATTTTTACATCAGAATTTTTATCCAAAATTAGGGGCAATCCCCGCTTAAATGTCCGTTCTCCGGCATGATATACTTTTTTGGAAAGGAGATGGGAATATGAATCATTCCTTTTTTCATCCGGAAAAGCAGTATGGAGAAACACTTCCCGTATTTGACCACGAGTGGGAAGCGATAGCATTCTACTATGATTATAGACAGTCTCAAACAGAGGAACTGAAAGAATTATGTCAGTTTTTCAACATTTCTCTTGATTATTCACGCGGCAGCCTGCTGGAAGTGGAAGCTCTTTACTTCCGCAGCATACAAGAGCTGCTTTTGGCGGATTGGAACCTGCCGATTGACGAATTTGAGAAAATGCTCAGTGTGTATGTCATCGATTGCGCCATCAGACACCATGACGATGCCGAATGGGTCGTCAAACCTTATCCGTATACGGACGGCGCCTATACGACGGGTGTGCGGAGAGGAAACAAAACGTGGCACACCGACAACTGCTGCGAACATTTATATCTGCAAAAAGAAGAGGATCATCCGCTTATCGGCGTCTATGAATCTCTTATGCGTTAATATAGAAAAAGAATCCTTCTCAGACAGCCGAGAAGGATTCTTTTTTAGTTTCCTGCAACATCCAATCTGTTTACAGCCCGCTGTAGCGCAAGCTCAGCCCGACGAATGTCAGTATCATCTGATCGTTTGTTCAAACGGTCTTCCGCCCGCTTTTTCGCAGCAAGGGCGCGCTCTTTATCAATGCTTTCCGCTGTTTCAGCGGCTTGTGCAAGGATAGTGACCTGATCAGGACGGACTTCTAAAAATCCGCCGCTGACAGCCGCCAATTCGGTCTGTCCGTCTTTTTTAAGGCGGACAGCGCCGATTTTAAGCGGAGCCACGGTCGGAATATGGCCAGGCAAGATACCGAGATCACCGCTCTCGGCTCTTACACTTACCATTTCAATATCAGCATCATATACTGGGCCGTCGGGAGTAACGATATTGACTTTAACGGTCTTCATGCTTTTACCCTCCTAGGACCAGATTAAACTTCTACACCCATCTCTTTTGCATTCTCAATGACTTCTTCAATGCGTCCCACAAGACGGAATGCATCTTCCGGAAGATGGTCATATTTACCGGAAAGGATTTCTTTAAAGCCTCGTACCGTTTCTTTAACAGGCACGTAAGAACCCTTTTGTCCCGTAAACTGCTCAGCTACGTGGAAGTTTTGAGAAAGGAAGAACTGGATACGGCGTGCGCGGTGAACGACAAGCTTGTCTTCTTCACCTAATTCGTCCATACCGAGAATCGCGATAATATCCTGAAGTTCTTTGTAACGCTGAAGCGTTGACTGGACTTCACGCGCCACCGCATAATGCTCTTCTCCGACAATTTCCGGAGCAAGCGCGCGGGAAGTGGAAGCCAGCGGATCAACCGCAGGGTAGATACCCATTTCAGTTAATTTACGCTCAAGGTTAGTCGTCGCATCCAAGTGAGCGAACGTTGTCGCCGGAGCCGGGTCAGTGTAGTCATCGGCAGGCACGTAGATCGCCTGGATAGATGTAACTGAACCAACGTTTGTAGACGTAATACGCTCTTGAAGCTGACCCATTTCTGTCGCAAGCGTCGGCTGATAACCAACCGCAGAAGGCATACGGCCGAGAAGCGCGGAAACCTCTGAACCCGCTTGTGTGAAACGGAAAATGTTATCGATAAAGAACAGTACGTCCTGCCCTTGTTTATCACGGAAATGCTCAGCCATTGTAAGACCCGTCAGTGCTACACGCATACGTGCGCCCGGCGGCTCGTTCATTTGTCCGAAGACCATGGCTGTTTTCTTGATAACGCCTGAATCGCTCATTTCGTAGAAAAGGTCGTTCCCTTCACGAGTACGCTCTCCTACACCGGCGAATACGGAAATACCGCCGTGCTCTTGCGCGATGTTGTTGATTAATTCCTGGATTAATACGGTTTTACCTACGCCGGCGCCGCCGAACAATCCGATTTTACCGCCCTTGATGTAAGGAGCGAGCAGGTCAACAACCTTAATTCCCGTTTCAAGAATTTCAACCTCAGTTGAAAGCTCATCGAATGAAGGAGCTGATCTGTGGATCGGGTCCTTTTGAGCATCCGCAGGCAGCGGTTCATTTAAATCAATTTTATCTCCCAGTACGTTAAATACGCGTCCGAGAGTCACATCACCGACAGGAACGGAAATCGGCGCACCTGTATCAACAGCTTCCATTCCGCGCTGAATTCCGTCCGTAGATGCCATGGCAATTGTACGGACTGTATCATCGCCTAAATGAAGAGCAACCTCTAGCGTTAGGTCGATGCCTACTTCATTTTCGCCTGTAGCTGGCTGTGAAACTTTAATCGCATTATAAATCGCAGGCAAGTGGCCGTCCTCGAAACGTACGTCGACAACCGGTCCAAGCACCTGACTTACGCGTCCTTTCTTCATCGCTATCCCTCCTGACAAAATCTTTCTATTCTAAAGCGGCTGCACCGCCGACAATTTCGGTAATTTCTTGTGTAATCGCCGCTTGACGCGCGCGGTTATATGAAAGCGAAAGTGAATCAATGAGTTCTTTCGCATTATCAGTCGCATTTTTCATTGCTGTCATTCTCGCAGCGTGTTCACTTGCTTTACTGTCAAGAAGCGCGCCGTAAATTAAGCTTTCCGCATATTGAGGAAGCAGCACTTCGAGCACCTCTTCTTCATCCGGTTCGAACTCGTAAGAAGCCGTGCGCTTCCCGCCGCTCGTTCCGAAATCCGTTAAAGGCAGCACTTTTTTCTCCGTCACTTCCTGTGAAATCGCACTGACGAAATGGTTATACACCAAATGCAGTTCATCAAAAGCGCCGTCGATAAACATTTGAACCGTCTGACGGGTCAAATCTTTAATCTGAGCAAAAGTGACCTCGTCGCCAAGCCCCACTAACTCAGACAAAATCGGCATTTCCCGTTTTTTGAAGAAATCGCGGCCGACTCTGCCGATTGCAATCACCGTGTATTCATCTTTAGACTGATGGCGTTCTTGAATGGTGCGGTAAGCGTTTCGCAAAACCGAACTGTTAAACGCACCCGCAAGCCCGCGGTCAGACGTAATGACGAGATACGCCGTCTTTTTCACTTCTCTTGAGACAAGCATCGGGTGTTTCGCGTTTTTCGCGCCTTTTCCGACGTTAAACACAACCTCCTGGATCTTATCCATATACGGAGCAAATGACTTCGCGTTGGTTTCCGCACGGTTCAGCTTCGCAGCGGATACCATCTGCATGGCTTTTGTAATCTGGCTTGTTTTTTTCGTTGACGTGATCCTTGACTTAATATCGCGTAATGAGGCCAAAGATTTCACCACCTTTATTCTTCATTTGCGTAAAAAGAGAGAAAAAGAGAACCTTTTTCTCTCATCTTCTAAGGGTTAGTTGCTTGGTGCAAATGTGCGTTTGAAGCCTTCGATTGCAGCTTTGAAGTCTTCATCAGCAGGAAGGTTTCCTGTTTTCGCAATGCCGTCAAGCAGATCTTTATGGTTTTGATCAAGGTACATGTAGTACTCTTCTTCAAAACGTCTGATATCCGCAACCGGAATATCATCAAGATATCCTTTTGTCAGCGCATAAAGAATGGCTACCTGTTTTTCAACCGGAAGCGGTTTATTCAAGTCTTGCTTCAGCACTTCAACTGTACGCGCACCGCGGTTCAGTTTCGCCTGAGTCGCCTGGTCAAGATCAGATCCGAATTGGGCGAACGCTTCAAGTTCACGGTATGAAGCCAGGTCAAGACGCAATGTTCCCGCTACCTTTTTCATCGCTTTGATTTGGGCTGATCCGCCGACACGGGATACGGATAATCCGGCATTGATCGCAGGACGCACGCCTGAGAAGAATAGGTCGGATTGAAGGAAAATCTGTCCGTCAGTAATGGAAATGACGTTTGTCGGGATATAAGCGGAGATATCTCCTGCTTGTGTTTCGACGAACGGCAGCGCCGTAATTGAACCTGCGCCTTTTGCGTCACTCAGCTTGGCTGCGCGCTCAAGCAGACGGGAGTGAAGATAGAATACATCCCCAGGGAATGCTTCACGGCCCGGCGGACGGCGAAGAAGCAATGACAGCTCACGGTAAGCGGCCGCTTGTTTGGATAAATCATCATATACGACGAGAACGTGCTTGCCGTTGTACATGAATTCTTCACCCATTGTCACCCCTGCATACGGTGCAAGGTACAGAAGCGGAGCCGGCTGTGAAGCGGACGCCGTCACGACAATCGTGTAATCAAGCGCGCCATGCTTACGAAGTGTTTCCACTACGCCGCGCACTGTAGATTCTTTCTGGCCGATCGCTACGTACACACAGATCATGTCTTGATCTTTTTGGTTTAAGATTGTATCAATCGCAACAGATGTTTTACCTGTCTGACGGTCACCGATAATCAGCTCACGCTGTCCGCGGCCGATCGGAATTAACGCGTCGATCGCTTTGATACCCGTTTGCAGCGGCTCATGTACCGATTTACGGTCCATTACGCCTGGAGCCTGGCTTTCGATCGGACGTGTTTTGCTTGTCAGAATCGGACCCAGTCCGTCTACCGGCTGTCCGAGCGGGTTGACGATACGTCCGATTAATTCTTCACCTACAGGAACTTCCATGATGCGGCCCGTTCTTTTGACCTCATCACCTTCACGGATATCTCTGTAAGGTCCTAAGATAACGATACCTACGTTGGATTCTTCAAGGTTTTGAGCCATACCCAAAACGCCGTTTGAAAACTCAACAAGTTCACCGGCCATACAATTGTCAAGGCCGTGCACACGCGCAATACCGTCTCCGACTTGGATGACTGTACCTACGTCATGAACTTCAATTTCAGATTGGTAATTTTGAATTTGCTGCTTTATCAGCGTGCTAATCTCTTCAGCTTTGATGCTCACTTAGGTTTCACCCCTTCTATCGATTTCCTCCGGCAAGTTGACGTTCCATGCGCTCAAGCTTTCCGCTTACGCTTCCGTCATATATCCGGTTTCCAATGCGGACTTTAATGCCGCCTATTAAATCCGTCTGCACTTCATTTCTGATTCTGAGCGAAGCGATTCCGGCTTTTTTTGCAAACACTTGAGACAATGATAACATTTCCGCTTCTGACAGCGGTTTTACTGAATAAACAACCGCGTCCTCTGTCTGACGGGCCTGATTGGCAAGTTTGATAAACTCGTCTGTGAGATCAGGCACAATCGAAGACCGGCGGCGGTCAATCAGAAGAAAAATCGTATGCAGCACAGACTCAGACAGTGCGCCGAACGATTGCTGAATCAGCTCTTTTTTCTTAGCGGCCGATACCTTCGGATGGCTTAACACTTCCTGTAATCCGGCTTCGTTCCGGAACACTTCTTTTAGTACGGTAAGCTCTTCTTCGATTTCATTGATTTGAGAAGTCTCAACGGCAATGTCGAAAAGCGCTGACGCGTATCGTTTAGAGACAGCAGATCCACTCATCGGCTTTCTCCTACCTCTTTAAGATAGTCCTGAATCAGTTGTTCCTGGGCTTGTTCATCAAGCTCTTTTTCAATCACTTTCGATGCGATTAAGACAGAAAGTGATGCGACTTGCTCGCGAAGTGCGGAAACCGCTTGTTCTTTTTCTTTAACAATTTCGGTTCTCGCCGCTTCTTTCAATCTTTCAGACTCGGCGCGTGCAGCCTGGATAATGTCTTCCTTCTGCTTTTCACCCAGTTTTTTCGCATTTTCAATGAGTGATTGTGATTCCTGTTTCGCTTCTTTTAAAAGAACGCGCTGCTCTTCAATCAGCTTCTGCGCTTCTTTATTTCTTTCTTCAGCGGACGTAATTTCGCCGGCGATATGATCTTCACGCTGTTTCATTATATTTAATAGCGGTCCAAGAGCGAATTTCTTGAGAAGCGCTAATAAAACTAACATAGCTAACAATTGGAATAGGATATCTCCGCCGTTAAACGACAGTCCTAATTCAAGAGGTAATTGAGACATCTACTACGGCAACTCCCTTCTGCAGGTTTTCTCTGCTGATAAAAAGCCGTTTCGGGACGGCCTGCTTATCAGACATAAAGCAATGGCGAAGGTTCTCTTAGAGTGATCTTCGCCATTTTTAGTTCATATAAGGCTTTTTTGCTTAGCCAAAGAACGCTAAGAACGCGATAACGACAGCGATAATCGGAAGGGCCTCAACCAAAGCGATACCCATGAACATAAGAGTTCTAAGTTCTTTTCCTGCTTCCGGCTGACGGGCGATTCCCTCTACCGTACGTGAAACGATCAGACCGTTACCAATACCTGCACCAAGTGCACCTAAACCGATTGCAATTGCAGCTGCTATTAAATTCATGAAAAAGTTCCTCCTTTAAAATGTTATCCGAATGGATATATGATTTTAATGATCATGACTGATTTTGTGTGACATGTACACCATCGTCAGCATCGTAAAGATAAATGCCTGGATGGTACCGATGAACAAGCTGAACGCCTGCCATGCAAGCATCGGAAGAATGGCTCCGACTGTGCCGACCAAACCGAGAAAGAAGCTGTTAGAGTAGAAATTCGTCGCCAGATTTGCAAGCAGGCCAAGAAGAATTTCCCCGGCGAAAATGTTACCGTAAAGACGAAGTCCGAGTGTCAGCGTATTCGCAAACTCCTCAATGATCTTCATCGGGAACATAAGCGGAACCGGTCTGAGGTAATCCTTAGAGTATTCCTTCAAACCTTTCATCTTCACGCCGTAATAGTGCGTTAACGACACAACCATAACGGCTAGAGTCAGAGTAATAGCCGGATCGGCCGTCGGTGATTTCCACCAAAGCTCGTGTCCGACCGTTACAGAAAACGGCAGCCCCAGCATATTTGATACAAATATGTACATCAGCAAGGTTACACCAAGCGCCAAGAAGTTAGCCCCTGTTTTTAAATCCATTGTACTGCCTATAATATTGCGGACAAAATCAACAATCCATTCCATGAAGTTCTGGGCTTTTCCTGGACGGATGGACAGCGTTCTCGTAGTGAGAATCGCAATCAGCAGCACAATCACACTTGCCACAGTAATCATCAGAATGTTTGTCAGATTAAAAGTAAGACCAAACAAATCCATAGTTCTGTAATCGTGATTCAATGGGTTTTCACCTCTCTTCCATTGATGAACGTTTGAGCTGAATAATGGAATCTATCATAATGACGGGATAAATTGTCATTAATCCAATAATCACACTTGCCACACTGACTTTATCGGGATATTTAAAGGCGACAGCCATCGCAAGTATCGCATTGCACCAACGCGCTGCGCTCCCGAGTGATCGTATGGACTTTCCTTTCGCCACGGCCTTGTCAAAAGCATTCATTCTTCTGGTCAAGAGCCACAAATTAAACAAACTGAAAACAGTTCCCAAAAAGAGGCCTAGAAAAACAGTTTTATACGCCGTAAGACCATATCCCAGCAAATAGATTGCTAAGATCACAAATACATATCTCCGTTGTCTGCTGAATGTAAGATTGGGATCGTCCATCAACTATCTGTCTCCTGATGAAAATGTAATATAATTCCTGGATACGGCAAAACATGCGGTTAACCCTTGCAGAAGGCCTTTTTTGTCCGCAAAACGGCCTGTTCGAAAAAACCACTCATCCTCCTGATGCCACGGGATGCTGTTTCATTCGCTTAGATAAATCCTCATATAACGGGTTTTTTTGGAGGATTTAAAATGAGGATGGATACTAGAAATGAAAGGAATGAAAACCTTCTCATAATACCCTCGTTTAGCATACAATAGCCCCTAACATGTGTCAATCTGTTTAAAGTTAAAAAACTTTTTATACCGAAAGCATACACAGAATGTTCACAATTTCACCTATAAATGTATGAACTCTGCCCATTCAGCAAATATCTGGATAAAAAAAGAAAACCCCTGAATGAGGTTTTCCGATTTATTTGGTTCCGTACAGTCTGTCACCCGCGTCACCGAGGCCCGGAACGATATAGCCTTTTTCATTCAGTTTTTCATCAAGGGCGGCGATGTAAATATCAACGTCAGAATGGTGTTTCTGCAGCTCTTCCACGCCTTCCGGAGCCGCTACAAGACACATAAAACGAATGTTTCTCGCGCCGCGCTTTTTCAGGCTGTTTATCGCTTCCACCGCAGAGCCTCCCGTAGCAAGCATCGGATCCACGACAATAAATTCGCGTTCTTCTACATCAGAAGGAAGCTTGACATAGTATTCCACCGGTTTTAAGGTTTCCGGATCACGGTATAATCCGACATGTCCCACTTTAGCGGCCGGGATTAATTTCAGCATGCCGTCAACCATTCCGAGACCCGCTCTCAGGATCGGCACGATACCGAGTTTCTTCCCTGAAATCACTTTGGATGTCGCTGTTTGAACAGGTGTTTTCACTTCCACTTCTTTAAGAGGAAGATCACGTGTAATTTCAAACGCCATCAGTGACGCGACTTCGTCCACAAGGTCTCTGAAATCCTTTGTGCCTGTATTTTCATTCCGAATATATGTCAGTTTATGCTGGATTAAAGGATGATCAAATACGTAAACCTTTCCCATACTGTGTTCAGCTCCTTTTTTGTTGTCCGAGTGACTTTTTCACACTTCTATTGATTCTACAGAAAAAGACAAACAGTTTCAAGAAAATCATAAAAAAACCCGCCGGATTAAGGTTCCGTCGGGTTTCTTCCTTATTAATAGTCCAGTTCTTTATATAAAGGAAACTTTTCAGTCAAGGCAGATACGCGCTGTCTCGCTTCTTCAAGTTTTGCTTCGTCTTCATGATGTTTCAGCGCGAGGCCGATGATGGCGCCGACTTCTTCAAGCGCGTCACCGTCAAAGCCGCGGCTTGTCACAGCTGCCGTACCGAGGCGGATTCCGCTTGTGACGAACGGTTTTTCCGGATCGTAAGGGATCGCGTTTTTATTAGATGTAATGCCGATTTCATCAAGAACGTGTTCAGCGACTTTTCCGGTCAGACCGAGAGAACGGAGGTCGACAAGCACAAGGTGGTTATCCGTTCCGCCTGATACGAGCTGAATGCCCTCTTTGTTCAGAGACTCAGCCAGGCGCTTCGCGTTCGAGATGACGTTTTGCGCATATGTTTTGAAATCATCTTCAAGCACTTCTCCGAAAGAAACGGCTTTGGCCGCGATGACATGCATAAGCGGTCCGCCTTGGATTCCCGGGAAAATGGATTTATCAATCTTTTTGCCGAACTCTTCACGGCAAAGGATCATTCCTCCGCGGGGTCCGCGAAGTGTTTTGTGAGTCGTTGTCGTTACAAAGTCAGCGTAAGGAACCGGATTCGGATGAAGACCGGCTGCGACAAGACCCGCGATATGCGCCATGTCTACCATGAAGTAAGCGCCGACTTCATCAGCGATTTCGCGGAATTTTTTAAAGTCGATCGTGCGGGGGTACGCGCTCGCTCCGGCAACGATGAGTTTCGGCTTATGCGCCAGCGCTTTTTCACGCACATCTTCATAATCTATATATTGCGTGTCTTTATCGACACCGTATTCTACAAAGTTGTATTGAACACCGCTGAAATTAACCGGGCTTCCGTGTGTTAAGTGGCCGCCGTGGGAGAGGTTCATCCCGAGCACCGTGTCGCCGTGCTCTAAAATCGTGAAGTAAACAGCCATGTTCGCCTGAGCGCCTGAGTGCGGCTGAACGTTTACATGCTCAGCTCCGAAAATCTCTTTCGCGCGGTCGCGGGCGATGTCCTCAACGACATCAACATGCTCACAGCCGCCGTAGTAGCGTTTGCCGGGGTAGCCTTCAGCATATTTGTTTGTTAAAACAGAGCCTTGTGCTTCCATTACTGCTTCCGTCACGAAGTTTTCAGAAGCAATTAATTCGATCTTAGTCTGTTGACGCTTACGCTCATCTTTGATGGCGTTAAACACTTGTTTGTCTTGTACAGGTAAATGTTTCATCAGCGAGATCCTCTCCTATCCGTTTCCTGTTCTTTATTTTTACCACCCTTATTGTACATGGTTTTTCAGGTGAATGTAACAGCTTATTTAAAAAAATCACAAAATTTAATTAGAAAACACGAACATTATACAGGAAAAGCATTTTCATCATTCGCATTCATAAACGGTGCGAATTCCGCCTATCAGCTTCGGTCTTGTCCGGGCCATCGTCACATGTGCTTCTCCAAGCTCACGGCTTGATATCCGGACAGGGACGGCAACGGGTTTCAGATGCATGCCGATGAACGTATCGCCGATGTCAATCCCGGCGTCAGCCTGAATCGATTCAGCGAGCACGGGAGAACGCATCTGCCGGTATGCATAAGAGGCCATCGCTCCGCCCGCTTTCGGGACGGGGACGGCTGAAACAATGGGGAGCCTGAACCGCTCGGCCGTTTCCGCTTCAATGACAAGCGCCCTGTTTAAATGCTCGCAGCATTGAAAAGCAAGATGCACACCCGTTTTTTCCTTAAACCGGTTAAGTCCGCCGTATATCAATTCAGCCCAATCCCCGCTTCCGGCGGTGCCGATCCGGCTTCCGGCGGCTTCACTTGTACTGCACCCGATCACCAGCAGACTGCCGTCCGTCAGTCCTGCCTGCTCTTGAAACTCAGTCAGCATGTCCGTCCATTTTTGCTTCATCTCTTCCATTGTCCAGCACCTCTTACAGATTTTTTTCTTCGTAATCTGCGATTTTGCCGATCCGCCGTTCGTGGCGGCCGCCCGTAAATTCAGTCGTCAGCCAGACTTTTGCGATTTCGCGCGCCAGCCCCGGGCCGATGACGCGTTCGCCCATCGCAAGAACATTCGTGTCATTGTGTTCACGCGTCGCTTTTGCGCTGAAGGTGTCATGGGCAAGCGCACAGCGTATGCCCTTTACCTTATTTGCGGAGATGCTCATGCCGATGCCTGTGCCGCAAATTAAAATTCCCCTGTCAGCTTCGCCGTTCACCACTTTTTCCGCTACCGGAAAAGCGTAGTCTGAATAATCGACAGAGCCGGCGCCGCATTCACAGCCCATATCAATGTATTCAATCTGCAATTCATCCAAAAGACTTTTTATTTCTTCGCGGATATGGACGCCGCCGTGATCTGACGCAATAGCTACTTTCATTCATTTACCTCCTAGGTGTGGCTGGGCGAAGACAGCCCAGTGTGCTTGTCCTTTTTATTACGAAATCCGTTGATTTCATTCTACTCTTTCACATTCGTTTTGCAAATGACCTGTTTGCAGATTTTCTGACAGATTACTTGCTTTTTCCGTCAAGCAATTGATCAGCCAAAAGGGTCAGCAGCTCCTCCAGTTCGTCCCGCGTTTGTTTATAAACATCAAGCGGACCGCCGAACGGGTCAGAGATATCGCCGTTTTCTCCCGTTACGTATTCTTTAATGGTAAAGACTTTGCCCTGACTGTTTTGATATCGGCCTTCAATCAGCTGTTTGTGCTGTTCCGTCATCGCCAGCACCAGATCAGCCGTCTCGATATGTTCTTCCGATAAGGGAGATGAACTGTGATTGAGAGCGATCCGTTTTTCAAACAGCGCTTCTACGGCATGGGCTGACGCTTTTCCGTTCGGAGACGCGAATACGCCGGCCGAACTTACGCTGACGTCCAGCCCTTTCGTTTCTGCAATGGATTTAAAAAGAGCCTCAGCCATGGGACTGCGGCACGTATTGCCTGTACATACAAAGATTATTTTCATGTCCGTCACCTCTTACTGCCTATTATAAATGAAGAAAAAAGAAACGGCATCTTCGTTTCTTTTTTTACGTATCTTATATCGGTAAAAGCAGTTTCAATCCGAATCCGATCAAAATGGCTCCGCCAAGCGCTTCGCTGTAGGAGCCGAGCCACGACTGCACCTTTCTTCCCGCCAAAAGGCCCGCCCATGTTAAAACGGTGCTGAAGACCCCGAACAGCGTAACGGCCAGAAACGGATTGGAACCGTTCATCCCGAGACTGAGCCCGACAGAAAAGCTGTCCAGACTGACACCGACCGCAAACAGCAACAGTCCCGAGCCTGCCGGAGATATGAGCGGCCCGTCTGATTGTTTAAACGCGGCGATGATCATCTGCACCCCTAAAATGAAAAGAAGAGATCCGCCGATGTAAACGGCGAGCATCCCCAGAAAACCGGACAGCAGATGCCCGGCCGCCATTCCCGCAAGCGGCATCATGACATGAAACAGCCCGATGACAACCCCTATATGAAAAATCTGTTTTTTCTTCAGCTGAATCATTCCCATTCCGAGCCCGACGGAAAAGGCATCCGTCCCCAAAGCAAATGCCATGATGCTTAAGGAGACAAGTTCCCCGATGAATAGATTCGACATGAAATAAAAACCCCCTTGGACGTGCCCGCTTGTTTAGCTTATGCATGTCCGATAAGGGGTAGAACAAGTTAATGGATAACGGTGCCGCCTGCGGCTTTCATCAGCCTGTTCATAATGGCAAGCCCCACTCCGGTATCCGGAAAGGACTCAGAAATAATCATGTCCACTTCCGCTTCATCAAAGCTGCGGAGCGCATCGTATAAGGCGGACGCCACTGTTTCAAGGTCGGCGCGTCTGCCGCAGACCTTGATATAATCAGCCTGGTAACTATCGGCGTTCTCTTCTGTTGTCAGAATGCCGATTCGTTTCCCCCGGCTTTTATATGCGTCTGCCAGTTCTTGAATTCTCCGGGCGCCGCCGTCGGCAATAGCCATCGGCGCAGAAGGCGCGTAATGTGTATATTTCATACCGGGAGAAATAGGAACCTCATCTTCTTCGGTCAGCCCTTTATCCACAAGAACCGGACCGGCGGCGGATTCAATCTGCTCTTTTGTCACGCCGCCCGGACGAAGCAGCACGGGCTGTTTCCCCGTACAGGACAGAACGGTTGATTCCACTCCGATTCCCGTCGCGCCGCCGTCCACAATACCGGCAATGCGGCCGTTTAAATCATGAGCTACATGCTCGGCCTTCGTCGGGCTCGGTTTTCCTGATAAATTGGCGCTCGGCGCGGCGATCGGCAGTCCGGCCGAGCTGATGAGGGCTAATGCTACCGGATGATCAGGCATTCTGACCGCTACCGTCTCAAGTCCCGCGGTGACACGGGGTGACAGCACACCGGGCTTACACGGCAGAACAAGGGTCAGCGCCCCCGGCCAGAATAGCTTCATAAGCTTTTTCGCCGTCTCAGGAATATGGCTGATAAAACGATCAAGCTGGCTGATATGGGATATATGCACAATCAGCGGGTTATCGCTCGGCCTTCCTTTCGCCTCATATATTTTCGTTACGGCTTCCGTATTTTCAGCGTTAGCGCCCAGTCCGTAAACGGTTTCTGTCGGAAAAGCCACAACCTCATTCTGCCGCAGCAATTCCGCGGCTTGTGTAATCTGGGGATCGGTTGTGGATAATTCTGCGGAACAATCCACAAACCATCTTCTTGTTTTCATGTATAACCAAACTCCTTATTTTAAAGCGGTAAAACTTTATTTTCTCTCGTGTATTCCTTTTGAAAGTATAAAAGATGTCCTTTAATAAAACAAGTGTTATCCACAAACTGTGGACAACACTTTTTAATAAGTGGATAACCTTGTGTATAAGTTAGATCAGGCAGAGGTTTTCACCATTAAAAACGAACCTTCTGTGCATAACGAGTTGCGGAAATGTTCGGACGTATACAGTTCATCAGGCGCATCGGCGCACGCTTCAAATCCCATCACATTCAGAAACTCAGCAGATGAGGGCTGATTGGCGACTAAGTAGACATCTTGAATCTCATGTTTTTTGCACAGCACATCCATACTTTGAAACAGTGTAACGATATGGCTTTGATTCAGCCTGTCCGACATGACGAGTGAACGGAGAAGCCCTTTTCCGCCGCTGAATTTTTCGATCCCGAGACAGGCGGCAATCATTTTTTCGCTGTCTTCCAGTACGATAAACCGGCTGATCTGCTGATCGATTTCCGCATGTGCCGTATCAGCCTTTTTCAAAAAGGCCTCCAGTGCCTCCGTATCTTGATCTCTTGCCACTCTCAGCTGATAAAACATATATTTCCCTCCGTTTCGATCAACTCTTTCTTCCAATCTATGAATCGAATCCGGATTTATGCCTTTTACTTCAGGAAAATAGATCTGAAATCCAATCGATGAGGAAAAACTTCACTTCGGTATCATCGTCATCTTTATTTTCTTTCTTCGCTTTATCAGCCTTTGTTTTTACGTCATCCAGCACTTTTTTAGTCTGTTTCTGCGTTTCTTCCTGCTTCTGTCCGCCGTCTTCCTGATCTTTCACCGCTTCGCCGTTTGAGAAATCAAGGAAGCACAGCGGCGGAAACAAGACGCACCACCAGTTGGCGCCCTCGCCATTGCCGAGTGTAATTAAAATCGCTTCATATTTTCCGGCCGGATAGACCATATTGCCGTAAAGCTTTGTCGGAAACGAGATTTTATTGAATTGAACTGAAACGGATTGATGCGCACCCTTTTCTTTCATCGTTTGTTTGGCGATTTCTTTAATTTCAGGAAGCTTCGAACGAATGAGCCGCCGCGCTTCTTCAATGGAAGTGATATCTTTCACCCAGTCCGTAATTTGCTTGTTTACAGCATCTCTGATCTGGCGCTTGAGCTTTTGATCCTCATCGTTATCACTGTTGGCCAAAATTCTGAGCCGGATCGCTTCATCCGGTATGACGACGGGCTCATCGGCTGATGCCCGCGCCGTTTCTTCTTTTGTCAAACCCGCAAGCGCTCCTGATAATAAAAGAAAAATATATATGCAGATCATCATTGTCTGTTTCATCGGTCCCCACCGTTCCTCTCCGTGCTTTTTTTATCTAGTCCCATTATGGACATGACGGAAAAGGTTTAAACCGGCGGGAAGAAAAAAATCTAGCAAGCTGATAATCTGCATTGACAGATTCAAAATATGGTACGATATTATTTTGATAGGAGGTTTTCAGATGAAATATAATTATACCGTGCTGCTGTCGGCGGCATGTATGTCTGTCATTTATTCTATTTTGTATGTTCATCAATTCATTATCGCGGCTTTCATTTCGATGGCGTTTTATTTTTTGTTTCCTTATTTGATTTTTGCGCTGCCGCTTCAATACTTTCTGAATAAAAAGCCGAAGAGATTTCATCCGCTGTATTTTCTTTATTATTTAGGGGTGTCATTCATTGCAAACGGGATCATCTTCGGTCTTTTGCAGCCGTCAGGCCAATCTCTGTTTTCTAATTCAGCCTTTTATATCTTTGCGGTTTTAACAGCCGTCGTCTATTGGGTATGGGATTCCGTATTGCTGCAAAGACAAAATCCGGCTACAGAAGCGTAATCAGCAGACAGCCGGCTGAAGGGAGAGCGGCGCAAAAGAAAACGGCGGCCATCTTTAAACGGGCGTGCCGTCCTTCTTCTGTTTCAGAATGATAATTGGCCCGCTGCTCCGCTCCGCTTACGGCCAACCCGGAAACGATGATCGCTGTGACGATAAGAACAGCCGTAACGGCGTCGAAAATGATGTCAACGCCAAACGGCAGAACAACCCCCGCCGCATAAGCTGCGGCGGCGAGTATACATCCGAAGGCGAACGCTTTTTTCAAGGCGGATGCCCCTTTCATTTTCTTTCCATTGTAACAAAAGCCCGCCGTGTGCGTCACCGGCGGGCTTTTTTCATGATGTGATGACCGCGGATACGGTTCTGTCTTTTCCGTTGATGTCCTGTACGACTTCCACTTCCGCATTCGGAAAGGAATGACGGAACAGGTCTTTCACGGCTTTCCCCTGATTATATCCGATTTCAAAGACGACAAGCGCTTTATCTTTCATGACAAGAGGCAGCTCCTCCATAAACCGCTTGTAGAATTTCAAACCGTCACCGCCGTCCGTAAGAGCATGAAGCGGCTCATGGAAACGGACGATATCCGACAAATCGGCCATTTCTTCTTCAGAAATATACGGCGGATTGGAAACAATAATATCCGCTTTTTTCCCTGATGAAATAAAAGGAGTTAACAGATCTCCCTGCAAAAAACAGACGTCCGCTCCGAGGTTTTGCGCATTTCTTTCCGCCACCTGCAGCGCTTCTTTTGAAATATCCGAAGCCGATACTGAAAAATGTCCGCATTCAAGGGCGAGCGTCACCGCAATGGCACCGCTCCCCGTACCGATATCAATGACGTTCAGTCGTTCTGCCTCGGAAAATGCCCGCTTCTGTCTGTCCAGCAGATGAAAGACGACTTCTTCCGTTTCCGGACGCGGAATGAGAACATCGTCATTCACAAAAAATTCCCTGCCGTAAAACTGTTCTTTCCCGATAATATATTGAATCGGAATACCTTCTTTATGCATCTCCACGTGCCGCCTGAAACGATAAAGCTCGTCCTCGCCGACGGCCTCCTGCAGACTTGCGAGAAGCTTGCTCCGATCCATTCCGGTATCATTTAACAGCAGCAGCTCGGCCGCGTTTTTTTCTCTTCCCGCTTCGGTTAAATAAGAAGAAGCCCAGCTTAGGGCTTCAAAAACGGTCTTCATCTTAATTTTCCGCCTGCTGGAGCTTGCTTGACTGGTCTTCTACGATTAACGCTTCAACCACTTCATCAAGCTTGCCTTCCAGGATTTGATCCAGCTTTTGAATCGTCAGGCCGATGCGGTGATCCGTCACACGGTTTTGCGGGAAATTGTATGTGCGGATACGCTCGGAACGGTCGCCTGAACCGACGGCTGATTTACGGGTCTGATCATATTCAGCCTGAGCTTCCTGCTGGAATTTGTCATAGATTCTGGCGCGGAGCACCTTCATCGCTTTTTCTTTGTTTTTAATCTGAGATTTTTCATCCTGACAGGATACGACGACACCGGTCGGTAAATGCGTCAGGCGTACGGCCGACATCGTCGTGTTTACGCTTTGTCCGCCCGGTCCGCTTGATGCGAATGTATCGACGCGGATGTCTTTTTCGTGGATGTCCACTTCTACTTCTTCCGCTTCAGGAAGACACGCCACCGTCGCCGTGGATGTATGAATACGGCCGCCTGATTCCGTTTCCGGAACACGCTGTACGCGGTGCGCGCCATTTTCATACTTCAGCTTGGAGTATGCGCCTTTTCCCGTAATCATAAAGATGATTTCTTTGTAACCGCCTGTTCCGGTCACGTTTGCTTCCATGACTTCAGTCTTCCAGCCTTGGATTTCGGCATAACGGGAGTACATTCTGTAGAGATTTCCCGCAAACAGCGCGGCTTCTTCTCCTCCCGCTGCTCCGCGGATCTCCATGATTACGTTTTTGTCATCGTTCGGGTCTTTCGGGATGAGGAGCACTTTCAAACGCTCTGATAAGGTTTCCGTCTCTCCCTGCAGTTCGGAGATTTCTTCCTTCACCATTTCTCTCATATCGGCATCAAGCTTTTCCTCAAGCATCGCTTTCGCATCGGCAAGCTGTTCTGATGCGTCTCTGTATTGTCTATAGACTTCAACGGTTTCTTGTATATCAGATTGCTCTTTCGAATATTCTCTAAGCTTTTTCGGATCGTTGACCACTTCCGGATCACTTAAAAGCTCATTTAATTTTTCGTATCGTTGTTCAATTGACTGTAAACGGTCTAACACGGTCTTCACCTCTGTTTTCCTGTGCGTAACATTCTCATTATAGTATAGGGCTTATCGCCAGTCAAAAGCAATTCGCCTCTGTTATACTGAAGCAAAAAAGGAGGGGCGGATATGCTGAAATCCATCCACCATATAGCAATCATATGCTCTGATTATGAAAAGTCGAAAGCTTTTTACACCGAGATTCTCGGTTTCGGCATTATAAAAGAAACATACCGAAAGGAACGCGGATCTTATAAACTTGATCTTGCGCTGGACGGCGCGTACGCGATTGAATTGTTTTCCTTTCCCGACCCGCCCGAACGGCCGACCAGACCGGAAGCCGCGGGTCTCCGGCATCTCGCCTTCACCGTAAACGATCTTGAAGCAGCCGTCAGGGAGTTAAAGGAAAAGGGCGTCGGCACAGAACCGATCAGAACCGATCCGCTGACGGGGAAACGGTATACCTTTTTCTTTGATCCCGACAAGCTTCCGCTTGAATTGTATGAAGCGTAACGTTTTTTGAAGAAATGCCGCTTTCTTTGGCGAATTCCTTCTTGTTTTGTCTAACATGAAGGGAACGCCGCCTCATGGTCGAATACCTAGCAAAAAGGAGGTATGTGATCATGAATACAAACATGGCCGCGAAAGAGCTCGGCGTCTCCGCAAAAACGGTGCAAAGGTGGGTCAAGCAGCTGAATCTTCCGGCTGAACGGAATGAGCTCGGACATTATTCCTTTACACCTGAGGATCTTGATGTGCTGAAATCGGTCAAACGGCAAATTTCTGAAGGCACTGCCCTTCTGGACGTTCAAGTGCCCCGGCAGCCGAAAAAACGGACGGGCTTCATTTTGCAGCGTCCGAAAATCAATGGCGGCGCTGAACAAAGATTGGCAGAGCTGGAGCGCAAACTGGACATTCTCACGAAAGAGAAACAAGGTGAGAGCCATCTGCTTTCAAGGATAGAGGAGCTTGAACGCCAGCTGAAACAAAAGGCGGATGAAGGGGTGTCTTATCAGCTTCTTCAGCACAGGCGGGAAATTGACGACCTCAATACCGAATTGCAGACATTGGCCTCCCGCATCCAGGAACTTGCCCAGACAGCTCCCCTCTCAGAAACAGCCGCTTCTTCAGAACATAAGAAACCCAGAAAAAAAACGAGATTTTCGCCTTTTAAATTTCAATTCTAATCAAAAAAGCTCCCTGAAACAGGGAGCTTTTCATTATGCAGTCAGCGCAATGATGATCGGCAGTGAGATGAGAGATAAAATCGCACTGATCACGAACGCGGACGCAGTTTCTTCCTCTTGTTTTTCGAAACGTGTGGCAATCATCGCCGCTACCGCAGATCCAGGGAATGCAACGAGCAATACCGCTTTAGTGATCTGGTCAGCCGGAAGTCCGACTGCAAGAGCGATCAAGTACATCAGCGCAGGCTGAACGGCAACTTTTAACAAAGCGATACCGAAAGCCGGCAGACTGAGCTTAATGTTGCGGATACCGACAGTTACACCGACGGCGAAGAGCGCAACACCTGATGTTGTGCTTCCGAGCTGATCAAGCATTTTTTCTCCCAAGCCAGGGAGTGTTACACCGCAGAGTACCAGAATGATACTGATAAGCGGTGCAGCCGCAAGCGGTTCGGAAAGACCGTGAAGAATAGACTTACCAGTCATTTTCCAGAAGTTCTCGTTTTCAGTGTCTTTTTTCTTAGATGACTCACCGACAGTAGCGATAATGATCGCAAGCGGGTCAAGGATGGCGTTAACCACGATACCCGTAACGGCGATAGGAATCGCTACTTCGCTTGCTCCGAATAAGCTTCCTAGTACGGGAATACCCATAAAAGCAAATGTCGGCTGTGCAGAGTTTAAAGAAAATACAGATGAATTCGTTAAATCATACTTAAAGATAAATTTGCAAACCAACAGAATGACGATAAAGAATCCGACAATCCCAATGATCAAAGCGACCATTAAAGGAACCTGTGATAAAAACGCACTTCTTGAAGTGGTTAAAATACTAGCGATAAAATGCGCCGGAAGCGCGTACTTCGTAACTAAGGTGCTTACCCCTTTTGCTGACTTCGCGTCATAACTTCCGAAGCGACCTGCGAACCATCCCAGCACGATCACGAAAAAGATCGGCGCCAGGAGGATTAAAATATCTAAGAAGCTCAAAATGTTCTCCTCCAAATCCTTAATGTCCGTATACTTTAGCCTTTACATAAAAGCTTTCCCTCGGACTGTAAAATTAATCGTAAAAATTATTTAGCGACAACTTGTTTATATTGCGGTTTCCACATTGCATCAAGAACGGCTTGTTCTACATTTTCAGGAATGCGGTTTGCCACGCCTTCTTTAATGGCAGTTTCCGCTACGGCGATCGCAACTTTAATTGAAACTTCTTGTAAGTCGCTCATGCTCGGCAGAAGGCCTGCACCCGGTGTTTCAAAATCAACGCTTTCTGCGATTGCGTCAGCAGTTGCCGCAAACATTGCAGGAGTAATCACTTTCGCTTCTACAACGATTGAACCGAGACCAAGTCCAGGGAACGCGAATGCGTTGTTAGATTGTCCGATTTCATGAGAAACGCCATTGTACTCTACATTGTCAAACGGGCTTCCTGTCGCCACAAGCACTTTGCCGTCAGTCCATTTGAAAAGATCGCTAGGAACGGCTTCAGCAAGCGGTGTCGGGTTAGACATCGGCATGATGACCGGACGCTCAACGTGTTTTGCCATTTCTTTGACGATTTCTTCACTGAACGCGCCGCTTTGGCCTGATGTACCGATTAAGATTGTCGGTTTCGCTTGACGGATCACTTCAATGAAAGGAATTTGTCCATTTTCATCGCGTTTCCAATCTTTAATTTCTTCAGCTGTGCGCAGGTACGGCTCTTGGAAATCAAGAATGTTTTCCATACCTTCAATTAACAAGCCTCTGTAGTCCATTGTGTAGAACGCTTTGTTGGCTTCTTCTTCAGAAAGACCGGCAAGCACCATAGTGTCGCGGATTTGGTCAGCGATTCCGATTCCGGCAGATCCCGCACCGAAGACAACCACACGCTGGTCTTTAATAGACGCGCCTGTTTTCTTCATAGCCGCAAGCACACCTGCAAGCGTAATCGCGCCTGTTCCTTGAATGTCATCATTGAATGTAAGAATTTCATGGTTGTATTTCTTCATGATATTGCGCGCGTTTTTGTTTCCAAGGTCTTCCCAGTGAAGAAGAGCTTTAGGGAAATATTTAAGC
This sequence comes from Bacillus sp. FSL R5-0443, assembly GCF_038608285.1. Lineage (NCBI taxonomy): Bacteria > Bacillati > Bacillota > Bacilli > Caryophanales > Bacillaceae > Bacillus > Bacillus sp. FSL R5-0443. Next base: position 3,815,713 of record NZ_CP152013.1, read on the forward strand.
GCAGCTTTTACATAAGCGTCAACGAAAGCTTCGTAACGTTCGCCTTGGATACGTTCATGGCGGTTACCGATGTATAAAGGATCGTTCAGAAGTTTTTCATTGTTCGTACCGACGTCAAGAACGACAGGAATAACACGGCTTGGGTCAATACCGGCGGCAGCTGTGTATACCGCTAATTTACCGATGGCGATGTTGATACCGCCTACACCCCAGTCACCGATTCCGAGGATGCTTTCTGAGTCTGTCGCAACGATCAGATCAATATCTCCGGCAGTGGCATGAAGGTTTTCAAATGCCTCTTCAATCCCTTCCACGTTATCGATAGAAAGGTAAATCCCTTGAGGTCTTCTGTACTCATGGCTGTATTCTTGAATCGCTTCACCGACAGTCGGTGTGTAAACAACCGGCAGCATTTCACGAAGATGGTTTTGAAGCAATTTAAAGAAAAGAACTTCGTTACGGTTTTGCAAATCATTCAAATATACGTTTTGGCGAAGGCGGTCCGGCTGAGCTTGAAACTGCTCGTATGCGCGTTTTGCCTGCTCATCAAGAGACAGAATTGTCGGAGGAAGCAGCCCGTCTAATCCAAGGCTTTTTCTTTCTTCTGCTGAAAACGCAACACCTTTATTTAAAGTAGGGATAGATAGAACTTCTTTTCCTCTTAAAGTAGTTTCTAAGTTGCCTTCCTTCGTTACTTTAATATTATTCAAGAAAATCTCCTTCTTTCTTCAAATAGTTAACAAAGTTAAGTAATTACCCATTTTGGCTAGTGTGATCGCGATCTGCTATATCTTTTTTTGACAATTATTCGAACAATGTCTCATAACTATTTACATTACTTAGTCATTTTATGCCTGTAAAAATGAAAATTCAAGAGATGAAAATTACTTAATTTTTTCATACTCTTTTTTAAGTTATTTAACTACAATTTTTGAAAAAACGTCAAAAAAACACCGGATTTTTTACCGATGTTTTCATGAAAAGGGTTATTTATCAGTCTGTTTTTTTCGGCACTTCGTGATGATGTCTGCATCTCGCTTCGTATGACTCCGACGCGCCGACTAAAATGACCGGATCATCATAGGAAGCGGGCTTCCCGTCAATCAAACGCTGGGTACGGCTTGCCGGCGACCCGCAAACGGAGCAGACCGCCTGCAGCTTCGTCACCGATTCGGCAACCGCCATCAGATTCGGCACCACGCCGAAAGGCTCTCCCCGGAAATCCATATCAAGTCCGGCCGCGATGACACGATAGCCTTTATCCGCAAGCAAGGATAAGTCGCCGATGATCGATTCGCCGAAAAACTGCACTTCATCTACCGCGATGACGTCGGTGCTTTCACTGATATGATCCCATATTTCAGCCGAAGACGAGATGACGTGGCTTGTCATGGATGTGCCGTTGTGAGAAACGACGGCCTCCTCACTGTAGCGATTATCAATGGCAGGTTTGAATACCTTAACCTCCTGCTTCGCATATGTCGCTCTTTTCACTCTGCGGATCAGCTCTTCTGATTTCCCAGAGAACATGCTGCCGCATATCAGCTCAAGCCATCCGCTTTGCTTCATTATGTACATAGGCTATCCGCTCCCCTTTTTTTCCTGTTTATGGGCATAAAAAACAGGCAAGAAGCAATTCTTGCCTGCCTGTAAAATCTATTATTACTTAAGACCGTATTTTTTGTTAAAGCGATCAACACGACCATCAGCAGAAGCGAATTTTTGACGTCCAGTGTAGAATGGGTGGCATTCAGAGCAAATCTCAACGCGTACCTCTTCTTTTACTGAGCCTGTTTCAAATTCATTTCCGCAAGCGCATTTAACTGTTGCTTTTTTGAAATTAGGATGAATTCCTGCTTTCATTGTATCCATCTCCTTCCGCCCTGAATCCCGTGTGGAAACAGAGTTATTATTCCGGAGTAATCCGGAACGCATATGAGAGAATTATATCAGTCATTTACTGCATTTGCAAATACATTTTTTATCAGCGGCGGGCTGATGATGAAAGGTTTGCCTGCTTCCATTCTTGGTTGATCAGATCAAAGAATTCCTGATTCGTTTTTGTTTTTTTCATTTTTCTCATAAACTTCTCTGCGAAGTCCGGAGAATCAGACATCGATTTGCGGATCGCCCATAGACGGTCAAGATGCTCTTTCGGCACGAGCAGCTCTTCCTTCCGTGTGCCGGAGCGGCGGATATCGATCGCCGGGAAAATCCGTCTTTCCGCAAGAGAACGGTCAAGGTGAAGCTCCATGTTGCCCGTTCCTTTAAACTCTTCATAGATGACGTCATCCATCCGGGAGCCCGTGTCTACGAGCGCCGTCGCCAAAATGGTCAGGCTGCCGCCCTCTTCAATGTTTCTCGCGGCACCGAAAAAGCGCTTCGGACGATGGAACGCAGCCGGGTCAATCCCGCCGGAAAGCGTACGTCCGCTTGGCGGGATAACGAGGTTGTAGGCCCGTGCCAGGCGGGTAATGCTGTCCATCAGAATGATAACGTCTTTTTTGTGTTCAACGAGACGCATCGCCCGTTCAAGCACAAGCTCCGCTACCTTAATGTGATTTTCCGGCACTTCATCGAACGTCGAGCTGACGACATCGCCCGCTACGGAACGTTCAATATCCGTTACTTCTTCCGGTCTTTCATCAATTAAGAGAACAATCAATTCAGCGTCAGGCTGATTTGTCGTAATGCTGTTAGCGATTTCTTTCAACAGCATGGTTTTACCGGCTTTCGGCGGCGCTACGATCAGACCGCGCTGGCCGAAACCGACGGGAGCCATCATATCGAGAATTCTTGTTGAGAGATAATTCGGTTTCGTCTCAAGCACCATTTGGCGGTCCGGATAAAGCGGAGTCAGCGCAGGAAAATGGACGCGCTCTTTCGCAGATTCCGGATCATCTCCATTTACCGCTTCAACGTGCAAAAGTCCGTAATAGCGTTCGTTTTCTTTCGGCGGACGCACCTTGCCGGATACTTTGTCACCGTTTCTTAAATCAAAGCGGCGGATCTGGGAAGCAGAAATGTAGATGTCTTCTGAGCTTGGCGAGTAATTAATCGGTCTGAGGAAGCCGAATCCTTCCGATTGGATGATTTCGAGCACGCCTTCCATAAACAGAAGATCCTCCTGCTCGGCGTTGGCTTTCAGAATGGCAAAGATTAATTCTTTTTTAGTCAGTTTGCTGTAGTAGGAGATTTTATAATGTCTGGCCAGTTCATATAGTTCTTTTAATTTCATATTTTCCAAAGAGGAAATAGATACGTCTTTCATAAAAACACCACGCTTTTCATAGTCAATGTATTGCTGTTTTCATTCAAATCGGCTGCTTCGCATGATTCCGCCAAAGCACATTCTTTTATAAAACGTTCAGGAACTTCTATCGGTAACACTTCCACCCATGATCGGCGCTTTTTTAAAAAAGGAATGTCTTAATGAGTTTTGAAGGAAGCGAGGACAAAAACTTGAGAAGATCAATATTTATATCGTCTGTATGCGGTAGAATTTGAAAATTTCCCAGTACTCAAAAGAAGGAATGACACAGAAAAATCGCAGCACTCTTTATTTTTACCTCATTTCAAAAAATTATTCAACTTAAATAATGCTTTGACATATAAATGATAGGGTTGACTCTTTATTGCAAAAGAAAAGCGGGACTTTCCGTCCCGCTTTTATCTATTTATGGCCGGATCACAAGATTTGGTTTTTTCTTCAGGCTGTGTCTTCCGTCAACGAATCGGACCGTTCCTGATTTCGCCCGGATGACCAGACTTTCAGTCGTGCCGACGGAGCCTTTGAACTGAACGCCTTTCAGCAGCTCTCCGTCCGTGACGCCCGTTGCGGCAAAAATGGCGTCATCCCCTCTCACAAGATCCTCCATCCGGAGCACTTTGGATACATCAAGGCCCATTCGCTCACAGCGGGCCTGCTCTTCCGCACTTTGCGGCAGAAGCCTGCCGATGATTTCGCCGCCGAGCGCTTTTAACGCAACGGCAGACAGCACGCCTTCAGGAGCCCCGCCTGAACCGAAGAGAATGTCTACTCCCGTATGGTCAAAGGCCGTATTGATGGCGCCCGCGACATCACCGTCGTTGATCAGTTTGATTCTGGCGCCCGCCTCACGCAATTCAGAGATGATTTTTTCATGTCTGTCACGATTTAAAATGGTTGCCACGACATCTTCAATGTCTTTGTTTTTCGCCTTCGCAACGGCTTTTAAGTTATCAATGACAGGCGCTTCAATATCGATGCAGCCTACCGCTTCGGGACCGACTGCGATTTTTTCCATATACATATCCGGGGCGTTCAGCAGTGTTCCATGGTCGGCGACCGCGATCACCGTCAGCGCATTCCAGCCGCCGCTCGCTACGATGTTTGTGCCTTCAAGAGGATCGACTGCGACATCGACGCGCGGGCCGTATCCGTTTCCGAGCTTTTCGCCGATGTAAAGCATCGGCGCTTCATCCATCTCGCCTTCCCCGATCACGACCGTGCCTTTCATCGGCACCGTGTCAAACACGTCACGCATTGCGCTTGTCGCCGCATCATCAGCTTCATCTTTTTTCCCGCGGCCCATCCATCTGGCAGATGCTAAAGCCGCCGCTTCAGTGACTCGAACCAATTCCATCGATAAGCTTCTTTCCATTTCAACACGATCTCCTCTCAAAAGTCCGCATTTCTATGAATTTTGGAGCTGTTCTATCTCTTCGTCCGTCAGCCTTTGCCGCCAGATTGTGGCGCCCAGACCTTCGAGTTTTTTCTCAAGATTGCTGTAGCCGCGGTCTAAATGCTCAAGACCGGTAATTTCGGTTACGCCGTCAGCCATGAGCCCGGCGACGACCAGACAAGCACCTGCACGCAGATCGCTCGCCTTTACTTTTGCGCCCTGAAGCTCGGCCGGACCTGTGATAATGGCCGACCTGCCTTCCACTTTCATGTTGGCCCCCATCCGTCTCAGCTCATCTATATGTTTAAATCGGGCCGAGTAGATGGTGTCGGTTACGACGCTCGTACCGCTGGCTCTCGTTAACAGAGATGTCATCGGCTGCTGAAGATCAGTCGGGAATCCCGGGTAAACAAGCGTTTTTACGTCGACCGGTTTTATCTGCTTCTGCCCGCCGAGCATAAGAAGCTGATCGTCACTCGTCTCAATGTGAAAACCCATTTCCCTGAGCTTCGCCGTTAAAGACTCCAGGTGAGTCGGTATGACATTATCAATAATGACTTCTTTCCCCATCGCGGCGCCGGCGATCATAAAGGTGCCCGCCTCAATTCTGTCCGGAATGATCGTATGCCTGCATCCGTGCAGCTCTTTTACGCCGTCGATTCTGATTACATTGGTTCCCGCGCCTTTGATCTTTGCGCCCATGCTGGTGAGCAATGTGGCAACATCAATAATCTCAGGTTCCTTGGCGGCGTTTTCTATCACGGTTTTACCTTCAGCCAGTACAGCGGCAAGCATGATATTGATCGTCGCTCCGACGCTGACGACATCTAAATAAATCCGTGCGCCTCTCAGCCTTTCGGCGCGCAGATAAATCGCGCCTTGTTCATTGGTGACTTCCGCCCCAAGCGCTTCAAACCCTTTGATGTGCTGGTCAATCGGCCGCGGCCCGAGATGGCATCCGCCCGGCAGTCCGATGACCGCCTGTTTGAAGCGGCCCAGCATCGCGCCCATTAAGTAATAGGAAGCGCGGAGTTTTTTCACTTTGCCGTTGGGAAGCGGCATGCTGATCATCGGGGAAGGGTCGACGACCATTTCTCCTTTTTCAAAATGGACGTTTCCGCCGATTTCTTTCAGCAGGTCACGCAGCGTTTCAATATCTGAGATCTCCGGAAGCCCTTCGATCGTTACTTCGGAATTTGCCAGAATGGTTGCGGGTATCAATGCGACGGCGCTGTTTTTCGCGCCGCTGATATGTACGGTTCCGTTTAACGGATCGCCGCCGGCAATATTCAACTTTTCCATGATAGTCTCCTTCCATAAGAAGATAGCTGCGGAGCGTAAATAAAATGGCATTTTATTCTGTCTCTGCAAATAAAGCTCTTGTCCAAAATGTAGCCAATTCGAAGAGAAAGAATACAAGGACATTATAAAATAACAGGAAGAAAATAGCGAAGCTTTGCGGGGCATTTTTAACACAGGATGCACAGAGGCCCGCCGGGTTCACATTCCGGGGAAACACACTCTTCACTTTGATACTTAAGGCCCGCTGCCAAACAGGAAAACATAAGGGTGCGGCAAACGGATGCAACCGGTTTGCCGCCCTTTTCACCCTTATTTATTCCAGTCTGCCAAGAATTGCTCGATGCCTTTATCCGTTAACGGATGTTTCGCCAGCTGGTGAATGACTTTCAGCGGCATCGTACCGATATGTGCACCGCGTAAAGCGGCTTCAGTCACGTGCTGCGCATGACGGATGGAAGCTGCGATGATTTGTGTATCAATGTCATGAATGTCAAAAATCTGTCTTATTTCTGAAATCAGTTCAAGACCGTTATGGCCGATGTCATCCAGACGGCCTAAGAACGGAGATACATAAGTCGCCCCGGCTCTTGCCGCCAAAAGCGCCTGGTTGGCACTGAAGATGAGCGTTACGTTTGTTTTAATGTTCAGGTCGCTCAGCGCTTTTACGGCTTTTAACCCTTCAGACGTCATCGGTATTTTCACCGTGATATTCGGTGCGATTTTCGCAAGTTCTTTACCTTCTTCAATCATTTCTTCAGCATTCAGGGAAATGACTTCCGCGCTTACTGATCCGCTCACGACTTCCGTAATCTCACGAAGTCTGTCATGGAAAGACACGTCAGCTTCTTTCGCCACTAAACTAGGGTTTGTCGTAACTCCGGCAAGAACGCCAAGTTCATAAGCTTCTTTAATCTCGTCAATGTTTGCTGTATCAATGAAAAATAACATAAGGAAAGCCTCCCCAGTAATAAATTTTCAGAACTGTAAAACATGATTGCGCTTTCTAAAGGTAAGACATAAAACCGCCTGTCAATCCTGTCAGGCGGTTTATGGATGTTACATTGGATTAAGCTTGGTTTGAAGAACCGAACTCACGCATTTTGCCGATAACCGTTTCTTTGATCGCTTCACGAGCAGGTCCAAGATATTTACGAGGATCGTATTCGTTCGGCTTAGCTGCCAATGTTTCGCGGACAGCTTTTGCAGAAGAAATTTGGTTTTCAGTGTTTACGTTGATTTTAGCCGTACCAAGTGAGATTGATTTTTTAATGTCGGCAGTCGGAATTCCTGTACCGCCGTGAAGTACTAATGGAAGGCCGGTTGATTTGCCGATATCTTCCATTTCTTTGAAACCGAGGTTCGGTTCGCCTTTGTAAGGGCCGTGAACAGAACCCAGTGCAGGTGCAAGGCAGTCGATGCCAGTGCGCTCTACAAGTTCTTGACACTCTTTAGGGTCAGCATAGATTACGCCTTCAGCGATCACGTCATCTTCCTGTCCGCCTACAGTTCCAAGCTCAGCTTCAACTGAAACGCCGTGGAAATGAGCAAGCTCAACCACTTTAGCTGTAGTTGCTACGTTTTCCTCAAACGGGTGGTGAGATGCGTCGATCATTACAGAAGTGAAGCCTGCATGAATCGCTTTCGCACAAGATTCAAAGCTTGAACCGTGGTCTAAGTGAATGGCGACAGGAACTGTCACTTTGTATTCTTCCATAAGAGCTTTAACCATGGCAACCACTGTTTTGAAGCCGCCCATGTAGCGTCCCGCGCCTTCTGAAACACCAAGAATAACCGGGGATTTTTCCTCTTCTGCTGCTTGTAAAATAGCTTGAGTGAACTCAAGGTTATTTAAGTTAAATTGTCCAACAGCATATCCTTTTTCTTTAGCTGTATTCAACATTTCCGTCATTGAAACTAAAGGCATGTCGAAAGTCCTCCTTATGTAGCCTGATTTGCTTCTTCTCGAAAAAAGCTTTCCACCTATAGCATGACCATAAAAACCTGTCATATGTAAAACAACAGATCGCTTTTTCTCCATCTCTAGGATACCAACTTTTCGACAAATCGGCAACACAATGACATAATTGTTTCTAATTTTATTAATTCGATTTTAGAGGTAAATATTTTTTCACCGCGTCTCTGATCTCATCAATGTCAAAAGGTTTCGCAAAATGAGTCAGCGCTCCGAGCTCTTTTGATTCCTTAATCATATCGAGTTCTCCGTAAGCGGTCATGATAATGACGCGGATAGATTCGTCGATCATCTTCATGCGCTTGAGAATTTCGATTCCGTCCATGCCGGGGATTTTCATATCTAAAAGCACGAGATCGGGCCGTTCTTTCGTTACGATGTCCAGCGCCTGTATGCCGTTGGCGGCCTGAAACGTCTGGTACCCTTCTTTATGAAACACTTCATTGAGCAATATGCGTATACCGTATTGGTCATCTACGATTAAAATCTTTTCATTCATCATTTTACACCCCAATATTATCATTTTCGTCAAAAGGAAGCAGTTGTTTATGTATTCTGTTTGATTTTCACATTTCCTTTAATTATAATAGTCTACTTTCCGACATTTTCTGAGCATTTTCTCTTTTGTTGTATACTGTTCTTGTATGTGTAAAGGAGGTTTCACTCATGTTAAAGATATTTACGACGCAGCTTGCAGGCATTTTTTCCCGCATTCAGGATAAGGAATCCGAAGCAATAGAAGACGGCGCGCGCCTGCTGGCGCAGGCAGCCGTCAGCGGTCATACCATTTATTTATACGGCGCAAATGAGATGCAGGGCATTTTGTGCGAGGCGGAACTCGGCTCAGAACCGATGCCTTCCGTCAAAGCGTTTCCGGATACAGCTGATTCGATTACAGAAAGCGACAGGGTGCTGATGTTTTGTTCAGCTCCGGGCACGGCTGAAGAACAGGCGCTGGCTCAAAAGCTTTATGAAAAAGGGATCGGCCTCGTTGGCGTATCTCCTGTCATCAAAGATCAAACCGGGATTGAGGAATTTTGTGATGTTCATATTGACAGCAAATTAAAAATGCCGCTTCTGCCTGATGAAGACGGGACAAGATACGGCTTTCCTTCATTAATGACAGGCCTGTATGTCTATCACGCACTGTCCTTTACGTTAAAGGAAATGATGCAGGAATATGCCTGATGCAGAAAAAAGACTTGCCGCTTTTAAAGGAGGCAAGTCTTTTTTTATTACTTCTGTTCTGCAGCTTGTACGGAAGCGCCGATAAAGTCTTTGAATAAAGGCTGAGGTCTTGTCGGTCTTGATTTGAACTCAGGGTGGAACTGGCAAGCGACATACCAAGGATGGTCTTTCAGCTCGATGATTTCCACAAGACGGCCGTCAGGGCTTGTTCCTGAGAACACAAAACCGTTCTCTTCCATTTGCTGTCTGTATTCGTTGTTGAATTCATAACGGTGGCGGTGGCGTTCGTATACCACTTCATCCGCATACGCTTCGAAGGCTTTCGTGTCTTCCTGAAGCTTACAAGGGTACAGTCCGAGACGAAGCGTTCCTCCAAGATCCTCGACATCTTTTTGTTCTGGCAGAAGGTCGATGATCGGATAAGGAGTGGACGGATCGATCTCCGCAGAGTGAGCCCCTTCCAGACCTAATACGTTTCGCGCATATTCAATGGATGCAATCTGCATACCGAGGCAGATGCCGAAGAACGGAATTTTATTCTCACGCGCATACTTGGCGGCGATGATTTTCCCTTCTACACCGCGGTCTCCGAAACCGCCGGGCACGATGATTCCGTCTGTGCCGCTAGTCAGCTCTTGAATATTGCTTTCTGTCACTTCTTCGGCGTTAATCCATTTGATCTTCACATCAGCGTCAAACGCATAGCCGGCGTGGCGCAGTGATTCAACGACTGAAATGTAAGCGTCCTGAAGCTCGACGTATTTACCGACGAGGCTGATTGTAATGGTTTTAGACAAGTTTTTCACTTTCGTGACAAGGTCTTTCCATTCCGTCATATCCGGGTCTTTGCATTCTAATTTCATATGATCGCAGACAAGCTTATCGAGTCCCTGCTCCTGAAGGTTAAGCGGGATGGAGTAAAGGTTGTCCGCATCTTCGCACTCGATGACCGCTTTCGTGTCAATATCGCAGAAGAGCGCGATTTTATCTTTCATATCTTGAGAAATCGGCATTTCCGTGCGCACGACGATGATATTAGGCTGAATACCGAGGCTTCTCAGCTCTTTTACGCTGTGCTGCGTCGGTTTTGTTTTCAGCTCGCCCGCCGCTTTGATGTACGGAACAAGCGTACAGTGAATGTACATCACGTTTTCATGGCCGATGTCGCTTTTCATTTGACGGATGGCTTCAAGGAACGGAAGGGATTCGATGTCTCCCACTGTTCCGCCGATCTCAGTAATGACTACATCTGCGTTTGTTTCTTTGCCTGCACGGTACACGCGGTCTTTCAGTTCATTTGTGATGTGCGGAATGACCTGAACCGTTCCGCCGAGGTAGTCCCCGCGGCGCTCTTTTTTCAATACGGCAGAATAGATTTTACCGGTCGTCACGTTGCTGAATCTGTTCAGATTAATGTCAATGAACCGCTCATAATGCCCTAAGTCAAGGTCAGTCTCAGCGCCGTCATCGGTAACGAATACCTCACCGTGCTGGTACGGGCTCATCGTTCCCGGGTCAACGTTGATATAAGGGTCAAATTTTTGGATGGTGACGCTCATGCCTCTGTTTTTCAAAAGGCGGCCAAGTGACGCAGCCACAATTCCTTTTCCGAGTGATGATACAACTCCCCCGGTTACAAAAATATATTTCGTCATTTCGTTTGCTCCTCTCTTCGGTCTGCGCTACATTCCTTAAAATGTGCCGTTTTATAGAAAATCATTTCACTAAAAACAAATGATGTGTAAAAGAATTTGGGAGATGAAAATAAGAAAGCTCCCTTTCAATTTCTTGAAAGGGAGCGTAGCACTCTTATGAATTCTCTTCTTTTTGAAGAGCCCAAAATACATACTACATAGTTCGACAATGAAAGTCAAGATCGTTTTGCTGATATAAAATCAGTCTTTGCGATCCTCTTCCTCATCATCATAATCTTCCTCATCTTCTTCAATCATCTCGTCTTCGATCTCAAGCTCGTCGTCATCTTCTTCATCGATATCTTCGTCGTCAAAGCTGTCTGCTTCAAGGTCAATATCTTCTTCTATTTCATCGAGATCGATGTCATCTTCGTCAACTTCCTCGAATTCATCAAGGTCGAGATCTTCCTCAACGACTTTTTTCGCTTTTTTCTTTTTCGCTTTTACAGTCGGCTGTGTTTCTTCGTCCAGCTGATCGTACGGATACCAGCTGCGAAGCCCCCACGTCTGGTCTGACAGAGCAATAAAGCGGCCGTCAATGTTCAGGTCTGTATAAAATTGGGCGATACGGTCACCCAGTTCCTCTTTCGTAACACCGAGCAAGGAGATCATTTCATTCAGCAGCTCCTGGAACGGAACCGGTTTTTTATGTTCTGAGAAAATTTCGTGAGCGATTTCAACTAAAGCCATCTGCTTCAGCTGTTCCTGAGAATATTGTTTGATACTCAAGGTCGGACACTCCCTTTCTATTACTTATATGTATCTGTTTCTATCCTATAATAAGAACGAATTTGTATTGTTTTGTTCATAAACCATACCTCTCATTATAAACAAATTAAAACAGAATATGCTACCCTTAACAGCGTAATTTAAGAAATTTTAGAGCCGTCCCTTCATAAATCGGCTGATGTGCGAAAACAAAGCCGCCGGCATATGCGCCGGCGGCCCGCTTCTTTCTATAAAGACTCTTGTTTTTCGGCGCCGAATACAGACATGGCGAGCAATTCACTGACATCATAAGTGCCGATCGCGTCTTCGGCTTCTTTCGCTTTCGTACCGTCACCGAGCATGGTCAGACAGTAAGGACATCCGGAACTGATGACCGTCGGGCTGACAGAAAGCGCCTGCTCAGTCCGGGCCGTGTTGATTCTCGCTCCCGTTTCTTCTTCCATCCACATGAGCCCTCCCCCGGCGCCGCAGCACATCCCGTTTTCGCGGCTGCGCTCCATTTCCTTCAATTGAACGCCCGGAATGGCTTTTAAGATCGCTCTCGGCGGCTCATACACTTCATTGTATCTTCCTAAATAGCACGAGTCATGGAAGGTAATCGTTTCATTCACCGGGTGAAGCGGTTTTAGTTTCCCCTGTGACACAAGCTCGGCTAATAATTCAGTATGATGATAGACTTCGGCCCGGAATCCGAAATCAGGATATTCATTTTTGAACATATTATAGGCGTGCGGATCAATCGTGACGATTTTTTTGATCCCGTGTTTTTCAAATTCGCCGATGTTGTGTTCCGCCAGCTCTTGGAACAGAAACTCGTTGCCCAAACGGCGCGGCGTATCGCCTGAGTTTTTTTCCTTATTGCCGAGAATCGCAAAGGATACGCCCGCTTCATTAAGCAGCTTTGCAAATGAGACGGCAATCTTTTGGCTCCTGTTATCGTAGGAACCCATTGAGCCGACCCAAAACAAATAGTCGAACTCTTTGTCTTGTTTTTTCATTTCTTTCACTGTCGGAATCTCTGTATCAGCCTGCTCCCTCCAGTTCTCGCGCTCTTTGCGGTTTAAGCCCCACGGGTTTCCCTGTCTTTCAATGCTTGTCATGGCCCGCTGCGCGTCGCTGTCCATCTTCCCTTCCGTAAGCACAAGATAACGGCGAAGATCGATAATTTTATCAACGTGTTCATTCATGACCGGACATTGATCCTCACAGTTGCGGCAAGTGGTGCACGCCCAAATCTCCTCTTCCGTGATGACCTCGCCGATTAAGCTCGGGTTGTAATCAATGGCTGCGGCCGCTTCACGCGATCCTCCCCCTGAGGAAGCCGCGGCGAGCTGATTCGCTTTCGTGTGCTGAAAAACGGGCGCGGGCACCCACGGAGATTTTGACGTCACGGCAGCGCCTTTTTCCGTCAAATGGTCTCTGAGCTTTAAAATGAGGTCCATCGGCGAGAGCATCTTGCCCGTACCGGAGGCCGGACACATATTTGTACAGCGGCCGCATTCGACGCAGGCGTAAAGGTCGACAAGCTGAGAGCGGCGGAAGTCTTCAATCTTTCCGACGCCGTAGCTTTCTTTCGACTCATCGGTGAAATCGATTTTTTCCAGCTTTCCTTTTGAATCCAGCCTGCTGAGGAACACATTCGCCGGACCCGCAATTAAGTGCGCATGCTTTGATTGCGGCACGTACACTAAAAAGCTGAGCAAAAACAACAGATGAAGCCACCATGAAACATAAAACACGGCGGCGGCCGCCGGCGCTGAAAGACCGCCGAGCACAATCGCAATGGAGGAGGCGATCGGCTCCGTCCAAGACAGAGAATGATCGTGCCATAAAAGGTTCATAGCGTTCCCGAGAAGCACCGTCACCATCAGTCCGCCGATAAACAGCAGGACAAGCCCCGCTTTAAACCCGCGTTTCAGTCTGACGAGTTTTTCAATGTAGCGCCGGTAAAACGCCCAGACTACGGCGACTAAAATCAGAAACGTGACGATTTCCTGAAAAAAGGTAAACGCCGGATAAAGCGGACCGAACGGCAGATGGCGGTCAGGAAGCAGCCCTTTCAGAATAAAATCAATTGCGCCGAACTGAACGAGTATAAAACCGTAAAAAAACAGAACGTGGATGATGCCGCTCTTTTTATCTTTCAGCAGTTTTTTCTGTCCGAACACATTCACCCATATCTTCTGAAGACGTTCTTTCAGGCGTTTATCAAATTCTTCCCTTTGGCCGAGCTTAATATAAGCGATCCTCGTTCTGATCAGGTAAACGAATAAATAAACGGCGTAAGCGGTTACAGCTGAAAACAGCAGCGCGTTTACCATGAGAAATGCGTTCATCTTGTCTCCCCCTTTGTTCTGATACCCCTCTTCATTGTCATATCTTTACTTTATCATAAATAATGAATGAGTGTTCAGTCAATAATTAAATTCACATTCTCAGGGCACACTACGAATACTTCGGAAAGGAGCGTCGGTATGAAGGTCATTTTTGTGTTGCTTGTCATTTTTATCATATTGATCGCACTTATGCTGCTTGATATGCTGCTTGGCCGGGCGGCGTACAAAAAACAGGCGTATGAGCCCGTTTTTGACCCGAAAAAGAGTGATATCACACTCATTCACTGCGGCAGCGAGCTTGTGCGGCAGATGACGGCTGATATCCGCCAAGCCGTCTCTTCTATTCATATGATGTTTTTTATTATGAAGAACGACCAAGTCAGCCATGAGATGTTTCATTTATTGAAGGAAAAGGCCCAGGCCGGCGTCTCCGTATATCTGCTGCTCGATTGGGCGGGCAGCCGCCAAGTGAAAAAGCCTTCCATTCAAACGATGAAAAAAGCCGGCGTTCACGTTCATTTTCTAAATAAACCGGCATTTCCGTTTCTATTTTTCAGGCTGCAAAAACGGAATCACCGGAAAGTGACCGTCATTGACGGCAAAATCGGCTATGTCGGCGGTTTTAATATCGCTGAAGAGTACCTCGGCAAAAAAGCGAAGTTCGGAAACTGGGAGGATTATCACCTGCGGATGACCGGAGAAGGCACGGCGGATCTTCAGACTCTTTTTGTAAGCGATCTGAAACGAAACACCGGAAAGGCACCCGGATCACCCGGGGTTTATCCGGCATTATCCGAAGGGAATATCTCTCATAGGACATATGCGTCTGACGGTTTTTCGCTTGAATCGCATTATGAAAACTGCATCCGTAAGGCGGAGAAAAAAATCATTATCGGCACGCCTTATTATGTACCGAGCAAAAAGCTTCAGGAAGCGCTTATTTCAGCCTGCCGAAAAGGCGTCAAAGTCATCTTGATCGTGCCGATGAAGTCAGACCACCCGCTCGTTCGGGAAACAGCTTTCACCTATTATCCCGAGCTTCTGAAGGCCGGCTGCCTCATCTATCGGTATTATCAAGGCTTTTATCATGTCAAAGCTTTCATTATTGATGACCGCATCAGCATTATCGGCACGCCGAATTTTGATAAACGGAGTCTGTTCTGGAATGAAGAGGTGAATGTCATCATTCATGATGAAGCCTTTACAAAGGAAGTGCTTTCAACCATAAAGCAGGACATCGAAAAATCCGAGCTTCTCACATTAGAAAAAGTGAAACAGCGCTCCGTCAGACAGCTTCCTGCAGAATGGCTGGGAAAGGCCATATCTTACTTTTTATAAAGGAGAAACCATATGCTGTTCAGATTCGGATTCGTCGCAAACGCCATGTGCCTTTGGGACGCGTCCCCCGCAAAAACCTTAACATATGCGCGCTATACCAAGCTTTCCCGCAGTGAGCGGAAAGACGCCCTGCTTTCTGTGACGAAAGCAAATCTTACCAATACGCTGCGCACCATCCACTATGTGGTCGGCCACGGCATCCCGCTGTACAGGTTCTCAAGCTCGATTGTGCCGCTCGCCACCCATCCGGATGTGCTGTGGGATTTTGTCACGCCGTTTCGCCAGGAGTTTCGTGAGATCGGCGGGCTGGTCAGAAAATATGACCTCAGAACGAGCTTTCATCCGAACCAATTCACGCTTTTTACAAGCCCGAAACAGGAGATTACCGCAAATGCGGTCAAGGATATGGCCTATCATTATGACATGCTGGACGCAATGGGCATCGCGGACCGTTCCGTCATCAACATCCATGTCGGAGGCGCTTACGGTGACAAACAAAGCGCGCTTGGCCGTTTCCGCGTGAATCTGAAAGAACTTCCCGATGTCATCAAACAGCGGATGACTTTAGAAAACGATGATAAAACATATACGTCCGAGGAAACACTCAGTGTATGTGAACAAGAAGGCATTCCGTTTGTGTTTGATTATCACCATTTTTACGCCAATCCGACCGATGACGCTGATTTAGATGACATTCTTCCGCGGATGATCAAAACATGGCAGCGGATCGGCTTAAAGCCGAAGGTCCATCTCTCCTCGCCAAAATCAGAATCAGCCGTACGCAGTCATGCGGACTATGTGGATGCGAATTTTATTTTGCCGGTGCTGGAGCGGTTCAGACAATGGGATACGGACATCGATTTTATGATTGAGGCGAAAGAGAAAGACCGGGCGCTGCTCCGGCTCGTCGAAGAATTAAGCGCCATCCGCGGAGTCAGACGCCTGGCGGGCGGAGTGCTGAAGTGGAAGGCATAACCAGGTTTATCACCCGTTTATATGGGGAATTTCCGAAATAACAGACCATCAGACGGAGGAGAAAACATATGAAAAACATTACATCTTTGAAAATAGCCGCTAAGAAGTTCACTTTACGAAACATGCTTCAGCTTTATCAGCTTTGCCACACGGGAGGCCATGAGCTGTATATCTACTCTAAAAAAACGATGTGCAAAATCAAAGATATCATTGAGCTGGAAACGTTCAGAATGGCCCATAAAGAACAAGAATATTTAATTGTAGTGGAAGGAAAAAAAGCGGTGCAGCTTGTTGACCGTTTCAAACATATCATCGAACCTGCGCAAAAAGAAGCCCATTAAATACGGACTACATAAAAAAAAGGATAGACAGGAGGCTGCCCGGCCCCTTTTGTCTATCCTTTTTCTTTTATTGATGTATCAGCTCGCCGAATTGGGCCTGATGAAGTCTCTGGTACATGCCGCCGGATGCCAGCAGTTCCTTATGATGACCTTGTTCAGCGATGCCATCTTTCGTGACGACGACGATCCGGTCCGCATCCTTAATCGTAGCCAGCCGATGGGCGATCACAAGCGTTGTGCGTCCTTCAGACAGCTCTTGCAGCGATTTTTGAATGGCGGCTTCCGTTTCTGTATCGAGGGCTGATGTAGCCTCGTCTAAAATTAAGATCGACGGGTTTTTCAAAAACATTCTGGCGATGGAAAGCCGCTGCTTCTGCCCGCCTGACAGCTTCACGCCGCGCTCGCCGATCACCGTGTTTAAACCGTCGGGATACCCGTTTACCAAGTCCTCTAAATGCGCCTGGCGGACGGCCTGCCAGATTTCTTCCTCAGACGCGTCCAGCCGCCCGTAAGCAATGTTTTCCCGCAATGTGCCGGAAAACAGAAAGACATCCTGCTGGACGACGCCGATTTGTCCGCGCAATGATGACAGCGTCATGTCCTTAATATCGATTCCGTCGATGGAAATCACGCCTTCAGACGGCTCATAAAAGCGCGGCAGCAGACTTGTCAGCGTTGATTTTCCCGCTCCCGAAGGCCCGACGAATGCGACTGTCTCCCCGGCATGAATGGACAAATTGATTCCCGACAGAACCGGACTGTTTTCTTCGTAACCGAACGACACACCATCATAACGGATATTCCCTTTTAAACCGGACACATGTCTCGCGTTCGGGGCGTCCTTGATATCAGGCTCCGTTTCCAGTATTTCTATAAAGCTTTTAAAACCGGCAATGCCTCTCGGATACATCTCAATAATCGCGTTGATTTTATCAATCGGACGGAACAGAACGTTCGTCAGCAGCACAAAAGCGACGAATTCCCCGTAAGATAACGATCCGCGGATCACGAACCATGTGCCGCACAATAAGACGAACAGCGTGACGAATCTTGTCAGCATGTAACTGATCGAGCCGTTTTTCGCCATGATTTTATATGACGTCAGCTTTGTTTTGCGGAAACGCTGATTGTTCACGTCAAACCGCTTCGTTTCAAACGCTTCATTGCTGAAAGCCTGAACAAGACGGATGCCGCCGATATTGTTTTCAACCCTCGCGCTGAAGTCCCCGACGTCTTTGTTCAGTTTTGTAAACGCAGAGGTCATTTTTTTATTGAAATACAAAGCAAGCCATATGACGACCGGCATAATGATAAAAGTCAACAGCGCGAGCTGCCAGTTAATAAACAGCATCACACCGAACGCGCCCAAAATCGTCATGATCGCGATAAACAGGTCTTCAGGCCCGTGGTGGGCGGTTTCTCCGATATACATCAAATCATTGGTGAGCTTGGACATTAAACTGCCCGTTTTGTTGTTATCGTAAAATTTGAACGAAAGCTTTTGCAGATGGTCGAAAAGCTTTTTCCGCATATCGGTTTCAATGTTAATACCGAGCATATGGCCCCAATACGTCACAACATACTGAAGTGCCGAGCTGAGGGCGTAGACCCCGAATAAAGCAGCGGAAGTCAAAATAATCAGACTCCAATCCCGCCCCGGGAGCAATGTATCGATAAAGTAATTGACAATCATAGGAAAACTCAGCTCCATCAGCCCGCCGGCGATGGCAGAAAAGAAGTCGAGAAAAAACAGCTTTTTGTACGGTTTATAATAAGAAAAAAATTGTCGCAGCACGATTCCGTCCTCCTTGTGCCTCGTTCTTAATGATAATATTTCTCAATTATACTATACACAAGGAGTTTTAAAAGCGTTTTTTATAAAACGCCGGAAAATAACCGTGCGAAGGATTCCTTCGTTCTTTCCCATAATGTGCGCTTATAGAAACGGACGGGGCTGATTTTTTCAGACTCCTTCATATCCTCCAGATAATGCGCTTCAAGATCTTTGATCGCCTCTTGATCTGTAAAAAAGACATTAACTTCAAAGTTCAGCTGAAAGCTTCTCATGTCCATGTTCGCCGTCCCGACAGAGGCGAGGTTTCCGTCAGTGATGAGCACCTTTTGATGCATAAAGCCTTTTTGATAGGAATAGACTTCGATTCCTTCGCGAAGAAGCTCGGGGAAATACGATCTCGTCGCGTACTGGGTTAAAAATCCGTCATTGGTTTCCGGCACCATGACACGCACCCGGACGCCTCTGGCAGCAGCCTCCTTTAGCGCTGTGCGGATCGGCTCATTCGGCACGAAATAAGGCGTCGCGATCCATACAGACGATTCGGCCGCCGCTATCATGGCATAATACAGATCGCTCATCCGCTCCTTCATATCGGGGCCTGTCGGAACGACTTGATAGACGCCGCCGCTTTCTGCCGCAACCGGGCGGGTATATGCTTTCTGATCAATCAGCACCTCATCCGAAACGTATTCCCAATCAAGCATAAAAATGCTGTGGAGCGTCTGAACGATTTCTCCTTCGACTTTCATATGAGTGTCCCGCCAAAAGCCGACATCTTGGTCTTTGCCGATATACTCCTTGCCGACATTCAGCCCGCCGACAAAACCGACTTTCCCGTCAACGATGACGATCTTGCGGTGATTTCTGAAATTGAATTTTTGGTTGAAAAAACCGTATTTCAGCGGCAGAAACGGGACGATGTTCACACCCGCGCGTTTCAGTTTTTTAATATCTTTTCCGGCCAGCTTCAGGCTGCCGGCCGCGTCGAACAAAAACCGCACTTCCACGCCTTGACGCGCCTTTTCCATCATAATGTCCATCATCTTGTGCCCGAGCATGTCTGATTTGAACATGTAATACTCAATATGTATAAATGACGCGGCCTCCCGGAGCGCCTCAAACAGCTCCGGAAATGTTTCGTCCCCGTTTTTGAGCACCTTCAGCCTGCTTTTTGTATTGATATTCATATGGGACGCCTTGATTGAATATTGAAAGAAACGCTTCTGATTTCCTTTCAGCCCGGTCAGGTCGGGAGTTTGTTCCATATCAAATATCGTTCTCAGCTTTTCCCGGTTGTATGTCCGTTTCGACCTGAACAGCTTGCCTTTTTCATAAAGCTGGCCGGAAAAAAGGTAAAATAAGTACCCGGCGATCGGAAAAAACACAAGAATATGAATCCATAACAGCGTGTGCTGCGAGGTGCGGTTTTCAAGAATTAACGAATAGATGCTGAACAAAATAATGCTTGCATAGCAAAGCACCCCTCCGTAAAACTCAAGCCTGGAAACCGGAAAAAACCATATGACATATGCTCCGATAAGCATCATATATAAAAAGCAAAATTCCAGTCTCCTTTTCAGCATCCCGACTCTCTCCCATCTGATCCGATATCTCTGTATACCCTCTGTTTTCCGGCCTGTAAACATATGAAAAAGCCTCTCCGCATGAGCGGAAAGGCTTATGATGAAGCTTCCTGTGATTGGCCGGGTGTGATGTTCTGAAGCAATGCCGGATTGAGCGAGCAGCTGCCTTTGATTTTATTTTTGAAGATGCCGATGATCAGACCGGTGACCGCTATCGACACTAAGGAGAAGAGCCCTTTCAGCAACCCGACGGAAAAAATGCCGGCCAGCACGACGCCAAAATCGAAGAGGAAATTAACGGCACCCGGATTCCATCCGCAGCGCTTTTGCAGAAATAAAGCGAGGATATTGGCGCCGCCGAGCGATGCCTGATGATAAAACATGAGCGACAAGCCCAACCCGATCAGCGCCCCTCCGCAAATCGCCCCGGCAAGCGGTGAAACAGAGACCGGCGGCAGCCAGTGATCCGTGCCGGTAAACAGAGTCAGTACTGTGACTGCAAAAACGGTGGATAGAGTGAATTTGATTCCCATTCTGATGAGAGAAAATATATAAAACGGGATATTAATCAGAAAGAAGATAATCGCAAACGAGGAATGAAACAAGTATGACAGGCTTAGTGACAGTCCCGCTGTTCCGCCGGTTAATACATGAGAATGTCTGAGTGTCAGGACGCCGGCGCTTGTCATCAGACAGGCGGCTAAAATGAGGAAAATCCGCTTCATTCTTCACTCTCCTTTTGTTGCTGTTATTTCCAAATAAAACATAACAGGAATCCCGGCCGCCCAGCCATTACCTTGGCAGAAAATATCTTATGTTTTTATTTTTTCACCATAAAAAATCCCCCTCTTGCAGGGGGGATTTTTACGTGCGTTTCCGATAAACAACATAGCTGCGGGTCAAATACTTGAGGGGCAGGCTGAACACGTGAACCAATCTTGTAAACGGCCAGAGGATAAAAACGACGTACCCTATAATGATATGAAACTTAAACCATAGCGGGACACTTTCCATCAAAGAAGCGTCAGGCCGGAACAAAACAATTTCCCTGAACCACGGCCCGACTGTTGCCCTGTAATCAAATCCTTTCGAGTCAATGTTGAGGAACGTGGCCGCAACGCCCGACAGCATCATGAACAGCAGCAGAATAAGCGTCAAGATATCCGATGGCGAGCTGGTTTTGCGGATTCTTTTGTCAAACAGCCTTCTGTACGTCAGGATGACAAGTCCGGCACATGCAGCAATCCCCGCCGGCAGGCCTGCGCCGATCGCCATTTTGTGATACATATGCTCGGAAATGCCAAGGGAAGCATACACGCCTTCCGGGATCAGAATTCCCATGACATGTCCGCCGACAACGCACAGCAGTCCCCAATGAAAAAGTGTGCTGCCAGCGGCGAGTTTTTTCTTTTCTAACAGCTCGCTTGATTTCGCCGTCCAGCCGAATTGGTCATGCTGATAGCGGTAAATATGCCCGCCGATAAAGATCGTCAATACAATGTATGGCATAACGCCCCACAGGATCTGCCCGCTCATGCCTGAACAGCCCCTTCTTCAATGCTTTCACGCACATCGATGTTTTCCAGTGCGGCCTGCAGCACGTGCAGCAGCTCAGCATAGATGCTGTTATTTTTTTCGAGGCGGGAAGCCAGCTCCCTCACATTGGACAGGTATTTCTCAAACACGCTTCTCGCCGCTTCAATCTCCGCAACCGCGGCGAATTCCAGCATCAGCGGCAGGTAATCAGGCAGTTCTTTCTCTGTCGGCAGGAAACCGGATTGCTGGTAGGTGTTTTTTAAATGCAGCAATTCAATGCCGCGTTCCCTTTGTTCGCCTGAGTTAAAGTAGGTGACGTACATATTCGTTTTTTTTCCGAAATCGAACGTATACACATAGTGTTCAATCAGCGCTTGCGGAGAAAAGCCGGCTGCCGCCTCTAAAAAGTGCAGCAATTTCTCCCGGATTTGCCGGTTGGTGATGTCATGGATAAGAGCCTTCCAATCGGGAATCTCGGCTCTCCACTCTTCCTCCGGATATGAGAGAAGAACGGAAAGAGCGGAGAACGTCATTTGCCGGTCTGTGGTGTTCATGTTATTACACCTCATTTATGAAAAGTTAGAAACAAGAGCCCGGGCCGCCTGAAAATGATAAGCCGCAGCTCCCTTGTTCAGCATATAAATCTGACACTTCTTCTCGATGGCTGCTCGGGATCACAAAACGGTCATCATATTTGGCGATTGCCAGCAGCCGATACATGTCTTCAATTTGCTGTTCTGTTAAGCCGACACTGGAGACCAATGCCGG
The DNA here is from genome assembly GCF_038608285.1 of Bacillus sp. FSL R5-0443. Lineage (NCBI taxonomy): Bacteria > Bacillati > Bacillota > Bacilli > Caryophanales > Bacillaceae > Bacillus > Bacillus sp. FSL R5-0443. Next base: position 3,837,934 of record NZ_CP152013.1, read on the forward strand.
GTCGATGGATTTATTTGTCTGAACCGCCCTCATATACTGGCGCATGACAGACATTTTCTTTAACGTGGATCGAATATGATCCGTATCCCCCGCCGTTAACAGCTGCGCCAAATAGTCAATCGGAATTCTCATTTGGTCGATAGCCGGAAAAATCGCTTCCGCCGTTTGCCGGCTGCCTTTTCCTTCAAAGAGATTCATAATGGGGCTGAGCGGCGGAATGTACCACACCATCGGCAGCGTACGGTACTCAGGGTGAAGCGGAAGCGCAATCTTCCAGTCAATGATCATTTTATAGATCGGCGATTGCTGCGCAGCCTCTATCCATTCAGCCGGGATGCCTTGTTCTTTTGCCAGTTTGCCAATCTCAGGATCATTCGGATCAAGAAAAACGTCCAGTTGGGAATGGTAGAGATCCTTTTCATTTTCAACCGATGCCGCTTCCTCCACTTTGTCCGCGTCATACAGCATGACGCCGAGATAGCGGATTCTGCCGACACACGTTTCAGAGCAGATAGTCGGCAGCCCCGCCTCCAAGCGCGGAAAGCAGAGTGTGCATTTTTCCGCTTTGTTCGTTTGCCAGTTAAAATAGACTTTTTTATAAGGACAGGATGAGACGCAATATCTCCATGAACGGCATGCGTTTTGATTCACAAGCACAATGCCGTCCTCCTCACGTTTGTACATGGCGCCGGACGGACAGGATGAGACGCACGCCGGGTTGATGCAGTGTTCGCAAATACGCGGCAGATACATCATAAAGACTTCATCGAATTCTGTTTTGATCGATTCCTCCATCTTTTGTACGTTTGGATCTTCAAGACCCGTAATATGCCCGCCCGCGAGATCATCCTCCCAGTTCGGGCCCCATTCGATATTCATAAAATCCCCCGTCAAGGACGATTTCGGGCGCGCTACCGGCTGGTGTTTTTTCTGCGGGCTGTTTGTTAATGTTTCATAATCATAGTTCCAAGGTTCATAGTAGTCATCAATCGTCGGCTGGTTCGGGTTATAGAAAAGGCCTGCGAGCCGATTCGTTTTCGGGCCTGATTTCAGTTCAAGCTTTCCTTTTTTCAACGTCCAGCCGCCTTTATATTTGTCCTGGTCCTCCCATTGCTTCGGGTAGCCGATGCCCGGCTTTGTTTCTACATTATTGAAGTACATATATTCCGCACCGGAACGGTTTGTCCACGTGTTTTTGCAGGTGACGCTGCACGTGTGGCAGCCGATGCATTTATCCAAGTTCATGACCATCCCGATTTGCGCTTTAATCTTCAAGCCAATCAACCTCCTTCAGCTTGCGGATGACGACATTCAGATCGCGCTGATTCCCCGTCGGACCGTAATAGTTAAAGCCGTAACTGAGCTGTGCATAGCCCCCGATCATCTGGGTCGGCTTGACGTGAATCCTTGTCGGGCTGTTATGGGTGCCTCCGCGGTTATTCGTCAGTTTTGTGCCGGGCACATTGATGTGGCGGTCCTGGGCATGGTGCATAAACGCCATTCCTTTAGGAATCCGGTGAGACAAAACCGCTCTCGCGACGACAACGCCGTTTCGGTTGAAGCATTCAATCCAATCGTTGTCTTTGATATCCGTGTCCTCTGCGTCATCTTTATTCATCCACACAGTCGGCCCGCCGCGGAACAGCGTCAGCATCGGCAGAGAATCAAAATACATGCTGTGGACGGACCATTTATTATGCGGCGTCAAATAATTAAGAACGATTTCTTTGCCCTCTTGATCAGGCCGCTTGCTTAGGAACGGACGGTGCTGGAGGATCGGTTTAAATGTCGCCATCGTTTCACCGAATTCCATCATCAGTTCATGATCGACATAATAGGATTGTCTGCCTGTCAGCGTCCGCCACGGAATTAATTTTTCCACATTCGTCGTAAACGGCGAGTACCTGCGCCCTCCTTTTTCTGAACCGGTAAAGGCCGGAGAGGTGATGACCGTTTTCGGCTGGGCTGTAATTTGCTCGAACGTAAAGCATTCTTCCTCGCGCTCTTCCGCCAGGTCTTTCAGCTCCAGATTGGTAATGTTTTCAAGTGATTCCCATGCTTTCACGGCGACTTTTCCATTTGAGGTGGACGACAGGGTTAAAATCGCTTCCGCCGCCTGCTTCGCTTCACTTATATTCGGGCATCCTTTGGCAACGCTGTTTGAATCGGTTTCTCCCAGTCTCTGTTTGAGTGATTCATATTCATCCGCAATCGACCAGCTCATCCCTTTTGTTCCGCTCGGTTTTAAAGCCGTATTAGGGCCAAGCGCGGTCATTTTATGAAAAATGTGTTTGTAATCCCGTTCAACGACATGGATGTTCGGCATCGTTTTTCCCGGAATGGGTTCACATTCACCCTTGCTCCAGTCATTGATTTTGCCGAACGGCTGGGCCAATTCCTGCATCGTGTCGTGGAGGAGCGGCGTTGCGACTATCTCTTTTACCGGCTCCATATCGACTTCTTCCGCCAGATCGGAAACGGCTTTTGACAGCGCCTTAAAAATATCCCAGTCTGACTTCGATTCCCACGGCGCCGAGATGGCCGGAGCAAATGGATGAATAAACGGATGCATATCCGTGCTGCTGAGATCGTGTTTTTCATACCATGTCGCCGCCGGCAGCACGATATCGGAATACAGCGCCGTACCCGCCATTCGAAAATCAAGATTGATTAACAAGTCGAGCTTGCCTTCCGGCGCCTGCTCCCGCCATTTGATTTCTTTAGGGCGGATGCTGTCGCTGTCGTCATTCATCAGACCGTTCGTCGTCCCCAGCAGATGCTTGAGAAAATATTCATGCCCTTTCCCTGAGCTTGAGATCAGATTTGCCCGCCATACGAAGAGATTCCTTGGGAAATTCACTTCATTGTCAGGGTCTTCAATCGCGAATTTCAGTTTTTTTTCTTGAAGCCGTGAGGCCACGTACGCACCTACGTCTTCAGGTGTCGCCGCCCCCGCTTTCTCAGCTTCTTTGTACAGATCAATGCCGTTTTGATTGAATGTCGGGTAAGACGGAAGCCACCCTAATCGCGCCGCCAGCACATTGTAATCGGCGTGATGCTTGTAGCGGGATGACGCGGCGATCGGTGAAGCCAAGTCACTGATCGGCTGGTCTTCATAACGCCACTGGTCTGTCGCAAAGTAAAAAAATGAGGTGCCGTTTTGCAGCTTAGGCACGCCTTCCCAGTCCTTTGCGGTTGCAATCGTCTGCCACCCTTCAGCCGGACGGAGTTTTTCCTGCCCCACGTAATGGGCCCAGCCTCCGCCGTTTACGCCTTGGGCGCCTACGAGTAAAACAAGATTTAACACCGCACGGTAAATCGTGTCGGAGTTGAACCAGTGGTTAATGCCCGCCCCTACGATAATCATGGATCTGCCGTCTGTATCGATCGCATTTTGGGCAAACTCCCTGGCAATCTGTATAACGGCTTCTCTTTTAATTCCCGTAATCTTTTCCTGCCAGGCAGGTGTGAACGGACGGGGATCATCATAGGATGCGGCTGATTGTCCGCCGATGCCCCGGTTCACGCCGTAGTTGGCCAATATCAAGTCAAACACGGTCGTGACGTACGTCTCTTCACCGTTCAGGTCCAGTTTTTTAATAGGAAGATCCCGCTCAAGCACTTTGTTTCCGTCATCTGAAAAATACGGAATGCGCACTGAGCCGATTTCGTCCTCTATTCCGAGCACGGAGAGACGGGGCTCAATCTGTTCCCCGGTGTCTTCGTCGATCATGTGCAGATTCCATTTCTGCTGCCCGTCCCAGCGGGAGCCCATTGTGCCTTGCGGTATGGCAAACGCACCTGTCTGTTCATTCCAGACCGCCGGCTTCCACTGATCATTTTTTGTCTGCCGCCCGATGTCTTTTGCATGCAGAAACCGTCCCGCTGTATACACGCCGTTCTCTTTTGAAAGAGTGACGAAGAATGGAAAATCGGTGTATTGCTTCGCGTACTCAATAAAACGTTCAGTTTCTTGGTTCACGTAAAATTCCTGCAAAATGACGTGACCCATCGCCATCGCAAGCGCCCCGTCAGTCCCCTGGCGGATACTCAGCCAGTCATCTGCGAACTTTGAGGATTCCGCAAAATCGGGACTGATCGAAATGACTTTAGCGCCTTTATAGCGGGCTTCCGCCAGAAAGTGCGCATCAGGCGTTCTCGTTAACGGAACGTTGGAGCCCCATGTGATGATATAGCCTGAATTGTACCAATCACTGCTCTCCGGAACGTCCGTCTGGTCGCCCCAAATTTGCGGGGACGCCGGCGGAAGATCCGCATACCAGTCATAAAAACTGAGCATTGGGCCGCCGATTAACGACATGAATCGCGAACCTGATGCGTGGCTGATCATGGACATCGCCGGGATCGGAGAAAAACCGACATTCCGGTCAGGCCCGTATTTCATCACTGTATACAGCAGAGAGGCTGAAATCAGCTTCAGCACCTCCGGCCATTCCGCGCGGACAAAGCCGCCTTTCCCTCTTGCCTGTTTATAGGACTTCGCTTTTTCAGGGTTTTCAACGATCGATTTCCAGGCATCCAGCGGATTTTGATGCGCCTGCAATGCTTCCCGCCACAAATTGATCAGCACACCGCGCACATATGGATATTTCACACGGAGCGGGCTGTAGATGTACCAAGAAAAACTGGCCCCCCGCGGGCAGCCTCTCGGTTCGAAATCAGGCATATCCGGGCCTGTTGATGGATAATTCAAGTTTTGTCCTTCCCACGTGACAATTCCGTTTTTCACATAAATATTCCAGCTGCAAGAACCCGTGCAGTTGACGCCGTGGGTGGAGCGAACGACTTTGTCGTACTGCCATCTGTTTCTGTATACATTCTCCCAATCACGATCTTCGCTTGTCGTTTGGCTATGGTTATTTGAATGATGTTCGATAGGAGAAAAATAGTTTAATCTCCTGAGCAACGGACTCATTTTCTTTTTCTTCATGATCGTTCACTCCTTCCGAGTCAGGTGATGCTATGTACACTATAAACAGAGACGGCGCGTTTCCTTGTGAACTATGTCACACACTCTGCTTTTTTCACAAAACGTTCACACAGAGCAGCAGGAAGGATTTTCAAACGATATGGGGACGCCCGGCGTCATCAAAAAAAACCGGTTCTGTTTAAGAACCGGGTTCGGCGTTTTCATCCCGTGATGTATGCAGATACCGCAAAAACAACTGATAGGAACAGAAGACATTTTGCTGAAGCATCGCCAAAAAGTTCATTTGCAGCCGCGGATGGTAAGACATCATTTGCTTAAATACGGAATATGGAATATGGAGTACCAGGATATCCGGTGAGGCATTGACTGAGATAAAAGGCGATAAAGAGAGCCCGCCTTTTTCATCAATCGGAAACACATCGCCTTTTTCCCACAGCGCAACGGTTTGCGACCCTTCAGGGAGCCTGCTGTCCGTAAAACGGATATTGCCTTTTAATACAATATAAACGGATTGTGAATGAAGAAAGGATGGAGATTGGTCAGATGAGCCGCGGATAAACGTCCCGTTTTTCAGCAAGGTTTCGACAATGGACAGAGGCACTTCATTAAACATAGGAAGTTGTTTCAGAAATAATAAATAGTCACACTGATTCATAGGAAAGCCTCCTGTGCTAAGGATAGCTTTAGTGTAGCCCGATTGAGCCTGCACGGCAGTGATGTATTTCACAGCTTGTATGATAAAAGTCACTTATCAGGAGAGTGTATGTACTTATAATGAAATAAAAAGGAGGGTTTCGATGAAGGCGATGATTCCGAAGCAGCACGGCGCATGGGCGATGCTGCTGATTCCATTTTTACTCGGCATGATCAAGGGAGGCCCGGTTTTCTGGCATGTTCCGCTCTTTCTAGGCTGGCTGTTCCTTTACTTAGCGGTTTATCCCGTTTCGCTCGCTTTGAAAAAGAAACAGCTTCAGCCCTATCAAAAGTGGATATGGTATTACGGTTTTCCGGCCTGCTGCTTTTTGATCATTTCTGTCTATCATAAGCCGCAGCTCGTCTGGATCGGCGTTTTTTTATTGCCGCTGTTTCTCATACATACGCATTATGCCCGCCGAAAAAACGAACGGGCGCTCACGAATGATATTGCAGGTGTTCTGTTCTTTTGTTCAGGCGGGCTTGCGAGCTGCTGGCTGGGAACGGGAACCCTTGACGGCTGGGCCTGGTTTCTATTCTTGCAATCCGCTTTATTTTTTGTCGGGAGTTCTTTTTATGTGAAATCGGTCATACGGGAGAGAAAAAACAGAACCTTTGCATACTGGTCGTGGGGATATCACCTCTTGCTCCCCTTTTTATCGGCTCTTCTTGGGGCAGGCTGGGCGTTTCTCGCTTTTATCCCAAGCAGTCTGCGGGCCTGGTTTTTTCACGGAAGAGACTGGCCGGTGAAAACGCTCGGCATTCTGGAAATCGTAAATGCCGGCTTCTTTTTCGCCGTCATGTGTATATGTATCACAAGCTGAAAAACAAGGACACCGGCTGCCCTTGTTTTTTTCAGTCAATATTGCAGATCTCCAGCGGACAATTTTCACACTCGATCTCGCATCGTAAATAGTCCCGCTTGTGCAAAATAATTTTTCCGGTTTCGTCTATCGAAATAACCCCTTGTTTGCGGAGGTCTCCCAGCATGCGGTTGACGCTCTCCCTTGCCGCCGCGCAAAACTTGGCCAAATCCTGATTTGTCAGCACAATGTTAATCAGAATCCCGTCACTTCGTTCCACCCCGTAGCTGTTTGATAAGCGGATAAGGGTGGAATAGAGCGCCCCCTTTTTGCCGTGAAGAAGCAGGTCCCTGATCTTGGACTGGATTTTTCGAAGATGGGTGCTCATCCATTTCATAAATTCAAACGTCAAAACACCGTTTTGGATCAATTCCTTCTCCAGCTTGTTTTTATTAATGACGAGCACCTCGCCATCCTCTAACACTTTCGCACTGAGCATATATCTCGGCTCATCTGTGAATAGCGTCAATTCCCCGACAATATCGTTTTTTTGGCAGATTCTAAGCGTCAGGTCTTTTCCGTCAGATGTCAGCTTGCCGATTTCAATGAGTCCTGACTGAATCAGATAAAGCTCTTTTGCATCCATTCCTTCTTGAAACAAATAAGTGTGTTTTTTCATTTTCCTTTTCGTACTGATCGATTCCAGCAATTCATGCAGTTCGCGGGAAAGAAGTTCTTTATCAGATTTTCGGACAGAGAGAATATTCATGAGCTCACCTCGAAGAAAGTCACGTTGCGTATGTATATTGTAACGTGACTTGATTTGCACTCACCCAGAAAAAACTAACAATCTTGTGAATGGATCATTATGAATTGAGGCTCTGACTGTTTCTCTCCGTATGTGTTTTCATTCTTTCCTGCCAATACATCCAGATCACAAGAACAAAGCTGGCTAACGCGACCTCTGAAAGCGCCATAAACCCGATCGCGTATTGGCCTGTTGCCTGAAATACACTTGCCAGAATCAGCGGAGGGAAAAAACCGCCCAGTCCGCCCATAGCAGACACAATACCGTTGGCAATCCCCGCTTGCTTCGAAAAATAGAAAGGCACCAGTTTAAATACCGTCCCGTTTCCAATCCCTGAGCAGACTGCCACCGTCAGCGATCCAAACGCATAAAGGCCGATCGTCGGGGAGAATGACAGCATGACCCCTGACAGCGTAAGCCCTGCGAAAACGAACATCAGAATGCGGAGCGGGCTCAGTTTATCTGCAAGAAACCCTCCCACAGGCCTGAGCAGCGTAGAGACCGCAATAAAGCCGGCCGTCCGCAGACCGGCGTCCGCAGGGCTCAGCCCAAAATGCTCAACCAAAAAATTCGGAAGATAGATGGTAAAGGCGACAAAGGCGCCGAACGTAATAAAATAAAACAGGCTCAACATCCACAGCACATGATTTCGGTAAACGGCTTTCATTTGTGTCTTTATGGAAACTTTGACTTTCTTCTCATGCCGGTCGCCGAACAAAACGTGCAGTAATGCGAAAACAGCCAGCAAAACAAGATACATCTGCACGGTTGCTTTCCATCCCGCGGCTTGAGCGATAACCGGCGCCGCAAAGGTAGTAACGGCGGTCCCGATGTTTCCGGCACCGTAAATCCCATTGACGACTCCGTGCTTTTCTTTCGGATAATATTTCGGGAGGGACGTCACTCCGATGGAGAATACCGCTCCCCCGATCCCTAAGAAAAAGCCGCCCGCGATTAAATCAAATAAAGAATCCGCGATACTGATCCAAAATACAGGAAACAAAAGCAGGATGAAGCTGATCATAAACATCAGCCGCGCCCCGTACCTGTTCGTTAAATATCCTAAAGGAATACGGAGAAGCGATCCGAGAATAACGGGAATCGCCGTCACCAATGAAATTTCGCCTTTGCTTAAATGAATATCTGATGTCATTTGAGAAATGAGCGATGAAATCAGCACCCACACCATAAACCCTGCCACTAAGCTTAATGACTGCAACGATAATTGAATATGTTGACGATTGATCATTCGGCTTGCCCCTTTCACTGATTCAATATCAGTCTTATCATACAAAAACTCAGTGTGCGGGATTGTGAATTACATCACACGCTTTATATACAAAAAAAGAACAAAGCCCGAAGACTTTGTCCTTTGATCATCATTACATTTTTTCCGGAGCCGATACGCCGATCAGCTGAAGCGCATTGTTCAGCGTAATTTGCGTCGCCTTCATTAAAGCGAGACGCGCGCGGCTCTTCTCTTTATTTTCCGGATCGATGACTTTCTCCGCATTGTAGAAGCTGTGCAGAGCGGAAGCCAGATCATAAATATAGTTTGTGACACGGTGAGGAATGCGTTTTTCCGCCGCTTCTGCCACTGCCTCAGGGAAGCCGCCGATCGTTTTCAGCAGGTCATATTCTTTTTCTGATTGAATATGGCTGAAATCAAGATCTGCCGCCGGTTTAAGTCCCTGCTCCTCCCCTTGGCGAAGCATGCTGCAAATACGTGCATGTGCGTATTGTGCATAATACACAGGGTTTTCGTTAGATGTGGATACGGCAAGATCCAAGTCAAAATCCATGTGCGTATCAGCACTGCGCATCGCGAAGAAATAACGCACGGCATCCAAGCCGACTTCTTCAATCAAGTCGCGCATCGTTACGGCTTTCCCCGTACGTTTGCTCATCTTCATTTTTTCGCCGTTTTTGTATAAATGAACGAGCTGAATGATCTCAACTTCCAATGTGCCTTTCTTGTAACCGAGCGCTTCAATTGCCGCTTTCATACGCGGAATATACCCGTGGTGATCCGCGCCCCATACATTGATGAGCTTGTCGAATCCGCGGTCAAGTTTGTCTTTATGGTATGCGATATCCGGCAGCAAATAAGTGTATGAGCCGTCTTTTTTGATCAGCACACGGTCTTTATCGTCGCCGAACGTTGTGGAGCAGAACCATGTCGCGCCGTCCTCTTCGTATACATGGCCCTTTTCGCGAAGCGCCTCAAGCGCCTGATCAATTTTTCCGTTTTCGTACAGTGACGTTTCAGAATACCATACGTCAAACGGTACGCGGAAATTTTCCAGGTCGGAGCGAAGTTTATCAAGCTCGTACTTTAAGCCGTATTCACGGAAAAACGCCTGACGTTCGCTCTCCTCTTCATGTACGAAACGGTCGCCGAAATCTTCGGCAAGCTTTTTCCCGATGGCGATAATATCCTCGCCGCGGTAGCCGTCTTCCGGCATCGGTTTCTCGAGACCGAGCGCTTCAAAATAACGGACTTCAACGGAAAGCGCCAGGTTGTTAATCTGGTTGCCCGCATCATTAATATAGTACTCGCGGCTCACATCATAGCCCGCTTTAGAAAGAACGCTGCACAGCGCGTCACCTACCGCCGCGCCGCGCGCATGGCCTAAGTGAAGATCTCCCGTCGGGTTGGCTGATACGAATTCGACCTGAATCTTTTCGCCTTGTCCGATGTTTGTCTCTCCGTAATGTTCACCCGCTTCAAGCACGGACGGAATCAGTTTTGTTAAGTAGCTGTTGTTCATGTAAAAGTTGATAAAGCCAGGTCCCGCAATATCCATCTTTTCAATGGAAGCTTTGCCTTTATCAAATGACGCCACGATCTCCTCAGCGATTTGGCGCGGCGCTTTTTTTGCGATTCTCGCCAGCTGCATCGCCATGTTTGTGGAATAATCACCGTGTGTTTTTTCTTTCGGCGTTTCTAACAGTACGCTTGGAATCTGGCTTTCGTCCGCCAGGCCCGCTTTCAGAACGGCCGCTTTGATTTCTTCCTTCAGCACGTCCTTCATTTGTTCCGCAATGTTCATGCGTGAGTTCCTCCCTCATACGTGATCGTCATATTATGTAAATGCTGCTGCCCGTCTCCGACATGCATGTCATATGCGATGCTGATTCGGCCTTTTTCTTCACCGAGATCAGATTGAATCGATTTTGTGCTTGTTTCCAGCTCAAGCTCACCAAATGACATTTTATATTTCGCAATTGTGGAAGCTCCCGTTATGAAACGCTGATTCATTTTAACAGCGCCTGACCTCATGATCAGGACTTCGCCTTCGCTCACCTTCACAATCGTTTTTACTTTGCCTAGGTCGTGTTCTTCATAATAAGATAGATACACTTTTTGTTGTTTTACATAGTAAAATCCGGTAGTACGGAATTCGATGACTTCATCATTTCCGTCATCCTCGATCACAGACTTCACATGGAGTGTTATCGGTGTCTCTTGCTTCATTTTGACACGTCCTTTTCATCATTCCACTTTGACTTGAATAGTATAATCATTCAGCTTGTAAACTTCAACTGCTTCTATCTTACCATCATTGCTCATTAGATTTGAAGATAAACCTCATAAAAAGCAGTTCCTTATGAGAAGAGAAAATCATATCACTATGTCACCCAATCCGTAAAAAACATGACAGCAGCTTTTCAGAAACTCACACAGTCTCATCGAAGCTGCTGCGACTTCCGGCAACATAGATTGTGCAGCAGAAATGCCAACGATGTCAAAGCGCTGCGTGACAGCTATAAAAACGTCCGCCAAACACACGTGATTGCTGCTGTATTATGCCAAGTCATCATATTCGGCTGCGTGTTCGAAATCGTCAAAGCCGTCCCTTTCCGCTTTCACACGCCCCTTGCCGTATCAATGGGACTCGCGGTGTTACTGATTTTGTATTTATTGTATTTTATGCGGACGTACTTGCTGCAGCTTTTCCAGCATGTCAGCCTGTTCAAAAAAGGGCATGCGGGAGCGCTGACAGGAGCCGGGGTTTGGCGGATGCTCAGTTTCACCATAAGTGAACTGCTGTTTTTAATCATCCTGGCTGCCATCCAGCAGATCGGCTCATTTATTTATAAACGATTTTTTTATCGCAGCTCTGCTTCTCTCAACCTGTGAAATAAGCTACATCGCAATCGCTGACGGACCAGTCCCAACCGGAATCACCGTCATGGCTGTATAATCACTCGTGCGGTACACGGTTACGGTATTGTCGCCGGGCTGTGCTGCATAAATGTACTGATTATCAGGTGTTACGGCGAGGTCAAAGGCGCCGGGCAGAGACACGTTTGCAATGATCCTCTGTCCAGCCGTATTAACTACGTATAAGTTATTAATGAGAAACGGTTCACTATATGGCTCTAGAAAATAAGCCCTAGTGCTATCGCGAGAAAATACAATCGTCCTCAGCGTTTCAAATAAACGGTTGAAGTCGCCTCCCCTGCTTAATGGTGACAAACTGATCTCCGTTACACCTTTCGGCAGCAGCTCACCATTCAACACATACGCAAAATTTCCAGCGTAAGGAGTGGCAATTAAACTGGGAAATTCAAATGTATCTATGATACTTTCTACCAACTGCCCAGTATTTACATCATATTTATCAACCGACCAACTGCTTCCATTAGCGGTATAGACATACTGTCCATTCGGATCAAGAGCAAAGTCTAAAGCGCCGGGTATCGGAATGACATCAATGACCGATTGAGAGGCCATGTTGATCATATATATAGAGCCGGCGGCCATCACGTACGCGAACTCATCTGTTGAATCAAATTCAACCTTTCTCGGCCCTCCTCCAACAGTGATGGTATTTATGATGGTTAATGTTTTATTATCTAGCACTGAGACAAGGTTGGTATTCCCATGGAGGACATACGTGAAAGCTTTATCGAAAGTAACGCCTAGATTAGTTGGCACGTCAGAAAAAGGGATTGTTTTTACAACAGTGTTTAAATCTGAATCAATAACCGAAACCGTGCTGTCTCCTGAATTGGCTGTAAACACATACGATTGAGGGTCTGGCGGTGGCGGTAAAACAAGTGTCCCGGCCACCGTAAGCGGACTGCCGTAGAAAGGCGGTACAATGAGAAGATCTTCCACTGTTATTTGACTGAAATCAGGACAGCGGCCAGACTGCGCTGCATAATAAACAACTTGATCAATCTCTTCAGTATGAATCACAGAAACAGACCCGTCCCCTTGTCCATATTGATTTCGTACAGGCGACACACTGACAAGAAGCGTAACGGTCCCTTTTACTCTCACGGCATATCGAACACCGATATCTTCTGCTTCCGGCCCAGTCTGGATTAAGCAAGGCTCACTGATACATAATAAATGATCAGTACTCCATGTAACCGTCGCAGCTGCTTCGGCAGAATCAATGGTGAACCCCTCGGGAATGTCAATCGGCACTTGAAACGGCGCTTCTCTGCTAATTTCCTCATCACAAAAACAGAAACAATTTTCCTGTAAAGCAGACAGATCATTCTTTTTCATGAATTCACGTCCTTTTAGAAATGTACAGCATGCAGTTGGTTAAATCACAATATCTCCCGGTGAAACCCCAAGAGATATCACAGTTTCCACAGAATAATCATCCGTGTTGTAAACAGTGATGTTCTGCTCTAAAAAATGAGCAGCATACAGAAATTCGCCATTCGGAGTAAACGCAAAGTCTCTTGCCGATTGCGGAACATTTCCTATAACGCCTGCACCATTCGGACTGACAGCATATAAATTGCCAGTGAAGCTGTCATGTAAATACACCTCTGATCCACTCGTAAACATTACATATTGGCCATCAGGCTCCAGCTCTTGGGTAATGCTGATCGTAAACGTATTTAAGTCAATAACCGTCAAATAATTGAATAAGAATTCTTGTTCTAAGACATACGCATACCGCTCCGGCCAATTTGTTTCTATGGATGATACGATAAGCTCTCGTTCAATCGTTCCTGTGACTTCACCGGTGAATAGGTCCACTTTTTGCACTAAACCAAAATCAAGAACATAGGCGAATAACCCATTGGGATCAATTGCAAAATCAAATCCTTCCACAGGAATCGACCTATCCACAGTTAACGTATCAATTCCAATCACATAAATCGCAGTATCGCCGAGAACATAAGCAAACTCATGATTTGGGATACATTTTATCGATCCAGGCGGCTGATCCAGCAGTATGGATGCTGTCACTGTTAAAGTGTCATAATCGATGACAGAAATCACATTATTGTTGAAGTGCAAAACAAACACAGCGCTTTTATCCGGAGTTATTTCAATACCTGTCGGCCGGTACGGTAGAGCAATCGTTGTCACAACAGTATGAGTGTTTGTATCAATCACAGAAACTGATTGATCATTTGGATTCGCTGTAAACGCATAAACGGGTTCCGGCTCAGGAACAAACACAATCGTGCCCGTCACCGATAAAGGACTGCCATAGAATGGCGGAACGACAATAAGGTTCTCGATCGTAATGTCACTGACATCCGGGCAATCATCGGGTTCATCAGAATAATAGACGACTTGGTCAATCTCTGCATTGCGGATGACAGAAACAGACCCGTTCCCTTGTCCATATTGATTTCGCACTGGTGAGACACTGACGAGAAGCGTAACAGTTCCCTGCAGGCGCACTGCGAATTGAACACCGATTTCATCAGGCTCTGGCCCCGTCTCAATGAAACAGCGTTCAATGACACAAGAAAGGCTGTCTGCATTCCACGTCACGTTTGCAACAGCTTCAGCCGGATCAACAACAAACCCCTCAGGCAATTCAATCGGCGCTTGAAACATCGCTTCACGGCTTGCTTCTTCCTCGCAAAAACATAAACATTCTTCTTGTGCGGCTCCTGCTTTTTCTTTAAAGGAAAGCTTGTTATTTCTCATATCTTCACTTCCTTTTCAGACATACACTGCTCACGCAGATACAACAGAATATGGGAAGGTGGATTTGTTTGCTTGTACAAATTGTGGGGATAATAGTGGATTTTTGAAATGATATCCGCAGACATGCGGTTTTAACGAAAGAAAACATTGCGGTATTTTTGCGCTATCCTTCCGAATGAAAATGATAAAATATGTCATATACATAACGTGGAAGGGAGGGATTGGGAATAGTGGCGAGTGTTTTATCATCTTCAGCGGTTGGAGAAAAAATCAACGAATGGTATATGTACATTCGAAGGTTCAGCATCCCGGACGCCGAGTACTTGCGGAGAGAAATCAAAGAAGAACTTGCAGGTCTGGAAGATGATCAGGATCTTCATCTATACTATTCTCTCATGGAATTCCGCCATAATCTGATGCTCGAATACCTCGAACCGCTGGAATCGCAGCGGATAGAAGAACAGCCGAGACTATCGGATCTGCTCGCGGATATTGATAAAAAGCAGGCCCGGCTGACCGGACGTCTTGATTATTATTTTAATTTCTTCCGGGGGATGTATGAGCTGGAATGCCGTGAATATCTTTCAGCGATTCAGTTTTTTAAGAAAGCTGAATATAAGCTTGATTTTGTCAAAGATTGTATCGAGAAAGCTGAATTTTATTTTAAGATGTCAGAGTCCTACTATTATATGAAACAGACATATTTTTCTATGGATTATGCCCGGCAGGCTTATGAAATTTATCATAAGCAGGAGGCATATAATATAAGGGTGCTTCAGTGCCATTCATTGTTCGCTACCAACTTTCTTGACTTAAAGCAATATGATGAAGCAATTCAGCATTTTAAAAAGGCTTATGCCATGGCAGAGGCAGAACAGCAGCCACAATTAATGGGCCGGACTCTATATAATATCGGACTTTGTTTTAACAGCCAAGAAAATTACAAACCAGCCATTGATTACATAAAACGGGCAATAGCTGTTTTTGAAGATGGGAACATCATCACTTCTCTCCCGCAAGCCTATTTCTTAATCACACAAATACATTATAAAATCGGAAATATGGCCATAGCCAGACAATATCATGACAAAGGGGTATCTTATGCAGAGGAGGCAGAAGATTCCCTATATATAGTCGAGTATGAATTTTTGGAATCTTTGTATGTCGGTGAGCCTGATGAAGAAGCAATCATGGAATGTTTTGACTTTCTCAGAGATAAATCGATGTATGCTGATCTTGAAGATTTTGCCTTAGATGTGGCAAAATATTATCATGAAAGAGAAAATTTCGAGAAGGCTTCCGCATATTTTTTAAAGGTGGAAGAAACAAGACAGCAGATTCAAGGAGGTGTGAAGTTGTATGAAATTGAAGTATAAATTAGCACTTACTTGCTTGGCAATAAGCACTGTTTTTGTTTCAGCCGACATCGCAAGTGCACCGAAACATCAATTTGAAGTTGCTCAGCGCGGAATGATTTAAATGATGATTACTTTTAGGCTTGCAGGTTAAACTGCAAGCCGTTTTTTATATAAACAACTAATTTGCAAAAACAAAAAGTATACCTTAAAATTCAAATGTGTAAAAAGTATTTGACACATATACATATATTATTTAAAATAAATATATATAAATTTGAAAATTTAAAATAAAAACAAAAATATTTAAGGAGGGTTTTAGTGGATAACAATATTAAAAAACTTAGAACAGCAGCTGATATTTCACAAAATGATCTGGCTAAGCTCTGCAATGTGACCAGGCAAACCATCAATGCAATTGAAAATAATAAATATGACCCGACTTTAAGTCTGGCTTTTTCGATAGCTCACGCATTAAATACGGGAATAGATAAAGTATTCAACTATAACGCCAAAAAAAAGTAAGGGAGCGGTTCTTATGAAGAAAATGGATGAGATGCAAAAACACCAATCGGGTATAGCCGCCAGAATAGCATTTAGTTTTTATACTGTCGCTTTACTGATATGGTCATTAATAGATTATTTTAAAAACGGAAATACAGGATGGCAATTTCCAATACTTTTAATAGGCTGCGCGCTCTATTTATGGATTCAAGTTTATCATAATCGAAAAACAAGGTAACAATTCCAATACACTTCCGGAGGATTATACAGCAATGTACGAATATAAGTTTATAAAAGTAGAAGTAAACCGATGGAAAGGAAAGCCTAAAGAAGACTATAAAGAAATTATTGAAAAGTATTCGCAGCAAGGATGGAAGCTGGTTCAAATATTTGCTCCTCCTATTTCAGGTTATGGGGCAGCCGATTATTTTGATATTATTCTTGAAAAAAAAGTATAAATGTTTCAGTACAAAGAAAGCCGGATCATACATATGGTCCGGCTTTCTTTGTACTAAAATAAGCCAGCAGATACCTTAACGGATTTCACCTCTTAAATATTTTTTCGGAAATCCGCAATTCAAATAGCTTCCAATATATTTTATTATTTAACTTGCTGGGGATATTGAAAAAATTGGAGGAAAAAATGAGTCTACTTTTAAAAACACAAAATAGTAAAGCGATTTTTACATTAGTAGCATCAGGAATCATTGTTCTCGCTCTTTTCAGTATAAAACATAATCATTTAAGCATGGATGTCATCGATATTTTAAACAGAGCTGGAATAATAGCTCCTAGTTGGATTGTCAGTGCTATCACTGCAACGGGTTCAGTCCTGGCTATCATTACTGTTTTAGGATCTCTTGGTGCAGGCTTGCCATTAGCCGTTTTAGAACAATTGGCTGCAGCAAGTACAGCAGCAGCTTAATATAAAACATTAAATTCAATATCCCTGGCAGTCCCTTAAACGAATGGATGAAAATACTTTGTTTAAAAAGAACGTTTTAGTCAAATTGTACATACTCTGTCTTATCTTATTTTTAATTGCTTTATTTACAGCATATTTTTATACAGATCCCGCTTCAAATGTAAATAATCTAAATCGAAATATCCGTCCGGATTTTTTTCAGATTTTCTTTAATAATATTAAAGTAGCGAGTCTGCTTGTTTTTTTAGGCCCGTTGACGCTGTCACTTGGCACGATTGCAGTTTTAATTATTAATGGATTAATTTTAGGAAATGCCATAGGAAACATCAAAGACAATTTAAACCTTTTACTGCTTGTTATACCCCATGGAATAATTGAAGTCCCGGTATTGCTTCTTGCAGCTTCTGTAGGAATGAAATTAACTTTGGATTTATTACTCCTCAAAATAAATTTAAAATTCACTTTTAAATATATTGGTATTATATTTCTCGGTTTAATGATAGCAGCTATGTTAGAAACATTTATTACACCTATCTTTATAAAAGGAGTCTCTTAGGATTATGCAAATTGAATTATCTTCATTTAAGGACCGAAACATTAATTTTTTGTCCTCATTTTTGTTTTATATTATCGGGTTAGCTTTTTATTTAAGTTCCCTATTACCTTTTATGAAAAGTTTAATTCCCAAAAACATCCCTATACAAGTTGTTGAGCAAGTAAAACATTTAGATTATATCATTGCGATAGCCGCGCTGTTACTTTTAATGTTCGGGGTGATTTTTGAAGGATTTGTATTATTTCTCATTATAAATTTTCTTGGCGCTCAAATTAAGATTAAAACCTTTTATTCCCTATTTATGTTTTCTAACATCCCGGTCGCAATTAAGTTTTTTCTTATATCATTCAAAAACATTTTCGCAGAACATCCAAACACTAGTTTATTTTTCACAAGTAATCATTTGATTTTTTCTATCTTTGATTTGTTCAATATTGCATACTTATTTCTTTTGTTTATTCTTCTGAAATGGAGAACAAATTTGAACTACCTGACAATCTCAGTTTTTATTTTTACGGCATTCCTGTATAGAATGTTTTTTTAGCATATATAAATAAACCCCCTCAATAGGGGTTTTTCTTTCATTTCGTTCACTGTATACAATTCCTTTTATATGCTTCCGAAACAATACCGACTCTAGTACTCACATTCCACTTTTTACAGAGACCGGCTATGATATATTCGACATTACGCTGCGAGTAGTTTAATGACTTAGCGATCTCTTTATTAGGTTTTTCAGCAATTATCAGTTTAATTACTGAAATTTCAATCTTTTTTAATTCCAATTCATTTTCTACTGCTGTTTTCATTCTAACTTCCTTTCTAAAGATGCATTTACTAAATAATACCCTATTATATAATTTTTATCAATAACATCAATTGTTAATGGTAAAATAATATGTTGCTTTTACTAACTTCTAAGTAGTTTATATACAATATAAAAATCCCCCGCATGTTTCAAGCGGGGGATTTTCTTTTATTTCACAAACCCAAGCAGCATTTCACGAATCATCTTGCTTGCCGTGTTTGCGGTTTGTTCTGAGTGGTCATAGACCGGCGCGACTTCTACGAGGTCAGCACCTTTTACATTGACTTCTGAGCGCGCGATTTCATGGATGGACGCGAGCAATTCTTTAGACGTGATGCCTCCTGCGTCAACCGTGCCCGTTCCCGGCGCATGAGCGGGATCAAGAACGTCGATATCGATGGTGACATAAACAGGGCGTCCCGCAAGCTGCGGCAGCACTTTTTTCAGCGGCTCAAGCACTTCAAACTTAGAAATGTGCATGCCGTTTTCTTTCGCCCATTCAAATTCTTCCTTCATTCCGGAACGGATGCCGAATGAAAATACGTTTTGCGGCCCGATGAGCTCGGCCGCTTTGCGGATCGGAGTAGAGTGGGAAAGCGGTTCGCCTTCATAATCCGTGCGCAGGTCGGTGTGCGCGTCAAAATGAATGATGGCAAGGTCCGGAAACTTCTTATAAATGGCTTTTATGACAGGCCATGATACAAGGTGCTCCCCTCCCATGCCGAGCGGGAACTTTCCTTTTTCTAAAATGCTGTCCACGTATTCTTCAATCATATCAAGGCTTCTTTGCGGATTGCCGAACGGAAGCGGAATGTCGCCGGCGTCAAAGAAATTCAAATCAGCCAAGTCACGGTCGAGATACGGGCTGTATTCTTCAAGACCGATAGACACCTCGCGGATTCTCCCCGGGCCGAAACGCGAACCCGGACGGTAGCTGACCGTCCAATCCATCGGCATGCCGTAAAGGATGGCGTCCGCCTCTTTCCAGTCGGGGCGGCTTGCGATAAATACTTTTCCTGAATATGCTTCATCAAACCTCATGATAAAACCCTCGCTTTCCTGTAAAAAAGCGCAAGATTCGCTCCTGCGCCGTACGTTTTTATTTGATTAAGTCGCTCACAAATTTCGGAAGAACAAATGCCGCTTTGTGAAGCTCTTTCGTGTAATATTTCGTGTCGATGTCAAAGAAACGGCTGTCCTCCACTTCAAGCGGATCGTACTTTTTAGAACCGATCGTAAATGTCCACAAGCCGCTTGGGTACGTCGGGATATTAGCCGTATACAGGCGGGTGATCGGGAAGATTTCTTTCACGTCACGCTGTACGTTTGTAATCAGCTCCGGTGTAAACCACGGGTTGTCCGTCTGCGCGACGAAGATGCCGTCTTCTTTTAACGCCTTGGAAATTCCGGCATAGAAGCCTTTTGAGAACAGATTGACGGCCGGTCCGACCGGTTCTGTTGAATCAACCATGATGACGTCATACTCATTCTCTGATTTCGCGATGTGCATGAAACCGTCATCGACTCTCACGTCGACGCGCGGATCATCAAGCTTGCCCGCAATGGACGGAAGGAATTTTTTAGAGTATTCAATAACCTTGCCGTCAATGTCGACAAGCGTCGCTTTTTTTACGCTTGGGTGCTTCAGAATCTCTCTGATGACACCGCCGTCTCCGCCGCCGACAACGAGGACGTTTTCCGGATTCGGGTGCGTAAATAACGGGACGTGCGCAACCATTTCATGATAGACAAATTCGTCTTTTTCAGAAGTCATGACCATTCCGTCTAAGAACAGCATGTTGCCGAATTCTTCTGTCTCCACCATTTCCAGATGCTGAAATTCCGTCTGTTCCGTATGTAATGTTTGTTTCACCTTTAATGTAATGCCGAAATTCTTCGTCTGCTTCTCCGTATACCAAAGCTCGCTCAATTGTCATCTCCCTTTCAAGGCTTATTTCATTTATTGTAAGCGTCTGTATCGCTTTTATTCCGGTTAAAATCTCATTTTCACCTAAGGAAAAAGTATAGAGGATGGAGGGGAAAAAGTAAAGAAGTGTCCGGTTTGATATGTTTAAAAAACCCCCTTTTTTCACATAATAATAGAATCATGAAAAAGGGGGTCCCCAAAAGTGGATAAAGTATCTGGAAAACAGCTCAGAATCACATTCAAAATCATCCGTGCCTGCATCTTTCTGACACTGATCGGCGGAATGCTGGCCGGCGTCTGCTTCACATCCGTTCTTCTTGCAGCGAAATGGCAGGGGGCCCCCTCCGTCCGGGTTCCTCAGTCTACGATTCTTTATGCAAATGACGGCTCAAAGCTAGGTGAGACCGATTTCGGGGAAAAGCGCTACTGGGTCCGGTTAAAAGATATCAATCCGATAGCAGTGCAGGCCGCCATAGCGGTGGAGGATCAAAACTTTTACAATCACCACGGTTTTGATTACCTGCGGATGGCCGCCGCCGCGCTGGCTGACATAAAGGCAATGGCCAAGGTTCAGGGCGCAAGCACCATCACCCAGCAATACGCGAGAAATCTCTACCTTGAGCATGATAAGACATGGAAACGAAAATGGAATGAAGCATTTTACACGATCCGCCTTGAACAGAACTATTCTAAAAACGAGATTTTAGAAGGTTATGTAAATACGATATATTACGGCCACGGCGCATATGGAATTGAAGCCGCCTCCCGCCTGTATTTCGGCAAACACGCCAAAGATCTGAACGATGCGGAAGCCGTGCTTTTGGCGGGCATACCGAAAGGCCCGTCCGGCTATTCGCCATATGTCAGCGAAAAGAAGGCCAAACAGCGCCAGGAAACCATTCTCCGACTGATGATCGGCCAAAAAATGATCTCAAAAGAAAAGGCGGAAAGGCTTAAGAAAACGCCGCTTGCCTATCAGCCGCTGAAAAACAGAACCGCGGCGAAAACGGCGCCTTATTTTTACGATGATGCGATGAAAGAACTCGAGAAAAAGCTCGGCATGACGCGCGAACAGCTGGCAACGAGCGGATTGCGTGTTTATACGACGCTTGATAAGCGCATGCAGCGGATTGCGGAAAACACTGTGGCACATACGATCCGTACCGGCTCTGACATTCAGGTCGGCTTTTCCGCGATTGATCCGGCAACAGGGCGCGTGCTTGCGCTTCTCGGCGGACGTGACTACGAAAAAAGCCCGTTTGACCGGGCGACACAGGCGAAACGGCAGCCGGCTTCCACGATCAAGCCGCTTTTGTACTACAAAGCGATTCAAAGCGGCTTTACACCGGTCACGCTGATGAAAAGCGAAGCCACAGAGTTCCAGATTGACGACAACGGAGATACTTATTCTCCAAGCAATTACAACGGCTACTACGCCAATAAACCGATTACGCTGCTTCAGGCGCTTGCGTTATCAGACAACATTTATGCCGTGAAGACCCATCTCTTTCTCGGCATGAATAAGCTCGTGTCGGCGGCAAAGGAATTCGGCATCAGCGAACATTTAAAGCCTCTTCCGTCTCTGGCGCTCGGAACTGAACCCGTGCGCCCGATTGAGATGGTTAATGCCTACGCGATGCTCGCAAACGGGGGAAAACAAATCACCCCTTCCTTTATCACAAAAGTGACGGATACCGCCGGCAACGTCTTGTATGAACAGCCGCGCGGACATCAGCAGACGCTTGATAAAAAAGCCGCTTTTGTGACGGCGAGCATGATGACGGGCATGTTTGATCAGGATTTAAACGGCTATACTTCCGTCACTGGACGCACCATTTCTGACCGGCTGACCCGAACCTATAGCGGTAAATCAGGCACGACGAGCGCAGACAGCTGGATGATCGGCTTTAATCCCGCTCTTGCCGCCGGTGTATGGACAGGCTATGACAAAAGCAGCACGATTGATTCAGTAGAGGAAAAAAGCTATGCGAAGACGATTTGGGCGGACTTTATGGAGAAGGCGCTCGAAGGAGAACCGGAAATAGCGCTTAAACCGCCGAAGGGCGTCACGGGCGTCTATATCGATCCCGCTTCCGGCTACACTTCGGGACCCGGCTGCGCCGCAAAGCATTATACGTATTTCATCGCAGGCACTGAGCCCGCGGATGTGTGCTACGGACCGGAACCTTCTAAAAAAGAAAAGGAACACGCCCCCGCCCGCAAAGAAGCTCCGCGCAAAAAATGGTGGGATAAGTGGCTCGGCAAAAAAGACTGAGCCCGGTGCATTGCGCGCCGGGCTTTAATCCGCGTCTTCCTCAAGCACCCACGGGAGCAAGAGTGAAAAGTCGAGATGGATAATAGGGTCAGGAAAACCCTTCGGTATAAAAAATGTTGTACTCGGCAATGAAAACGAAAAGCGGATATCTCCCGCCCTCTCGATATGAAAATTCGGCCAGCCTTCCCTAAGCCTGCCGACAATCGGATAGCTGCCCGCATAATGATGCAGGCCGTTTTCCTTTCCATGCTCCCCCAAATCGTGACAGACAGCCGGACGAATCCCAAACTGCGTAAACAATCTTGTTTTCTCGGCGGGAAGGAGATTCACCGCCTCGGAAAAGTTCCGGCAGCTCCCGCAATCGCAGGGATCAGGCCATGATTTTTCATATTGTTTTCTCGTTTCCTCCGCATCTGCTTCAATGACCGATGGCCCGATTTCAAAGACGGTGAACATGATGAAACCTCCGCGTAAACATGAAAAACCCCGAGTCTTGGTTCGGCTCGGGGCTTTCCATGTCCTGATTCTGTATCAACAGTTTACTCAGTACAATTGCAAAATAGTGCAAATATTTATAAAGTTCACAAAAAGTTCACAAATTATTTTTCTTCCGGAAGCAGTCCTGTTTTCAATTCATCGGATGAACGTTCCCAGAGCCCTTGGTCATGCTTCTGCAGAAATTCAGCAAGCACCTGCTTTGAGCTGGCGTCCATTTTGTCCACGATAATGCAGCGCTTCATTGATTTATCCATTAAATTCACATGCTCCGGCAATGACTTATAGCCTCTGCGGATACTTCTGTCCACGGTCATTTCACAAGCCGTCACACCCGCGTAATAAGGGCCTTCTTCTTTTCTGTCGATGGTGACCCACACGAGCCAGTACGGTTTTCCGTTCGGCACTTCATCTTTGTTCGGCAGGAATTTGATGCCTTTTTCAACGACACTGCGGGCATGCATGGCGCCGATGTCAACGAAGGCTTCCTTCTCTTCCACATCGACAAATACCGGAGAAATATTGTCAAGGCTCAGCGCCCCGGCGCCAAAACCGCCATGTCCGTCGGTCGGATCACTTTTAATAATATTAAATCCGATTGTTTTCTTCTTTTTTTCTTCCATGAAAATACCCTCCTACAAAAGCGGTTGAAATATAATGGCAAATACCTTGAGAATCCAGTCTCTCCCCTCGCTTAACAGCGGCCACACGACATAGGAGCCGACCGGTGTCACAAACAGCACGAGAAACACGATAATCCCGTAGCTCTCAAACTGAGTCATTTTGGCGCGCACCCGCGGCGGCACGAGATCCTCAATAATCCGGTAGCCGTCAAGCGGAGGAAGCGGCAGCAGGTTGAATAAACACAGCGCGAGATTCAGCTGAATCCAAATAGAGAAAAAGCGGTCAAGCCCCATGCTGAATGCAGAAAGCAGCTCCATTCCGTAAGCATGCATCAACACTAGCAAAAAGAAACCGATAAAGGCAAGAAGCAGGTTGCTTACAGGCCCGGCGACGGAAACCAGCACTCCCGCCAGCCGCGGTCTTTTAAAGGCGCGGCGGTTCACCGGCACCGGACGGGCCCAGCCGAAACCCGCGACCAAAATTAGAATCGTTCCGAAAACATCAAGATGTTTAATCGGATTGAGCGTTAATCTGCCCTGCCTCGCCGCGGTATCGTCTCCGAACCGATACGCGACATACGCGTGCGCCAGTTCATGCATCGTAAATGCCACAATCAGCGTAATCACGACATAGGGCATAAGCTCCAGCGGATAATATAAAAATCTGTCCAAATGTAAAAATCCCCTTTTTTAAAAAATGCAAGATTGTCCTTCATTCAGTATACTATAAGTGACCTCTCTTCCAAAGTGAGGAAACGATAAAGGAGGATCAGCACCATGCCGCTCGTAACCGTTAAAATGCTTGAAGGCCGCACAGATGAACAAAAACGGAATCTGGTTGAAAAAGTGACAGAAGCCGTAAAAGAAACGACAGGCGCAGCCGAAGAAAAGATCATTGTCATGATTGAAGAAATGAGAAAGGATCATTACGCCGTCGCCGGCAAACGGATCAGCGATACGGAGTAATCCTTGATAATGGCCGGCGCTGCTATGTCAGGCCGGCTTATTTCATTACTTTTTCAACGAGGCTGAAAAAGGTATTCTTTTCTTCTTCTGTCAATGCTTCGAACAGCTCGTCAATGAGCATCTGCCGGTTTTCAATCATTTGCACGGCCGCCATTTTTCCCGATTCGGAAAGCGTCATCCATACCGTGCGTCGGTCTTCGTTATTTCTCGACCTTTCCACGAAACCCTCTTTTTCTAAATGATTCAGAGCGGTTGTCGTGGCCGAAGGCGATAATGTGACTTCCTGCAATATATCTTTAATCGTGCACGTGCCGTGCCGGTAAATAATCCTGAGAATAAATCCTCTGATATTGTTTATACTCTTCGGAATTGTCGCCTCATCAAGCTTTTTCGTGCTCTTTAAATATTTCGTGAGCGCGTAATCCAGTACATTTGCTTGTAATATATCGTGCTTCATGCAGAAACTCCCCATTTCAAGATGCATCCATCATCATTGTTTGTTTTTTATTACATTTTACTGATACCTTACGGAGAAAGTCAAAATTCCGGCCGGAAAGCCCACAACTTTTATCCTGCCCTATACAGACTATTATCTCCTGCTTTTTTACCCATCCCTTTTATGCAATGCTGGTTTTATAGACATGATTCAGGTAAAATCATTAAGGGTGACTGCGTTTGACGGAAAGGATAATCTGATCGGATGCGGCAGACAATATGACTGGAAAAGAAACGGAACAGACGGGGAAACAGAACACAGGATTGTCGATTACACAGAAGATGTGACACGGGTAAAAGCCAAAGAGGCCCTCTTGGCTTTTACTTTTGGATGGAGGGATGCGTGTTGCGGAATATCCTACAAAAAAAAGACATCACCCAGCTGCTTGAACAAAGCAGAAACAGGCAGACTGCCAAAACGATGGGTGGATTTGATTTAACATTACTGGGCATCGGCGCCGTCATCGGGACGGGCGTCATGGTTCTTACAGGCATTACGGCCGCGAAAAATGCCGGGCCTTCCGTAATCTTTTCTTTTATCATTGCAGCCGTTGTCTGCAGCCTTGCAGCATTATGTTACGCCGAAATCGCTTCTGTTCTCCCGGTTTACGGAAGTGCCTATATTTACTCTTACACTACCATGGGAGAAATTGTCGGCCATTTAATGGGCTGGACGCTCTTATCCGTTTATATGGTGACGGCGTCGGCGGTGGCAAGCGGCTGGTCAAGTTATTTTAATAATCTGTTAGCCGAAATCGGCATGCCTTTGCCGGACAGTCTGCTGCACGTGCCGAGCCAGGGGGGCATCGTCAACCTTCCTGCCATCATCATTACTCTATTAATTGCCGTCGTTCTGTCACGCGGCTCTAAAGAGAGCAAAACCTTTAATAATATAATGGTTCTCGTAAAAATCGGAATTGTTTTGCTGTTTATCATCACAGGAAGCTTTTTTGTAAAGCCGGGCAATTGGCATCCTTTTATGCCTTTTGGAATCAAAGGCGTCATTACGGGGGCTTCTGCCGTCTTTTTTGCGTTTCTCGGATTTGACGCGATTTCCGCTTCGGCTGAAGAAGTCAAAAAACCGCAGCGCAACCTGCCGATCGGTATTATCGGTTCACTGGTGATCTGTACATTGGTATACGTCATCGTCTGTCTCGTCATGACGGGGATGGTTCCGTATTCACAGCTTAATGTGCCGGAAGCCATGTCTTATGTGCTGCAGTCTGTCGGACAAAACGCGGTGGCGGGCGTTATCGCTGCCGGTGCGGTGATCGGACTGATGGCCGTCGTTCTCGCCCATACCTATGCGGCGACCCGTATATCTTTTGCGATGGCACGAGACGGAATGCTGCCGAAAGTCTTTACCATTGTCGGAAAGAAATCGGGAGCGCCGATCTTTAATACGTGGCTGATCGGACTGATCAGCGCATGCATCGCGGGTTTTGTTGATCTGAAAGAGCTGTCAGATCTCTCAAACATCGGCGCGCTATTGACATTTGCCATGGTCAGTCTGTCCGTGCTGATTCTGCGCCGCACCCATAAGGATCTGCCACGGGGATTTAAAGTGCCTTTTGTACCCGTTCTGCCGATTTTGGCCATTATCTGCTGTTTGTTTTTAATGGTCAATCTGCCGCTGAAAACGTGGCTTTATTTTGCCGTCTGGCTGATCATCGGCGTGATCGTTTACTTTTTATATTCGTACAAGCACAGCAAATTGAGACAATAAACAAAACCAGGCCCGCTTTATCGCGGCCTGGTTTTTTCATCAAAAAAGACGAAAGCCATCGCCTTTAACAAATGTGTTTCAGCTCTTCTATGTAGTGAAGCGCCTCATCATATTCTTCATCCGTATATTTCTGTTTGCTTTTTATCGTAAACACTTTCTCTTTCTTTTCCTCAGCTTCAAGGCCGTCAAAATACAAAATCGTAGACACCAGCTCCAAAAACCGGGATGAGCGGCTGTTGACGCTGTCGATGTACTTCTTCATATCCGGCATCGTAAGCTCCGCATGATGTAAAAACTCGGCTCCCGTCTCCGTCAGCGAGTACCGGTATTGAAAGTAGCCGCCCTTTTTTTCCTTCACCTCATCCAGAAACCCAAGATTGCACAGCTCTTCAATTCGAAGCGTCAGTTCTTCGGAATACGGGCCGTAAAAATGAAAATCATATTTTTCGTAGAAAGGATACTGCATTTTCTTCGCGATATAAATGATTTTCTGCAGCTTTTTCCGCCCGATGATTTCTCCAGAATCCGAGAACACCTTCATCAGTTTTGCATGTTCTTTCAACAAATTCCCGACATCTCCTTTTCCTTCTTTACCAAAATCCTTCTATGTCAGTCCCAGCAGCTGCCGGATTTTTAATTTTGCTTCAGGGTTTTCTGAATCGTCACAAATGAGGTCCATCGGATAGTAGAGCTTATGGTCCGTCCGGCGTTTGCCCGAAATGGATTCGACAATGGCGGACTGCCTGGACAGCTCTTTGATCTGGCCCTTCTGCGTTAACAGGTGAATCGGCAGACGCTCCTCCTCTTCACCCGGCCGGTAAAAATCATACGGCAGATCCGATGAAGAATCGACCACTAAATAGTAATTGGGATCAATTCCCGCCTCTTTAAACAGAGCGGTCAGTTCAAAATAAGCCGACATTTCCTCATTGGGGTTAAATTCGGCATATTGAAACAGCTGGCGGTTAATGAAGCGGCGGCACAAGTCGGACAGAATCGGGTCCTCTTCTTCTTCCCAAGCCTGGAAATAATATAAAATGATGGCTTCATCAAGCTTCAGATAATCCGCAAGCGTCAGCTTCCCTTCAAAAATGGAATAAAAATGAACGGGAGCATGAGTGAATATATACCCTTCTTCATGGAGCTGCTTCGCACGGTGGAGAATTTTCGTCAAAATGACTTCAGCGCTTCTCGTCACGGGATGAAAATACACCTGCCAGTACATTTGATAGCGGCTCATAATATAGTCTTCGACGGCGTGCATGCCGCTTTGCTTAATGACGATTTGGTCCTCTCGCGGACGCATCACCCTTAAAATCCGTTCCATATCAAAATGTCCGTAGCTGACGCCCGTATAGTATGCGTCCCGCTGAAGGTAATCCATCCTGTCGGCGTCAATCTGGCTCGAAATCAAGCTGACCACCTGTTTGTTTTTGTATGTTTTGGCAATGACTTCGGCAACATCCTGCGGAAATCCCGGTCCCGCCTTTCTGAGAACCTGATTCACCTCGGTGTCGCCGAGAATGATTTCCCTCGTATAGTCTTCATGATCCAGATGAAAAACCTTTTCAAAGGAATGCGAAAACGGCCCATGTCCCAAATCGTGCAAAAGCGCGGCGCTGAGACAGAGTTCGCGTTCATTGTCATCCCATTCAGGACGCCCTTTAAAAACATCATCAACCATTCGTCTGACAATCTCATAGACGCCGAGAGAATGGTTAAAACGGCTGTGTTCCGCGCCGTGAAACGTCAAATACGTCGTACCGAGCTGTTTGATCCGGCGCAGCCGCTGAAATTCACGGGTGCCGATCAAATCCCAGATCAGCTTGTCCCGCACATGAACATAGCGGTGAACGGGATCTTTAAACACTTTTTCTTCTGATAATTTTCCGTTTGGATACGCCATCGTCATTCCCTCTTTTTTTTAGCCGTGATTCTATTATATCGGCTCTGTAATTTGAAAACATCCTTGAATTTGTCCGGCGTTTTGTTCCAGTTTTCCGTCATTGATTTTTTGAAGCAAAAAAGCCTGACCCATCGGGCGAGGCTGTCGTAAAATACACATTTACTTTTTGATCTTCTTTTTCACTTTCTCAATCAGCTCATCCTCAGTCGGCGCCGACAGCGGGCGGTTGTTTACGAAAGCAAACGATTTTTTGCGTCCGGGCCCGCAATATGACTGACATCCGACCTCCACTTTTGCATCCGGGTCAGCTTCTTTCAAACGCGGCAGCAAAGTCTTAATATTGGTGGCCTGGCAATCATCACACACTCGGAATTCATTAGCCATGATGTACGCTTCCCTTCATTCAATGTTCCTCTATGTTAAATCTTAATTTTAAAAACGAAAAAAATCACATCACATCTCATTGTACAAGGATTCATCTTATCCTGCAAGGCTCTGCGTATCTCTCATTCTTTCAGCCAATTTGTATAAATATTTTCCAATCTGGACATTCTAATACCATCAAAGATATTGGGGGTTGAGAACATTGACAAAACAAAGACAGGACGCCTGGTCGGAGGAAAACGACCTGCTGCTTGCGGAAACCGTGCTCCGGCACGTCCGGGAAGGAAGCACGCAGCTGAACGCCTTTGAAGAGGTAGGCGATAAATTAAACAGAACGTCGGCAGCGTGCGGTTTCAGATGGAATGCCGTCGTGCGCCATCAATACGAAAAAGCGCTTCAGCTTGCCAAAAAACAGCGGAAACAGCGGATGCGCGCGCTCGGAAACGGCCAGCCGGCCAAGAAGAAACTATTATATCAGCCGCCTGCACCGGATGCGGACATCATGCAGGAAACCGCAGCCGAAGAGACGGTTCAAACGGAAGCGCCAAAAGAGGATCGGCAAGCCGTCATGTCCGG
This sequence comes from Bacillus sp. FSL R5-0443, assembly GCF_038608285.1. Lineage (NCBI taxonomy): Bacteria > Bacillati > Bacillota > Bacilli > Caryophanales > Bacillaceae > Bacillus > Bacillus sp. FSL R5-0443. The sequence continues at coordinate 3,867,632 of NZ_CP152013.1, forward strand.
CGAACATATGCCTTATGTCGATGAAAGCTTCAAGGAAGAGTTAGCTAGTTTATCACATTTGCTGGCGCCTCAGCAGCCGAGCCAAAAGGCGGAGCTCACAATGGCAGACGTCATTCAATTTCTGCAGAGCTATGAAGGCAGCGGAAAGCAAACTTCCGCCCTGCAAATGGAAAATGACCGTTTAAAACGGGAAAACCAAGAACTTCAGTCTAAAACCGAGCAGCTGGAAGCGGCCGTCGAAAAGCTTGAAAAAGATCAAAAAACCATTCAGGAAGACTACGAAACCTTGGTAAAAATTATGAACAGAGCCAGAAAACTAGTTTTATTTGAAGACGACGAACATGCCTCTCCGTCCTTTAAAATGGACCGGAACGGCAATTTAGAAAAAATGGCCGAATAACGGAAAAACCCCTTTCCTTGTCATGGAAAAAGGGGTTTTTGCCATTTGTCAATGACGAACATCCTGATCTATATTAATGTAAACATTGTTCAGGAGGCCTTCTTCCCGCAAGGGCTGCGCATCTCGGTCCCCGCCCGCACATAAGCATAAAGATTCAATTCCTCATCCCAAATGGTTCTTGGGAATTATTGATCGATTAGCTACTGTGCAATACACTGTATAGAGAATACAATTATTAGATATGATGGGAATGATAGTAAATGAGTAGCCAATTACGAAAAGGAGCGTTGGAACTTTGTGTGTTGTCCCTGCTTCTTTATGAAGATTTATATGGTTATGAATTAATCAAGATCATAAGTGAAACGTTCCCTGTATCGGAGGGTACCATCTACCCCATATTACGAAGACTCACAAAAAATAACTACCTAAAAACGTATACAGCAGCTTCCGATCAAGGCCCGTCACGCAAATATTACAAAGTAACAGAAGAAGGCGCCTTATATCATCACACATTAAAATCGGAATGGCTTGACCTGTCCGAAAAAGTGAACAGCATCATTAAGGAGGGAAAATGAATGTGTAAAGACCAATATTTAAAACATCTCCGGCGGGAAATAAAAGATCTGCCGGAACTTGAGCAAAAAGAGATACTCGCCGATATCGGCGAAATATTCCAAATGGGCGGCGCTGAAGGAAAAAGCGATGAACAAATCGCCGGCAATTTAGGAAACCCCAAAACACTTGCGCGCGCCTTAAAAGCGGATATTTTCATCAGTGATGCCGAGGAGCAGAAAACATGGCGCTCCTTTTTCAAAGCATTCGGCCTGATGCTGGGTATGGGCATGTTCAACTTCATGTTTATGCTGACACCGTTTCTTTTTGCCTCTGTTGCGGTGTTAAGTTTGATGGCAATCGGCCTGATGCTGATGACCGGATCATTCTTTCTCCTTGTAAAAGCGCCGCTTGTAACAGCCATTTTTAACGGATGTATGGTTCTTGGAGCGGGTATGGCGGTGTTTATGGCCGGATTTGATCTTTCGAAACTGATATTCCGCATCTTTTTGCGCTATTTCAAATGGAATGTCAGCGTTGTAAGGAGGGAAACCATTGAATCGAAAAATGTGGTATAGCATTGCTCTCATTTTAATCGCTGCCGGCCTGATCGGAAGCATGTTCTTCGGTTTTGACGGCTTTTACCCTAAATCATAAGGAAGGTGTGCAAATATCATGACTGAACCAGCCCTGATATTAAAAGATGTCTCTAAAACAATCAATCATACCCCTATTGTACAGTCAATTTCTTTCGATGTGAGAAAAGGCGAGATCTTCGGCCTTTTAGGGCCGAACGGCTCAGGAAAAACCACTATTTTCAGAATGATCGTACAGCTTATTAAAAAAACAGAAGGAGCCATTTCATTCAGAGGCAGACCGGACAGCGACTTTGAATATTTTATGAGACATATCGGGGTTATCATTGAAGGCCCGGATATGTATCCGAATATGACCGCTTTGCAAAACCTAAAATATTTTACTAAACTGCGCAGCACCTCGCTGCGAACGGATGACCTTATGAATACCCTTGCAAAAGTCGGACTAGAGCAGGCTGCCCGCAAAAAAGTGAAACATTTCTCATTAGGTATGAAACAGCGCTTGGGGCTCGCTTATTCTCTTCTTCACAATCCCGGATTATTAATTCTTGATGAACCGATGAACGGCCTCGATCCTAAAGGAATGAAAGAATTGCGCACCATTCTTTCCGATTTAGCGAAGCAAGGGGTTTCCATTTTATTATCAAGCCATTTATTGTCGGAAATGGAGGAGATTTGCGATAGGGTTGCCTATATTAAAAAGGGACGGATTTTAGGAATTGAAGACATGAAGAACAGACATGACCTTGGTCAGAAAAAACTGTTTACCGTCACGGTCGATCATCCGGCAAGGGCGAAAGAAATATTAGAGCAGGACGGTATTCTTCAAGTACAGCAAAAAGACAGCCGCATCATTGAATTGGAAGCGGAAGAAGATACCATCCCGTATGTCATTAAATCTTTGGCAGAGAAAGAGATTCTGATTTCCCGCGTTTCTGCAAGAACTTTATCATTGGAAGAGAAATACATGATGATTACAGATCAGGAGGACGCGGTATGAGCATATTTCATCTGGCGCAGAACGAATTCATAAAAATAACCCGAAAAAAAGGCACACTTTTATCTCTTTTTTTCCTGTTTCTCATCGTTTTGCTGGCCGGCCTTATTATGAATCATGAGTTAGATGCTTCCTCGGATAACAATTGGAAAGAACGGCTTCTCGCCGAAAAAAAACAGGAAGAAATTGATAAACCGGCTGAAACGACAGGCGTTTATTATTCTGCTGATGTTAAAAATAAAGACTATTATTTGGAGCATAACATCAACCCTTATGAATGGAACGGCTGGAGGTTTTTCGGCACGGTTACTTCAAACGGGCTTGAGATTTTCGTCAGCTTAACCGCGATTTTAACCGTCAGCGGGGTTGTTTCTAAAGAGTTTGCCCTTGGGACGATTAAGTTTATCGCTACAAGCCCGAACCGAAGATGGCGGATTTTAACATCGAAATTTCTGGCCTCCCTTCTGTTTACCGGTATGATTTACTTATTTTACTGTGTGAGCTGTTTGCTGATCGGCGGCGTGTTATTCGGTTTTTCCAATGCTTCATATCCGCTCGTCTATACTCATTTAAATGACAGTCTGTATACCATCAGTTCAATCAAAGCATCCGGAATCATTCTGCTTTTTCGTTTCATATCAATTATAAGCATTGTCACCATTGCGTTCACTTTGTCAGTATTGTGCAAAAGCCAGGCGCTCTCCCTTTGCTTATCCATTTTACTGCTGTTTGCCGGCAGTATATTGGGCGGAACTGATTTGCTTGCCCAATTTACGTGGTATAAATTTACGCTCTTTCCGCATTTAAATCTCGTTGCTTATGTAAATAAAAGTGCGGGTGATGCGATTTCAACGTTAAACATCCCCTATTCCGTGACGGTTATAGCGATCTACTTTCTTATTTGTTTATTGATTTCTTTTTCCGTCTTTCAAAAGAGAGACATTACAGCATAGACAGAGAGGCGGCGGCATAATGAGCGGACGGCAGGAAATACTGCCGGTCCAGCAATTTGCCGCTGACCGCCCCTTGGTCCATCGCTAATGGATTCAAATAACCGAAGCTCCCGCTGCTTCGCTGCTGAAAGTGTAGAAATTCCCGCCCTTCCCGTATAAAAAGCGCCTCATCGAATTGGAGAAATTTCATAATGGCAGTGTATTTTGCAACGGCGTCAATGTGATACTTTCTGCACTCGGCTAACATTAAACCTGAAAAAGCAAAGTCTGATGTTTTGTACCATTCCGTGAGAAAAGGCTGCAATTCATTCATTTGCAAATAAGTGACGGCATAAAGGGCATCCGCCTGTTCTTCCTGCATGCCGCCCGGTGCCATGAGCAAATCGGCCTCACGTTTCATCCCGGTTTCTAAGAACACGATCAGTTCTTCCGGAGTCACCGCCCCAAAATAAGCCCCTAACACCATGAGGATCATAGAGGAGGGCTCTGATTTCAGTTCCTCTTGTAAACCGCGGGCCATTTGTTCAAGTCCGTTATGAAAAAAGATGCTTTTTGCGGCATCCATCCTGCGGTACACATGATACGCATACGCGAACAGGATCGGATGGCATTCGTGTGTTTTTTCTCCGAAATAACGGTCTAGGAATAGAATAACTTCTTCTGTATCCTTCCTGCTTTCAACATGATGACATGCCGCTAAACCGCAAAACAGGTGCATGAGATCATCTGCTTCCATTTCTTCCGGCTGCAGCTGAATGTTCTTCCAAAAACCCAGCAGCCATTCTTCTGTTTTTTTTATATTAAAATGTTCCTTGACTATCTGCATGTTCCACACTCCAGATTCAGAATCTCAATCGCCGGCAGAAGAGCCGGCGCACAATGAATGGATGGATTCTCGTTATTTATTTGATGAAGAGCCGCTTGACAGCCATAAAAAAATGGATCGATACACGATTGGATAAATAACATATTGCACAGCTGTTTCATTTTTCGGCTGCCGAGACAAAACACAAGCCATTTTTGAATGGACACTTTCAAGCCGGGATGAAGCAGATGCTCTCCCTCATTCAAATGAAGAAGACAGTACTCGACAAACTCCAGCTCGTTTTCAGCTGTTCTTTTCCATGCGTCATGGAGCAAAGGCTGAAACATCGAATTCTTGTAAAAGCGCACTTTTTCATGGTCAGTTGACATTCCCAGCTCGCTCAGCAAACCGACGAATTCGGCGTATTTAAAATAAGGCCATTCTTTTTTTATAAGATAGCCGTTTTGCAATCCGTGACGTATGACCTGATCATCCGAATCCATTCCCTGCTTCTTTTTATAAGCTTTTGCCGTTAAATAGATATGAATCAACTCATTGACAATGGCCGTGTTACAGTGAAACAGATCTTCCCAGCATGACTTATCAACGAAAGCGGAGGCAATCCTTTCAGTATGTTCTTTTACAGCGGAAGAATGGCTCGTCTTCCTGTAGTACTTGCAGAAGCCGGCAAACAGCTGAATGCTCTTTTGATCCGGAAGCGATTGTTCAGCAAAAGATAATAAAAATTGGTCTGTCTCTTCAGCTAATCTATTCAAGTTAATCGTTCCTTTCTGCTCTAAGACAGGCATGCGCGGCACCAGCGGCGACAAGTGTTGTATGATAGCAATGTTTGAACACATCTTCTCTTCGCTGTTCACCTGTCAAACCGGGTTTATGTTGATAGGTGATGCTCGGGACATTCCCCTCTTTCATTCGGCCCTGATAGATTTTATTCCAGGCTGCTTCATAGAGCGGTTTATGGTTGTCCTTATCCATGTTGATATGTAAAAAAGAGCTGCACATCAATAATTCACTGGTAATATCTAAATTCTCAAGACAGATATAGATCCCGAGAAATTTCAGGACCTTTTCTTTTAACGACGGCAGATGATACTCTTTATCCGTAAGCGAAGAACATCCCATGTCTGTTATATAAAAAATCGTATGAGTGATGCTGTACGCATCATGATCCGTCATATATGTATTTGGGATATCCTGACCAGCTGCTGTGTAGTGATATAAGTCAGAAAAATCCGTTATTTCCGAGGTTACGCCTGCTCTTTGCAGACTGTACTTCAGATCCATTTTCCGAAAGGGAACTTTAGCAAGGCTGCAATCAAAACGCGCTGCCGTGAATTTTTCCAGCTCCCATATCACCGAAGCCCGTGACGGATGATCAGTCAAGGTAAGAAATTCACCCGCAATAGCCAATCCGGCGAGACCGTCCGGATCAAAATGAATAAATTCTTCAAGCTGATCATTACGGAGCCTTTCTGTAATAAACTCCGTTAAAACAGCAACTTCCTTATCATCTGCCTGATTTCTGATCAGGTAATTGGTAAGAAAAATGAGTTCTATAAATGTTTTAAGGCGCCACCTGAAATCATTTGCTACTTTATGATTCATATCGAAATAATGGATATTTTTAACAATCCATGACAGTGCTCCCCGCTTAATTTCTGTTATATACTCTTGTGTCAAACTCTCACCGCCTCGTCTCAGATGTGTAGGCTCCAAACAGTGATTATCCTACTTTTGAGCGGCTAAATCAGAGAAATTCAAATTCGGGTTTTGATTGTCTTCTTGGCTCGGCACTACAAGCACCCAGCCGCTCCAAGCGAAAGAATTGCCTGATTGTTCCGCATCTCCGGCTAACAAATGTGTCGGGATCGTGATTCTTTTTTCTTCTTTTATTTTTTTAAAGTTCATATCTCCATCTCCTTTAGTTTATAGAATTATTTGGAACCTACATAAATATATTAATCAAATAAGGTATATAATGTAAACTAGTTTTGATATAACGATTCTTTTTCACTATAACTAAATAGTATATAATTACCAAAAAAAAAAAAAGCCCGGACTTAGTCCAAGCTTTCCTGCGTGCCGAACACCTTCTCATTCCGTTCCAGCATTCGGGTCAGATTTTTTTCAAATACCATTTCCTCTTCCGGCGATAATCCGGCTGCATACAGGCGTCCGCTGAGTTCCTTCAGTTCAGTCAAAAGCGCCAGCATTAAGTCTTGCACGGTAATGTCCGTTCGCAGCAATTCGCTTAATGAAGCCATCGTTTCGGGCCGGATATCGGGATATACGCCTTTTGTATCGTTGCTTTTGTCTTTTAAAGCGGCTTGATAGAAACGTCTGATCAGATCGGCGCGTTCGCTTCCGCTTTTATCGGCGCAGAGGTAAATCTGAACCGCGGTTCCGCCCCGCAGGCGTCTTTGTGAAATTCCCGCGAATTTTCGGCCGCCGATGCTGAGATCATAGCTGCCCGGACAGTACGATCCTTTAATTTCATATGCTTCAATTTCGGCATGGTGCGGACGCAGCATCCGCCGCACCAGCTCTGTCATCGCCTCGTAGCCTCTGTCGATGTCGATGCCTTTTTTCTCGTCTTCAAAAATAAGCGAGATATTCAATACGCCTTCGTCCAGTACGACGGCGAGGCCTCCGGAATTGCGGACAATGACACGGTAGCCTTCGTCCTCCAGCAATTTCACGCCGTCCTCTAAAAACGGCAGGCGCGTGTCCTGAATGCCGAGCACGATCGTCCGGTGGTGCACCCAAGAGCGTGCTGTCGCAGGCGATTCCCCTTTGCCTACGGAGGCGCACAGCGTATCATCCATTGCGAATGACTGCTTCGCATCAAAATAAGGGCCGAGGCTGGATTGGTCAATGATTCTCCAGCTCGGCTGCATCAGTAAATCAATCGGTTGCTTTCCCATCTATATTAAATCCCTTTCGTCATAGGCTTTCCATGCATTTATTATATCACTCCGCTTGTGATGATTGAAATTGGCTTTTCAAAAGAGCGATGAAGATTTCTTTGTTTTTTGTGTTCTCCATAATGGAAGATTGGATGATAGACAGTTTCCGTTTTAAGGAGAATCCTTTTATCTCAAGCACGGAAATGCTGCCGTGAAGCAGATCCTTTTGCAGCACGCTTTTTGACAGAACGGAAAGACCCATTCCGCTGATCACGGCTTCTTTGACGCCCTGGTTGCTGCTGATCGTCATCATGGATTTCGGCCGCAGTCCGTTTGATTGAAGAACGTGGTCTAAATATTCCCTCGTTCCCGAACCCTTCTCCCTCGTCACCCATGCTTGATTTTGCAATTCGGCAGCCGGGATGTTTTTTCTGCCGGCGAGCGGGTGTCCGTTCGGTGCGGCAATGCACAATTCATCCTCCATAAACGGCTGAATGTCCAGCTCGTTTTTCCCCGTATGCCCTTCAATTAATCCGATATCGGCTTGAAGCATCCGAACCGCTTCGCTGACCTCCTCCGTGTTTCCGATCATGACGTCCAGGTTCAGCTCGGGATACTCGTTATGAAGCTTTGCGAGAAGCGGCGGCAGAATATATTCGCCGATGGTAAAGCTCGCGGCGATTTTGAGCTTCCCTTTGACATAATGATGATGGGCGTAAATTTCGGATTTCGCCTGTTCGTACAAAAAGACCATCTGCTTGGCGCGCTGATAGAGAATGTCCCCCGTCGGCGTAGTCGTAAAGTGCTTCGGAGAGCGGTTCAGCAAAGCGGTTTGAAATTCTTTCTCCAGGTTTTTAATGTGAAGACTGACGCTCGGCTGAGAAATCATCAGCTTCTGCGCCGCCTTTGTAAAGTTTTTTTCTTCCACGACGGCAATGAATGTTTTCAGTTCCCCATAATACAAAAAGCATCGCCCCTAATTATTATTTTTCCTAATCGTTTAGATCATATAAATATATTTTACTAATGATTAAGACCGCAGTAAAGTGGACTTATCAAGATAATGGGAAGTGACTGAGATGAAGATGGTAAAAGGTGTTTCAGTTACCGCAGGAATTGCGTTTGCGGCTTTCTATGTCAGCCGCCTGCCGTTTTTTCATATGTTCGGAATGCTTGTCCTTGCAATGCTGATCGGCATGCTCTGGCGCGCCGTATTCGGACAGCGGGCGGCATTAGAGCCGGGGATCGCGTTCTCAGGCAAATACTTGCTGAAAGCAGGCATCATCCTGCTTGGCATGAGACTGAATCTGGCGGATATCTATCATGCGGGCTGGCACGTATTTGCAATTGCCGTCTGCTGTATGATGTTTGCGGGTGCCGTTGTATACGGACTGTCCCGGCTGTTCCGTATAGATCAGACACTCAGCACGCTGACAGCCTGCGGCACAGCGATCTGCGGGGCGGCTGCCATTGCCGCGATCGCGCCGCAGATCAGATCAAATGAAAATGCAGCCGCCATCAGCGCGGCCGCCGTTTCGTTATTAGGAACCGTTTTTACTGTTGTATATTCTCTTGCTTATCATGGATTGGGCTTTTCTCCTGCGGCTTACGGAGCCTTTTGCGGGGCAACGCTTCACGAGGTGGCGCATGCGGCGGCGGCCGGCAGCGCCGGAGGAAAAGCAGCCGTCGAGATGGCGGTGATCGTCAAACTGACCCGGGTCGCGCTGCTCGTCCCGGCCGCATTCATGCTCGGAATGCGGGCTCGCCGCAGCGGAAAGTCAAAGACGGCTTCTGCCGCTTCGCTCCCCATCCCTTGGTTTATCTTCGGATTTCTCGGAATGAGCGCCATCCATACATCAGGCGTTATTTCAGCCTCGTTTTCCGCGTTTCTTGTTCAAGTGTCTTATGTTTTAATCGGCATGGCGATGGCGGGTCTCGGTTTGAAAGTCCATATATCGGCGTTTCGTCATAACGGCTGGCGGGCGCTCGCAGCAGGCTTGATCGGTTCTCTCTGTTTGTCCCTGTTCGGCTGGGCCGCAGTGACGTTTTTTCTATAAAAAAAAGCCGGCCCTCGTAAAGGCCGGCTTTTGCGGATTACAGCGCTTGAGCAGCCGTAATTAACGCAAGATTGTAGACGTCTTCCGCATTACATCCTCTGGAAAGATCGTTTACAGGCATATTTAATCCTTGCAGAATCGGTCCGACCGCTTCAAAGCCGCCTAAGCGCTGAGCGATTTTGTAACCGATGTTTCCTGCTTCAAGGCTTGGGAATACAAATACATTCGCGTCTCCTTTAATGTCGGAGTCCGGCGCTTTTTTCTCCGCGACAGACGGCACAAATGCAGCGTCGAATTGGAATTCGCCGTCAAGCGTAAGCTCAGGCGCTTTTTCCTTCGCAATTTTCACGGCTTCAGCCACTTTGTCCGTCTCGTCTGATTTCGCCGATCCTTTTGTAGAGAAGCTGAGCATGGCAACGCGCGGGTCAATGTCAAACATTTGAGCCGTATTGGCGCTTTCAATGGCGATTTCGGCAAGGTCCTGGCTGTCAGGAGCAATGTTGATCGCGCAATCAGCGAACACATACTGCTCGTCACCGCGGGCCATGATGAAGACGCCTGATGTTTTTTTCACGCCTTCTTTTGTTTTGATGATTTGCAGTGCAGGGCGCACCGTATCAGCAGTAGAATGTGCAGCTCCGCTGACAAGTCCGTCTGCGAGACCTTTGTACACAAGCATCGTGCCGAAATAGTTTTCGTCCAGCAAAGCTTTGCGGGCCTGTTCTTCCGTCGCTTTGCCTTTGCGGCGTTCTACGAAAGCCTGAACGAGTTCTTCCATGCCTTCATATGTATGCGGGTCAAAAATGTCCACGCCGTCAAGCGTAAGATTTAATTCTTTCGCTTTTGCTTGAATGTCTTCTTTATTGCCGACTACGATCGGCTTTAATACCTTGTTGCCCGCCAAGTTGTTGACCGCAACCAGGATACGTTCGTCCAACCCTTCAGGAAATACGATTTTCACATCTTTTCCTGCGACTTTTTCTTGTACTTTTGTAAATAAATCTGCCACGATATACCCTCCTCTATGTTGACAAAAAACGCTTACTTTTACAGCATACTCTTCTTCCAGCTAAATTCAAATAACCAACTTCTATTATAGCGCTTTCAAAAAGAAATCTTATTTTTCTAACTAATTTAATTGACCGTTTGTTCACGGCATAGTTTCTGACACAAGGCTTCGGATTATTCAAGGTTTCTCCACAGCCGAAACGGTTAAACTGTGATATAGTGAAGGCATCAATGTAATGAAAAGATATAGGAGTGAAGATACATGAGTGAGCAGCAAAAAACGAACGAAGCCGCCCAAACGCTTGACGGCTGGTACGCGCTTCACGATTTCCGCACAATGGACTGGGCGTCATGGAAGATGTTATCCAGCGATGAGCGCCTGTCGATTATTCACGAATTTACGGGACTGCTTGAAAAATGGGGCGTCGCCCAAAAAGAAGGCAAAGGCTCGCAAACCATCTACAGCATCGTCGGACAGAAAGCTGATTTTATGCTGATGATTCTTCGCCCGACAATGGAAGAGCTGAACGAAATCGAGCTTGAATTTAACAAATCAAAGCTTGCTGAATTCACAATCCCGGCTTATTCTTACGTGTCCGTGGTTGAACTGAGCAACTACCTCGCAAGCGGAGAAGGCGATCCGTATGAAAATCCGCATGTCCGCGCCCGCCTGTATCCTGAGCTGCCCGAAGCGAAATACGTCTGCTTCTATCCGATGGATAAAAGAAGAAGCGGCAATGACAACTGGTACATGCTTTCTATGGATGAACGCAGAAACCTGATGAGAAGCCACGGCTTGATCGGACGGAGCTATGCCGGCAAAGTCAAACAGATTATCACGGGATCTGTCGGTTTTGACGATTACGAATGGGGCGTCACGCTCTTCAGCGATGATGTGCTTCAGTTCAAAAAACTTGTTTACGAAATGCGCTTTGATGAAGTCAGCGCGCGCTACGGCGAATTTGGTTCATTTTTTGTCGGAAACCGCTTGTCTCTCGACACGCTTCCGAAGTTTTTGCACGTGTAACACCCACCCGCCTGTCCGGCGGGTTTTTCCTTTGTCAGAATTTAAATAAAATTTGCTATTTTTATCATTTTTTTTTACGATGTAAAGGAGATTCCATTTTGGTAAAGGGGTGCAGACAGTTGTCAAAACGAACCGCGTTTATTATGGGAGCCAGTCAGGGGATCGGCAAAGCGATCGCTCTGAAACTGGCGGACAATGGCTTTCATACCGTCATTAATTCACGAGTTCCCGAAAATATCGAATCGGTAAAAGAAGAGATCCTCGCCAAACATCCGGATGCGGGCGTCACCGTTCTGGCCGGGGATATGTCGGACCAGAAGACAAGAGCCGGCATTTTTGAAGAGATCAGATCACAATGCGGACGGCTTGATGTATTGATCAACAACATTCCGGGCGGCTCGCCGGATACCTTTGAAAACTGCGATATAGAGGATATGACAAATACCTTTACGAATAAAACGATCGCCTATATCGACTCTATGAAAACGGCCGCAGCAATCATGAAACAGCACGAATTCGGCAGAATCATTAATATCGTCGGAAACCTATGGAAAGAACCCGGCGCCAATATGTTTACCAACAGCATGATGAACGCCGCTTTAATTAATGCCAGCAAAAACATCGCCATTCAGCTTGCGCCTTTTCACATTACTGTCAACTGTCTGAATCCCGGGTTTATCGCCACAGACCGTTATCACCAATTCGTGAAGAATGTCATGAAGCAAAACGGCATTTCTAAAGCGGAAGCGGAAGAACGGATTGCCTCAGGCGTCCCGATGAAGCGTGTCGGAACTGCGGAAGAAACCGCGGCGCTGGCTGCCTTTCTTGCCTCTGAAGAAGCCTCCTATATTACCGGACAGCAAGTGTCAGCCGACGGCGGCAGCATGAAAAGCATATAATAAAAACATCCCGCTCTCAGCGGGATGTTTCTTGTAATGAAGGAAAGGACAAACCGAGCTTTTGAATCCGCAGCACGAATTCCCTTAAATCACCCTGTTTTGCCACCATTGATATTCTGACATAACGCTTTCCGCCGCTGCCGAAAATCTCGCCGGGCGTCACGACAACATGGGCATGCTCCAGCAAATAGTCCGAAAACTGGTGTGAAGACTCGAATTCATTCGGAATTTCAGCCCATACATAAAAAGTCCCTTTCGGTTTTTCAATGCTCCAGCCTAATTCCTTTTCACATAACCCCGTGAAAAAGTCAATCCGTTCTTTATATGTGCGCTTCAGACGCTCCGTATGCTCAGGATTTCCTGACAGCGCCGCCGCTGCCGCCTGCTGAAGACCGCCGAACATGCCGACGAAGACGTGATCCTGAAACTCATTGACCGCCTGAATGATTTTCTCATTCCCCACGGCAAATGCCATTCTCCAGCCTGCCATATTGAAGGTTTTCGAAAATGAATAAAGCTCCGCGCCGACCGTTTTCGCTTCTTTCGCCTGAAGAAAGCTGGCCGGATTCTGATCAAATTCGAACGCGCCGTATGCAAAATCGTGAATAAGGTGGATGTCATGTTTTTTTGCAAACGCTGCCGCTTTTTCATAAAACGCCTGATCCGCAGTCGCGCCCGTCGGGTTATTCGGGTAATTCAAAAACATCAGCTTGGCTTTTTTCAGGACGGCGGGATCAATCCGCTCAAAATCCGGCAAATAGCCGTTTTCCGGATGAAGCGGCATCTCATGCAGCTCCGCTCTGGCCATTGTAATGCCCGATAAATACTCAGGGTAGCCGGGGTTCGGGACTAAGGCGATATCGCCGGGATTCAGCAGGCATTGCGTCAAAACGTACAAACCAGCTTTCCCTCCGCCGAACAGCGCGACTTCTGTCTCCGGATTGACCGATACCCCGTACTCTCTCTCATAAAATTCCGCGATGGCTTCTTTCAGAAACGGATAGCCTCTGAACGGGCCGTATCCGTGATACGAAGGATTCAGCGCAGCCTCCCGCAATGTTTCAACGATATGCGGCGGTGTGGGGAGATCGGGATTCCCCTGCCCGAGATTAATGATCTGGGCTCCCGTTTTCTCCAACTCTTTTACCTTTTGAAAAACGAGCGAAAATTCCTGTTTCGGAAGTGTCTTGATGACGTCGGACGGTATGATTTCCATCTGAAAGGCTCCTTATAAATGAATTTGCTCTGATTCGTTATTCCGTTCTGAAAAGGATTTATTGACCAGTTTTGTATGCAGAAACAGCCCGCTGACCAAAAGGACGATAAACGCCATGATGACTGCCGCGTCTACAATGTTGATCAGCATGGAACCGACGGCGATGCACAATCCGATGGAGGCCTCCGCCACCGAAAAAATCCGGCCCTGAATCTGGTTCGCCGCGTTCTCCTGAACTTTGACCTTCGCCAGCACCTCACCGTATTCCATTGCGATAAAGAAAAGAATGGCGGCAATGACTGACACGGCGAAAATCGGGGTAAACAAAAACAGCGCAAGCGAGACGATCGATAACACTGTAAAATACATCAGCCCTTTATTGTTGTTAAAGCCCCATTTGCTGACAAGAGCGGCACCGATAAAGCCGCCGAAGCCGATACAGAACGTCAGGATGAAATTGCCGATTTCCCCGTCGCCTAAAAAGCGGCTGACAATCGGGAAATAGCTGTAGACGACACCCCACAAAAGCGCCATCGTAATCATCGTGAACATGGCATTTAACACAAAAGCATTTGTTTTGATTTCCTTCAGGCCTTCTTTAAACGACTGAAAAGCTTCTCTCACGTTTTCTGACTGAATCGGCACGTATTGAAGCTTAATGCGGCTGATGAAAAACGCGGAGACAAGATAGGTCACCCCGTTAAAGGCGACGGCAAGCTCCACAGAACCGCCTAACAGAAAAAGTCCGCCGGCTGCAGCGCCGACAATAATCGAAATCGTCGTGGCTTTTGCAAACAAAGTGTTGATATTTTTAATATCCGCTTCTAAAGACGACATGACCGCGAGACGTGCCGGGTTAAAAAACACGCCGCTTCCGTAAGAAACAAACAGCAGCGCCAGAAAAAGCAGCGGATATTCGCCTTTCGGGAGAAATGTCAGCCCCAAAAAGATGACGCCTCTGATCACATCCGTCCACAGCATGATTTTCACCCTGTCGAGCCGGTCCACGAGCACGCCTAAAAACGGCTGAAACACCATCGGAATACTGCGGACCGCGATGACGCCGGACGTCACCCAGTAGTCGTGATAGTATGTAGACAAAATGAGCAGAGCCGGGAGAACGCAATAGTCTCCCATAAACGAAAGCGCCTGCCCGAAAAGCAAATACTTAGAGTTCGGTTTCAGCTGTTTCATACCGGTAACGCATACTTTGCAGTCAGCTTCGCCTGCTGCTGAATTTGTTTGATTGATTCGGCCACGTCACCCGAATTGCTTCCTTTCAGCTCGAACGCCGCAATGCTGTTGAACGCTTCGAACAGCCGCAGATCCACGGATGTACCCGCCTCGGCCGCCGAGAAAGAAACGATTTCGGTGTCTCCCTTTAAGACGCCGTCGGGAATGTCAATGCTTTCAATGACGAAATCGACAGCCGTCTCAGGCAGCTGGCCGTTTTCTTTGAAATGCTGAGGATACAAGTGGCAGTCGGCGACATAGCATGGCTCCTGCTCCAATAATCCTTTCGGCAGATCGGCTTCTTTTCCGAAACAGAGAACATCCAATAACAGCTGCGCCATATCGACGCCGAAGACCTTTTTAATATTCGGAATCATGTTCCAGCCCGCAAATCGTGCCGCTGATTCAATCAGTCCGGCTTCCCGGTTTTTCATTAATTTAATCTCTGTATGTGTTGCGCAGTTTTCGAGGCCGAGTCCTTCATTCGCCTTTTTGGCTGCTTCGACGATTTTCCGCTTCGCGTCATCATCCAGGATGGACGGCGTAATATGCGATGTCTCCGTGAATCCGATTTGCGGTGTTTTATCATGAATTGCGACAGGGAAGTATTCTCCGTCGGCCATGATGCCTTCTATGCTGATATAGTCGGAATAACCGCTTGTTTCGTACCAGTCGTCATACTCGCCCTGCAAAAATTCTTCCGCGATAAACGGCGCTTCAAACGTGACCGCTTTCGGTACGTTGATCGACTTCAGGTATTCATTGACTCTGTTAAATTCGGCTTCTGCCGTTTCCATCTCTTTGATAAGCGTCACGCCGATGGAGCTCGCCAGATATGTAGGCTTCAGAATGAGCGGCGTTCCGATTTCCTGAAGCGCGGCGCGGAAATCTTCCAGCGTCGTCACCCGTTTGTTTTTGATGGACTTGACGCCGGCCCGGTTGAAGGCGGCTCTCATTTTGTTTTTATCTCTGGCATTTTCAGCGGCCTGTACGCCCGCTCCCCGCAGGCCGAGACGTTCACACGCTTTTGCCATCGGAGCGATAAACAGTTCATTGTTGGTCGTAATGGCGTCAACCGCGAACATGCCGGCCACCTTGACGATTTCTTCGACTACTTCTTCCTCAGGTTTGTCATGATCTTCATGAGCCCAGTAAATCGAATCGGGATGCTCAAAATCAGCCAGACTCTTAAAATAGTCTTTATCTTTTATGACCGCGACCGAGTATTTTTCAATTAATGCCGCATGAGAGGCTGTAATTGAAAAAGGTCTCGGAATAAAGCTGACGAGGTTGTATTTTTCGGCTGCGCTTTTGTAAAACATATGCGGCGGGCATCCCCCAAGGTCAGCGATAACCAATACTGTTTTTCTCTCCATATGTAAACACTCCTTCTCTATTGTGCGGTGTATCCACCGTCTGCGGTGATCGCGCTTCCGGTCATATAGCTTGATAAATCCGAAGCGAGAAACAGCATGACGTTCGCTATTTCTTCAGGCTTGCCGAGTCTCAGCAGCGGATTGACTTTCGCTTTTTCTTTTTTGATTTCTTCAAGCGTGCCTTCGTTGTTTTCAAGGAACGACTTTTCATTCAAAGGTGTGTCAATGATTCCCGGGCACACGCAATTGACGCGGATGTTGTGTTTGGCGTAATCGACAGCCATCGAACGCGTCAGCTGCAATACGCCGCCTTTAGATGCGTTATATGCGGGAATGTCGGGCCATGCAACGACTCCTCCGACGGAGCACGTGTTAATGATGTTGCCCTTGCCGCTTTTGAGCATATACTTGAGCGCGTGCTTGCTCATAAGAAACATGCCCGTCAGATTGACGTTGAGCACCTTGTTCCAATCGCTCAGCTCCATCTCATGAATCGGCGCGACAATTTCGATGCCGGCGTTATTGATTAACACGTCCAATCCGCCGAACTTGTCCGCCGCTGACCGGATGGCGTTTTGACATGCCGGCTCATCTGTAATATCCGTCTGCACAAAATGCAGCCTGTCATTGTTTTCTTTCCTGATCATCGCTTCTCCCTGCGCCTCATCAATATCCGCGACGACCACATTCGCCTGCTGATTCAGAAACGCCTGAACCGCGGCATAACCGATGCCTGATGCGCCCCCTGTGATGAGGACGGTTTTATCCGTCAGGTTCATGACTCTTTCGCCTCTAATTTTTTCGCTTTTGCTCTGTTATAGCGCGGAGGGAAAAAGATATTGACTGATTTTGAATCTTTTTCAAATCTGTTGATGGCGCCGTGATCTTCTCTCGGATCGCAGAAATAAGCTGTGCCGAATGTCATATCCACTTTGCAGCCTTCAATGGTCATATCATAGCCGCCGCCGATGCAGATGCCGATCTGTTCATTGCGGTGTTTATGGAACGGCATTTCTCCCCCGTTGCCCGGAATGTTGGCAAGCATGATTTCCACCCAGTCTTCCACGAAGAACGTGACTTCCATACCGGGCAATAAGTCTCTCGTTTTAAAAATATTCAAAAAATAATCTTCAGGGCTTGTGTAGGTTTCACCGGCTTTCAGGCGTTTAATATCAATGGCGATCACTTCTTGATCCGTCTCATTTCTTGCGCCGTGAGGCACATTAGGAGGCGCGATATAGGCTGATTCCAGCGCTGTCATCTTTCTTGTGACATCTCCGACAGTCATGGACAGCTCGCCGGAAACGACAAGGCCGATTTGGACTTCCTTATGCTGATGCGGTTCCACGTTTGTATGCGGCGGAACGTAAGAAAGCAGAACTTCCGTATCTCCTCTGACGGACGAATATTGTCTTACTCCGTTATCCCATTCTATTAATTTAGGCGTCGGGAAATAAAGTTCCTGCAAATCTTGTTCAGTTTTCATCATGAATCTCTCCTTTTCCGAATAATGACCAGCTCATGGGAATGCTTTTAAATGTTTTGACAAAGTGAAGGCCGTACTTTTGTCTGGCCAGCTCATTTGTCAGCGCGATGTCGGACAAACCGTCCTTCACTCTTTTCGCGGCTGCGCTCGTTGAGTTCACCAGATCAAACGTGACATCTTTACGGGTAAAATACTTAATCAAATTGATAGGAGACGGGTGGGATACGATGACAGTCTGATCAAGCATGTCATCCGTATATTCAAAACCGGGCCGGACAGCCAGGCCGTACATCGGGGTGTCGCACCTGAAAATTTGCAGAAGCTGCAGATCCGGTCTCATGTAGAAGTGCTTAATGCCGTCATACGCGTGAGGCACAATTGTGTATTCCAGCGGACTTTGAAGCGTTTTTTCAATGCACGATTCAAATGTATCATGCAGTGATAATTTGCTGTTCACCCCTTGGAGAAGGGTAAAATTGGTGATGAAGTTTTTTGCTGCGTACTCACTGCTTGTCCCTTCAGGACCGAGCGTGTTGATCGTAATCAGTTTAGATATTGAATAAGCCTTGCTTTTTGTTTGAATGCTATTATCCAATATAATCATGAGCACCAACCAATCTGTTAAATTTTAAGTAAATATTATCCATAGACGTTCAAGCTGTCAATATTATTTGAAAATATTGATAATTATTCCTATATATTAGAAAACACCTTAAGATATAAGGTGTTAAAAATTAACATTTATAAAATTATAGAAACTTTATTTTACCGATACAATGTTTGGTCGGCCTGATGCTCATATTTCCCATACCTTCTGTATGCGAAAACGCTGAGGACAAAACCGATGAGGGTGACGGCCGCACAGATAAATCCGACAGCTGCATATCCGTATCCGACATAGACCGGACCCATGACAGCAGAACCCAAGGTAACGGCCAAATTGGACGCCAGGCTGTAAAATGCCATGATTTTGCCCCGGCGGCTCTGTGAGCAATCACTTAAAATGGTGCTGAGCAAGGTCACCGTCAGGCTTTGCATCAATCCCCAGACGAATAACCCGATAACCAAAAACGGCATTGATGACGGCGCATAGGCGAGACAGGAAAGCCATATGCTGATCACGGCCAATGCCGCGATCAAAGAGCGTATTTTCCCCGCCTTATCTGCGATTTTTCCGGTGAACACGCTCATGGAAAAACCGATTCCGTACACCATGATCAGCAGCCCTGAAGCTGTATTCCCCCCCGGCAGCACGCGGTGAAGATAGGTGCCGAGAAAGGAATACATGCCGTAAAAACCGATCATGTTGCAAAAAGTGATCGTGAGGTATACAGGGACACGGGGCACCTTCAGCGCATCCCGGAAAGTGCCTGCCTGCCGTCCGTTTTCCTCTTCTGTTTTATCCCCATCCGCCGTGCTGCGGCGCGCCTCAATGAAAATGAGCGAAGCAACGAGGACAGACATGAGGGCGAAAATCCAAAACGTCCACCGCCAATTTAAAACGCCGCCGATAAAAGAGCCGATCGGAACACCGAAAATCAAAGCGAGCGACCAGCTTGACACGATCAGACCCATCACCTTGCCGCGGTACGCATAAGGCACACGGTCGCCGACCACCGCATATGCTGTCGGCACAAACGCACCCGCCGCAAGCCCGGAAAGCGCCCTGCCCAGAAAGAAGAAAAAGAGATTGTGCGCCAGCGCGCAGATCACCGTGCCGGCCGTAAATATAAGGAGCCCCGCCAGCAGGCTGAGTTCCCGGGAATATTTATCTCCCAGCGGAACGAGAAGCGGCGCGCCGATAAAAATCATCAATCCGTAAATACTGATGGAAAGCGCCAGCACACTGACATCCGAGCTGAAAGCCCGCGCTAAATCCGGAAGCAGCGGAGAAATCACCAGCTCTTCAGAACCGGCGGCAAATACGCCTAATGTCAAAGCAAGCGCGAGACAGATCGGAAATCGGCGTTTCGTTTCGATGTGATCGGTTTGTTTGCTGTTCATGCTCTTTGAACACCTCTTCCGTAAAACTTTTCTACCTTTTGTTGTTTTATAGTTTAGCATCCTTATATTTCATTTTACATTTCACATGAAAACTAATTCCAATTTTTTATTTACATTCAGATTTTAAATAAAATATTTAGTTTGTATTCAATAAATGATATAAAATACGCCGTCCGGTTATGCTATAGTGATAGAATCATTTGTTAAGGAGGGGGTCATGGAATGAATAACGCTGATTCAAAGGCCGCCCGCGCAGGCCTCGGCATGGTACTGATTCTCGGAACGCTCGCTTCATTCGGGCCGCTTTCGCTCGATATGTATCTGCCCGCTTTGCCTGAAGTGGCGGCCGATCTTCATACGACAGCGTCACTTGCACAGCTGAGCCTGACGTTTTGTCTTTTGGGGCTGGCGGTCGGGCAGATCGTTGTCGGGCCGCTCAGTGATATGATCGGGCGCCGGAAGCCGCTCATTCTGTCATTGCTGCTTTATACGCTGTCTTCTTTATTATGCGCCTTCAGCCCTTCTGTTTCGTTTTTAATTGTCATGAGGTTTATTCAAGGATTCACCGGGGCGGCCGGAATCGTCATCGCACGGGCGTCCGCACGCGATATGTATTCCGGAAAAGAATTGACGGCTTTTTTCTCATTACTGATGCTCGTCAATGGGGCGGCACCGATTTTAGCGCCGATTACAGGGGGATTTATCCTTCAGTTCGCCGGCTGGAAAATCGTATTTGTCGTGCTGGCGGTGATCGGCTGTATCATTTCTGCCGCCGTGCTTACGGCGTTGCCTGAATCACTCCCGCCGGAAAAGCGGACAAGCGGCGGACTCCGGGAGACGCTGATGACGTTTCGCGGCCTGCTTGGCGACCGGATGTTTATGGGATTTGCGCTCAGCCAGGCATTTGTGATGACCGGCATGTTCGCATATATTGCCGGATCGCCGTTTGTACTGCAAAACATCTACGGCGTATCGGCGCAAATGTTCAGCCTGCTGTTCGCCGTAAACGGTGCGGGAATCATATGCGCCACCCAAATCACCGGACGGATGGCCAAAACACATGATGAACGGAAGCTGTTTGTCTCCGGACTGTTGATCGCCGTCATCGGAAGCATCGCTTTGCTTTTATCACTTGCGTTTGGTTCAGGCCTGACGGCGGTCTGCATTTCTTTATTCATCATTGTTTCTTCTGTCGGGATCGTCACGACGACGGGGTTTTCTCTGGCTATGCAGAAACAGGAGAAAGGCGCGGGAAGCGCTGCAGCTCTTCTCGGACTCCTGCCCTTTATCGGCGGTGCGGCTGCCGCTCCCCTGGTCGGTATTGCCGGAGAAGAAAATGCCTGGCCGATGGCCGTCAGCATTTTCGGTTTTCAGTTCTGTGCCGTTCTATCCTATGTCCTGTCGGCCAAACGAAAAACAAAGTAAAGCCCGCCGCTTTTTGCGGAGGGCTTTTTTTCTTATCCGGCAGCGCCTTTTTCCGAAGAAGCCGGCTCACGCTTCAGGCGTTTTTTGATACCGAAGTGATAATACGCGTAACAGATGATCATCAGCGGGACGCCGCAGTACAGACCGATACGCTGGTCGGGGATAAAGATGAGACTGATTAAGATAAGACCGTAAACCGAAAATCCGAGAATCGGCACGATCGGATAAAGAGGCGTTTTAAATGCCAGGTCTTTCAGATTTCCTCCTTCAGCGAGAAAGCGTCTTCGGAAAACGAATTGTGAAGCGCAGATTGACATCCACGCGACGACGGTAATCATACCGGAGATGGAAATGAGCCACACATACACCGTTTCAGCCGCGAATACACTTGTCAGCAGGGATAAACCGGAGATGGCGATGGTGATGGAAAGAGCTTTCAGAGGCACGTCTTTTTTCGTCAGTTTCGTTAAGGAAGCGGGGCCCATCTTAGTTTTTGATAGGGACCACATCATTCTGGACGAAGCGTACAGCCCGGAATTCGCCACCGACAGCATGGCGGTCAGAATGACAAAGTTCATGATATCAGCCGCATAGGGAACGCCGATTTTATCCAGCACAGCCACAAACGGGCTTTCGATGACGCCTGCCGTTTGGTACGGCAAAATGGACACGAGAACAAACATCGCCAGCACGAAGAAAAACAGCGTCCGCCATATGACGTTTCGAATTGAGCGGGGAAGCGTCTTTTCCGGATTTTCGCTTTCTCCCGAGGCGATTCCGACCAGCTCGGTGCCCTGGAATGAAAAATTCACCATGACAAGGGTAAACAGCACGGCTTGGGCACCGTTCGGGAAAAGCCCTTTGTCCGTCGTAAAGTTTGACAGATACGGAGCCGTCTGCCCGCCGTTAAAACCGACAAAGCCGAATACCGCAGCGCAGCCGAGAATAATAAACAATACAATGGCCATGACCTTAATGCTGGAAAACCAAAATTCCATTTCCGCAAAACTCCGCGCAGACAGCGCGTTAATGGAAAAAATGACGACGCCGAATACAAGGCACCACACCCAAATCGGAACGGCCGGAAACCACCGCTGCATTAAAATCCCCGCCGACGTCAGTTCAAGCCCCACTGTATTGGCCCAGCTGAATGCGTACATCCATCCGATCGTAAAACCCGTCGACGGCCCGAGAAACTTTGCGGCATACGCTTGAAATGATCCTGCGACCGGCATGGCGACCGCGAGCTCCCCCAAACAAAGCATCACCAGATACATTAAAAATCCGCCGATCACATAAGCCAATATCGCGCCGATCGGTCCCGCTTCACTGATCGTAAAACCGGAGCCCAGAAAAAGCCCCGTCCCGATCACGCCGCCGAGGGCGATCATAAACAAATGCCGGCCCTTCATCGTGCGCTGCAATTCAGTTTGATTGGTATCTCCCTGCATATACATCCTCCTTATTCCGTTATGTCAGCCATTTGTGCGTATGTCTAATCGGTAGCTGTGCAAAAGGTGCATTGTCGTCTGCTGAATGAGCTCCGGCAGCACATGGAATGTGTACGGCTTGTACACGCGTTCCGTCCATTTATGGCCGTCCTTTCCGTATACCCCTATATTGACCGACGGAATATTCAATTCCCTGATTTCTTTAAAAGGAATCGTCCCGATGACATCCCAGCCCGGAAAATTATCGGTAAAGGCGGAGACCTCCTCGTCTGTTTCATGCAGCGATAAAAAGCTTCCGTCCGCTAAATAAGGGAAAAACTTTTTAAAGACGAATGTTTCTCCGGTTGATGCCGCTGTTTTATCGACCGCTTCTTGAATGACATGCTGCAAAAGCCGGTCCCGTGAGCTCTCTTCTTTCAGATAATTGTGCGGAAGGTAAGGCGGCGCATAGAAAATAATGACCTTGGCTCCCTGCTCAGGATCGAGTTTTTGCAGTTCCTCGACGGCTTTAAAGCATCTCATCCGCAGTTCAAGATGTTCATATGTTTTAAATGCCTGCTCGATACACTGTGCAGGGTCTATCCCGCGGCTTCTAAGCCTTTTCAGGTAATCTTCCAGACTGTACACTTGAACGTTCCATGACATCTCTTTTTTCGGCAGGCTCGTTCTCTCACAGTATTCGTCGTAATAATCAGATAATTTTCGTTCTGTCTCTTTGCAGGCTTCGTCAGCCACGGCGGTCAGCTGATCCATGACTTCTTTGGCGGTTTTCTCGTAAATAAAATAATTAAAATAGACATAGCTGCTGACGGCGGTCTGCACGTTATACGCTTCCTTGTTGTCACGCTGGTACAGGCAGGTCGGCGGAAGCACAAGCTCCCCTTCAATGTTTTCCGCCATATGAATATTGTTGTGAATTCTTCTGGTGATTTCTGATGCGATCAAATTCGGATCGATGCCGGACAGCGTATCACCGACATGCACCTCCCGCCCGTAAATCGCAAAGCAAGGCAAAAGCTTCCCTGCCGCGCCCGTGTAGATGTACCTTGTCGTGTCACCCTCATACAGCGGCGTGATAAAATCGTTATTAATCGCTGCTAAATAACGAAGCTGCTTTTCTTGTTTCAGCCGTTTTAATTCAGAAATGCTGGTTAAAATGCCGGAATGCTGGCTTTCTTCATCCGGATTTGCCATGAACAGAATATGGCCCGGCAGCTGATCGCGCCGTTCAGAAAAGTGAAGCAGATTGGCGAGATGAACGGCAATACCGCTCTGCATATCAACCGAACCCCTTCCGAACATCCACTCGCCTGAGCGGGCGTCCCGCTGCACATCCCGATCAAATTCATAGTTTGAGAAATATTCCGCGAGACGGTCGGAATCAAAAGCGATATCTTTTAAAGGGCCGAAATCCTCGATGCCGACCGTATCAAGATGAGCGTGATAAATGACCGTATTCAGGCTTTCGCCGTTTCCCTCAATAAATGCGAAAATATTTTTGCGGCCGTAAGGGTCCTCAGGAATCGCCTGCTCCCACACATGTGACGGATTCTCCTGAAAGTAGGGAAAGCTCTTGATCATATCTTTGATATAGTCGGCTTTTTTTCCTTCTCCCAATGTGCCGTTGATGCTGTTTAACGCCACCAGTGATTTCGTAATGGCTTCTATTTTCTCCTCCGGAAGCATTTTGCTGAGCTGCTGATACATGTTCCATCCTCCTTACCCTCATATAGAGAAAATAGCGCGACTCTCTTTTTCATCGCGCTATTTCCGAAAGATTAATAGGCTTCAGACGTTGTTTTTGCCTGCATATGAAGAATCAGATAGTCAGGTCCTCCGGCTTTTGAATCGGTTCCTGACATATTGAAGCCGCCGAACGGCTGGTATCCGACAATCGCTCCCGTACATCCGCGGTTGAAGTATAGATTCCCGACGTGAAAATCTTCGCGGGCGCGTTCAATGTGCGCGCGGGTTTTCGATAACAGAGCGCCCGTCAGTCCGTAATCGGTATTATTGGCAATCTCAAGCATATGGTCGAAATCACGGGCTTTTGAGATCGCGACGACCGGCCCGAAAATTTCCTCCTGCATCAGGCGGGCGTTTTCATCAACATCCGCAAAAATGGTCGGCTGAATAAAGTATCCTTTTGAATCATCACCTTCGCCTCCCGTCAGGAGTTTTCCTTCTGTTTTGCCGATTTCGATATAACTCATGACTTTATTATAAGATGCTTCGTGGATGACCGGCCCCATGTATGTATCAAAATCTTCCGGACTTCCGACGGTGAGTGATTTTGTTAAAGCGACGGCTTTTTCAACAACTTCATCATAGACGTCCTGATGGATGACCGCACGGGAACCGGCTGAACATTTTTGGCCTGAGAATCCGAAGGCGGAATACACGATTGAGGAAGCGGCAAGATCAAGATCAGCATCTCTGTCTACAAGCACCGTATCTTTCCCTCCCATTTCGGCAATGACCCGTTTCAGCCACTTTTGGCCCGGCTGTACTTTTGCGGCGCGTTCATAAATACGGCATCCAACCGCGCGGGAACCTGTAAACGACACAAATCTCGTCTTCGGATGCTCAACCAGATAGTCGCCGATTTCTCCTCCGTCGCCCGGTATGAATTGGAGCACGCCGTCCGGCAGGCCCGCTTCTTTCATCACTTCAACGAATTTCGCCGCCACGACAGGCGCCGCATCCGCCGGTTTCAGCAGTATCGTGTTGCCTGTTACGATGGCTGCCGCCGCCGTTCCCGCCATAATCGCAAGCGGGAAGTTGAATGGAGAGATGACGATCCCCACCCCAAGCGGCTCATAGTGATACTGATTATATTCTCCGTCACGGCTCTTTACAGGGGAACCGTCTTTCAGTTTCAGCATCTGACGGGCGTAATACTCTAAAAAGTCGATCGCTTCCGCCGTATCCGCATCCGCTTCCTTCCACGGTTTTCCGGCTTCTTTCACTAGATACGCGGAGAATTCGTGCTTTCTTCTGCGGATGATCGCCGCCGCTTTAAACAGCACATTCGCGCGGTGTTCCGGCCGTACTTTTTTCCATGTTTGAAATGCCTGCAGCGCAGCCTGCATGGCCTTTTCCGCAAGTTCTTTTCCGGCGGCCGATACAGAACCGATCACTTCTTTTTTATCTGCCGGATTGACGGAAATGATCTTTTTATCCGTTTCAATCGCTTCACCGTTGATGATAAGCGGATAATGCTTGCCGAGCTGTGAATTCACATAAGCCAGCGCTTCCTGAAACGATTGTTTATTTGTCTCTTCCTGAAAATTTGTAAATGGTTCGTGTGCGTATGAAACTGTCATTAGAATTCCTCCCCGTATTTTGTAATGTGTGCTCACGCTTTATAAAGATGCAAGAAGCATACCAGCATAGCAATTTGTGATAAAAATAAGAAAATCTTTGCCGAAAGCGGACGAAGCTTGTCCGAATCTGTCAGCTGCAATCTGAAAACGCAAAGAAATTTTGCGATCTGCTATATAACTGATGCAAAATCTCTTTGCGGATAACACTTATACCCAGCCGCGGAACCGGGCCGCTTCAGCCGATTTTCTGATGCCCGTCATATAGGCGGCCAAACGCATATCGACTTTGTGGGTATGCGCTGTCTGATAAATGGATTCAAACGAATTCACCATGACGCTGCGCAGTTTTCCGGCGACTTCCTCCTCAGACCAGTAAAAGCCTTGATTATTTTGCACCCATTCAAAATAAGACACCGTCACGCCGCCGGCGCTTGCCAAAATATCCGGCACGAGAAGCACGCCTCTTTCATTCAGAATTTTCGTGGCATCTATCGTTGTCGGGCCGTTTGCCGCCTCCACAATGATTGAGGCTTTAATGTGATGGGCGTTTTCAGCCGTAATCTGATTGGAGATTGCGGCGGGCACGAGAATATCACAGTCCTTTTCCAGCAGCTCCCTGTTCGTTATGACATCCGAGAAGAGATTCGTCACCGTGCCGAAGCTGTCCCGCTTATCCAGCAGGTAATCAATATCAAGGCCGTCAGGGTCATACAAAGCGCCGTGGGCGTCTGAGATGCCGATCACCTTGGCGCCGGCGTCATGCATAAATTTAGCGAGAAAGCTCCCCGCATTTCCGAACCCCTGAATGATGATCCGCGCATTTTCCAATGGAATCCCTTTTTTCTTAACGGCTTCCTCAATACAAATCGTGACGCCTTGCGCGGTCGCCGTCTCCCGCCCCTGTGAACCGCCGAGAACGATCGGTTTGCCCGTAATGAATCCTGGTGAATCAAATTCTCTCAGGCGGCTGTATTCGTCCATCATCCATGCCATAATCTGCGAGTTGGTATATACGTCGGGAGCCGGAATATCCTTTGTCGGACCGACGATCTGGCTGATCGCACGCACATATCCGCGGCTCAGCCGTTCCAGCTCTCCGAATGACATCGTCCGCGGATCACAGATGATGCCGCCTTTTCCGCCCCCGTAAGGAAGATTTGTGATGCCGCATTTTAAAGTCATCCAGATGGAAAGCGCCTTAACCTCTTCTTCACTGACTTCCGGATGAAACCGCACGCCCCCTTTTGTCGGGCCGACTGCGTCATTATGCTGTGAGCGGTAGCCCGTGAAAACCTGTACTGAGCCATTGTCCATTTTGACAGGGATGCGGACGGTTAAAAGCCGCATCGGCTCTTTCATCAATTCATACATATTGTCAGGGTACCCCAGTTTTCGCAGGGCCTCTTTTATGATCGATTGTGTTGACAAGAACAAATTAAGAACTTCTTTTTCTTCATCTTTCTGATTGCTTTTAGAAAGCGGGTTGGCTGACATGTTTTATCACCTCATCGTATTTTACGTGTAAGCTTCAATTACCGGCAGAACAAAATGTAAGCGCTTTTACACCAAAACCCATCAATCCCTTTCACATTGTCGTTACGCCCCTTTTTATATGCAAGATTCATGCCAGGTTTTTGCTTATAAAAAAAAGAGACTGTTGTCAGCCTCTCAGATTAAAGAGAAAGGGGATTTGAAGACGTATACAGAAGAAACCTTACTGCTTTTATTAAAATTTAATACGTCTTAAACGTACAGAAAACGTTGTTTCTTTGAAGGGGACACTATTTAGAGATATACCTCCTCCCATTTGCTCTACTAATCTCTTAGTAATCGTCAGCCCCAATCCGCTTCCCTGATAATTGGTATTTCTCGAGTCCTCCAATGTGTACATTCGTTCAAAGACACGGTCTTTATGCATTTCATTTATTCCTTTTCCTTTATCTGATATTTCTACAAAAACATCATTATCAGTTATTCTGATCTTTAAACCCACCATCTTACCATCGGAACCATATTGAATTGCATTCGTAATTAAATTATTCAGAACCCTCTCAATTGCATCTTCATCTCCGCTAACAAAGACAGAAT
The DNA here is from genome assembly GCF_038608285.1 of Bacillus sp. FSL R5-0443. Taxonomy (NCBI): domain Bacteria; kingdom Bacillati; phylum Bacillota; class Bacilli; order Caryophanales; family Bacillaceae; genus Bacillus; species Bacillus sp. FSL R5-0443. The sequence continues at coordinate 3,895,458 of NZ_CP152013.1, forward strand.
CATCGGGTATATCAATCACTACTTCAAATTCTTTGCTAATTAAAATTTCGTAGTAATCCAAAATTATTTTTCGGCTGACTTCACATATGTCAATTCGTGAAGAATTTAATTTTTTATCTCCTGACTCTAATTTTACAAGTTCAAAAAAACGGTTTATTAACGCTAATACCTCGACCGTTTTTAAATTAACTGTTTTTAGTAAACTCATAACCTTTTCCGAAGTCAGACTTTTATCGTTATTTATAATTTCAATATAACCTAGTATAACTGTTAAAGGCGTCTTTAAATCGTGTGAAATATTTGATAACATTTTTCGCATGGACAGTTCAATACTATTGCAGTTCCCTTTGATCTTTTGATTATGGTCTAAAAGACGGTTTATTTGAATTAACAAGGATTTTATATATTTATCTTCCGTGTTAAGCAATAATCTTTCGCCTGTCTCTTCATTAACAACTTTTCGAAGTTTATTTCTTATATATTTAATCTCAGTCCTTAGATTTAATCGGCTTCGGAAAAGAAATATATTTACTGCTGCAGAGCATATGAATAAAATAACCAACATATAAAACAATTTAAAAATCTCCCAACTTATAACCGATTCCCCACAAAGTTTTTATGTACATTGGATGAGATGGATCGTCCTCAATTTTCTCTCTAAGCCGTCTAATATGAACATTAATTACATTCTCATCTCCATGATACTCATCTTCCCATACGGATTTATAAAGTTGAGACTTAGTATATACTTGTGAAGGATTAGAAATAAAGAGTTTTAAAATATTAAATTCTTTTGCCGTGAGATTAATCTTTTCATTGAATTTTTTAACAGAAAAGCCATGCAGGTCAACACTTAAATCACCTATTTTAATGATTTTTTCTTCCTTTGAAGACAGGGAGCTCTTATAGTGTCTTTCTCTTCTAATGGTTGCTTTAATTCTGGCTATTACCTCCAGCATAGAAAAAGGTTTAGAAATATAATCATCAGCCCCGAGGCCGAGACCAAGTGCCTTATCTACATCTTCATCTTTTGCAGACATGATAAGAACGGGAACCATACTTTTGGAACGAATCATTCTTAAACATTCCATCCCATCTATCTTCGGAAGCATTAAATCCAACAATATAACCTCAAACTTTTGGGTGTTCAATATGTCTAAAGCTTCTTCACCATTAAAAGCTGCTGTTACTTCAAACCCTTCTTTCGTTAAGCTTTCGCTTACCATATCGCTTATGAATTGGTCGTCTTCTACAATTAATATTTTGTAACCCAAGCTTTCCGCTCCTTAAATATAAAACTGATATTCTTAATTCACTGTTTATTTCAATCATTATACAGATAATTAATCTCATTATAATTATTTTTTATACAAAAGGAGATAAATATTCCAAAACATTTTAAATACAAACAAACAAGACAACCATTCTTCAATAGCGGGAATTGTTGTCTTGTGTTTTTCTCTTTTTATCTCACCTTTATCGAACCATCTTCACTAGATAGACTTACTTTATTACTTCCCGCGCCAATTTCACCTTTTTTCAGTTTTACGCCATCATGGCTCTTATTAAGCCCATCTAGATCAAACGTTACATCAGAATTACTCTGAGCAAAAACAGCAAGTGAAGTTGGCGCTTTTTTATAAGATACACCTATATCTCCTGATTTCGTATTTACTGATAAAGATTTTCCCTCTGTTATGTCCTTGATTGAAACCGTCCCATCTTTAGAGGTAATCTTTACATTGGAACTATCTATTTCCTTCATCTCGGTATCGCCGCTTGCTGATGTTATATTTAATTCCTCAAAAGAACTATTTTCCATACTTAACGATCCATCCCTGGATGCAAATTTTCCATTATCAGCCGAAACATTATTGATTTTTTCCTCACCGGAATGATTTTCAACGACAATATTTTCAGCTGAAATTTCACTTAAATGTATAGTCCCATCTTTATTGGTTATTTCAATATTGTTCATACCTGACTCGGGAACATTAATATAGATTGTGCCGCCCTGCTTCCCAAAAGTAAATCCATCCAAAAAGCCGCCATTCTTTTGTTCTTTTTGAGTAACGACCAAACCCCTCCCATTTTCTTGAAATGTAACTGGAGCCTTATCTTTCTTCTTCCCCTCAGCAGATATTGTTGCCTTATTTGAATTACTCTTTTTAAACTTCACATCCCATGAGTCAGTATATACTTTTAAAGTATCAATTTTTTCAACATTGTAGGACACGTTCTTTTTAAAGTTTTTTGTATCTGTCTTATAAAGGCTTAAAACAATTCCGCCGATTACGATTAACACTGCACAAGATGCTATAATTTTCTTCATTGTAGAATTTCTCCTTTTATCTACAATAAATCTTTCTGATCCACCTTACGGTAAGAAAGATAACCCACTAAAAAACCAAATAAACAAAGTATAATTGGAATGATAATAAATTGGCTTAAACTGACTGTTTCTCCTCCGTCGGAAACTGTTGCATTGATAAGGACCCCGATTATGACAGCCCAAGTGATTGTAGCAGAAGTTGATTTTTTTCTCATGCCGAAAAATAAAGGAATCAGACTCACTCCTCCCATCATAAAAGCGGTGAGAAGAGTCGATGGCATAGCGGAAATAACTTCACTCATTTCAACAGGCTTCTCGAATAAATATAAGTGCGGACTCACGAAGAGAATTAACAAGTTAATAACAAACGTAGCAATAACAATACTTACAAAGCAGAATAGGAAGACAATAGATAGTTTAGCTTGCATTAATTTTTTTCTTTGTAAAGGATAAGTAAACAGCAATTGTATTGTTTTATTTTTATATTCATCAATAACTAAACGGGATAAAATCACAGCAGAAAAACTAATAAACACAATTCTAATTAAAATATTAGTTAGAGATATAAAATCTGCATAATCACGAAACATAAGTTCATTTTCATTTTTAGATTCCCATCCCATAAAAGCCGCTAAGGCAAAGATGATGAATATCCAAAGTGCCACCCATTTAAAATACTGTGATAAGTGATGTTTTTTGTACTCTAATTTCATAAGTTTTAACATGCTAATAGCCTCCAGCAGAAGAATTTAAGACAATGCAAATAGGTGCATAACACAGACGGGCAATCTATCTAATGTGTATTCCCTCCCCATTCATAGAATTTAAGAAGTATTCTTCTAAAGAACTGTGTTTTTTATTTATACTTTCTATACCAATGTCATTCAGAATAAGTGCTTTAGAGATTTCTTGTTGTGTAACTGCTGTTTCATAGATACGAATTAATTGTTGATCAATCATTTTAAAATTTCTTATCCCCAGATTTTGCTCTAAAATATATAACGCTTTTTTTATATTTTGGACTTTTACCTCTATATACTCCGTTTGTTTTCCGTTTATACTCTTCATAGAAACTTCTTTTATTAACTTGCCATTCTGTATGATACCAACAGTATCTGACATTTGTTCCATTTCGGCTAAAATGTGACTGGAGACTAATAATGTAATTCCATATTCTCTGCAAAGTAATTTAAAGAGATCCCTCAACTCTTTTATACCTATTGGATCCAGGCCATTAATCGGCTCGTCTAAAATGAGAAGTTCTGGTCTTGTAGAAATAGCTCTGGCTATTCCTAACCTTTGTTTCATTCCTAAAGAAAACTCTTTCACTTTTTTATTATCAATATTATGTAACTTTACAAGCTCGATAGCGTGGTCAATGGATTTTTTATCGTAATAGCCCATATATTCACAATGGAAATCTAAATTTTCTTTAGCAGTGAGGTTGTCATAAAAAATGGGGTATTCAATAATGGTGCCCATTCTTTTTAAAACTTCAAATGACGTATCTGTTAATTTCTCACCGAAAATTTCTATTTCACCACTTGTAGGCTTGATTAAATTTGTAATCATTTTCATAATGGTTGTTTTACCTGCACCATTGGGACCCAAGAATCCATAAATCTCCCCTTTTTTCACGTGCATATTAACCCCGGAAACAACTTCTTTTCCTTTAAATGTTTTTGTAAGCTGACTCGTTTTTAAGATGTATGTCATTCGCTTTCCCCTTTCCATATATACTCCTACTATATAAAGGAAAGTTCTCTTTTCTCTTAAGCAAATATTACTTTTTTCTTAAGATTTTTCTAATTAAATCCTATCCCCATTCTATAAATCATTTTTTGTTTTTTTAGGATGCATGATGTCCGTAGGAGAAGAAAGGGAGGATCTCTTAAATTTCAGGTCCCTAACTGACCGCCATCTTCCAAGACATTTTTGATGAAATTGCTCTTCAGGCCAGCAATCATGATATAGTGGGCGGTCGTATCTTATTCACTGGCTCCACTCATATCAAAGTCAATAAAAACACAAAAACGAAGACATCCGCTGTCTTCGTCTTGTGCGCTATCGGTGAGCCGTCTGCCAGTCAAATCCGATGGTGTCATCATTCCACGGGATTCTTTTTTCGTCAGGCTGATCCGGATTGTAGGACATTGTCGTGAAATAAATAATGGTCAGCGGGGTTTCGCCCAGCACTCTGTACCCGTGTGCGACGCCTTTGGGAATGAGAAGGAGCATCGGATTGTCTTCTCCCATGTAGTAGACATCCGTTTCTCCCTTGGTTGCCGACTCTTCGCGAAGGTCATGCAGCACGACCTGGGCGTGGCCCGTCGGAAAAAACCATAGGTCATCCTGTTTCTCATGATAGTGAAATGCTTTAATGACGCCGGGATAGCTTTTGGACCAGGAAGCCTGCCCGAAACGCTCTAAGAGATGTTCATCGTCACGGACGAGTTCTGAGAAAAAACCCCGGTCATCGCTGTGTTTGATCAGCTTTTTGATTTTTACGCCTTCGATCACTTGCACTGTCCCTCCCTTTGTAAATAATCATGCAGCGCTTCCCGCCAATGCCTCATCCCGAGCCCCTGCCGTTCAATCGACTCAAGACTCAACACCGAGTAAGCGGGGCGCGGCGTCTCATTTCCGTATTCCTCCGTCGTGACGGGCAGCACGGCGGCGGTTCTGCCGCTTTCTTCATAAATAGCCTTGGCAAATTCATACCAGCTGCACACTCCGCTGTTTGCGGCATGGTATAAGCCCGGCGGCCTGTCAAACAGACCGATCACCGTTTCGGCTAAATCTTTTGTGTACGTCGGCGCTCCGACTTGATCGTTAACGACACGCACCTGATCATGTGTATCCGCAAGTTTCAGCATCGTATTGACAAAGTTGTGCCCGCCGCTGCCGTACACCCACGATGTTCTGATAATGGTGTGGTTTTTCCCCGTTAACCGGATCAGTTCTTCGCCGAGTTTTTTGCTTTTTCCATAAATCGTGCCCGGATCTGCGGGATCATCGGTCTGGTATGGCCGTGTTCCTTTGCCGCTGAAGACGTAATCGGTGCTGATGTGAATGAATTTCGCGCCGGTGTTTTCAGCCTCAAGCGCGGCATAATAAGCGCCGATTCCGTTTATTAAATACGCTTTGTCGAGCTCCGTTTCACATTTGTCAACGGAGGTGTATGCCGCCGTATTGACGACGATATCCGGCTTGTAATGGCTGAACGAGTGCCGCACCGAACGCTGGTCGGATATGTTCATCATCGCTTTTGTCAAGGCGATCACTTCATACCCTTCCCGCTTCAGCTGACGGCATAACTCCCGCCCCAGCTGGCCGGCCGCTCCGGTTACTAATACCTTCGTCAATCGGATCCCCTTCTTTCCGATTAGTCTTGGCTGTCTGTATACCAGCGAATGGTTCTTCTCATTCCTTCTTCAAATGTGACGTCCTGCCGCCAGCCCAGCTCATTTTTCAGCTTTGAGGCATTGATGGCGTAACGGCGGTCATGCCCTTTTCTGTCTTCGACATGAGCAAACCGTTCCTCGACACCGAGCTCCTTCATGATAAATGACGCAAGCTCTTTATTCGTCCGTTCATTTCCTCCGCCGATATTGTAAATGTCACCGAGTGTTCCTTTTTCCAGCACGAGCTTAATGGCGCGGCAATGATCTTCGGCAAACAGCCAGTCTCTGATCTGCATCCCGTCGCCGTACAGCGGAATCGGCGTGCCGTTTACGGCATGCCTGATAATGGTCGGAATCATTTTCTCGTGATGCTGGTACGGCCCGTAATTGTTGCTGCATCTTGTAATGATGGCAGGAAGCTTATGGGTTCTCACGTAAGACATGACGAGCAGGTCTGAGCTTGCCTTGCTGGCCGAATACGGATTGTTCGGAGAAAGCGGCGTCGTCTCCGTAAAAGCGGGATCATCCGGCGCCAAATCTCCGTACACCTCATCTGTGGAAATGTGAATCAGCCTGCCGGCTTTTCCCTGTAACACCGCGTCCGCCAGTCGGTATGTGCCCATCACATTTGTTGTGATAAACGGCTCTGCCTGATTTATGCTTCTGTCCACATGGGATTCAGCCGCAAAATGAATGACAGCGTCATACATTTGGGAAAAGACTTTGTCAATGTCCTCTTTTTCAGAAATGTCACCTTTGATAAAACGGAAACGGCCGTTCTTTTTCAAGGCTTCTATTTCAAGCGGCCTGCTTGCATACGTGAGATTATCCAGGACGGTAATCTGCGCGTCCGTTTCTTTCAGCATCATCTTTGTAAAGGTAAGGCCGATAAATCCGGCGCCCCCTGTAATTAAATATGATTTTGGCATGATTAATGCTCCTGTCCTTTCTGTAATGCCTGATGCGCCAGGCTTCCGGCGAGGTAGAGCGATTCATGCGTACCCGCATCCACCCACCAGCCCGTTAACACATCATACGTCAGCTCACTGTGTTCAATGTATAAATTATTGACATCCGTAATTTCCAGTTCGCCGCGTTTTGAAGGGGAAATTTGTTCAATATAGGAAAACACTTCTGCGTCGTACATGTAGATCCCTGTGACGCATAGTCTGGTCGGCGGCTGCTCCGGCTTTTCAATGATCGACTTGATCCGTTTGTTTTTCTCATCAATCTCGGCGATGCCGAAGCGCTCCGGATCGTCCACTTCTTTCAGCAGCACTTTCGCTCCTTTTCCCTGCTTTGCGAAACGCTCCGTATAAGGTTTTAATGAATCTTCAAAAATATTATCTCCCAAAAGCAGAACGAACGGATCGCGCCCGGTAAACCGCTTTGCGTATGATAAACCGTCGGATATGCCGGATGCGGCGGGCTGAACCTGATATGTGATTGAGACGCCGAGCTCTTCTCCGGTTTCGAGAAGTTTATGAAATTGCGGAATATATTCTTTTTGCGTAATCAGCAAGATATCTGTAATCCCCGCTTCTTCCAGCTTCATGACCGACCAGTAAATCATCGGATATGGACCGACAGGGAGTAAATGCTTATTGACCGCTTTTGTCAGCGGCATAAGGCGTGAGCCGGTGCCTCCGGCTAAGATAACACCTTTCACATGAACACTTCCTTACGTGTGGTTTTATCACAAATCATAAAGAATCGCCGCAGCCCGTTTGATGCCCCTGCCGTCAACCAGCGGCTTTCCGTTTTGATGAAGTCCGGTCCGCAGCGGATAATCAGCGGCCATGTCAGACATATGCCGTGCGAGAACGTCCGGTGATATGCATTCACCAAGGCCGAGATGAACGGCGGCCCCCCGTGCGGCGAATTTTTCCGCCGTCTCAGTTTGATGCTCCACTTGAGAAAGTACGATGCAGGGCACACCTGTACAAATGGTTTCATATAAAGTGATCCCGCCGGACACGACGGCCATATCAGCCCTCGAAAGAAGCGCGGCCATGTCATTTGTCTGCCTTACCATTTCGGCATAAGGCATTTGTGTAAGATGCGCGCGCACGTCGTCAGCATGAGGCGCGGCGCCGCCCATGACGATGATCACTCGTTTTCGATGAATGTCGGGGATGCGGCGGCATGCTTCCATCACTTTAAAGACAAGCTTCTTCGGGTCGCTTCCTCCTAATGAGACCAATATGGTCCGGCATTCTTTTCTCAGCTGATAGAGCTGTTTGGCTTTTTCAAAACCCGGATGAAGAATCATATATTCCGGGCCTTCATATACAGCGGCGCTGCCCATTTGGACCGTCCGGCTTTTCAGCCCGCCGTAAATGCCGTTTATAACGGCATCGCATAAATGAATGACATGTTCCCGTTTTTCTTCAAATAAGACGATGCGTGCCGATGAATGCTTTTTGACTTCCTCTAACCAGTCACACGGCATATCGAGCAGATCGAATATGAGAAGGTCAGGAGCCTGCCTGTTTATTTCCCGGACAATAAATTCCTTCTGTCCCTTGTCAGGCTTGATGATCACTTCCCATTGATCAGAAGACAGATAAGAAGAAGCCTCTTTATTTGTGCAGAACGTTATTGAGCAATTGTTCTTAATGGCACCGGCAAGCAGCTTCATCCGGACCGCGTGCCCCATGCCGATGTCACGGCCCCCGTCCGCGAAAATCAAAATCCGCATGCTAATCAGCCTCTTTTTGCCGGATCATTTGATTAATGGCCCTGAGCTCCGGATCACTATTCAGCAGATGGATCAATTCTTTTGCCGGAATATCAGGACGCGAGCCCGCTTTTACGTACAGCTCGCGGGCCAGCCTGTAGTCCTCTTCTGTATCGACGGTCATCCGCAAGTGAGGAGCCCGGAGTTCCTGCGGAGGCTCAGGAAAGAGAAGCCGGTACTTCCCAGGAGATTCTCTTATTAAAAGCGTGACATGCTCCTGGTATTTGTCCGCCAGCGTTTTGTCGGCATTGATCTCCGTTAAAAGGCGCGCGTTTACCGCCTCGCCGCCGATGCCGAGCGGTGTACCGCAAATATACGTGTAGTCTGCGTGCTGATCTAAATGCGATTGAATCAGAAAATCAAGCAGCGAAGGGTCGACAAACGGGTTATCCCCCGTCAGTCTGACTGCGATGTCCGGTTTAACTTGTTCGATGACTTGTGCAAACCGGTCAAGCACGCGCTGCTCGCTGCCGCGGTGCACACGGTAGTTCTTGCTGATGCAGTGCGCAGACAGAATGTCGTCGGTCTTGCTGTCAGACGAGGCGACGATCAGATTATCCCGCGATTGATCATAATACGCGCTTTGCCGAACCCTTTTGACAATCATATCGAGGATCGTATACCCGCCGATCGGTTTCAGCACTTTACCGGGAAGACGCCCGCTTCCCATCCGCGCCTGAATGATAAACAAAATGTCAGTCATCATATGGGCTGCCTTTCGTCAAAAGGTCATCCCAAGTGATGCCCGTGTCGGCGGGGATATCCCTGACCGCACGCGCGCCGTCAGTTAAAAGCTCAAAATATCTCGGGTGGAGCCCCTGCGGTTTTTGGCCGGGACGAAGGACGGCAAGGTTTTCCGCCGTAAAACATTCGCCTTTTTGAATCGGCGCTGTTGAAAAAATGCCTCTGTAAGCGAACCTTCTGATATCCCCTTCAATCGGTGTCGTCGTTTTATGGGAACTTCCCGACAGCACTTCCGGCACCGGAGCGTGATGCCCCTGCCGCAGCTCCGCTTCAACTGAGCGGATCGCCGCAACCATTTCTTTTAATTCATCCGGATTGAGGGCGAAGGAGTGATCAGCACCGGGCAGGTTTTTATCGATCGTAAAATGCTTTTCAATCAGTTTCGCTCCGAGCCTGACAGCCGCGCACGGCACATCATACGGATGGGCGCTGTGATCGGAGAAACCGATCACAGCATCCGGGAATGCGGCGGCAAGCATGGGAATGACGCTCAGATTGCTGTATTCAGGCGGCGCGGGATATTTCGCCACACAATGCATGATCGCAATTTCTGTGTTCCCCTCGCCGGTAATGGTTTGATAAGCCTCCTGAATATCTGAAATATCAGCGCCAGCGGTGGAAAAAATAATCGGTGTCTTCAGCCCCGCGACATATTTCAATAACGGCAGATGGTTCAGCTCGTAGGAGGCGATTTTAAAGGCTGAAGGGGAAGTCGCATACAGTAAGTCGGCAGAGCCTTCGTCACATACCGTGCTTAAAAACAGCACGCCTTTTTTCTTACAATATTCAAGCAGCGGTTCGATCCACTCGGCGGGCATTTCCATTGATTGCACCAAAGAAAAAATAGAGACGTTTTTTCCCGCAGCGGTTTTGTACAAGCCGGGGTCTTTCTGATACATTTTGTCAGCCTGAAACATTTGGAACTTGACCGCGTCCGCGCCGGCCTCACTGGCCGCATCTATCAATTCAAACGCCTGGCTCAGTTTTCCGTCATGATTAATTCCGGCTTCGGCGATGATGAATACGGGCGAACCTTCGCCGATTGACTTCGTTCCGATTTGGCATGATGCCATCAGTCCGCCTCCTTCCCGGGCCACACATGATAGTAGTAATAGGACGCATCCGCTTTAAATCCCATTCTTTCATACAGGCGGATGGCTCTTACATTGTGGAGCTGCGTTCCCGCTGATACAGTCTTATGCTGAAAGCGCAATGATTGTTCAATCACGTGCGCCGCTAAATGGAATCCCGCTCCCTTTCCTTCAAATCCCGGCTTTACCGCCATCAGATCAAGGACGAATTCATCGCCTTTAGACAGCCCCTGAACAAAGCCCACAGTCTCTCCCTTATATGTGGCGGCGAATTGTAACGAAGCTCTGCCTTCCGCATTATTCCGCGCCCACTCTTCAAACAGGCGGTTTGCACTTTCATAGCTGAGATGGGGGTCTTGGTAATACCTGCTTTTTGTAAAGGCGTCGCGGGCCAGCCGGCTGATCGCTTCCGTGTCGCCGGGTCCGGCTTCTGTAATCTCAAACGGCGGCGTGCTGTTATATACACGCACCGGACTGACGAGCTTGAGCAGACTCCCTACAAAATAAGCGTTCGGAAGCTGCTGAACGACCTGCATCGCGCCGATATCTTCAGCCGGTATTTTAATAAATATAAAATCAGTGCCTGCCGCCCGCCTTGCCGCGTAAAATTCCTGAAACAGCCTTTTGAGCTGTCCGGCGCTGTTTGCGGCTGCAAGCTTCACATTGATGATATTTTTTCGGAACAATTGACTTTCCCACGAAGAGTTTTCATATAAAATCACGCCTTGAAGGCTGTTTTCTCCCAATAAACAGAGCGACGATTCATAGGCTTCCGGCTGGATGCCCTTCTGATGCAGGAAGGTATGAATCATGTCCTGCGCAAGATTTTCCCTCAGTCTGTACACCTAATCAGCCCCTTTGACGATATCCGTAACGGCTGCAATGACGTATTCAACGTCGTCATCTGTCATTGACGGATAAAGAGGGAGTGACACGGTGCGGTGATAATACGCGGCCGCGGCCGGAAAGTCAGTTTCCTTATACCCGTACGTTTTTTGATAATACGGATGGAACGGAACCGGAATAAAATGAACACTTGTGCCGATATTATATTGGTCTTTTAAAGCAGAAATCAGATCGTTCCGGCTGACCCCGGCCTCCTGCTCCTCTATTTGAAGAACATACAGATGCCATGCATGCCGCCCGTCATCACTGACATGCGGGATGGTCAGCCCTTTCATGTGTCTGAAGGCGTCCTGGTAGCGGCTCGCAATGTCGGCTCTTCTTTGCTGCATGCTGTCAATCCGTTTCAGCTGATGAAGCCCAAGCGCTGCCTGAAGATCAAACATATTCATTTTATAGCCGGGCGTTTCGACCTCGTAGTACCAGCTTCCGTTTGAAGAATAGCGGTTCCACGCGCCTTTGCTCATGCCGTGAAGGCTGAGCACCCTGATCTGATCGGCAAGCCCGTCATCGTCCGTCGTCAGCATGCCGCCTTCACCGGTTGCCAGGTTTTTTGTCGCGTAGAAGCTGAATGCCGTCGCATCACCGATTGATCCGATCATTTTCTGTTTGTAAGTGGTATACACGGCATGTGCGGCATCCTCTAAGACAAATAACTGATGCTTTTCGGCAATGGCCAGAATCTGATCCATATCACACGACTGGCCGGCGAAATGAACGGGTACAATCGCCTTTGTCCGCGGGGTGACGGCCGCCTCAATTTTTTCAGGGTCTGCATTCAGCGTAAGCGGATCGATGTCAACAAACACCGGAACGGCGCCTGTGTGCACGATTGTATTGGCTGTTGAACTGAACGTCACGGCAGAAGTGATGACCTCGTCGCCGGGACCGATCCCTTTCGCCTTCAGGGCCAAAAACAAAGCGGCGGTACATGAGTTCAGCGCGATCGCGTGCTTTGCCCCCGTCCAGGCGGCAAAGGCTTTTTCAAACGCCTCTACTTTCGGTCCCTTTGAAAGCCAGCCCGATTCAAGCGTATCAATAACCTCCTGAATTTCGTCCTTCCCGATCATGGGCAATGAATAGGGAAGAAAAGCTGATCTTTTTTGCACCATTTTCTTTGCGCTCCTATCTTTTTTATGAAGGGTCAACCCGTCTGAAGCTGACTCCGGTTTTTTCCTGAAGCACTTGGCATAAAGCGGCAAGCGAATCCTGAACCGGGTAGTTCGCGGCGACAAAAGCACGGCGCGCCTGTTCCGCTTTTTGATATTCTGCGGGGCTTTCGCATATCCGGATTAATTCCTGAGCGAGTGCCTGCGGGTCCTCAAAGACAAATTCTCCAAGTGAGTGATAATAAGGGTATCTGCGGGTTCCCGCTGATTTTCCGATCAGCACGGGCTTTTGAAACAGCATCGCTTCAAGACCGACCGTTGATGTCTGTGTCACCGCAGCGTCAACATACGGGAGAATATCATACAGCTCCATCTCTTTTTTGATGATTTTGCCTGCTTTATATTTCCGCAGCACCTGATTGTAAGCATCCAGCTTGTTTTTGCCGATTTCCCATGGATGCGGTTTAATAATGAGCTGCATGTTCTTTTGGCCGGCAAGCTCTTCAAGCACGCCCGTATAAAATTCATCAGAAAACGGCTGCGTGGCGATCAGCACCGTCCGCTGTGACGGGAGAAAAGAAAGTTTGCGGTAAAACGTGTCCTGATCTATCGGCTCTCTTGAGAAAATCTCGTCGAAACGGGGATGCCCCGTGATGATGATTTGTTCATCCCTGCAGCCTTTTGCTTTATACCACTCCGCTTCATAAACCCCGAATACGGCCTGATAGTCCGTAAATACGGGCAGAAACGCTTCATCTCCCATGAGCGCTCCGTGCTGAAGACAGATGCTGACGGCGTTTTTTTTCGCGGACATCAGCGCCAGCACACGGCTGTAAATATCCTCCGTCGTGCCGACTACAACGGCGGAAATCTTTTCGGCCGTAAACAAAATATCAATGGCGTCAATCGCTTCAATAAATAACGGGATGTCTTTATACAAACGTTCCTGAAATTCTCTGTTTCCGAAAGCGGGATGGCTGTGAAGCTCTTTCAAAATGGAATGGGCTTTTTCAATATAAGGGACGGGGTTCCCTTTTTGCCCCATTCCCGTCAGCTCCAATTTGCAGATAACGGGCAGCCCGTAATGGTCAGGCAGACTCCATCTGGCCAGTACCGCTGTTTTTGCCGGGTCAAACTGCCGGTAGTTTCCCTCGGTGAACCGAAGATGATCGAAATGCAGAATGACTTTTCCGTTTACCGGTTTCTCATCTGTTTTCTTAATGTTTTGCCTTTTTTGATCATAATATGGCTGTATACCGGCTTCAGGAATATGCTGATCAGCCGGACCGAAAAGCTCTGGGTTCTGCTCCATGCTCTCCCGAAGCGCCGGACTGATATATTGATAAAAATTACTGATCAATGCGAGCGGGATGTCTTTGTAGCGAAGTGACTGAAAAAGGTCAATATACTGCCGGTACAGCACCCAATAGTTCGCTAAGTATGCCGACAAGCCCTCACCCCTTTCCAAGCTTTTTTAATGATTCCCTCAGCTCCCGGCACGTGGTCTGCTGCGGAAGGCTGTTCACAAACTCGTTTTTCTCCGCCGCGAAAAGCTGATAATGGATGGATTGATCGGTAATATAATTGATATCAAGCTCCTCAGAAATCGGGTAAAACGGATAAAAATGATTCACTCTCCAGAAGAAACGGGCGTCACCGATCCGGTAAAACGCGGGGCTTTCATCCCAATAGGAACCGAATGCCGATTTGACCTGTTCCAGCACGGAAAACCGGTGCATGACCGAACAATGGTCAATGGCGCACGGCGCGTTCCACACGATCCGTTCGGCGGGCCTGGCCGTCTCCTTCACCGTCTCTTTCCGCTGATTCAAATGATAGGTTTTGGAACTTGAATACACGACGGCTTTTTCCGGGTCTTCATCAAGCTCTTTCACCATTTTCTCAAGCCGTTCCGGCACATACGTGTTGTCGTCGGTCGCATACGTCACGTACTCGCCCTCCGCCATTTCTATTGCCTGATTAATCAAGGCGGCGTAGCGTGTTTTTTCCGTTCTTTCTTTGACGCCCGATACATCGCTTTGATAAAACCGGATGCGGTCATCCGTGAGAAAAGGACGTATTTCCGCCAATGTCGCTTCATTTGAGTTGTCATCCATAATGAACAGCTCAAAGTCCGTAAACGTCTGAGACAGAATACTTTTAATAGAGCGGGCCACATAGTCACTTTTGTTATAGCTCGTCATGATCACTGACACTTTAGGCAACTCGTCACCCCCTTTTCGCACCTGAAACTACCGCTATCATATGTTCCTTATGCGGAAGATGCGCTAGGAATACAGACTATTATGTGAAAAGTCAGCATTGCGCGCACAAAAAAAGCCGGCTCTGATGCCCGGACTCATTGGAGCGTATTTTCTTTTTTCGCATAAATCTTTCTTTGGGCTCATATGGTGGAATAGATAAAAACAGCAGCCGCTCTGTCGGCTGTCTGATACTTGTCAGGAGGTTTCAGCATCAAGAGGTTTTCATCAAAGGAGGAACAATATGAAACCGAAAAAGAATCAATATCAGCAAATGCAGGGGATGGGGATGGGAATGGATATGCAAGGATACCAGCCGCAGCTCGGGCCTAATCCTTATCCGCAGCCTCAGGGCCAAGGATCACAAATGATGCCGATGCAGCAGCAAATGACAATGCCGATGCAGCAAGGCCAGCAGAGCTTCGGCGGGGGGTTCCCCGGCCAGCCGCAGCAGCAGGGCGGCGGCAGCTTTCAGATTCCGTCAGGCCCATCATCGTCACAAAACGTTCCCGGCATGCTGCCGATTGAAGAGTCATACATTGAAAATATTCTGCGGTTGAACCGGGGCAAAACGGCGACGATTTATATGACATTTGAAAACAGCAAAGAATGGAATTCAAAGATTTTCCGCGGTGTGATTCAGGCGGCGGGACGTGACCATATCATCATCAGCGATCCGAAAACGGGCACCCGCTATCTGCTTCTGACCATTTACCTTGATTACATCACGTTTGATGAGGAAATCGCTTATACTTATCCGTACTCCATGTCTTCTTATTCTCCGAGATAAATCAAAAAGCCAATCGCTCACTTGACAGAGGATTGGCTTTTTTTCTTTATAAATATTTGACGGCCGCGACGATAATCATAATCCAAGAGATGATAAACGCCACGCCGCCGAGCGGTGTAATCGCGCCGAGAATGGAAATCTGCGTCACGCTCAATACGTACAGGCTTCCTGAAAACAGAACGATGCCCGCAAACATCAGCCAGCCCGCAACAGAAACACTGCCTGCGCCAGAAAGCTTTTCGGCCAAAAACGCGACAGCCAGAAGACCGAGCGCGTGATACATATGATATTGCACGCCTGTGTGCCACACCTGCAAATATTTATCGGGGATTTTCCCTTCAAGCCCATGCGCGCCGAAAGCGCCCAGCGCCACGGCCAATAAAGCGTTAATCGCACCAAGAATAATAAACACTTTCATCTATTTTTCTCCCGCCTTTTCGTTAAAGTTTCCAATTCAATCATAACCCAACATCGGCAAAATTCAACGTCCGCCGTCCGATGACACGAGATTGTCGGATTTTTTCTTTTTGATAAGCTGGATTCGGTCAATCGCTATCGCCAGCAGCGTTCCGAGCACAAGACCGTTGCTTAAGAGCGAAATCAGGATCGGATGCATCCCCGATAACGCGCTCTCCGGCACAAACATTACACCGACCCCCGTCAGGAGCGCCAGACCGATAATGGAGCGGATTCGTTTTTGCTCCTCTCTCTCATAAGAGTCAAACTCCGTAAAGGCGAGACCGGCCATCGTGGAGAAAACGACGAAGTTTACCGCAAAGCCGACCGGTGAGGGCAGACTCGCAAACGCATTCATAAATAGCGGAATCATACTGATGATCACGACAAATACACTTCCCAAAAGAAACGGCTTTTTCGAAGGAAGCTTCGTCGTCTCAATAAAACCGGCCGCCCCTGAAATCGGCACAGGCGCAATGCCCCCTGACAGTCCGCTCAAAAGGTGGCTGATCGAAGCCGCAAACCCAGCCGGACGCTCACGCCGTTTCCCGACGGTGCCGCCGAATTTTTTCACCGCCGCTTCTACAACCCGGATGCTCGCGAGCATGTTGACAATCAAAAGCACGGTAATGAAGAGTGACGTAATAATCAGGCCGCTGTCAAACACGGGTTTTCCAAACGGAAAAAGAGCCGGCAGCTGAATCACGCGGTCCGGTATTTGAATCGGTTTGGCAGCGCCGAAGACGGCGAATAAGATCCATCCGCCGGCAAGCGAAAGGAGAATCGCATACTGTCTTAAGAACGTAACATTCGATCGGGACATGATGAACATCGCCGCCGTCACAACCATGGCGAGCCCGAATACAAGGCCGTCGACGCTGTTTTTTAAATAGCCGATGCCCAAAAGGCCTTTCACAATCGGCTGACTCAGCTGCATGACCAACAGCAGCAGATACACACCGGTCACAACCGGCGTAAACAGCACGGCCAGCCGTTCAATCACTTTAAAAAGACTGAACAAAAAGAAAAAGACAGCGCTTAATAACAGCGCCCCCTGCAGCGCCCGCAGCGTCTCGCCGAATGTCGCGAACACCGTGCCAGTCAGTCCGCCGTAAATCGTGTATACGCCCCACCATAAACCTGCCGGGCTTTCATTAATCGGCAGACGATGTCCCTGGAGACATTGGATGACCGCGGCGACGCCAAGCACAAAAAATGTGCTCTGAATCAATGCGGCAGAATCGGCATGGTTCAAGTGAAATGATTGTGCGATGGCGACAGGAACTACAATCGCAGCCGCAATCATAAATGCCGTCCATTGCAAACCCCCGAGTATCAGTTTCAAGTCAATCAACCTCTCCTGTTAAAAATCGAAAATGGAATCCCCGTTTCCGTCTTCCTCACGTTCGTCTTTCGCTTTTTTCTGATATTGGTTCAGCCCGGCGCTGCCCATCATTTTTTCAAGCAGCAGCGGGTCTGTCGAAGGAGACGCGGAAGGTTTCGGCGCCGCTTTCGGAATCGGATTCTGCACAGGCGCCGGAGCGGTGTGCGTCTGAGTGCCGAGCACGACATCACACAGAGAGCGGATGGCGGCCGCGTGCATTTTGACCTCCTCGGTGCGGGTCGCCGTTTTCGCCTGCCTCAGTTCTTCTTCCATCTTCTGAATCAAAGCAGAGATATGTATGTTCATGAGTAAATCCTCCAGCAGTAATTTGTCTTCTTCCTGCATTTTATCAAATTTCTGAGCGAATCGCAGAATTGAGTTTGTTATTTTTTCTGACGGCATACCGCCCTGAACGTCAAAAAAGACGCTTCCGCCGGGCGGAAGCGCCTCAAAAAAACCGTTTATTGCGGCAGGTCGGGGATGCACCAATCGATCGGCTGCTCCCCCATTTTTTCAAGGGCGGCGTTTGTACGGGAAAACGGTCTGCTCCCGAAAAAACCGTTCCTTGCCGAAAACGGGCTCGGATGAGTCGATTCAATAATAATGTGTTTCGATGTGTCAATGCGCTCTTTTTTCATCTGCGCGTGACGCCCCCATAGGATAAAGACAATCGGCTTCTCTCTTTCATTCACCACATCAATGATGCGGTCAGTGAGCCGCTCCCATCCCTTGCCTTTGTGGGAATTGGCCTGACCGCGGCGAACCGTAAGCACTGTGTTTAACAAAAGCACTCCCTGCTTCGCCCAGCTGACGAGCGATCCGTGGTTCGGTACGGAGCAGCCGATATCGTCCTGAAGCTCTATGAAAATATTTTTCAAAGACGGCGGCTGCCTGACCCCGGGCTGAACGGAAAAACTAAGCCCGTGCGCCTGTCCTGGCCCGTGATACGGGTCCTGTCCGAGAATGACCGCTTTTACATCCTCATAGGGCGTATAATGCAAGGCGTTAAAAATATCATGGCTGTCAGGATAAATCGTTTGGCTGCTGTATTCTTGTTTCAGCATTTCTCTCAGCTCTTGATAATACGGTTTGTCAAATTCATCTTTCAGCTGATTCCACCAGCTGTCTTTTAAAAGCTGCTTCAAACTGTCCGTCCCCCTTATGAACTGTGCAGTCTTGAATGGACGGGCTTTCCGTCCCACACAATGTCAGTCGGCGCCTCCCGCCTCTTCATGTCCGGCTCTTCAAGAAGAACCGCGAAGTTTTTCGTCGGGAGCTCCCCAAGCCCGTGCTTTTCGCTTAACCGGTCTAAGTACCTCTTCCGTTTGCCGCCGAGATCCGCGGACTGATTGCCGCCTCCCTCAAAAAACGCATATATGACGCTCGCGCAAGGAACACGCTTCACACGGTGCTGTTTTGCGGCGCGCAAATAAAAGTCCCAGTCCCAATAATTATGGACATCCGGATCAAAATACCCTAACGTGTCATGCAGAGAACGCCTGTACATGCTGCCTGACGGAACGTACGTGGAAAATACCCGCATATCCGCATAATCCGCCGTATAGGCGAAAGGCTTTCGTGACACCGGGTATCTCGTGCCGCCCCGTTCTTCAAATGACACAATTTCCGCGTCAGAATGGACAAAATCCGCATCAGCAAGTGCAGCCGCCATTCTTTCCAAATGGCCCGGCGTAATGAAATCATCATCATCGCACAGCATGATACAATCACCCGACGCTTTTTTCACACCTGCGTTCCGAGCTTCCACATGTCCGGCATTCTGTTCTAAATCAATAATCTGAATCGGCAGATCGCTGTACAGCTGCTTCGCTTGTTCGACCGATTCTCCGGCATCATTTACAATGATCACTTCATAAGGCTTTATGGTCTGCATGGAAATCGACTCCAGCAGTTCACACAAAGCCGGAATCCGGTTATACGTGACTATGACAATTGATATATTCATGACCCGCTCCTTCTGCTTTTTCTCATGTTCTATTAAAACATAAAGCGGCGGAGAGATCAGGGGGGATTTTTGATTTCGGCCCATTCAGAAACAAATCCAGGTCATGCCCGCCAGCAAAACGAGAATGATCAGAAGGTCTCCCCAAACAGTGCATACCGCCTTGGCATTAAGTCTGCCCGCCTCCATGGCGTTCCAAAGTTTTGATTGATAAACAGGCACCAACACCATCGCATAGCATGTGCATAAACAGACAAAAGCCGGCGGGACAAGCGCACATCCATCCTCATTCCAATCATGAATCAGTTCCGGTATACTCACCCCGCTGTCAATGTACAAGTATAATATACCCGCCAGCGGAATGAGCGAACTGATCTGCAGCTCGAAAAGTTTCACCTTCCACTCACGCGCAAACGAAACGGCCCAAATCCATCCCAGCGCATAAAATAATAGAAGAAGCAAAATACTGAAAACAACAAAAATAGCGTCTTGCATCCCATTCAGAACCATAATAAAAAGACTTACAACGGGCAATGCAAGAACCAAGCCGCAGACGGTAAATACGGTAACGGCTATTTGGGCGCACGCGCCGTACATCCACGAACCTAATCTCATTTTAACACCCCTATATAGATTCCCTATGTATATAGTGAAAAAGATCAGGCAAGCCTCTGCCTGCCTGCGTAAAAACCTAATTTGCCGCAAAACGGAAAACATACCGTCACAACGGCGCATACTGCCGCAAAACTCGGTGTGACCGCCGAAGGAAACAGCCCAGCCGGAACCAGATTGAACAAAAAGACAAACATAAAACATAGATTCGGCACCATTGAAGCCCATACCGTCCGCTCAGCAAGCTTTTTGCCGCCAGCCCCGAACTCTTTGCCAGCTTGATAGCCGATTTGGAACCAATACAGCACATAACCGATCATAATCAGCCATACTGACACGGAAATCCCTTTCCACAGCGCGTCAACAGCGGGATGAATCCTCCACGCGTGCATCATCGTAATCATCGCCCCCATCACAAAAAGACCGCAGTTGCAGAACAGATAAAAGAGCATAAAAGTCCGCGCGGGCACCGCCGAAGCTTTTTGAAAAGCAGAGATAATCTCAGACGGAGTCCCTACTTCCCGCAGAATAAGCGCCATCGCTTCGCTTTCGGTTTTGCCTTTTTCCAGATGATCACAAATGGCATGATGAATATGGCTTTCGATTTCTTTTAATAATTCACGGCTTCCGGCCTTGCCTTCCAGCCCTTTTCTGATTTCCTGCACATAAAGGTCTTTATCCATTCTGCCCGCCCCGCTTCAGCATCCGGTCCATCAGAGCAGAGAACAGATTCCATTCCTTCGTCCGTTCGGCTAGAATGTTTTTTCCTTCATCGGTGATCCGGTAATATTTTCGGTCCGGCCCTTTGGTCTGCTTTTCCCAGTAAGAAGAAATATAGCTTTGGCGTTCAAGCTTATGAAGCGATGGGTACAGCGTGCCTTCCTTCATTTGCAGTTCATTCCCGCTTCTTTTCTCCATTTCTTTCACAAGTTCATACCCGTACATGGGCCGTTCATTCAGCAGCGTCAGCACCAGAATGACCGTGCTTCCCTTTACAAGCTCCCTGTTGAGCATTTATTTTCTCACCCTTACCTAGTAATCTTATGTAGGTATTGTACGCACATCCTCCGCGGCTGTCAAATCATTCCTCCAAGCCTTCCGTATTGTGATCGGAAGAAAATCTAACTATAATGAGATATAAAACACTGATGGAGGCCATTGATATGTCAATGCACAAAGCACTTACTATTGCCGGTTCTGATTCCAGCGGCGGCGCGGGAATTCAGGCCGATTTAAAAACATTTCAAGAAAAAAACGTATACGGAATGACGGCTTTGACCGTGATCGTAGCGATGGACCCGGAGAACAGCTGGGATCATCAAGTATTTCCGAT
Source organism: Bacillus sp. FSL R5-0443 (assembly GCF_038608285.1). Lineage (NCBI taxonomy): Bacteria > Bacillati > Bacillota > Bacilli > Caryophanales > Bacillaceae > Bacillus > Bacillus sp. FSL R5-0443. Next base: position 3,916,580 of record NZ_CP152013.1, read on the forward strand.
CGATGCCGATACGATTCGCGCACAGCTGGCGACGATTGTTGACGGAATCGGCGTAGACGCCATGAAAACGGGAATGCTCCCTACCGTGGAGATCATAGAGCTTGCGGCGAAAACGATTAAAGAAAAACAGCTGAAGAATGTCGTTATCGATCCTGTCATGGTCTGCAAAGGAGCGAACGAAGTGCTGTATCCGGAGCATGCCGAAGCGCTTCGCACCCAATTGGCGCCTCTGGCAACCGTCATCACGCCAAACCTGTTTGAAGCAAGCCAGCTGAGCGGTATGGATGAATTAAAAACGGTGGAAGACATGAAAGAAGCGGCCAAGAAAATTCACGAACTCGGCGCGAAATATGTATTGATTACAGGCGGAGGCAAATTGAAACATGAAAAAGCGATCGACGTGCTGTATGACGGAGAAACCGCGGAAGTATTAGAAAGCGAAATGATTGATACACCTTACACGCACGGAGCCGGATGCACATTCTCCGCCGCCGTGACGGCAGAACTGGCCAAAGGCGCTGAAGTGAAGGAAGCCATCTATGCGGCAAAAGAATTTATCACCGCGGCAATCAAAGAATCCTTCCCGCTGAACCAATACATCGGACCGACTAAACATTCGGCGATGCGTCTTAGCGGAAAATAAAATAAATATCCCCCTCATTACCCGAGGGGGATTATTTCATTTTTTTCGCGGATGACCGCAAAAACATCTCAATAGACTGCACAAACAGCGCATATTCCTTCATCTGTTCATATGTATGCATCAGCCGATCACTCCATTCATTGTGCGGCTCAGCTCTCTTGAGCATGCGATTCAGCTGAAGCAATACTTCTTTATATTCTTCCCGCTTATCTTCCACTTGCTCTGCGGCTTTGACAAGTAAACATTTCGGCGTCATCTTCTGATTTTTCAAAACTGAGAAAACAACTCCTTTTATTCCTGGAATCATTGGCTTTCGTTTGAAGAATAGCACAGATGGCATAGGTTTCACATAAGAAAAAAGAACGATTTTCTACAAAAGTGTCCAAATTGAGCCATTTATTTCCGTTTTTCCTGCCGAAGTGACGGTTACGTCATCATTTCCCGGGAAAGGAAAATATCTGGCGCTGAATACCTCTTCTCCATCATTCAAAAACAATTCAATCGAGGATGCATCCAGAAAGAGCTGCACGGAATGCACCTCGCTGATGGCGCAGCTTCTCTTTTCTTTTTCTTCTCCGCTGAAAGCGGTGCGCTCCAGCACAGCCAGCCCCTCTTCCTGATGAAATATAAACCGGGCTGCGCCCCGAATTGAGATTTCAAAACCAGATTCGCAAGTGATGTCCTCCAGCAGCACTTCAGCCCGGGACGCATCTTTCACCGGGAGGCTTACAGACGAGCAATTCAATTGAAGACGGTGCTTTTGTTCATCCGTGCGGCGTGATTTCATTTCCGAAAGCGGGCGCTGTATGATTCTGCCGTTGGACAGTGACAGCTGTCTCGGCATCGTTAAGCAGTGAATCCAGTGATACGCATGGGTCGGATGTTTGTCCTCATGCTGATCCGGAACGCCCATCCACGCGAACAGAATTCTCCGTCCCTTATCATCTTCCAGCGTCTGCGCCGCGTAAAAATCAAATCCTCTGTCAAGCTCCGTAAATTCACCGTGCTTAAATTCTGGCGGCTCTGTATGCAGCCTGCCGAGGAAATAGCCCGCCTGGTGGCTGTTATGATATTCTATCCCGTCGGCTTCAAGCCCCTGCGGACATACGAGCAGCACGTCGGTTCCGTCAAGGGAAAACAGGTCGGGACATTCCCACATATAGCCGACTGACCCGAGACCGCCGGAGTCCGCCCCCGCAATCGCACCGAGAAACGTCCAATCCGTCAAGTTCTCTGATGTGAACAACACAGCGCTTCCGGTGAGCTTTTCTGTCTGCGCGCCAAGCACCATGTAATACGCTCCGTCTTTCTTCCAAACCTTCGGATCACGGAAATGAGCGGTATAGCCTGCCGGGAGACGCGCGACAACTCCTTTTTTTTCAAATACGATCCCGTCTTCGGATACGGCGAGGCATTGATACGTTTCCCGATTGCCTTCTCCGTCACGGACATTGCCTGTGTACATCAGGCAGAGCCGCCCGTCTTTTTCGATGGCGCTTCCGGAATAACAGCCGTTTTTGTCATACCACTCACCCGGCGCAAGCGCGATTTCTTCCTCTTTCCACTCAACGAAATCCTTCGTCGTCACATGCGCCCAAAATTTCGCGCCATGCCCCGTATGAAATGGCTGCCATTGAAAAAACAAGTGATATACGCCGTTCCATTGGATCACGCCGTTCGGATCATTTAAAAGCCCGACCGGCGCCATAATATGATAGTTCTGGCGGTATGGATCTGACGCGGCTGTTTCTCCCCGCTTCTTTTTCGCTTCCTCAGCCTGCAGGCGCAGCTCTTGATCCGGTGTCCTCATTTGACGGCCTCCTTTTCTTTAGCTCCCATAATGTAAGCGGCAATAAACGCCGAGACAGAGGCGATGCCCATTCCGATCAGATAGTTTATAAGATTTCCTAAACCGAGCGGAGCCGTGATGGCAATCATCGGAATTCCGGTCAGACCGTAGGCATTGGCGGCGACGCCGGTCACCACGACATAGGCTCCTCCCAGCGCTCCGCCAATCATTCCCGCGATAAACGGCTTACGGTACCTTAGGTTCACACCGAAAATGACTGGTTCGGTTACACCGAGAAAAGCGGAAAATGCGGCCGGCAGAGCGATTTCTTTCATTTTCGCTTTTTTCGTCAGGAAAAATACAGCCAGTCCCGCCGCACCCTGAGCGACATTCGCCATCGACCAGATAGGAAGGATATAGTTTCTGCCCAAATCAGCGATGAGGCCGGCCTCAATCGCATGAAAGCTGTGATGCACACCGGTAAGCACAATAAGCGGATAAAGACCGCCGAAAAGCAGTCCGGCAACAATTCCCGCATGATCATACACATATGTCAGCGAGACGGTAATGCCTGATCCGATCGCCCTGCCAAGCGGACCGATTGCGATAAAGGTGATAAATCCTGTGACAATCACCGTGACAAACGGCGTGACCAATAAATCGAATGCGTGAGGCACAATTTTTCTCGTGCCCTTTTCCACTTTGCTCATAATGTAAACGGCTAACAGTACGGGGATGACCGTCCCTTGGTAGCCGAGCAGCGCAATGTCGAAGCCGAAGAGCTGCATAAAATCAGGCGATGCATCCGCAAGCCCCCATGGATTCAAAAGCGCCGGATGGATCATAATTCCCCCGAGCACGGCACCGAGATAGGCATTACCGCCAAATTCCTTCGCCGCGCTGAACCCGATGAATACGGGCAGGAAGATAAACGCCGCGCTTGAAAACATGTCTAAAAGCTTAAACAGTGACGATTGTTCAGACACCCAGTGAAAAGCCTTCATCATGCCAAGCAGCCCCATTAAAAGTCCGCTTGCCACGATAGCCGGAATGATGGGAACGAATATGTTAGACAGTGTCTTCGCAAATCTTGCGGCCGGATTCAGCTTTTTTTTCGCTGCGTCCTGATGTGTCTCACGATCCTCCCGCCCCAAATCGGCTTCTTTTGAAAAAGCGTCATACACTTTATTCACAAGGCCGGTGCCGAATATAATCTGATATTGCCCCGAGCTGCTGAAAGCCCCTTTTACGCCTTCTATTTCTTCAATGCCGGCCTGGCTGATCTTCTGTTCATCTTGAATGACGAGCCTGAGCCGCGTCGCGCAATGTGTCGCGCTGATGATATTTGATTCCCCTCCGATATGTTTGATAAGCTGTTTTGCCGTTTCTTGATAATTCATGATGTATCCCCCTTTCTAAAATCAAAAAAGACCTAAAATTCGCCAACGAAAAAGGTCAGCATAATCCCTTTTTCATGTACGCAAATTTTAGGTCTTGCCTGCATTACCAGTCACAATCCCGCCGGATTCAGTTTTTTAATGCGCTTTCATTCTATTCCATGATAGCGCTTTCGTCAATATGTTTTCAAAAAAAAAGTCTGTTTCTCGAAACAGACGCGTTATTCCGGGTTTTTTTGCAGACGCTGGACATGCAGCGTGATATAGCCGGCCTCGGATTCCGGCAGTTCCAAATCATATTCAGTTTTTAAAAACGCCGCCAGTTCAAGCGCACACCGATAAGCAAACGGATACTTTTTTTGGATGAAATAAAGCATCTCCTCGTCCATGGAATGGAGTGCTTCATTTGAGTCCAACCGGCTGACCGCATACCGTAAGTGCGTGACGAGGCGCTGATAGGAAATACTGTCTTCATCCACCTTCTGTTCGAAAAAGGATTCGATCTTTTCGATCATTTCTTTGATCATGGTTGTATGCTTCATCGCCGAATACATGCTTTTGGCATCCGCCTTGGCAGTGTGGATATGAAGCGCGATATACCCCGCCTCATCATCAGGCAATGATATACCGAGGGTTTGTTTCACGTGTTCAACCGCCCAGCGGCCGATCTCATATTCTTTTTTATAAAGCGCCTTAATTTCATGAAGCAATCGGTTATGCACCTGAAGGCCGTTTTGAATCCTTTCGATCGCAAAGGATAAATGGTCCGCCAGCGCAATGTGGATGTGATCGCTCAAAGGTGCCGCAAGCTCTCCCTCCGCATGGCTGATGATATCTTCAGCCGCCTCTATATGCTCTTCGGGAAGCGTTTCTAACACTTGTTTGAACTTTTCATTTTCGTCGTGCACGACAAATATTTTTTCAATTTTATGTTTTTGAATCACATCATTTTTTCTCTTTTGAAAAGCGATTCCCGGACCCATTACGATCTTTTCCCGTCCGTCTTCTTTTATTAACGCCGCATTGTTATTTAATACTTTGTCTATTCTCAAGAGGTTCGCTCCCGTTCATATGTTTAGTGGGATTGTACCCTCTTTTTCATATGATGTAAAGTTGCCGGACCCGCGCGCTCCCGTTTCGGCAATTCTTTGCGAACAGGCATCCATCGGTTTTTATCCAGCCTGCCGCGGGCCGATTTCGTTTCATCGGTCAAATCCGCCGATCGGACATGGCTCACAAACGAAAAAGCCCCAGCCGTCCGCTTCGCTTTCTTATGATAAGCCGCTTGGTTTCCGTACACGGCGGCTAATGGATATCTTCCGTTACCCGGCGCCATCCAGTTCATCAGAAAGACCATCCACACCCGTAAAGATACTAGCAAACGTTTCATTGCAAATCATCCCTCCGCTTCTTTTTGACAGACAGCTTGTTCGCAGGCCTGTTTTTCTCTCCGCTTTAACGGAAAAGGCGGCCGATCCTTCTCCGCTAAAAACTAGCGGGTCTAGCAACCCTATGACTCTATGATAGACGCGTCCGGGCGAATTGTTTGTCACAATATGAGTGAAAAAACAAACTAGTTTTCAGAAGTTTTGTTGAAAGCTGATGGAAATGACCTGAAAAATGGAAAAGCCGATAAAAAAAGTTATACACACCTTATCCCTTGGTTAAGCACAGCTTAAACACAGGGTATATCCACATATCCACAAACTCGATCTATATTTTGTATAAGAACACTCGTTCCCAACAATATATATACACAAATTTATTCAGTTATACACAGGATTCTGTGTATAACTCCCTCCTTATTCACAGACCAATTTCCATAAATGAGTCATATGTCACAAGGATTATTTTGAATTTTCAAGAAATATATACTAGATTTCTAATTTAGATAAAGAAAAAGGGGGAAACACGATTGAAAAAAGGAATCATCCGTTATCTGCTTCCGGCTTTTGTCTTATCCTTTACCTTATCCACAAGTTCACAGGCTGCGCCGGCTTCAAAACCGCAAACTCCTGATCTTGAGAAGGCTGAGGTGTTCGGTGACATTGATATGACCACCGGCAAACAAACGACAGTCATCGTGGAGCTCAAGGAAAAGTCACTGGCGGAAGCAAAGGAACTCGGCAAAGCACAGACAAAAAGCAAGCTGAAAAGCGAACGCGCAAAAGTGAAAAAGAAAGCGCTCAAAACCATTAAACACGGAAAAATCAACAGGGAATATGAGCAAGTGTTTTCCGGCTTCTCCATGAAACTCCCGGCAAATGAAATCCCCAAACTGCTGAGTGATCAGGATGTCAAAGCGGTTTATCCGAATGTCACCTATCATACCGATCAGCTCAAAGATAAAGACATCACCCTATCTAAGGATGCCGTGTCTCCGCAGATGGATGACAGCGCGCCTTATATAGGGGCAAATGACGCGTGGAAGCTCGGCTATACGGGTAAAGGCGTCAAGGTTGCCATTATTGACACCGGTGTCGAATATAAACACCCTGACTTAAAGAAAAATTTCGGACAATATAAAGGATACGATTTTGTGGATAACGACTATGATCCTGAAGAAACGCCGTCCGGTGATCCGAGAGGCGCGTCGACTGACCACGGAACCCATGTCGCGGGCACGGTAGCGGCAAACGGAACGATTAAAGGCGTCGCGCCCGATGCTACACTCCTTGCCTACCGTGTGCTCGGTCCGGGCGGAAGCGGAACAACGGAGAACGTCATCGCCGGCATCGAACGCGCCGTACAGGACGGAGCGGATGTCATGAACCTTTCTCTCGGCAATTCTGTGAATAACCCAGACTGGGCGACAAGCACGGCGCTTGACTGGGCGATGTCAGAAGGCGTCACGGCCGTTACATCAAACGGAAACAGCGGGCCGAACAATTGGACCGTCGGCTCTCCGGGAACGTCCAGAGAAGCCATCTCCGTCGGAGCGACACAGCTGCCGCTGAACGAGTACGCCGTCTCCTTCGGTTCCTATTCCTCAGCGAAAGTAATGGGCTACAACAAAGAAGATGACATAAAAGCACTGAATAAAAAAGAAACAGACCTCATAGAGGCGGGTATCGGCGAGCAAAAGGATTTTGAAGGCAAAGATCTGAAAGGAAAAGTCGCGGTCGTCAAACGGGGCAGCATCGCCTTTGTGGATAAAGCAGACAACGCCAAAAAAGCGGGCGCGATCGGTATGGTTGTGTATAACAATGCCCCGGGAGAAATTGAAGCCAACGTACCGGGCATGTCCGTGCCGACGATTAAGCTTTCATCAGAAGACGGCGAAAAACTCGTCAGCCAATTAAAAGCGGGCGGCACAAAAGCGACATTCAATTTATCCGTGGCTAAATCGCTCACTGAACAAATGGCAGACTTTTCGTCACGCGGTCCGGTTATGGACACGTGGATGATTAAACCTGACGTCTCCGCTCCCGGCGTAAACATCGTCAGCACCATTCCGACCCATGATCCGGCCGACCCGTACGGCTACGGATCGAAGCAGGGAACGAGCATGGCTTCCCCGCATGTAGCCGGCGCAGCTGCCGTCATCAAGCAGGCCAAACCGAAATGGAGCCCGGAACAAATAAAAGCAGCTCTCATGAACACGGCGGAAACCTTAACGGACGCGGACGGTGACGTATACCCGCATAATGCGCAAGGCGCCGGAAGCATCAGAATCATGAAGGCGATCAAAGCAGACTCCCTTGTCGCCCCGGGAAGTTATTCTTACGGAACGTTTATGAAAGACAAAGGCAATGAAACGAAAAAAGAAACCTTTACGATTGAAAACCAATCGTCCATCAGAAAATCATATCAGCTCGAGTACTCTTTCAACGGCACGGGCATTACCGTTTCGGGCACAGACCGGGTCGTGATCCCCGCTCATCAAACCGGAAAGGTCAATGCGAAAGTAAAGGTCAATGCCAAAAAAGTAAAGGCAGGCACCTATGAGGGAACCGTCACAGTGCGTGAAGGCGGAAAAACAGTCGCAAAAGTGCCGACGCTGCTGATTGTAAAAGAGCCGGACTATCCGCGCGTGACGTCAATCGACGTGCAGGACGGCACAACGCAGGGAACCTACCAAATTGAAACCTATCTTCCGGCGGGAGCCGAAGAGCTTGCCTTCCTTGTATATGATAGCAATCTTGACTTTGTCGGCCAAGCCGGCATCTACAAAAAGCAGGATAAAGGCTATCAATATTTCGACTGGAACGGCAAAGTCAATGGTGACACCGCACTGCCGGCAGGAGAATATTATATGCTGGCCTATGCCGCGAACAAAGGGAAATCAAGCCAGGTGCTGACTGAAAAACCTTTTATCATTGAATAACCGAACAACCCTGCTGGAGCATCAGCAGGGTTTCTTCCTGATCATTCGGCAAAAGCTTCACGAAGCAGCCGGTATGACTGAAGTTTATCTTCAAAGTGATGAGTAATGGTCACAGCCATCACTTCTTCCGTTCCGTATGCTTTACTGAGAGCCAGAATCTGTTCTTTCACTTGTTGCTTCGTTCCGATGATCATTCGATTCCGATTATCGGCAATTCGTCTTTGTTCATACGGTGTGTACGTATTGCCGCGGACGGTTTCGTAAGACGGTACGCCGTGAAGCGGAATCCCCTGTTCACCCGCAAGCAGCGTATAATCCATGACGGCCGCGAGTTCCTCCGCTTTCTCCTCCGTGTCCGCGCACAGCACAAACACCGCCACGGCTGTTTTTGGTTCTTTTCCTAATACAGAAGGTTTAAATCTGCGCTTATATTGTGCTGTCGTGCTTTCTCCGCCTTCTCCATTAATAAAGTGAGCAAACATATAGCCTGCTCCCATTTCTGCGCTCAGAAGCGCGCTTTCCCCCGAAGAACCGAGAAGCCAGACTTCCGGCGCCGTCTTAATAAGGGGTGATGCGGTCAGATTCGGAAAACGGTGATTGTCGTCGGCTGCATCATGCAAATACATCGCCAGCTCACGAAGCTGCTGCGGATATTGATCAGCGTTACGCTTCCCGCCGTCATTCAGCGCCCATGATGCGATCGGCATTCCGCCCGGCGCTCTCCCTAATCCGAGATCGATTCTGCCCGGCGTCAACCCTTCAAGCACGCGGAAATTCTCCGCCACCTTATATGCGCTGTAATGCGGAAGCATGACACCGCCCGAGCCTACACGAATCTCATTCGTTTTCGCCGCAATATGGCTGATCAGCACTTCAGGGCTTGAACCCGCCAACCGCTCTGAAAAATGATGCTCTGACACCCAAAACCTCTTATATCCGAGCTTTTCCGCCTCCTGCGCCAGTCTTACTGTATTCCGCAGAGCACTTTCCGCGGAACTCCCTTCTGATACAGGAGATTGATCTAATATGCTTAATGAAATCATCACTGTCACCTCATCAACATCGTACCACTGCTAAGCCGTTTTTTCTTTCTGCATGCTTATAAGCATCCCTGATGATAAACATTTATATACCTTGTTCCATTTTGTCGAAATATGTTACACGTGAAACATAAAAACCTCTCCCGGTCAGGAGAGGTTTTTTCTTAATTCTTTTGAAAACCTTTATCTTTTACATATTGATTTAAATAGGTTCTCGGTTTTTGTTTCATGAACTGCAGGATTTGATCAGACCACGTTTCAACCCGCTTGCCGTTTGTCCGTTTATCATAATAAGCGGAAATGGTTTCATCATATTCCTTCATATAACTGCGGAAGTGTTCTTCATTCGTATCGTACGTGTTTTCATGATATACGGCTTGTTTCGGCAGGCGCGGCTTTTGACCGGACGGATGAGCGGGATGACCGACTACCAAGCCGAACAGCGGCAGCACATGGTCAGGTGTACCAAGCACTTCCGTCACCTGATCAAGTTCATTTCGAATGCCTCCGATATAACAAATGCCAAGTCCCATTGATTCCGCGGCAACACTTACGTTTTGTGCGGCAAGTGCGGCATCAATGACGCTGACCATAAACATTTCTGTATTCTCAAGAAGCTCGGTAATGTTTTCGCCTTTTTCCTCAGCAAGTTTTTTATGGCGGTACAAATCAGCGCAAAATACAAACAAGTGCCCGTTATTCTCGACGTAAGGCTGGTTTCCGGCCAGTGCCGCCAGCTTCCGCTTTTTCTCCTTATCAGTTACGCCGATGATGGAGTAAGCCTGCACGTAACTGGACGTTGACGCCGCCTGGGCGCTTTTCACTAATGTATCTATCTCTTCTGCTGTCAGAAGCTCGTCAGTAAATGATCGGATCGACCGATGATTAAGTATGGTTTCGATGGTATTGTTCATATAAAAGCCTCCTTCTTTCTATATCATATCCGAAAGGGAATCATGTCAAAAGCGAAATGCTCTAAACAAAAAAAGACAGCCCGAAAAACGAGCCGTCTCACATTAAGAATTGAACAAGTAGCTTTTATATTTCGTCAGCTGCACACTTGCGTTATATACGATCCCGAAGCTGATTAATGTAGAAAGCACCGAGCTCCCCCCATAGCTGACAAACAGCAGCGGAATACCGGTAACCGGCATAATGCCGATATTCATCCCGATGTTCTGGAAGGTGTGAATCACGATAAGTGCAGTAAATCCTACGCAAAAAAACGCGCCAAATCGGTTAAACGCATGCAAGCGGTCAATCAGCACCACAAGCCTGTAAATTAAAAAGAAAAACATGACAACCGCAATGGCGCAGCCTAAAAATCCAAAACTTTCACCCAAAATCGCAAAGATAAAGTCGGTCTGTCCCTCAGGTACGTACACCTTCAGATTATGAACGCCGTTTCCGGTAATGCCGCCCGATCCGATCGCCATAACGGCCTGATCCACCTGCCAGCTTTTATCGCTCTCTGCCTGAGTCGTTGCCGCACTGGAGTCAGACATCCACGATGTAATCCGGTTAATTTGATAATCCGCAATGCCGATTGAATTCGCCACGTGGGGAAATTCAATCACGAGAACTAAGAAAAGGCCAAGCACAAGCGCGGCCGAACCGCCGATAATGGTGATCAGCTTCCAGTTTACACCTGACATAAACACCATCACCATAACGATAAACAGACAGATCGCACCCGTTCCGGCATCCTGCAAAACGATCATCCCGATCGGAATAACCGTCCATGCCGCAATTTTCAAAAGCAGATTGACATCTTCCCGAAGTGACCTTTGATCCTTCGGGCCCGCCTTCGATATAATGGACGCGACCATCATCATAATTCCTATTTTCGTAAACTCAGAGGGCTGGAGGGTAAAGTTTCCGATTTGAAACCAGCTCTTCGCTCCGTTTTTAATCGGCGCGATGGATTCCGGCGCCACACGCAAAAGGAGCAGCGACAGCACGCCGGCAATCAATACGTACAGACTCAGTTTCTCAAGCTGCTCTAAATCAAAGTACAGCAATAATCCGATGAATCCCGCACCTATAACATAGAAGACAATCTGTTTCATCCAGGCACTGCCTCCGTACTGCCCGAACTGTCCGGCCGCATAAATCGCCGCAACACTAATTATTAAAAACACACCAAATATAAAAATCAAATCCCCCTGATAATAGGGATTTTGCTGTTTCTTATATCGACTCATTCTATCCCGCCTTACATTTTCATCGGAAGTCACTATTGTTTATTATACATGAACACCGTTCAAGAAAACATGATGAGGTTGCTTCCTTTTTATTTTTTACGGTTTGGGGACTACACGACATATGACGTGTCAGAAAAGGAAATGTTTCGGTCATGATGAAACTTTTCCGATAAAAAACCCCTTCTCGTCAGAAAAGGGGTTTCAGCTTATGTTTAACGTCATAAACAAGCTGTTCGGGTCCTCTTTATAATGTGCAAACGGATCACAATATTGAAACCCGGCTTTTTCATACAGGCGTCTGGCGGGGAGAAAAGCCTCCATAGAACCGGTTTCTAAGCTGATCCGCTGATAGCCCCGCCGCCTTGCTTCTTCAAGCATATGGCGGAGGATCCGGTTGGCAACGCCTTTTCTGACATGATGCGGAGAGGTTTTCATTGATTTGATCTCACCGTGCCGGCTGTTTAGCTCCTTTAAGGCACCACAGCCGAGCAGGATGCCGTTTTCCCTCGCACTCCAAAACGTAACGTCAGGCTGACGCAGCCGGTCCGCATTGAGCGCATGTATACTTTCCGGAGGAGAATGCATGGTCATGCTCTTCAGATGATCCTGCAAAAGCGCAAAGACATCCGGCGCTGTGACATCTTCTTTCCTTACGTCCACTTCAAACCACCCTTGCTGTGCATATTTTCTATTGACCATAGCAAAGGTTCACAGCCTGCGCCATTCCATTGTCCGGAAATGTGACAGGGTATTTGGCCTTTCCGGTTTCTTGTACCTATCCAAAAATGAGGCAATAGTTGCAATACATTTCTCTAAAAAGCGGTATCAAAAATTGGAAAACATGGTATAATAATTGTAACAAAATGTTCAAAAAACGACCACAAAACAGACACATTTTATTCTCTGTATTTCATTTTGGAAACGCTCCCATAAAATGAAAGGAGACATGTAAGATGGACATGTTTTTTGCTTATTTACTGGTCGCAAGCGCAACACCCCTCTTTATCTGGCTGGATAACAAAAAAGTCGCTCTTTCGGCCATACCGCCAATTATTCTCATGTGGGTTTTCTTCTACTTTTACGCAACCAGCAGCCTATCCCCTCTCGGCCACACACTTATGATCATCCTGTTTGCCGTCAACGTCATCGTTGCCCATATCGCCGCCTTTATCATTTACGGCCTTCCGCGCCTGCGCCGGAGAAGAAGCCAATAAAGGCACAAAAAACCCTCTTCGCATAAACGAAGAGGGTTTCTTTTTATTCCTGATGTTCGGAATGATGCTTTGCACCGCCAGGAGGGTTTCCATCCATATGGTCACCGTGATGGTAGTGCGCCGCAAAGATCCAGATGGAACCAAGGATGATAACAATCGCTCCGAAAAATCCGAAGAGCGTGTTTCCGACTTGAATTCCGCCGTTTTCGCTTTCTGTCATGTGCATGAACATGAGAAGCTGAAGACCGGCTTGGATAAATGCGAATCCGAAAATGATCCAGAGTTTTGCTGATGGGCTTAATTCCGTATATACTGCAACCCAAAGGGCCAGCAGGGTCAGAATAATAGACAACGCAAAACCTACGATATGCTTCCACGGAAAGTGGCTGTGTTCAGCAGATTTGTTTGCCATATTATAGTCCCCCCAATCCGATGAGATAGACGCCTGTAAAGATGAAGATCCAAACAACGTCTAAGAAGTGCCAGTATAAACTTGAGATAAAGATTTTTGAAGACGTCTGCGGCGTTAATCCGCGTTTCTTCAATTGCAGTAAGATGCCGGCAATCCAGAAGATACCGATCGTTACGTGCGTTCCGTGCGTTCCCAGAAGGACGAAGAATCCAGACCAGAAAGCACTTGTACCGAGAGATGCTCCTTCATGTACATAGTGGATGAACTCGTTAAGCTCACATCCGACGAAGCCCGCGCCAAGAAGAAGCGTAATGATCGTCCAAATGACGACGCCTTTTAAACTTCCGCGACGCATTTCATGAACAGCGATCCCGCAGGTGAAACTGCTGATCAGAAGCAGGAATGTCATGATCATGACAAGCTTCACTTCAAATAATTCAGCCGGTAAGACTCCTCCTGCTGTTCTTCTTTGAAGAACGAAGAAGGTTGCAAATAGTGTTGAGAACAACACAATCTCTGCCCCTAAAAAGATCCAAAACCCGAGAATATTGAGTCTGCCGGTTTCAGATTGATATTCCATAGGCGCGTTAGAATTGCCGTGTTCTGCATGTTCCATAAATCACGCCTCCTTTATTCGGAAATCTTTCTTTCCGTCTCTTTTATTTCTTCAACAGGTATATAGTAGCCATTGTCATATTCAAATGAACGAAGCACCATGCAAAGCAGAATGCCGATCAAGCCGACAATGCCCATCCAGAACCATTCAAATACAAGTCCGAAGCCTGCAATACCGAACGCCACTGACATAATAAGCGGTCTTCCGGAGTTGTGCGGCATATGGATTTTCTTGAACTTGCTTTCCGGATGAATATCCGTTTTGTCTTCTTTCAATTGCAGGTACGCATCTTGAGATTTCACTTCAGGAAGCACCGCAAAGTTGTAATGCGGCGGAATCGCAGATGAAGTCGCCCACTCAAGCGTACGTCCCACGCCCCATGAATCTCCGCTGATCTCGCGAGTAGAGTAGCGGAAGCTGTAGTAGATGTTGTAGCAAAGGATTAAGAATCCGACACCCATCATGAAGGCTCCGACAGTTGAAATAAAATTCAATGCAGTCCATCCGTCATTCGGTCCGTATGTGTAAATACGGCGAGGCATACCTTGCAGCCCCAAGAAGTATTGAGGGAAGAAACATACATTAAATCCGATCATAAAGATCCAGAAGAACCATTTTCCGATTCTTTCGTTCAGCTTGTGGCCGAACATTTTCGGATACCAGAAAATAAATCCTGCGAAACATGCAAATACCGTACCCGCGATCAGCACATAGTGGAAGTGAGATACGAGGAAGTACGTATTATGGTATTGATAATCCGCTGCAGCCATCGCAAGCATAACCCCTGTTACCCCGCCGACAACGAAGTTCGGGATAAACGCGAGCGCCCACAGCATCGGTGTTGTAAAACTGATCCGGCCTTTATACATCGTAAAGAGCCAGTTAAAGATTTTAACCCCGGTCGGAACCGAAATCGCCATCGTTGTAATCGAGAAGAAAGAGTTAACAGACGCACTGTTCCCCATTGTGAAGAAGTGGTGAGTCCATACAAGGAAACTCAGGACGGAAATGGCGATAATTGAGCCGACCATCGCTTTGTAACCGAATAACTGCTTTCTTGCAAACGCTGAAATAATTTCAGAGAAAATACCGAATGCCGGTAAGATAACGATATATACTTCAGGGTGTCCCCAAATCCAGAACAAGTTAGCCCAAAGCATCGGCATACCGCCGGCTTCCAGCGTGAAAAAGTGAGCGCCGAACAAACGGTCAAATGATAACAGCGCCAATGCCACTGTCAAAACAGGGAAGGCGAATACGATAATAACCATTGTAATCAGCGTCGTCCATGTAAACATCGGCATACGCATCAGCGTCATGCCTTTCGTACGCATTTTCAGGATCGTCACCATAAAGTTGATACCCGTCATCAGCGTACCGATACCGGCAATCTGAAGACCGAGCAGGTAGAAGTTCTCACCAGGCCCGGGACTCATGTCGTTGCTTGCCAGCGGCATGTAACTCGTCCAGCCTGCGTTCGGAGAACCTCCGATAACGAAAGAAATATTGAAAAGCATCGCACCTACGAAGAACGTCCAGAAACTCAGGTTGTTCAAGTAAGGGAATGCTACGTCGCGCGCACCGATCTGCAAAGGTACGACAACGTTGATCAGACCGATTAAAAACGGCATCGCCATGAAGATAATCATGATCGTACCGTGAGTCGTAAAGATCTCATTATAGTGGTTTGAGTCTAAAAAACTGTTATTAGGAAGCGCTAACTGGGCGCGCATCATCAAGCCGTCGACCCCGCCGCGGAACAGCATGATAACAGCAGAGATAATGTACATGATTCCAAGTTTCTTATGGTCTACAGACGTCAGCCATTCAGACCAGAGCCATTTCCACTTTTTGAAGTATGTGAGTACAACGATGATAGCGATAGTGGAAAGCGCAATGGAAACTTGTGCGCCCAGAATTAATGGGTCACCTGTTACAAAAAATTCATCCCATCTCAATTTCATTCGGGCTTCCTCCTTTCTTGTTCAATTTCAATCTTGTTTATCGTCGGATACTTTAAATTCGTTTTTCTTTACATTTTCCCACGGATCTGTTTTAGAGTGCGGTGATACGGCTTTGTAGCCAAGGCGTTTGCGCGCCTCCATCGCATATTCGGCATCTTGGCCGTGGTCAACGTATTTTAAGTGTGTAGAAGAGAACGTTAATTTACCGACATTCTCCGGAAGCATCAGTTCGTCATACTTCTCTTTCGTCAGCTTTGGAGAATCGCTTTGGGCTTTTTTCACCCAGCTGTTAAAGTCTTTTTGCGTAACAGCTTTTACGTTGAATTTCTGGTCGGCAAAGTGTTCGCCGGTGAAGTTCGCGTTGCGGCCTTCATATGTTCCCACTTTGTCAGCCTGTAAGTATTGATCCATCAGCATTCCCGCCATCGCGTATTTTTGCCCCCCAAGCTGAGGAATCCATAGCGATGCCATTGAATCGGCTGAAGAAATTTTAAATAAAACCGGACGGTCTACAGGAATGTTCAGGTAGTTAACCGTCTCAATATCCTGCTCTGGGTAGCTGAATACCCATTTCCAGTCTACCGAAGTAGCATAAACAACAAGAGGCTCTTTATCCTTTGTCGCTTCAGGCGCTTTTTCTAACGAATATATCGTCTGTACGGTAGGCACAGAAAGTGCAATAACAATTAAAATTGGGATCACTGTCCAGACTACTTCTAAGAACGTGTTGCCGTGCATCTCGGGCTTGTAATTTCCGCTGTCTTTGCCTTTGCGGTCGCGGTATTTCACTAAAATGATTGTAAATAGTACGAATACGACGCCGACAATGAACAGCATAAATCCGATTGACAAGAGAATCAGATCTTTCTGCTGGTCTGCTACAGGTCCTTTCGGATCTAAAACGGAAATGTCGCTGCATCCGCCCAGTACGAAAACAACAGCCAACATCGCTATTAAAAGTAACGGTTTAAATGCTCTGAACAAGAAGATCACCATCCTTCCTATTGATGTAGTGAATCTGAAATGTACTTTCTCAAAATCTTTTCTCTATCTACCTTGTTATGCTATCAAAATCTGCCCTTATTAGCTTTATTTTTTTCTAAAGTTCATCTTTTTTTCGACCTAATGTCACAAAATCGTCAAAAAATGCATGAACTTTTTCCACTTGCGCAAATCAAACATAAAAAGTTTTAGATCATTTAGCATATATAGAGAAAAAAGATAGTGAGAACGAAATAATACCAAATAAAGGTTTACCATAATAAAAAACGCTGGTCAACAAAAAGTTTCATTTTGTTAAACATTCTACAAAAGAAATATTTTTTCCTTTGCTCACACCTTTTCACACGGTTTCCATTTTAACGCAACGCATTATGAAAAAAAAGACCGGAACGCGCCTTGATATGTTCATTATAAAAAACACATTTATATGTTTAATATGGACAAAACGAAGGAAACATATAGGCATAAATAATAAAAAATAGGAAGTGATATTTATGGGTTTTATCGTATCTCTGATTGTCGCTATTATTATCGGCTGGATCGGAAGTTTATTTGTAAAAGGCAGTATGCCCGGGGGAATCATCGGGTCAATGATCGCCGGTCTGATCGGCGCATGGATCGGGCACGGACTGCTCGGCACATGGGGTCCTCACCTTGCCGGCTTTGCCATTATTCCGGCAATCATCGGAGCTGCGATCGTGGTGTTCTTATTCAGCCTGATCGCCAGAAGCAGAGGATAAAAAAAAAAGCCTCGTCCCTTATGGGATGGGGCTTTTTTCCGGTAGAGCGCCCAAATGGCGGATAAACCGCCGGAAAGCCGCTCTGCCTTCTTCTGTTTGTTTAAAGACGCCGGCATGCTCCAGTATCCGCGCAAAGGCATGGCCGATTTCCTCTTTCAGAATCTGTTCCGCGTTTTCTTTCGTTACCTTCCGCTTATGCAGCACACTGAGCGCCCAATCTTTATGCGCTGCCGCAGAAGGGTCTGCCGTTAAGACCGCTTCCGGGTCCGGTGAGCACAGCGCTTCAGCCGTGTATTTCATTTCTTGTTCAAGGCGGCCCGGCAGAATCGCAAGCCCCATTACCTCAATCAGTCCGATATTTTCTTTTTTCAGGTGATGAACTTCCTGATGGGGATGAAAAATTCCCAGCGGATGCTCATCAGAGGTGCGGTTATTTCTGAGGACGAGATCTAATTCGAATAAACCGTTTCTCCGCCGGGCAATCGGCGTAATTGTATTGTGCGGTGTTTCTCCTGAATGGGCGAGGAGATCAGCCGCCTCATCGGAATAACCGCGCCACGCCCGCAGGATGGCATCCGCCGCGCCGGAAAGCTCAGACGCACTCTCGCTTTGCAGGCGGATGACCGACATCGGCCACTTCACAATTCCCAACACCGTTTTCGGATAGTCAGGCAGCCTGTACCGGCTTTCTGTCTCCGCCCGCGCCATCGGGAATTCATAATTGCCCCCCTGAAAATGGTCGTGGCTTAAAATACTGCCGCCGACAATCGGCAGATCAGCATTGGAACCGAGAAAATAATGAGGATACTGGCTGACGAACGACAGCAGCCGGTCAAACGTTTTTTTACTGATCTTCATCGGTTCGTGCCGGTCTTTCAAAACGATGCAATGCTCCCGGTAATACACATACGGAGAAAATTGCAGAAACCACTGCTCATCGCCGAGAAGTACCGGAATGACACGAAGGTTTTGACGCGCCGGGTGATCCGGTCTCCCCTCGTACCCGACATTTTCTTTACAAAGAACACATCTCGGATAATCGGATTGCGGCTGCTCTTTGGCAGCGGCAATTGCTTTCGGATCTTTTTCCGGTTTTGAAAGGTTGATCGTGATGTCCAGCTTTCCGTAAGCCGTCTCAGCCGTCCACCCGGCATTCCGCTTTATTCTGTCCGAACGGATATAATACACATCCTCTGAAAATCGGTAAAACGCCTTTGTCGCCTGCTCCGGTCCGTGCACCGCCTTTGTTTCTTCAAAACGACGGACAATCTCGGACGGCTGCGGGGCAAAGCAGCCCATGATCTTCGCGCTCAGCAGGTCGCGATAGGTGTCTGTATCGGCTGCAATCCGGCCCGTTTCTGCCGCCCATTCATAAATCGGGGCCAATAAGTCCGGCAATGATGCCGCCGATACATTTTCTTTCTGTTCTGGAACCTCCGGATGGGTGATATGCAAAGCTTCATACAAACGGTTTCTCGTATATTCAATATCAAGAAATGAAATCAGCTCTTTTTGCAATCCGTACCGGATTAAACGTTCCACGTGCCGCTCAATTGCCATCGTCATCCCCCTTTAGTTCTCTCGCTCCGGCTCCGACATCCGCCGTGTAAAAGTCAGCTTTTCTCCCTGTCTTCTCCTCATAGCGGGCCCCTGCCGTTTCAATAAAATCCGAAACCGCATCGTCCTTGACGATACTGACTGTACAGCCGCCGAAACCGGCTCCCGTCATCCTTGATCCGATCACCCCGCCGTGGCGCCAGGCCGCTTCAGCCAGTGTATCCAGCTCATGACTCGTCACCTCGTAGTCATCGCGTAAAGAGAGATGCGAATCCCTCATTAATTCACCGATATGATGAAGCTGATTGTTACTGAACATGTCGGCGGCCTCTATTGTGCGGTGATTTTCATAGACGGCGTGTTTCGCCCGGCGTCTGTTCACTTCATTCTGAATCAGCTCCGCATGGGCGTCAAAAGCGGAAGGGGTCAGCTCTCCCAGTGATTGAACGGAAAGATGCTTCTGAAGATCACAAAGCGCTTCCCCGCACTCCTTGAGCCTCGTATTATAGCCTGAGTCTGCAAGCGTTCGTTTTTTATTGGTATTTGCAATAACGATCGACAGCCCCGACAGCCCGAGTTTTGTATATTCAAAGCTGAGCGTCCCGCAATTCAGCAGAATCGCATGATGTTTCTTTCCCATTCCGATGGCGAATTGATCCATTATTCCGCAGCTGACGCCGATAAAGGAATTCTCCGCCGTCTGAGCGAGCTTCACCAAGTCGAGCATATCCGCCTCAAGCTCATGGCATTCCTTGAGAATGACCGCCGTAACAAGTTCAATCGAAGCCGAAGATGACAGCCCGGCGCCGTTCGGGATGTTTCCCCAGAACACAATATCGAAGCCGTGCGGAAGGGAAAAACCGCTGCCGAGACATTCCGCCATGACCCCTTTCGGATAATTGGCCCACCCGTCCTCTTTTTGATAACGGATATTATCGAGACTGCATTCCTTTATGCCCGCATCTTTAAAATGATGAGAGTACATTCTGACGAGCCTGTCCCCTCTCTCCCGGACGGCTGCATATGTACCGATCGTCAGCGCGCAAGGAAAGACGTGGCCCCCGTTATAATCCGTATGCTCTCCGATGAGATTCACTCTGCCGGGCGCAAAGAAAATGCGCAGGTCCTCCGATTCCCCGAATACATCAGCAAACGCTTTCTTTATTTTGTGCTTCATACGCATCCCCTTTCACCATTACACTTTCCCCCGGGGCGCGGAAAGAAACCGTTATGACACGCCCTCTTCTTTCGCTTTTCTGAAGACAATCCACTTGCTGGCCGCATAGTTGACGACTACGATAATGACGTTATCGGCGATTTTCGCCAACGTTTCGTTCATATGAAATTGACTGACCAGAAGAATCATCATGGCGAGATCGATGGCTAGAGACAATACCCGCACGCTGAAAAAGGCCGTCAATTCTTTCATCAGACTCCGCATCCCCGCGGTCTTTTGCTGAAATACATACAGTTTATTCGTGACATATGCAAATAGAACGGACAGAACCCAAGCAGCGACAGTCGCCGCCTTGTAATCCATCTCAAATGCCGACGTCAGAAAGTAAAAACTGGCGATATTCACGATGGTCGTGAATATCCCCATAATGATATACATCATAATTTCTCTGTAGCGCATGGCAGTTCCTCGCTTTCTGAAAGACTTTTCTAAACCTTTTGTCAAATCAAGAAGAACGTTACCCTGATTTTCTGCCGCTGACAAAAACATAGAGCGCGTCAAACATGCTGCGGAAAGTAACCGGCCTTCCCAGCACATTGGATTGCTTAATCATCCCGTCGATGAGCGCGCACATCATGTTAGCGGTATGCTCGGTATCTATATGGTCTTCTATTAAATTTCTCGATTTGAGCCAATTTATGTACATGGTGCTTTCTTCTATCCATAACTTATAAAGACGGATATAAGCTTCATATTCACTGACGACTTTGTAAGTAGGCATATGAACGGCAAAAGACACAACATTCCAGGCAGGCTTGCTGTTTACAAACCGCATCAGCAGGCTGGCCGCGCTTGCCGCAGCTTCACAAAGCGTCAACGGCTGCGCTTTTTGCTTTTCTAATTCATCGAGATAGCCGGTGATGATCCTTTTTTTAATCTGACGCCTGTCTAATAAATGCTTCAGAAAATCTTCCTTGCTTTCAAAATGAACGTAAAACGCGCCTTTGCTGAAACCCGCCGCTTTACTGATGTCATCGATTGAGACTGAATCGTAAGCTCTTTCAATCAGGAGATGAAGGCCTGCGTCAATAAAACTTTCAAATGTTTCTTCTCTCTTAATTTGAAATTTGTTTTTTTTCATTTTTTACCCCAGCTGTTTGATCATTCACTTTATCTTACACCGAATCATTCTTTTGCGGTATTTTTTATGCAAAAAGAATATGCTAGTCGACGCTTTGAGGGTAAATGTTAATAGGTCATATGATTTATTTTTATTTGCATACTATCCAGTCAGTATTTATTTGTTTATTATTATACGTAAGAATTCTTGAAGGATTTTGGTTATTTCAGTCATTTTCTTAGGGAATAGGTAGGTGAATTCATCTTCAATTTGGGATTACCGGCCAACTATGTGTGATATTTGTTATACATTGGCTGCTGTAGCTGGGCAAATCAATTTTTCAATTGGAGGTTCTTATGAAAACTCATGTAATGAAAGATATAGATCAAGATTGGCAATTGTTAATTCAAGAGGCTAGAATCATGGGTTTGCACATTGACGATGTGAGGCGCTTCTTAAATACTGAAAAAGCGGTGAAGAAAAAAACACCAATGAAAAACACCATCCGCCAGCGGTAAGATTACAGGCGGATCCTTTTACTATATGACCTGCCACAGTCCGCCCGCACCCGAGTTTTCAAAGGAACATCCGCAATAAGAGGGGAATCAGAGAACAAACCGTATACCGGACAACCATTCCCGTCCGTATTCCGCAATTGAACAGCCAAACATGGTGATATGAGATCCCCCGCTGCATATCTTGTGTATATGCCCATTTATGAGGTGATACACAGATGGATACGAATCCCTATTATGATGAAAAACAACAGAACTACTACGAAGGCCTGAATCCTTATTTATTGAACAAAATAGACGAAAACTGGCGGACAGTGCTTGATGTCGGCTGCGGCACAGGCAATTTAGGAGCGGCGATCGAAGACCGCGGAATAACGGTTTACGGCATTGAAGCGTATCCCGAAGCCGCAAAAAAGGCGGAAAGCAAATTGAGCCACGTGCTTTGCGGCGACATTGAATCCGCCATTCTTCCGTACGAATCAGAACAATTCGACTGCATGCTGTTCGGAGACGTTCTTGAGCATCTTATCGATCCGTGGTCCGTGCTGAAAAAGCTTCGTCCTTATGTAAAAAAAGACGGCACGGTGCTTGCATGCATACCGAATGTCGGCCACATCTCAGTGGTGCTGGAGCTTTTAGCCGGCAAATGGACTTACAGTGACGCCGGATTAATGGATCAGACCCACCTGCGTTTTTTTACCCGTGAAGAGACGCTTTCATTATTTAAAGCCGCCGGTTATGAGGTGAAACGCATTGAGGCGATCCGCGTTGATCACCCCTCTTATCACAAAGCCATCGCAGCATTGCACGAAGTATGCATACAGCTTGGCATAAGGCATGACTTTATGGCAGAAGCATCGGCGTATCAATATGTGATTGAGGCCGAGAGGAGCATGTAATGGATTCACATTCATTTCTGTTTGTCGTCTGTGTGAATGACGAGCCGCTCTACTCCCGGTGCAAGAGCCATATCATGCAGCTTACCGTCCCCCCATCATACTCCGTTGATATCATGCCGATATACGATTCAGCAAGCATGGCCTCGTCCTACAACAAAGCGCTGAGACACCCCTCCAAATATAAAATTTATCTGCATCAGGATACCTTTATCATTCATCAGCATTTCCTTCATGACATGCTTCATATCTTTCAATCTCATCAGGAGCTCGGCCTTCTCGGTGTCGCCGGCTGCAAAACCCTGCCGCCGAACGGTATTTGGTGGGAAAGCGGAGAGCAGATGGGAAAAGTGATTGAATACCGGGGGAATGCTTATCACCCGCTGGACTTTGAGCACGGCGATGAAGACGGCCTGTTTACGCCCGCTGACGCCATTGACGGCTTGTTAATGGCGGCTCAATATGACGTGGAGTGGCGGGAGGATTTGTTTCGCGGCTTTCATTTTTACGACACATCACAGTCGCTTGAATTTCAAAAACACGGCTATCAAGTCGGCGTCGCCTGCCAGAAAGACCCTTGGTGCCTTCATTTTTGCGGCGACTCATTTGACGCCGCGGCATATGAAGCGGACAGACAAACATTTGTCAAACACTATATGGCAAAGCCCTCTCGCTGATCGAGAGGGCTTTTTTCGGGTTAACGTTTATTCAGTTCCCGCTCAATGATTTGTTCAAAGGTTTCCTTTCCCGCCGCGCCAGGGATTCTCTCATCGCCGATGATAAACGTCGGCACTGCCGTAATGCCGGCTTCCTCATAAGCATGGCGGAGCGCTTCCCGCTGTACGTGTCTGTACGCTCTTGTCTCAAGCGCCTCTTTAAAGGGAGCGCCGTCAAGTCCGGCTTCTTCCGCAAGCTTTGTCAGCACGCCAACGTCACCGATATTTTGCTCTTCCTGAAAGAACGCCTGAAAAACGCGTGTATGGTATTCGCTTCCTTTCCCATGTTCCTTTGCGAAATGAAAGCCTTCAAATGCCAAATCCGTGTAAGGATGCGGTGACACGCGGGGGAACGTGATTTCAACGCCTAACGACTGCGCCATCGGCTCAATGGAGTTTTTCCACATCTGCCGCTTGGCGGGATCATTCACCGGATCAAGTTTCGGCGAGGGGCTCGGACGCAATTCAAACGGCATCCATTCCACCTGTACGTCCTTGTCCTTGATTGCTTCTTCAAACGCCGCTTTGCCGACAAAGCAAAACGGACATACATAATCAGAATATACTTTAATCTGCAGTGTCATTGTAAGTCTCCTTTCCTTTTCATTTTAAGTTGTAACACATATAGTTACAAGTGTTTTTTTAAAAACACCCTCCATATGGAAGGTGTCACGATTCCAGCAGCCTTTGGGCGATATATTCTCCTTTTTTACAGCCGCCGGGACAGGCGAATAAGGAAGAGCCGATCGTTTGTGTGTATTCATTCAACGCATCCTTTGCCGCCAAAGCCTTCAGCATCGGGACAAATTGGCGGTCCGGGTCTTTTTGAAAGCAGATAAACAGCAGCCCTGCGTCAACATAGCCCGTCTTTGGATCAATTCCGTCCGTATAGGAAAATGCCCGGCGCAGAATCTGTCTGCCGGTTGATTTTGCCACGCTGACATGCGAGTCGGCGGGAATTTGATTCAGCTTCACGGGATCGGTTTCCTTTTTTTGTCCGAAAGGCGCGCCCGAGCTTTTCACCCGTCCGAACGTGTCCTCTTGTTCCTTCAAGGATGAACGGTCCCATATATCTAAAAACATCTTAATTTTCCTAAACGCCATGTACGTGCCGCCCGTCATCCAGTCCGGCTCTCCTGATTGAACCCAAACGATCGAATTCATCAGGTTTTCATCCTTCGTGCTTTGGTTGCCGGTGCCGTCTTTGAATCCGAAGAGGTTGCGCGGTGTTTCCCCGTTTTTCCCGCCGCTTAAGAAACCTTTATTGAGAAAGCGGACTTCGCACACCCCCGATGCCTGTTTCATCAGGTTGCGCACCGCGTGAAACGCCGTTTGTTCATTATCCGCGCAGACCTGTATGACGATATCACCGCCGCCTTGTTTCTTATCAAGCTTGTCGTTAGGCATCGGCGGAATATCGGCGAGGTGCTTCGGTTTTTTATCTTTCAGTCCGAAGCGGTCCTTCCCGTCTTTCTCGAAAAACCCGGGGCCGAAGCCGAAGGTAACGGTCAAATTCGCCGGTGCCAGATCCTGCGACTCCCCGGTATCCTGCGGAGGCATATATTTATTTTTCTGTTCGCCCGACGGGACGGCGCCTGAAGTCAGCAGCTGCGTCAGGCTTGTCCATTGTTTGAAAAGGGAGATGACATCGGCTTTGTCGCTTGACATGACATTAAGCGCCGCAAAATACACATACGTCTGATGCGCCGTTGTGATTCCTGCTTGGTGCTTCCCGTAAAAAGGAACGATTTGATCACGATCCCTTTTTTCATCATTTTTCTTTGAAGCGGTGGCCGCCGGTTTGAAGAGCGGGGCGAGTCCTCCGAGGCCGCTCGCTCCGACAGCGACGGCGGCGCCCGCGACGGCGCCCCACTTCAGGACATCCCGTCTGTGGATCTGTTTTTCCTTGTTTTGTTCATCGCTCATGCT
Source organism: Bacillus sp. FSL R5-0443 (assembly GCF_038608285.1). Classification (NCBI taxonomy): domain Bacteria; kingdom Bacillati; phylum Bacillota; class Bacilli; order Caryophanales; family Bacillaceae; genus Bacillus; species Bacillus sp. FSL R5-0443. The sequence goes on from NZ_CP152013.1 coordinate 3,941,838, forward strand.
GCGTCTTAACTCCTTTTAAAGCACATCGGCAATCTTCGACATGGTTTCAGAAAGAGCCGTCAGCTTCGTGCTTATCTCTCTGATTTGATCTGTACTTAATGTATCACAAGACATATACGATTGATCGCACGTTTTGTATTTCGACATCAAAACTTCAAATTCGCTGAATTCCGCATCAAGTTTTTCCGTGATCTCGAAATGATCTCTCACTGCGAGCTTTTCACTGTTTCGTAGAGGGCTTTTAAGCCTTCGGCGCCGGCGGTGATTGGTTCAGTCATCACTTTGAGCGAAGCGATAGAGCCGTCAAACACTTCGGTCGATATTGCAAGCTGATTGCCCTGTTCTTGACATACGGCTTATATTCTCCAAGTCCGTCACTGCCTTTTTGCGCACACAGAAAAAGGGCCGCCCTATCGGGACAGCCCTGCTTTGGAGCGCCGAATTTCCTCTGAAAACTTCCGCGCCGCCGCTTTTGGATCTTCGGCTTGGCTGATGGCGCTGATCATGCTGACGCCGTCTGCACCCGCTTCAATGACGGGCGCCGCGTTGTCAGCCGTAATGCCGCCGATTCCTACAATCGGAATGGTGATGCCCTGACGCCGCACCTCTTCAATCAATGTAACGCCCTGCACGGCTTCAGCATCTTTTTTTGTTTCGGTCGGATAGACCGGGCCCATTCCGACGTAATCGGCTCCGGCTTCTTCCGCCCGCTTCACCTCGGAGACGTTATGTGCCGACACACCGAGAATCATATCGCCGATTGCCGCTCTCGTTTCTTCGGCGTCTGCGTCATCCTGCCCGATATGCACTCCGTCCGCCTCAAGGCGCAAGGCCAATTCGACATCATCATTAATGATGAAAGGAATCCCGGCCTGCCTGCAGACATCCTGCACCCGCTTCGCGAACAGAACACGTTCCTCCCCTGTTAAAGAACCGCTCCCCTTTTCCCGAAATTGAAAAAGCGTAGCGCCGCCCTCAATGGCTTTTTTCACCACGGAAACGGGGTCTGCGCTTGTATTGTTTGATCCCATAATAAAATAAACCGATAACATATCCTTCATCATTTCCCGAGAAATACGCGTCATTTTTCTATCACCCTTTCAATTGCGGCAAGCTCGGCCGCTTCTTGTTCTGAGATGCTTGCCAGCTTGTTTAAAAGCTCAATCTGGAAGCTGCCCGGCCCCTTATGGGAGGTGTCCAGAGCGGCAAGCTGAGCGGCGCTTCCGTATACAGAAACGGCTGAAACGGCCGCTTGCAGAACGTCCTGCTCCGCTGCGCAGAAGGCTCCGATTACAGACGTCAGCAGGCATCCCGCCCCCGTCACCTTCGTCAGCAGTTTATCACCGTTATGTACGGCGTATGTGTCGTCGCCGTCGGAGATGACGTCGGTTTTTCCGGTAATCGCAATGACCGTCTTCAGCCCGCTTGCAGCCGTCTTTGCGAGCTGAACCACATCTCCTCCGGCTTCCCCCGCATCCACGCCTTTTATCTTCCAATCAGGGGCGCCGGCAATATTGGCGATTTCCGCGGCATTTCCGCGAATGGCGGACAAGCGGACCTCCTGTATGATCTTGCTGGCTGATGCCGTCCGAAACGGCGTGGCGCCGGCGCCTACCGGATCAAAAATGACCGGAACGCCGTTTTCATTGGCCGATTTTCCGGCTGCGATCATAGCTTCAACCGACGCCGAACTGAGGGTGCCTATATTCAGGACGAGCGCTCCTGCGATTTTCGCCATGTCGGCTGCCTCCTCAATTGCATAAGCCATAACGGGCGATGCGCCGAGCGCGAGCAGTCCGTTAGCGGTGAAGTTCGTGACGACATTATTGGTGATACTGTGAACGAGCGGGTTTTGATCCCGCACTTTACTCAAGTGTTGAGCTGCGGTTTGTGCGTCCATGCTTAATCATCCTTTTTTCTCTTTTTCGGATTCCATAAATACGATTTCGTATGCTCCAGCCAGGCTCTGGCGGCAAAGGACATATAGCGGTCTTTCCGCCAAATGATGGCTAAATGCCACGGAATGACCGGATGAACGAGCGGAATGGTTCTGACTTTGTCCGGATCAAGACCGCGGCAGATTCTTTCCGGCAAGAGGCCGATACCGAGATTGGCGGATACCATTTCGCTGATAAAGTCCCACTGTGACGTTTCATAAATGACGTGCGGCCTGAATCCGGCTTTCACGCATTCCGTCATAATTCGATTATGAAGGACAAAATCCTCCCTGAAAAATATGAACGGCTCTTCTTTTAATTCGTGAAGACTGCATTCTTTCTCGTCAGCGAGCCGATGTGACGGATGGACGACGAGCATAAGGGTTTCCTTGACGATTGTGAACGTATGAAAAATCTCTTCATTTGCGGGAAGCACGACGACCCCGATATCAAGCGAGCCGTCCTCCACCCCTTGCTGCACTTTAATAGAGCCGTCCTCAACAAGCTGAAACGTCACATCGGGATATGTGACGCGGAAGTCACCGAGCACTCTCGGGAAAAAGCCGGACCCGATCATCGGCGGAAGACCAATGCGGACGTGCCCTTTCTTCACTTCCATAATATCGTTCAGCTCTGACGTCAGGTTTTGGAATGACTTTGTGATTTCCTGCGCCTGCACATACATGCTCTGCCCGGCGTCAGTCAGTTCAACTTGCCGGCCATTGCGGTAAAACAGCTTAATGCCGAGCTCCGTCTCCAGGTTTTTAATCATTTTTGAGATTGTCGGCTGTGAAACATACAGCGACTGTGAAGCCTTCGTAAAGCTTTTCAAACGGGCCACTTCCAAAAAATACGTTAAGTGCCGGATATCCATTACATTTCATCCTTTCTATAGACAAAAGGAATACACATTATTCTTTATATGTATTTTACCTATAGCAAAACCTTCTGTACAATATAAATATAAGGGAGGCATCATTATGAAAAAATTGCTGCTTACCGTTATTCAAATCGCTCTGCTGTTTATATTTGCGCGTCTGATCAATTGGGTCACGGCGGCTCTTCATATAAATATTCCCGGCAGTATAATCGGGATTGTGATTCTTTTCACATTATTGCATTTCAAGATTATCAAACTTGAATGGATTGAGCTTGGCGCAGCATGGCTCCTCGGTGAGCTGCTGCTGTTTTTCATCCCGTCTGCCGTCGGAGTGATTGAATACGGAGATATTATGTCTAAATTCGGCGTAAGCATTTTACTTGTCGTCGTCATCAGCACATTTGTCGTGATGGTTTCAACAGGTACGCTTACACAGCTGATAGCAAAAAGAAAGGAGAAAAAACAAACGTGTTCATCGGAGTCATAAGTTTATTCTTAACTGTCTTAGTATATTTGGGCGCGAAAAAACTCTACATTCGTTTTCCGCGGGTGTATACGTCGCCGCTTCTGATTACGCCCGCTGTTTTGGTCGTACTGCTGCTTCTTGTCAATGTCCCGTATCAGACATACAATCTCGGCGGCGGACTGCTGACCGATATGCTTCAGCCGGCAACAGTGGCGTTCGCCATCCCGCTTTATAAATATTTCCCGATTTTAAAGAAATACGCCGTGGAAATTATTTTGAACGTAGCGGTCGGTTCATGTATCGCCATTCTGTCAACGGCCTTTATCGCGAAATGGTTCCATCTCGGCAGCAGCTTAGTCGACAGTCTCGTGCCGCGATCCGTGACGACGCCGATTGCCATGAACGTTTCAGAAATGATCGGCGGGATGCCGGCCGTTACAGCGGTTTTCGTCATTTTAACGGCTTTATTGGGAACGATCATTGGGCCGATGGTCATCCGCTATTTCCGCATTGATAACGAAATTGCCCGGGGCGTGCTGCTCGGAACTAGCGCGCACGGAGCGGGAACATCTAAAGCATTTGAGCTCAGCTCCGTATCAGGAACGATCTCAAGCGTGTCCATGATTCTCGCCGCAATTATGACGCTGTGCGCGGCCCCGATTTTGCTTTCGTTTATGTCATAAAAGACTGCTCCTTACAGAGCGGTCTTTTTTTATTTGCCACTCAGATGGATTTGTCTGTCCTTCATAAAAAGACGAAAACACGATATGATAAGATATGAAGTGAAAAGACTGAAGAACGGATGTGTCATATGAACGGCCAGCAGCGAAGCAGCATCAGAAAAGGACTTGAAGTCGATATCGTCCTGAAAGCCGATCAGCGTTCAGGAAAGCTGACAAGAGGAATCGTGAAAGATATTTTGACGAACTCAAGCTTCCACCCGCGCGGCATTAAGGTCCGCCTTGAAGACGGACGAATCGGCCGGGTGCAGCACATTATTGAATAGAAAAAAGCCGGAGCTTCACGCCCGGCTTTTTTTCTTTAATTTCAGCAATGAAATCCTCATATGTTCTCCCTTTATATACAAAAAATTTTAAACCAACTATTGACTCTTACGTTGCGTAATACTTTAGAGTAGCCATTAAGGAGGCGGCAAACGTGATGGGTATGAAAGTAAAAGAAGTAGCTGAACTGATTGGAGTAAGCATACGTACTCTCCATCATTACGATCAAATCGGATTATTGACTCCTCAGGAAACGACCGATTCCGGTTATCGGCTTTATTCTGAAGAGAATCTTGAACAGCTGCAGCAGATACTATTTTTCAAGGAGCTCGATTTCTCCTTAAAAGAGATTAAAGAAATCATTAATAGTCCTTCATTTAACCGAAGGGAGGCATTAATTTTACAAAAGAAAATGTTGATTGAGAAACGGAATAGAGTCGATAAAATGATTGAAACCATCGATAAATCAATCAAACATTTGATGGGAGAGATTTGCATGACGAACAAAGAGCGGTTTGAGGGAATGAACTTCAATCATAATCTTTATGAACAAGAAGCTCGCAAACGGTGGGGTGATCAACCTGTCGATAAGGTAAATATTAGATTGAAAAACATGACTGATGGTGAGCAAAAAGATTTATCTGATAAGTGGACTGCAATGTTCAATAAATTTGCACTCCTTATTAACCAATCTCCCAAGTCCCCAGACGTACAAACAGCTATCAAAGAGTGGTTTGATTTTCTCAATGAAAATTTTGGTGAATATTCTTTTGATGCCCTTTACGGATTAGGTCAACTCTATATTGAAGATAAACGCTTCACTAAGAACATCGATCAGTATGGTGAAGGGTTGGCGAAGCTCATGAGTGATGCCATTACAATTTATATAGATCATCAAAAAAAGGGTGGTACCCATTAAAATCATTATCGAGGATACAATTGGGCAATACGAAACGTTATTTTCAATGATTGAAAATAGAGAAGATTATTATCGGTATTCAATGATGAAACCTTTTGAAGATATGTGGAAAAAGATGAATGTTCCCTTAAAGGCAAAGCAACCTAACGGATATGATGTAATCATGGCTGCAAATATGCTGGGCTATCTGAGGATATTTGATACGGAAACCGGAAGAAAAGCATTAGAGAATTTAAAAGAAATTCAAGCTCTTCAAATTGCATATGGCACTTTAACTCATTGTGTAGAATTTATCAAACAAAACCGCTTAAAAATAAATGCTGATGAAATAAGGTTTGGGATGTATCTGGCCAATCAAAAAAAGCTTGAGTTACATAGAGGGTATTGTGGATTCGGAGGAATTCCGGGATTTATTCAAGTTTCAATATTCCCCAATTCTTATAACATACCGAGACTGCCTGCTGTAATCGCACATGAATTTCATCATAATATTCGTTTTTCGTATTTCAATTGGGATTATGGGAACGTAACGGTTGGTGATTACTTAATTATAGAGGGGTTGGCAGAATCGTTTGCCAAAGAACTTTACGGAGAAGCTCTGTTAGGTCCTTGGGTTACTTCTTTTGAAAAAGAAGACTTAGAATACTCAAAAGAAATCATCAAAGACTCGTTAAATAAGAAAGGGTTTGCTGAGGTCAGCAGTTACATGTTTGGTGACACCTTTGCAGCCGAACAAGGTTATCAGCCTGTCGGCTTATCACCGTTTGCAGGTTATGCGGTTGGCTACCAAGCGGTGCAATCCTTCATGAAAGCCAACAATGTGGGGATTAGTGAGGCCACTTTACTTGGCACAGATGAAATACTAAGTAATAGCGGGTTGTTTCTTTAAGATATGAAGATTATTTTATCCCGTATTAACGCGATGGAAGAGGGTTTTCTTTTCCCCTCTTTCCACGCTATAAATGATCATCCTATTTTTTCCGCAAGAAAACAACCTTCAAATAGTTCCCTTCTTTAAACGCGGGAATCGTTTTGAAATCTTCCGGAAGCGTGTATTCTTCCAAAATGTCGTAACGCTCATTTGTTTCTTTAAAGGCGGTCTCTATAAAGCCTTTAAATTTCTTCATATTGAAGGCGCTGCTGTTTGTCGAAGCGACGATGATGCCGTTTTTTGCGGTGATGGCGATCGTTTCCTTCAGCAGATTTTTATAATCTTTCGCCGCGCTGAACGTCCGTTTTTTTGTGCGGGCGAAAGAAGGCGGATCAAGGATGATGAGGTCAAACTCCAGCCCTTTTTTCTCCGCATAGCCGAAGTATTTGAAAACATCCATGACTTTAATGTCATGCGCCTCATAATCAATTCCGTTGGCGCTGAACTGTTCAATCGTTTTTGCGAGACTGCGGTTGGCGACATCGACGCTGGTCGTTTTCTCAGCTCCTCCAAGCGCCGCCGCAACGGAAAATGCCCCCGTATAAGAGAACGTATTCAGCACCCGTCTGCCGTTTGCATACTTGTCCCGAATCGCTTTGCGCACATGACGCTGGTCTAAGAAAATGCCCGTCATCGCCCCGTCGTTTAAATCCACCGCGTACCGTATGCCGTTTTCTTGAACAATGACCGGAAAATCTCCTCTTTCGCCTTTGACAAAATCGTCGTCTTCCACGTATTGCCCGGCAGTATCGAATCGTTTCTTTTCATAGATCGCTTTATAAGAAAGCTCCAGTCCGTCAATCGCCTCAATCATGCTGTCCTTATAAGCGTAAATGCCTTTACTGTACCATTGAATCAGCAGATAACCATCATAAAAGTCAATCGTGACGCCGCCGATGCCGTCGCCCTCACCGTTGAACAGCCGGAACGCCGTCGTGTCGGGCGCCTTAAACAGATGGGCTCTTGCTTCAGCCGCTTTTTTCAGCTTGTCCAGAAAGAAACGTCCGTCGATCCGTTCATCTCTCGCGCGTGACAGCACCCAGCCGACTCCTTTATTCTGCAAACCGTAATAGCCTTTTCCGATAAACTCACCCTTCTCGGATGTCACATCAAAAAGATCGCCCTCTGTTAAATGAGCAGAGCTTCCGGACAGAGCGTCTTTTTCAATCAGGGGGAATCCTTTTTTCAGCTTTCCGGCAAATGTATCTTTCACTGTAAGTAGCTTCATTGTGCATTCCTCTTTCGTTTTGCTTTCTCTTATCGTACCATAAAACATGATCAACACCGCATTGTCCCGAAAAATTCAAAACAGGGGGAAAACCATGACAGCCAAAAGAATCGACCATACAGGCATTATGGTCAAAGATATTGAAACATCCATCGCCTTTTATCAAGACGTTCTCGGTATGCAGTTAAAGGATCGTATCACTCATACGAACGGCATTATTGAACTTGCCTTTCTCGGCTTTCAGGAAGGGCCTGAGACAGAAATTGAGCTGATCCAGGGCTACAGCAGCGAGCTTCCCGCAGAAGGAAAAGTTCACCACTTCGCTTTATTAACTGAAGATATCGCGGCGGAGTTCACGCATGCGAAGCGTCAGGGCGCCGTATTTATCGATGAAGAAATCACGACGCTTCCGAACGGGTACCGCTACTTTTACATTGAAGGACCTGACGGCGAATGGATTGAATTTTTCCAGCGTTAAAAAAAAACGGGCGAAAGCGCCCGTTTTTTTATGTTTCTTCAGTGACGTTTTGTTCCGCCGCCCGTTCCTCTCTCCATTTTTGAAGATCCCAAATTCGGAAAAACGGATAATAGATGATAAATGTAATCAGGAGATTGATCAGCTGCATGACCGAACCGGAGATTTTCCCGCCCGTCGCTAAATAACCGGAAATCAGCGGCGGCATCGTCCACGGCACGGCGATTCCCGCCGGTTTTGCCACCATCCCCGTGCTCATCCCGATGTACGTCGCCGTAATGGTCAAGAGCGGCGCAATGATAAAAGGCACGATTAACAGCGGATTCATGACGAGCGGCATCCCGAAAATAATCGGTTCGTTAATGTTAAAAATCGCGGGCCCGATGCCGAGACGGCCGAGCTGTTTCATCTGTTTGCTTCTGGAACGCACAAGCATGGTCAGCACAAGGGCAAGCGTCGCTCCGCTTCCGCCGACATTAATCCATATTTGAAAGAACTGTGTCGTAAAAATGCTCGGCAGCGCCTCTCCCGCCTGAAAAGCCAAACGGTTGGCGTCCATCGCCCCGTACCAGATCGGCGACATGACGCCGCCGATAATGGACGCGCCGTGTATGCCGCACGACCAAAGCAGCATTTGCACGAATTCGGCGATAAGACTTCCGCCGAGACTCCCGCCCAGAATAGACAGCGGGGTGCCCAGCAGATCGCCTACGACATTGTGGAGGCTTTTAAAAGGAGTTATTTCAATAAACAGACGGGCCAGCCATACAAGCGTAATAACAATGAAACCGGGGATGAGCGCAACGAACGATTTGCTGACCGCAGGCGGCACTCCGTCAGGCATCTTAATGACGATATTTCTTTGTATGATAAACCGGTACACTTCCGTAGACAGCATTGCAATGATCATCGCGACAAACAGACCCTTGCTTCCGAGCAGCGAAATCGGAATGCCGCCTCCCACCATAATCTCTGTTGCCGAGCCGTCAGGAATAAACGGAATCTGATACGGCGTCGCCAATAAAAAGGCGGCAAGGGCAATGGCTCCCGACGACAGGGCATCCACCTCATAGCTTTCCGCAAGCCGGTAGGCAATCCCAAAGGCGGCGACAAGCGCCATAATGTCAAAGGACGCATTCACGGGATACCCGAGCTTTTCAACCCAATTTTCACCGAAAAGACCAGCCATAAAATCGGCATAACCGGGAATCGGAAGACTCGTCAGAATCAGAAAAACCGATCCGATGATGATAAGCGGCATCGTCAAAATAATGCCGTCCCGCAAAGCTCTTAAGTGCCTTTGGCCGGCGACTTTTCCGGCGACAGGCATGATTTTTTCTTCCATGACCCGATTGAACGTGCTCATTTATCAAAAACCCCCTTTTTGAGTTCATTGCGCAGATGTCTTAAAGCATTTTCTCCATCATATTTTGGAAACGCTTACATTTGCATACAGAAATTTTCCTTATCCCTCAGGAAAAAAAGAATTCCGCACTGCCGATATATAAAGAAAAAGGGGGAATTGCAATGTATCACACCCTGAAACCGATAATGGCCGCGGCCTTGTGCGTCGGCCTGTTCTCCGCCGCGGCGCCCGCGCACGCCGAGACGCACGACCGGGACGTTATCGTGGTGTACAAAAATCAAAACGGCAAAGAATCCGCCATAGACAGCGGAGCGGATGTGGAACAGACCTATCAGCATCTCCCGGCAGTCGCCGTGTCAGCCGATTCACAAACCGTGAAAGACCTGAAACAGGACCCTGACATCTTATATGTAGAAGACAATGTATCCTTTCAGGCAGCAGGCGGTTCTGATATCCGCCCGTTATCAGCGGCCCAAAGCAGCAGTTACGCGCTGCCGCAATGGGATATAGAACCGACTCAGGTCAAGCAGGCGTGGAAAGAAGGCTTGACGGGAAAAAAGGTGAAAGTGGCTGTCATTGACAGCGGCATTTATCCTCATGATGATCTGTCCATTGCAGGAGGCTATTCCGCAGTCAGCTATACTTCCTCATACAAAGATGACAACGGACACGGGACGCATGTCGCCGGAATCATTGCGGCCAAACATGACGGATACGGCATTGACGGCATCGCGCCGGATGTCCGGTTATATGCGGTTAAGGCATTAGACAGAAAGGGTGCAGGGGATCTTAAAAGCCTTCTTAAAGCGATCGACTGGTCGATCGCCAATAAAATGGACATCATCAATATGAGCCTCGGAACTAACGCAGACAGTAAAATTCTTCACGACGCCGTAGATAAAGCATACAAAAAAGGAATCGTGATCGTAGCCGCCGCAGGAAACGACGGCAACAAAAAACCCGTCAATTATCCGGGTGCCTACAGCAGCGTAACGGCAGTCTCAGCGTCAACTGAAAAAAACGGGCTCGCGGCTTTTTCCACGACCGGAAAACAAATTGAATTTGCCGCACCCGGCACCAATATTACGAGCACGTATCTGAATCAAATGTACGCCACGGCTGACGGCACATCTCAAGCCGCGCCCCACGTCACCGGCATGTTCGCGCTGCTCAGGCAGAAATATCCCGAGGAAACAAATACACAGCTCCGGCAGCAGATGCAGCAAAACGTCAAAGATCTGGGCGCTCCCGGACGTGACAGCCGATTTGGGTACGGCCTGGTGCAATATCATGTAAAGCAAAAGAGCTTTGCCGAACGGGCCGTAATAAAAGCGGAAAAGACGAAAAAACAGGCAGATATCAATCAAGCAAAAACGGCCGTCAGCAAGCTGTCCAAGTCAAAGGGAAAAACCGCTCTCGAGTCCCGGATCAATAAAGTTCAGACGGCAAGAAATGTGACGGACGCAAGAGACAAAGTCCGGACTGCCGAAAAACAAAAGAAAAAAACCGCCGTCAATGCCGCACAAAGCGCCATTCGCAAATTACCGGCCGGTTCAGAGAAAAAAGGGCTGCAAAAGCGGCTTAACGCTGTCAACTCAAGCCTTTTGAAAACAGCTGAGGCCAGCGTCAAGCAGGCGGAAAAAAAGACCTCTGAGGCCAGCACCGCAAAAGCCCAAAAAGCAGTCAGCGAAATCCAGCCGGGAAAAGAAAAAAACGCTCTGGAAAAACGGCTTGACCGGATAAAAGATAAACTCAACCGGCAGCAGGCTAGAGACAAAGTAAAAACGGCTGAAAAAACAAAGACGAAAAAAGCAAAATCAGCGGCGCAAACGGCAGTCAGCCGATTGAAGCCGTCTGCCGAAAAGACCGGCCTGCAAAAACGCGTGCGTGCGATTCGGGTGAAATAGCAAAAAACGCTTATGAGCCGGATAACGGCTTCACAAGCGTTTCATCACACCTGCCTATTGGTTCATGGCCGGGCGGCCGATCGTGTTCCATTTCGTAAAGGACATATATCGGAAATAATGATCACGATACGGGTGCGAGGTGCCTGTATTCCAAGGCTTGTCGCTGCCGCAGAAATGGACGATGGCCGGTTCGGCACGTGTTTCTCTGTAACGTATACGGTCGATCAGTTCAGGAGGCGTTTTCTCGTTCATGATAATATGCGTCTGCGCGTTCCAGCGCGGATGCAGTTCATGCCATTGATCATATAAGATCGCGTTAAGCGCGTCCTGATCATGAAACACGAGAAAATCCTCCGAGCTGTTTTCGTTGATAAAATCAATCACCTTTTCGGAAATATTTTGTTTTCTCCAAGGTTCGAAATCTATAATCATAATGCCGGAATTAAAATACTTGGCAGTTTCGCTGATATTCATTTTTTTCAGTCTTTCATGCTGTCCGGCGTCTTCTACTGCCGCAACTATTGCCGGGGAAATATCCAAGTCCCATAAAACCGAAATATCTTCCATCACAATTGCATCGCAATCAATGTAAATCATCCGCTTTACGGACTTATCCTTAATTAAATCAGGGATGGAAATGCGGTAATAAGCCGCTTTTGTAATGTGGCTGCTTTCGACTGCATGCTTGTATTGATCAGCGTCTACTTCTAAAAATTCAAGCGGCGTCCCGAATGACATCGCGGTCTGTTCAAGCTTGTCCTTGTTTTCGGCAGTAATTCCGCCGTCGATTACATATAATTTTGCATCCCTTGTTTTATCCATATTCATCAATAAAGAAGCGAACATCCCACCCAAATGACGAGCATAATGATCATCGGCACATGATACGATATGCATTGTTTCATTCTTTCCCACTGATATTCATCTCCCTTTTTGTTGTACAAATGTCTTTCCCTTTTTTAAAAAAGTAAACCTCGATCTTACACATTTTTTCTGCGGGAATGTGCTGTTTGCAATTTGATATCTTTTGCATTCCCTGTTCAAATTCAATCAGGATTTCAGCCTGAATCATCGTCAGAATATATCGCGCAGGAAAGCGAAAACACGTAAACATAAAAACAACCAGCCGGACTGCACATAAAAGCGGTCCGGCTGGTTGTGATGCGTCAATCGTTTAATCGACTTCTTTCTTAATCCCAAGCATCTTTTCGTCTAAATAATGGGCGATGTCCGCCGCTTCCTTCAGCTCGTCGGTCAGATGCTTTGGGACTTCGTTATTTAATTTGTAATAAATTTTATGTTCAAGACTCGCCCAAAAATCCATGGCGATGGTGCGGATTTGAATTTCCGCCTTCACATATTCCACACGATTCGTCAAATAAACGGGAATTTCAATAATCAAATGCAGGCTGCGGTAGCCGTTCGGCTTCGGGTGTTTGATATAATCCTTCACCTTTACGATCTTCAGGTCCTTATGCTGCTTCAAAACCTCAGCGACATTATAAATATCGGAAATAAAGGAACAGATAATCCTGACACCCGCAATATCATGAATATGCTCTTTCATTTCCTGCGTCGTCACATCGCAGCCTTTGCGCATCAGTTTATTGACGATACTCTCGAAACTTTTTACGCGTGATTTTGTATGCTCGATCGGGTTATGCCCGTGAATCAGATTATATTCCTGGCTGATGATAGAAAACTTCGTATCCAGCTCATCTAAAGCGAATTTATAAACTAATAATTCATTTTTCCAATCTTCCATGACCGTTTTCAAATCATCCATATGGGCTGTTGACAAGTCCATTTTTTTCATCTCCTTGCTTTGCTGTCCATATATGAGACGGGTCAGTCCGCGGTCAGGTTCTTTACAATATCGTGAAGATTATGTCATAAAAAAAAGCAAATGCCGGTTATGGCATTTGCCCTTTCATTTGATCAGCGGAAATAACTGATCAGGAGTCCGATGGAAAGCAGGAATCCGAAGAATGTATTGGTTTGCGCCGTTGATTTCATCGCAATAATCATGTTCATCGGCATTTCGTTTTTCACAAAGCCTTTCACGGCCTGAACGGGTTTCGGCACGCTCAGGAAGACCAGGAACAGCCACGGGCTTGTGTAACCCATGATGACAAGACCGACAATCCAGATGTAAGCGATGGCAAAAGATGCGGCCAGTATCATAACGGCCCCTCTATGCCCCATCAAAATGGCCAGGGTTTTACGTCCGCCCTTTTTATCTTCCTCAATATCACGGATATTGTTGGACAGATTAATGGCTCCGACCAAGATGGCGATCGGGATGGAAATCAAAATGCTCTGTTCATTAATTCTGCCTGTCTGAATGAAGAAAGAAATAAGGACAAATACAGAGCCCATGCAAATGCCGGAGAACAGTTCCCCGAACGGTGTATACGCAATCGGCAGCGGGCCGCCGGTATACAGATAGCCGATCAGCATGCCGGCAAGGCCGATAACCGCAAGCCACCAGCTGCTGCTCATGCAGATATAAACACCGAGCACGAGGGCAATCGCATAAGAGCCGAGCGCCAGCTGCAGAATTGTTTTCGGCTTCATGCCGTGGCGGACGATCGCTCCGCCGATACCGACGGAATCTTCCGTATCTAAACCGCGTTTAAAATCGTAATATTCATTGAATAAGTTCGTGGCGATCTGGATCCAAAGGCAGGAAAACAGCATGGCCAAAAACAGCAGGAAATCAACCTTTACGTAAAACATCGCCAATACGGTGCCGAGAAGTACGGGCACAAACGATGCCGTCAATGTATGAGGGCGGGTTAGCTGCCACAAAATGCGGCCCATGCTTTCTTTCTCGGGCGTCTTTTGGCTGCCCCCCATATTGTTTTGATTCATTTTCCTCTTCCTTTCTATTAAAAGGCTTTCACAGTCAGCCGATAACAGTAGTGTTGAATTGGGGTTTTCACGTTTTCTGCTACCTTATCTATCATAATAATTTCTTCCTCATTTCACAAGATGCGGCGCTTTATCGGCTATCCTGCCGGAAACGGCTTTTCGCCCTTCTCCATTGGGGTTCGGCACAAGCCTGCTTAAGAAAAAGCCGCCAAATTTTTTTTACCTCGTTTATATTTACGATAAGTTAAAAATCCCGCCTGAACAGCGCCTTTTTAGTATGATCATTTGCCAATTTATACATGCGTGTTTTCCATCCTTTTGTTTCTCATTCATTTTTAAGGAAATTTTAAGCTTAGGATATTAGACATATTTTGAAACTTTTTGTTAATCTAATCGTCATATACTGGTGTAATTATTGAATACGCGGGGAAGGAATTTTGAATATGATGCAAAAATTAAAACGTGCTTATGAAAATACATTGATCAAATGGACGTTTCATACGGGCTTTTATTTTCTGATATTAGTATTGCTCTTTTGGATGTATGGATTTCATACAGCGAATACCGGCACTTATATTTACAACGATTTCTAATCGGGGAGGATAACTATGAAACTACTTGATGCTATAAAAACATACGCAGACGCCAAGCCGCAGGCCGAAGCGTTTCGTTCCTTAGATCATTCCCTCACTTACGGGGAATTATGGGATTTGTCGGAGCGGGTTGCGTCCGGCATTCAAAAACATACAGCTGACGGTTCGAAAGCGCCTGTCCTGGTTTACGGACATATGGAGTCGAATATGATCGTTTCTTTCTTAGGAAGCGTCAAAGCGGGCCGCCCTTACATCCCTGTCGATGTTTCCATTCCGGCGGAGCGGATCGTCAAAATCATTGAAAGCTCAGGCGCAGAGCTGCTTATCAGCGTATCGGGCGATGCAGTCGATACGGGAAGCAATCTGATTAAAACCGTTACGCCCGAAGAGCTTGCAGCTGACGGAGATGCAGACCTCAGCCGTGAGAACTGGGTAAAAGAGCTGGATACGTTTTACATTATTTACACGTCCGGCAGCACGGGAAATCCGAAGGGCGTGCAGATATCGGCTGATAACCTGCAAAGCTTCACTGACTGGATCTGCAGGGATTTTCCTGTGGGCGAGGGTAAGACATTCTTAAACCAAGCTCCGTTTTCTTTTGATTTATCTGTCATGGACATTTTCCCTTCGCTTCAAACGGGAGGTACACTGCATTGCGTAACGAAAGACAAAATCAATAAACCGAAAGTACTATTTGAAGAGCTGGAGAAATCCAAACTGAACGTCTGGACATCGACGCCGTCTTTCGTCCAAATGTGTCTGATGGACCCCGGCTTTACGCAGGAGCTCCTGCCTGAGGCAGAAGTATTTATGTTTTGCGGAGAAGCGCTTCCGGCTGCCGTGGCACAGGAGCTGTTAAACCGTTTTCCGAAGGCCCGCGTATTCAATACATACGGCCCGACTGAAACAACGGTTGCCGTCACCTCCGTTGAAATCACGCAGCAGATCATTGATGAAAATGAATCTCTGCCTGTCGGTTTTGCAAAACCCGATATGGATATCTTCATCATGGATGAAAACGGGAATAAGCTTCCGGACGGAGAAAAAGGGGAAATCATCATCGCGGGCCCGAGCGTAAGCAAAGGCTATCTCGGAGAACCTTCTCTGACGGAAAAAGCGTTTTTCCCGATCGACGGCCAGTGGGCATATCACACGGGTGATGCCGGTTATGTTCAGGATGGTCAGATTTTCTGCCAAGGACGCCTTGATTTCCAGATTAAGCTTCACGGCTACCGCATGGAGCTGGAGGAAATCGAAGTACATGTAAGGCAGTCTCAATATGTGCGCACGGCGGTTGTCATCCCGTATCAGCCTAACGGACCTGTCGAATATTTAATTGCCGCCATCGTGCCTGAAAAACATGATTTTGAAAAAGAATTCCAGCTGACAAGCGCCATTAAGAAAGAACTGGCCGCTTCGCTTCCGGCCTACATGATTCCGAGAAAATTCATTTATCAGGATCACATTCAAATGACTGCGAACGGAAAAATCGACCGTAAACGCATTGGCGAAGAGGTTCTTGTATGACGCCTTACAGCTCGTTTTTCTTCTTTATCTTACTTGGAATCCTTCTTTTGCCGACGATTATTTTAGGGCTGAACGGCAAGAGATTCCAAGGATACAACATGTTTATATCCATCATCGTATTGGCTTTGATTTTCGCGCATGATCTGCACGGCGTGATCGCACTATGTATCTTTACGCTGTGGCAGGTGCTTTTAATCAGGGGTTATCTCGCTTACAGACTGAAAGCCAACAGCGGCTTTGTCTTCAGTATGGCCGTGATCGCGTCCATTTTACCCCTGTTCTTATCTAAATTATGGCCGTTTTTCTTTCCGCCGGCGCCTCATCACCCGGTTCATAACCTGATCAGTTTCTTAGGAATTTCTTATTTGACATTTAAAGGCGTCCAGCTGATCATGGAAACGAGAGACGGGCTGATTAAAGAAAAAATGCCGCTTCACCGCCTTTTGTACTTTA
The DNA here is from genome assembly GCF_038608285.1 of Bacillus sp. FSL R5-0443. Lineage (NCBI taxonomy): Bacteria > Bacillati > Bacillota > Bacilli > Caryophanales > Bacillaceae > Bacillus > Bacillus sp. FSL R5-0443. The sequence continues at coordinate 3,958,398 of NZ_CP152013.1, forward strand.
TTATGTTTTTCCCGACCATTTCTTCCGGTCCGATCGACAGATACCGCAGATTTGCCAAGGACGAACAGAAAGTATGGACAAAGGGAGAATACGCTGATTTACTGTATACCGGCATTCATAAAATTTTTATCGGTTTCTTATACAAATTCATTATCGGATATGCGATTAACACGTATTTCATTATGAATCTGTCTCATATCACCCACAGCAAACTGTGGGGTAATGTGCTGTACATGTACGGATACAGCTTGTACCTGTTTTTTGATTTTGCGGGTTACACGATGTTTGCCGTCGGTGTAAGCTATATCATGGGTATCAAATCTCCGGAAAACTTTAATAAGCCGTTTATCAGCAAAAACATTAAAGACTTCTGGAACCGCTGGCACATGTCCTTATCCTTCTGGTTCAGAGACTACGTATTTATGCGCTTTGTTTTCTGGATGACAAAGAAAAAATGGATAAAGAACCGGATGGCCGTCTCAAACATCGGGTATTTCCTGCTGTTCATGCTGATGGGCGTCTGGCACGGACTCGCCCTGCAATATATTGTATACGGCCTGTACCACGCCGTATTAATGACCGGGTATAACTTTTTTGAGAAATGGAATAAGAAATACAAGTGGCTGCCCGCCAATCGTTTTACGGCCTTTTTAGCCATCGTCATCACATTCCATTTCGTATGTTTCGGATTTTATATTTTCTCAGGAAAACCATTTCATCACTAAAGGAGATTGAAAACACATGGAATTTAAACAGGAAGTATTAGACGTATTAGCTGAAGTTTGTCAGGAGGACGCTGTGAAAGAAAATCCTGATATTGAAATCTTTGAAGAAGGACTGCTTGATTCTTTCGGAACTGTAGAGCTGCTGGTCGCCATCGAAAACCGCTTCGGCATTACAGTGCCGATCACTGAATTTGACCGTGACGAGTGGAATACGCCAAACAACATTGTAAACAAACTGACTGAGTTGAAGTAAATGAAAAAGCGTTTCTTTGGACCAATTATTTTAGCGTTCGTCCTGTTTGTCGGAGCTATCGCAGTTCCGGCTTCATGGCTTACGCGCTTCATTCCTGAAAAACGTGTCGAAGAGTCGGCGGCAGCCTTAAATCCGAATATGTTCCAGGGACTCTATCTTCAAAACAAAATGTTCGAAGACTCGAAGTATCTGCCGATTTTCGGTTCTTCCGAGCTTTCAAGACTGGATGAGTTTCACCCGTCCAACTATTTCCAAGTGAACAACCAAGGCTTTACGCCTTATCTTGTCGGAAAAGGCGGGGACCAATCCTTGATACACGCCGTGAACTTTGCGGCGCATTATCAGCAGCTGAAGGGCAAAAAACTGGTATTCATTGTTTCTCCGCAATGGTTTATCAAAAAAGGTTCTGATGAACAGCACTTTGCGCCGAATTTTTCATCACTTCAGGCATTGGATTTAGCATTTAATAACCAGATTGATCCCGCGGTCAAAAAGAACATGATGAAGCGCATGCTCCGTTTTAAAGTCGTTCAGCATGATGCCGTCCTTTCTGAATTGTACAAGGGAATGGTCAACGGACAATCATGGAAAGTGAAAGCGGTCATGCCGGCTGCCAAAGCTTATTATTCTCTGCTTGAGAAAAAAGATCTTTATTATTCAATGGGAGAAAACAAGGGCCCTGAACGGACGATCTCTGAAAACCTGAAAGGGAAATCGTGGTCAGAGTTAAAAACAGCCGCCGCTCAATTAGGAGAACGGAGCTCCAAGTCCAATCCTTTCTATATCGATGACGCTTCTTATAAAAAGATTAAGAAGAAAGTAAAGAGAGTGAAAGGAATCAACAAAGGAAGAACATACGCCAAATCAGTCGAATATCACGACTTTGAGGATATGCTGGACATTCTGAAAGATGCAGGCGCTGAACCGATGTTCGTGGTTATTCCGGTCAACGGAAAATGGTATGACTACACCGGCTTCCCGAAAAAAGGCCGGACTGATTACTACAAAAAAGTCACTAAGCAAATTAAAGCGAAGGGCTTTCAGGTTGCCGACTTATCCGGGCACGAATATGATCCGTACTTTATGAAAGACACCATCCATATCGCCTGGAAGGGCTGGGTGTACGTCGATAAAGCAATGGAGCAGTTTTACAAAACCGGCAAGGTGACGGTTCACTGAGCACGGTGATGACAGAATACGTAAAAACGAACACGCAGGGGGCATTCTCTCCCCTGCTTTTTATGTGATTTTGATTTTTTCACAAATTTGAGGAAAACTATTGCGAATATTTGTTGAAGGTATACAATAGAATATAAATTATTTTCAAATAAGTTTGACAATAACACCAATAGGGAGACAGAACATTATGAAACAAGATATTCGTGTTGAATTGACTTCAGCCAAAAAACCGAAACCGGACCCCCATGACCTTGCGTTCGGCAGAATTTTCACCGACCATATGTTTGTTATGGATTACGACGCCGATCAAGGCTGGTATGATCCGAGAATTATCCCTTATCAGTCCATCTCAATGGATCCTGCGGCCATGGTTTATCATTACGGCCAAACCGTTTTTGAAGGGCTTAAAGCGTATGTAACGAAGGATCAGGAAGTGCTTCTGTTCAGACCGGAGAAAAATATGGAGCGCCTGAACCAGTCAAATGACCGCCTTTGCATCCCGCTCATTGATGAAGAGCTTGTTCTTGAAGGCCTGAAACAGCTCGTAGCCATCGACAAAGACTGGATTCCGAAAGCGGAAGGCACTTCCCTTTATATCCGTCCGTTTATCATTGCGACTGAGCCTTTCCTCGGTGTAGCGGCATCCCATACGTACAAGCTGTTTATCATTCTTTCCCCGGTCGGCTCTTATTACAAAGAATGCATTAAACCGGTAAAAATCGCCGTGGAAAACGAATTCGTGCGCGCCGTCAAAGGCGGCACCGGAAACGCGAAAACCGCCGGCAACTACGCATCAAGCCTGAAAGCGCAGCAGGTTGCGGAAGAGAAGGGATTTTCCCAGGTTTTATGGCTTGACGGCATTGAGAAAAAATACATCGAAGAAGTCGGCAGCATGAACATCTTCTTCAAGATCAGCGGCGAGATCGTGACGCCGGAGCTGAACGGAAGCATTCTTGAAGGAATTACGAGAAATTCCGTCATCACCCTTCTCAAACATTGGGGACTGACTGTGTCTGAGCGGAAGATTTCGATCGATGAAATCATCCAGGCGCATCGTGACGGCCGATTGGAAGAAACATTCGGAACCGGTACGGCTGCGGTCATTTCTCCGGTCGGCGAACTGATCTGGAATGATGAAAGTCTTGTCATCGGCAGCGGTGAAACCGGAGAGATCTCGAAGAAATTGTATGATACCATTACAGGCATTCAAAAAGGCGCGGAAGCCGACGTGTTCGGCTGGACGACGGAAGTCGCCTCACTAAGCGAAACAAAATAAGCAAAAAACCCGGAAGCGAATCCGGGTTTTTTTACTGCTCTTATGCTTCAATCGAATTAAAGAAATGAGGCAGATGTTCTTTGTGGGCCTCAAGCATTTCATCCAGAATGGCCTTTGCCACGGAGTCTGACGGGACGAGAGGATTGATCGTCATCGCAAGTAGCGCCGTTTGATAATCTCCCGTGACGGCTGCTTCAGCGGCGACACGCTCAAATGATTTGATTTGCTGGACGAGTCCGCGGACAGACACCGGCAGATCACCGACGGCGATCGGTTTCGGACCGTCTTTCGTCATAACACAGTTCACTTCGACCGCTGAGTCATTCGGAATGCTGGCGATCGCGCCGTTGTTTATCGTATTGACGGGCTGGATATCATGTTTGTCGTTATAGATGGAGCTGATCAGGTTGCAGGCCGCGTCACTGTAGTACGCTCCGCCCCGTTTTTCAAGCTGCGGCGGTTTGATGGCGAGATTCGGATCTTTGTACAGTTCGAACAGTTCTTTCTCAACCTTCTGTACGACCTCGGCGCGTGTGCCCTCCGTCTGTGACGCTTCTATTTCATGCTCGAGCATTTCTTTCGTTTTGAAATAATAGCGGTGGTAGCCGCAAGGAATCAGATCGAGCGCCTTCAGGAATTCAGGCTCCCATTCCGCGCCTGAAATATTTTTCATCGTCATGGCGTTTTCCGGGTCTCCCATGGCTTCAATGACTTGATCTTTCACGCTGACGCCGTCTAAGAAAACATCTAATCCGAAGACCATGTGATTCAGCCCGGCAAATTGCACTTCGATCCGGCTGACATCCACGTCCAATGCTTTTGCGACGCCCATTTTAATGCCGATCGGCACATTGCAGAGGCCGACGACTTTTGTGAGATTCGAGTAGCGGAGTAAGGCCTCGGTAACCATGCCGGCAGGGTTTGTGAAATTCACGAGCCAAGCATTCGGACAAAGCTCTTCGATGTCTTTCGCGATTTCCAGAATAACCGGGATGGTGCGCAGCCCTTTGAATAAACCGCCCGGACCGTTTGTCTCCTGGCCGATTACGCCGTATTTTAACGGAATCCGTTCATCTTTGGCGCGGGCCTCAAGAAGGCCGACGCGGAATTGAGTCGTTACGAAATCCGCATCCTTCAAGGCTTCTCTCCGGTCAAGCGTCAGGTGAATCTCTATCGGAACACCCGCTTTTTCGACCATGCGTTTTGCAAGCGTGCCGACGATATTGAGTTTTTTCTCGCCTTCGGGAATGTCGACGAGCCATAATTCTCTGACAGGCAGTTCCTCATAGCGTTTAATGATGCCTTCCACAAGCTCCGGTGTATAGCTTGAACCTCCGCCGATCGTTACAATTTTAATTCCTTTTGTCATATTTTTGCTCCCCCTTGCAGACTCACTTTTTCGTAAATCTCGACTAACTCAGCGGCCAAGTCTTTCACGGTCATGGCATTCATTAAATGATCTTGCGCATGCACCATTAAAAGCGTCATGTCTGTTTTTTCTCCGCCGGCTTCATTTTGGATCAGTTCTGTCTGATAATGATGGGCTTCCGTCAGTTCCCTTGCGGCTTCCTGAAGCTTTTCTTCCGCCATGGCTCTGTCCCCCCGCTTTGCGGCGGCAATGGCTTCCATTGATGCGCTTCTGCCGTTGCCGCCATGCAGGATGATCTGAAAAATGGTCTGTTCCATTTTTTCATTCATGTGTTTCACTCCCTTTCTCTACAGCACGGCTTTTTCGTCTCCCTGTACGGCTGGCGCCTGCGATTGTTCAAGTTCGTTTTCTTCTTTCAGCTTTTGCGAATCCCACATTCTGAAGAACGGATAGTACACGATAAAGGCTGTGATGATATTAATCGCCTGCATGACAGCCCCTGATATTTTTCCGCCCGTGGCAAGATAGCCGGAGAAAATCGGCGGCATCGTCCATGGGACGGCAATGCCGGCAGGTTTGGCGACGAGGCCAGTGCTCATGCCGATATAGGTAAGGACCAGTGTGACAAGCGGTGTGATAATGAACGGAATGAGAAGCATCGGGTTCATGACGATCGGCATTCCGAAAATAATCGGCTCATTAATATTAAAGACGGCCGGCCCGATGGCGAGTTTCCCAAGCTGCTTCATCTGCTTGCTTCGCGAACGGAGAAACATGGTGACCACGAGCGCCAGTGTCGCGCCGCTTCCGCCGATGTTGATCCAGATTTCAAAAAACTGCTGGGTGAAAATATTCGGAAGCGCATCGCCCGCCTGAAACGCAATCCGGTTGGCATCCATCGCTCCGAACCAGATCGGCGCCATGACGCCGCCGACTATGTTCGCCCCGTGTAATCCGCACGCCCACAAGAGCATTTGAACCGCTTCGGCTATCAGGCTTCCGCCGAGACTTCCCCCAAGAATCGAGAGCGGTGTCCCCAGTACAACGCTTACAATGTTATGAAGGCTTTCAAACGGTGTCGCTTCGACAATTAAACGCGCGCCCCAGATCAGAAAGATGACGGCAAAACCGGGAATTAAAGCGATAAACGATTTGCTGACCGCAGGAGGCACGCCGTCCGGCATTTTGAAGACGAAATTCCGCTGGATGATCAGGCGGTAAATTTCCGTCGACAGCATGGCGATGATCATCGCGACAAACAGCCCTTTGCTTCCCATGAGAGACAGCGGGATGCCGCCGCCGACCATGATTTCCTCTTTGGCGCCGGAAGGCAGAAACGGAACTTTGTACGGCGTTGCCAAGAGAAACGCCGCCAAAGATATCGCACCGGCCGATAAAGCGTCCACCCCGTATTTTTCGGCCAGGCGGTAGGCGATTCCGAAAGCGGCGACAAGACCCATGATTTCAAAGGTCGCATCAACCGGATATTGCAGTTTTTGAGACCAGGCGCTTCCGAACGTCTTTGCCATGAAATCCGCATATCCCGGAATCGGCAGGTTGCCGATGATCAGAAAAAATGAACCGATGATAATAAGCGGCATGGTGAGGATGATCCCGTCACGCAATGCTTGCAGATGCCGCTGGGAGGCAATTTTTCCGGCAATGGGCATGACTTTCTCTTCTAAAAACTGGTTCACCTTATTCACACGGCCCGCCCCTTTCTACGATGCGTTTCCGAGCTGTTCCGCTGATTTCAGAACCTCCGCTCCGTTGCATGTGCCGTAATGGACGGTATTGATGACTTCAACCGGCACTCCTTTTGATTCACCCAATTTTTTCAGCTGCGGAAGCAAATAACGGACTTGAGGCCCAAGCAGCAATACGTCCGCTTTATCAATATGCTGGTTGACTGAATCGCCTGACACCGCCCAGATTTTATATTCTTTTCCTTGTTCCTGCGCGCTTTTTTCCATCTTGGTGACGAGTAAGCTTGTTGACATCCCTGCTGCACAAACGAGTAATATATTCATGTAAAAGACCTCCTGAAAGTTTGATATTTTGTATGTCTCGATGTTAGTACCATCATATTATGAAATCGCTTTCATAACTACTCAGGCTTTTTCCGCTGTTAACGGAAAAAAGGTGTATCCCGGTCTTTCTCTGATCGTTTGTCTCTGAATACTCGTAAAACCTCCTGATAGGTTGTGCATTTTAAGAGACGGCTTACCGCGGCCGGATCATCTAACATCCCGCCGAGCCATTTGTACATATGCTGGAGGTCGGCTTTGCTTTCTTTCTCGACGCAGAGCAGGCAGACAAATTGGACACGCTTATCCGCCCAGTCAATCGGCTTCTTCAGCGTACATACCGCCCAAAACGTCGTGTCTGTCTGCGGAACGAGCGGGTGCGGAATCGCCGTAAGATTGCCGAAACTCGTAGGAGAAATCGCTTCCCTTTCAAAAATAGAATCGGTCAGAGAATCAGAAGCGAGGCCGGCTTCTGCAACCTGCTGTCCGAGAAAACGGATGACGTCCTCCTTCGTCTCCAGATCCTGCTGCAAAAATACCAGCTCCGGTTTCAGAAAGTTCAATTGTTCCCGCTTTTCTTCCAGCATGGCGTCGATTTTTGTAAAATCCCCGCCGCCCAACAGCGTATGAACCTTTAATACGGGAACGGGCAGGTCTTTTTTGATCGGCACTGTGCTGACCACAAAATCAATCGACTCAAAGGAAAGCTGGTCAAGGCTGCAGTAATCAGCCGTTCCGACGATTTCAAGACGCTTTGCGAACCGGGAACGGAGCTTTTCTCTTAAAAGCTGTGCGCTGCCGGCGCCGGACGCACAGACAATCAAGCAGCGTTTAGGCGGCCGTTCCGTCTTTCTCCTTTCAATGGCGGCTCCGAAATGAAGCGCCAAATATCCGATCTCATTCTCATGAATATCAATGCCGGTTTGCTCCTTGATCACGATTCCCGCAATCACTCCCGCTTCAAATGCGAGCGGATAATTTTCCTTTATGGCGGAGAGCATCGGGTTTCTCAGGTTCATTCCGTACCGGTTTCGGTTAATCGCCGGCTTGATGTGGAGCGCAAGACCCGCTTTCAGCTCATTGTCGTCCGTGATTCCGAGCTTCAGCTCCCGCTCAATGGCTTCGATCATGGCCTCCGTCAAACGGCTGGTTTCCCCGTCTATCAGCCTTGTAAGCTCTTTTCCTTCCAGTTGTGACTGGGTCATGCGCTTTGTCCCGAGCAGGTGAATGGCGATATAGGCGGTTTCCTGTTCGGGAAAGGTGACCGAAAGCGCAGATTCAAGCTCTTTTACGATGGCTTCCGCTGACTGATATTCTGTTTCAAGCTTAATATCATGAAGATCTTCCGGAATGAGAGATACATAGTTTTCTGTCCGGATTCGTTTGCAGGCAATGGCGATATGGATGATGAGATTGTTCAGGCCGAAGAAAGAAAGCGGGATCTTATGGTTTCGAACCTGCTTCATAATGGCTGTGCGGATCACATGAATGTCGTCTTTCGGCAGAATACCGGCCTTTTCACTCAGGAGATCAGGCTCAGGCTCGCGGTCGTCCACTAAGTATTCCGCCATACAATAACGGAGGCGGAGCTCTTCGCCGCGCAGCTTAAAGCCGTAGTTCGGCCTTGTTTCCAAAATGATGTCATAGGGGCGGAGCCGTTTTTTGACTTCTTTTAAATCAGATTGAAGTGTGGATTTACTGATGAACAGTTCTTCCGCCAAGTCATCCAGCTTGAGGTAGCCGTCGGCCAGAAGCATTCTTTTCATAAGGTAATCTATCCGTTCATCGGGAAAAATCGGCACGGTGCTGTTTTGCTGGAAATTGTCCTGAAGCCAGTTTTTAAACGGCTGCTCATTCCGGATCAGCAGCTTATAGCCGCTCCCTCTGACAGATTGAATGGATGCGCCGTGTTTTTCTACAATGGTTTGCAGTTCCTTTATGTCATTGCGGACCGTCCGCGTCGTTACCTTTACATTTGCAGCGATGACTGAGCTTGTAACCGGTGTTTCAGCAGCTAAAAGCAAGCGCAGAAGTTCACGAAGCCGCCCATGAAGCATGAGAAAAACCTCCTATCAGATCAGATGCAGACGTGAAAAATGGGCAAAAAGAATGAGGAAGGGGTAAATGTATGTAAATTCTATAATGGGGAGGATTTCAAGTCAATGCGGCAATCCGATGCCAAGCCCGTAAAAAAACAGCCGGATCAGCCGGCTGTTCGGGATGCGGACATGCGGTTCCGCTTAGATGCCTTCCGTTCTTTTATGATTTTTCTGATGATCGGATAGATGACGGGCGCCCATTTGATAATCGTTTTGAAAAATTTTTTCAATGTCTGAATCCCCTTTCTTTTACCTTGTCTTTCCCCTGTTATCAGCGTTTATAAACATGGTCAGCGTGAGACATATCGGTTCCCTGTCACCCAATAGCGCCACGGATAATCCCGGGCTTCTCCGCTGTTGTCAATCCCGATTCTCGGGCCTGTTGATATATGCTCAGGCGTAAAGCCCTCCGTAATATACAGCGGCGGTTCCGTGATCATGCCGCTGTAGTCGTTCATTGAAATGCCCATCGCCTTCGTCAGTTTTCCCGGGCCGTTTGTCCACTCTCTCGGGGGTCTGCCCGGTCTCCTGCTCTCCATCAGGAACTGTCCTTCATGAGGCTCCGCCGCCCTGATTAACACGGCCTGCGGAATGCCGATGTCCGCGGCGACGACGTTCATTAATGTATGAGTGTGCATGACGTATGTATAAATGCGGCCCGCCTCATGGAACATAATTTCCGTCCGTTTCGTGCGCCGGTTGCCGAAGCTGTGCGCCGCCCGGTCTTCCGCTCCCATATAAGCTTCCGTTTCCACGATAAAACCTGAAGCCGTTCCCTCATCCGTCTCCTTCACCAAGAGACAGCCGAGCAATAAAGGGGCAAGCTCCACTGACGGTCTCTGGTAAAATTCAATCGGCAAAGGCTTTCGTTCTCCCGCCATTTGCCTCCCTCCTTTCTGAATATAGCGATTTCCTCTTTCACGTTTTTCACTTCTTTTTTACAATATAAACATGAGAGAAAAAAAGGACATTATTGTTGAACGCTCTATTGCGTTTTGAAAATCGGCTCGGTATAATATGATGGTTCAAATGAAAATGATTCTCATGTTCAATAAATACCGGACAATGATCATAAAAGTAGGTGAATTGATTTTTGAGCGATTCTGTCAGGTCCGCAAACCGTCTGATCAGCATCTTAAAAAACGGGGTTTTCTTCCTGATCGCGGTGATCGGGCTGCTTGTATCTATTTTTTTCGCCGTCTCATTCGGCGCGAAAGACATTACTTTACATACGGTTTGGTCGGCTGTTGCTGATTACAATCCGAATATAACGGGCCAGCAGATCATTCATGAATTGCGTCTTCCGAGGGTGCTCGGGGCGGCCGTTACAGGAGCCGCTTTTGCCGCAGCCGGCGCCCTCATGCAGGGTGTCACGAGAAACCCGCTTGCCGATTCGGGAGTCTTAGGCGTAAACGCGGGCGCCATGTTTGTTGTTGCGCTCAGCTTTGCTTTTTTCCCTCATTTATCATACGCCCTGCTGATGGTGATGTCATTTTTGGGAGCACTGGCAAGCACCGGCTTGATTTTCTTTATCAGTGCGGCGGGAAAAGGCAGCATGACACCTTTAAAAGTGACGCTTGCCGGGGCGGTCGTGGCCGCTCTTTTACATTCACTCAGTACCGGTGTGGCGATTTATTACGATTTAAGCCAGGATTTGGCCTTCTGGTACGCCGGCGGGGTGTCAGGGATCAAGTGGACTCATTTACAAGTCCTTGTTCCCGTGATTGCGGTCTTCATCATTCTCGCGACATTCATGGGCCGGTCCGTCACCCTTCTCTCAATGGGAAATGACGTGGCGGCGAATTTAGGGGTGAACACGGCTCTGACGCGTGCCGCCGGATTAATGATCGCCGTCGTTCTTGCCGGTGTGTCTGTTTCCGCTGCCGGCGCGATCGGCTTCGTCGGGCTGGTCATTCCCCATATCGCGCGAAAGATCGTCGGCGTTACGTACAGGCTGATTATTCCGATGTCCGCGTTACTCGGCGCGATTCTATTGATTTTGGCTGACCTGGCCTCGCGCACGGTCAGTCCCCCGAGGGAATTGGCGATAGGCATTATGGTCGCACTTGTCGGTGTCCCTTTCTTTCTTTATATTGCCCGCAAGGAAGGGAGAGACTTATAAATGAAAGTGCAGAAAGAAACAAAAAAAGCGGCGGCGGCAGGACTCATTCTGCTGGTCATCGCCGTTTGCATTATTCTGATCGGGCTGCATACGGGCTCATTCCGGCTTTCTCCTCTCACGGTGGGAAAAACGCTGTTCGGATACGGCACGTTTCAAAGCACAACCGTTTTATTCGATTACCGGCTTCCCCGGATTCTGGTGACGATGCTGGCCGGCATCGGTTTAGGAGTGTCGGGCGCTATTTTGCAGGGTGTATCCCGAAATCCGCTTGCCGATCCGGGCATTCTCGGACTGCATGCCGGCGCTTCCTTCGGTTTGATGATGTATATCACGTTCTTTCATTCCCTGGAGGCGCAGGCATCGATGTTCATCCCGCTGTTTACGTTTGCGGGCGGAACACTCGCCGCCCTGCTGATCGTAGTGCTTACGTACGACAGGCTGAACGGTTTTTTAACGATCCGCATGCTGTTAGTCGGGATCGCCGTTTCCGCGGGCTTCAGCGCCGTTACATTGTTTATGTCGCTGCGACTGAATGAAGAAACTTATACATTCGCTTCCCGCTGGCTGGTGGGAAACGTCTGGGGCAGGGATTGGATTCACGTGTGGTCGCTATTGCCCTGGATCGGCATTCTCGCACCGCTTGCATGGCTTAACGCCCGCTCTTTGAATATTTTAATGCTCGGTGACCAGGCAGCCGCGGGGCTCGGCGCACACGTGCAGAGAAAAAGGATCATGCTGATCGCCATAGCGGTCGGCTTGTCCTGCGCGAGCGTCGCGATGGCCGGCGGAATCGGCTTTATCGGCTTTGCCGCCCCTCACTTGGCAAGACGGCTCGTCGGCACCATGCATCAGCATATTATTCCGATTGCGGGATTAATCGGACTTGTCATTCTTGTCGCGGCAGACACCATCGGCCGGTCTTTGTTTCAGCCGAACGCCATTCCGGCCGGCGTGGTTGCGGCAGCCATCGGCGCGCCGTATTTTCTCTATCTCGTCATGAAAATCAAATCATAAAACAAGGAGTATTCCCATGAAAAAAATAATTGCGCTCATCAGTTTCATGTGTATTTTCTTATTGGCTGCCTGCCAATCCGATTCAACACAGCCGGAGTCAAAAAAGAAATCCGGCGATCATAAAATCGCTTCGATGTCCATTCACCTGACAAATGATCTGCTGGCTCTCGGCGTTACACCTGCCGGTTCCGTCGTGGGCGGAGAATTAAAAGATTTTCTCCCTCATGTGAAAAATCAGCTGAAAGACACGAAAAAACTCGGACCTGCCTCAGACCCGGATATGGAAGCCTTACTTGAGCTGAATCCAGACAACATTTATCTTGATAAAGAATTTGCGGGAAAAGATGTGTCAAAATACAAGAAAATCGGAAACACACACGTTTTCGACCTTGATAAAGGCACTTGGCGCGATCATCTAAAAGATATCGGAAAAATCGTCAACCGTGAAAAAGAAGCGAAAACATTTATTCAAGATTACGAAGATGAAACAAAACAAGTCAGATCCATGATGAATAAGGAATTAGGGAAAAACGCCAAAGTCATGGCGATCCGCGTGAACGCAAAAGAGCTTCGCGTCTTCAGCACACGCCGTCCGATGGGACCGATTCTGTTTGACGATCTGAAGCTGAAACCGGCTGACGGCATTAAAGAAATGAACACCTCCCGCCCTTATGAAGTCATTTCTCAAGAAGTTCTGCCTGATTACAACGCAGATGCGATTTTCGTCGTCGTTAACAGAGACGACAAATCACAGCAAGCCTATAAAGAATTGCAAAAAAGCGCTGTATGGAAAGGGCTGAAGGCCGTGAAAGCAAACCACGTCTATAAAATTGCCGATCAGCCTTGGCTTGATTATTCAGCACTGGGAAATAAATTAGCAATGGATGAAGCGAAAAAACTGTTCCAAAAATAAACATGAGCCGGTTTTGCAAAAAGTGCAAGGCCGGCTTTTTTATATTGTCGTTTACTTATATAAACATCTGCTTATATAATAGTATAAAAAAGGAGTGAGCGCATGGAACGGAGGCATCATGCTTTAAGTTCCGAAGGGATCAGCCAGTGCCTCAAACTTCTAAGCGACCCGACGAGGCTTTTGATGCTGAAGCTTCTGAAGGATAAGGAATATTGTGTCTGCGAGCTGACGGCTATTTTTGATATAAGTCAGCCCGGCATCAGCCAGCACTTGCGGAAATTAAAGAACGCCGGCCTTGTGCGGGAAAGACGCGAGGGTCAGTGGCGGTACTATGCCATTCATCCGTCCGGTCCGGAATACGCGCTGGTTTGCTCGATTCTGCAGCAGATAGATGAAAAGGACGAAGTTTTACAGACATTGCGGCAAAAAGAAGTCACTGTTACATGCCGGTAAGGGGGATATATTCTTGGGAGTTGCGGTTTTATCAGCGATGATTTTTGTGCTGACACTTGTGTTTGTCATATGGCAGCCGAAACATGTATCAATCGGCTGGTCTGCCTGCGGCGGAGCGGTCCTCGCTTTGATCGCCGGAGCAGTCAGCCTGCACGATATCGCGGAAGTGACGGGAATCGTCTGGAATGCGACACTTGCCTTTATCGCCATTATTATCATTTCATTGATTCTTGACAGTATCGGTTTTTTTGAGTGGGCCGCGCTGCATATGGCCATGGCGGCCAAAGGCAGCGGGCTGCGGATGTTTCTCTATGTGTCGGTCTTAGGGGCTGTTGTCTCCGCCCTATTTGCCAATGACGGAGCGGCGCTCATTTTGACCCCGATCGTACTGGCGATGGTGCGGGCTTTGAATTTACCTGAAAAGCTGGTTTTTCCTTTTATTATCGCCGGAGGATTCATCGCCGACACCACCTCGCTTCCGCTCGTTGTAAGCAATTTGGTCAATATTGTATCCGCCGATTACTTTCATATCGGATACATTGAATATGCATCACGCATGCTGGTGCCCAACCTTTTTTCTCTGGCGGCAAGCATTTTGGTGCTGTATCTCTATTTCAGAAAAAACATTCCGAAACGGTATGACACCGGTCTTGTGAAACATCCGGCATCCGCGATTAAGGATGAACGCCTTTTCCGGTTATCGTGGGCTGTGCTGGCCGTTTTATTGATCGGATATTTCGTCAGCGAACTGCTGTCGATACCCGTTTCCTTCGTTGCCGGCTCCATCGCGGTCATTTTTCTCATTCTGGCGCAGCGAAGCCCCGCCGTCCCTGCGAAACAAGTCATCAAGGACGCCCCGTGGGCCATCGTGTTTTTTTCTGTCGGCATGTATGTTGTCGTGTACGGCTTGCGGAATGCCGGACTGACGGATCTTCTTTCTCAGCTTATACAGAAAGCGGCGGATCACGGTTTGTTTGCGGGCACACTCGGAATGGGGTTTATCGCGGCGATCCTCTCCTCCGTTATGAATAACCTGCCGACGGTGATGATTGACGCCATAGCCATCAGCGGAACGGAAACTCACGGGCTGATGAGAGAAGCATTGATTTACGCGAATGTTATCGGTTCGGACCTCGGGCCGAAAATCACGCCGATCGGATCGCTGGCGACGTTGTTATGGCTCCACGTGCTAAGCCGGAAAAACGTGAAAATTTCCTGGGGAATGTATTTCAAGACAGGTCTGATATTAACCATTCCGACGTTATTCATCACCCTGATCGGACTTTATTTATGGCTGTTATGGCTCGCTTGAGATGAAAAACCTTTTAAGTTGAATCTTAAAAGGTTTTTTTGTGTCAAAAATCCGAAAAGTAAAACTTTATATTTTAAAAGTATAGACATTTAATTTCAAAAGATTATAATATTCATGAAAACGTTTTAACTTTATGAAAGAAGGGATTCCTCATGAAAAGAATTTTATTAGCCTGCAGCTCAGGCATGTCCACCAGCCTTCTTGTTACGAAAATGCAGAATTACGCCCGCTCCATCGGTGAGGAAGCCGAGATTTGGGCAGTCGGACAGGATAAAGCAAAAGAAGCGATGAAAGACGCAGACGTCGTACTGATCGGCCCGCAGATGAGTTTTTTAAAAGGTGAGCTTCAAAAAGATGCGGACCCGCTTCACATCACCGTTGATGTGATTGACATGATGGCTTACGGCATGGGAGACGGCAAAAAAGCATACGAACAGGCCGTTGCCTTGATAGAGAACAAATAAAGGAGGCGATAAGCATGGAAACGTACACGGATGAACAGATCAGTTTTCAGCTGATTCTTCACAGCGGCAATGCCCGCAGCAATATTATTCAATCGATACGCGCATATAAAGACGGCCGGACAGATGAGTCAGACACCTTTCTGACAAAGGCTGAAGAAGAACTGGGGAAAGCGCACGACATCCATTTTCAGATGATTCAAAAAGAAGCCGGCGGCGCCAAGACGGATGTCTCTCTGCTTTTTATGCATGCTGAAGATCACTTAATGTCAGCGCTTTCAATGAAAGAGCTCGTCAAAGAAATGCTCGACTTATTTCAATCAAAGAATTTATAAAAAGCCGGGGGTGAAGACGTGTTTGAGAAAATCAGCCAATTCCTTGTTCCGATCGCGGGAAAATTAAACAATAACCGCTACTTGCAAGTCTTACGGGATGCTTTTATGCTGGCGTTTCCGCTGACCATTTTCGGTTCGGTGTTCGTCGTGCTGACGAACCTGCCGTTTTTAAACAAAATCATGAGCAGCTCCGCCCTGTCTGTCTTTCAATCCGGATTTGGCGGCGCTTCGACGGCGACGATGGGGATTATGTCCATTTTTGTCGTCTTCGGGATCGGCTATTACCTTTCCAAAAGCTACGAAGTGGAGGCCGTATTCGGCGGAGCGATCGCATTGGTTTCTTTTCTGCTGCTCACCCCGTTCGTTTTAGAGCCGGAAACGGGCAAAGCGGTCGCAGGCGTCATTCCGGTTGACCGGCTTGGAGCAAAAGGGATGTTTCTCGGCATGATGACCGCGTTTTTGTCAGGTGAAATCTACAGAAGAATCGTTCAGAGAAACTTAACGATTAAGATGCCTGCCGGTGTTCCTCCGGCTGTTGCTAAATCGTTCGCCGCATTGATTCCGGCTTTTATCACGCTTACCGTCTTCCTCTTGATCAATGCGGCTGTCACCCAGATCTTTCACACCAATCTGCATGATGTCATTTATCATACGGTTCAAGCACCGCTTGTCGGACTTGGAAGCGGCATCATTCCTACATTAATCGCTGTTTTCTTTATTCAGATTTTATGGTTTTTCGGACTTCACGGACAAATCATTATCAATTCCGTGATGGACCCGATTTGGAATACATTACAGGTCGAAAATTTGGCAGCGTATACAGCGGGGAAAGAGATTCCCCATATTATTTCTAAGCCGTTTATGGAGATTTACACCGTCGGAATGGGCGGAACCGGAATGACATTGGCCATAGTGATCGCCATCTTGCTTTTTATGAAAAGCAAACAGATGAAACAGATATCCAAACTCGGTCTCGCGCCGGGCATTTTCAACGTCAATGAGCCGGTTATTTTCGGTTTGCCGATCGTGATGAACCCGATCATTATCATTCCGTGGGTGATCGCACCGATGGTTGTCACCCTCGTCACCTACCTGGCCATGTCGGCGGGGATCGTGCCCCCTCCTACCGGCGTGACCGTGCCTTGGACCGTCCCCCTTTTCATTAACGGGATTATGGCGACCAATTCCGTCATGGGCGGCATTATGCAGCTGGTCAACCTCTGTATTGTGTTTGTCATCTGGTTCCCGTTTCTTAAAGCGCTGGACAAATTAAACATGGCAAAGGAAAAAGAAGCTGAGACCGAGCAGCATGCCCGGGATGACAGCATGAGTATGTAATCAAAATCGCAGTAAGGGAGAGAAATCAATTGACTGAATCAAATATTCAATATCGTTTTCCGGAAGGATTCTGGTGGGGGTCTTCCGCCTCCGCCACCCAAACAGAAGGCGCCGCTGACAGAGACGGAAAAAGCCAAAACATATGGGATTACTGGTATGAAAAAGAGCCGAGCCGTTTTTTTAACGGCGTCGGCCCCGGCGACACGTCACGTTTTTACGATCAATACAAGGAGGATATCCGGCTGATGAAAGAAATCGGCCATAACTCCTTCCGGCTGTCTATTTCCTGGTCAAGATTGATTCCGGACGGAACTGGCGAGGTCAATCAGAAAGCGGTCGCGTTTTATCAGGACGTCATCGATGAAATGCTTGCCCATCGCATTGAGCCGTTTGTCAATTTGTTTCACTTTGACATGCCGCTCGCCCTTCAGCGTAAGGGGGGCTGGGTCAGCCGGAACACCGTTGACGCGTTTGAACATTACGCCAAAACCTGCTTTTCGCTATTCGGTGACAAGGTGAAAAAATGGTTCACTCACAACGAGCCGATTGTGCCGATTGAAGGCGGCTATTTATACGACTTTCACTACCCGAATCACGTTAATTTTCAAGAAGCGGTGCAGGCCGGTTTCCATACCCTGCTGTCGAATGCAAGGGCTGTCAAAGCCTACAGAGAATTGAAACAGGATGGACAAATCGGAATCATTCTGAATCTGACGCCTTCTTATCCGAGAAGCTCACATCCTGAAGATGTCAAAGCGTCCCGGATTGCCGACGCCTTTTTCAACCGTTCATTTTTAGATCCCGCCGTAAAGGGCGAATTTCCTGAGGAGCTTGTCGAGATTCTCAAGGCGGAAGGCTTTCTGCCGCATTATGAGAAAGAAGATCTCCGCCTCATTCAGGAGCATACGGTCGACCTGTTAGGCGTGAACTACTACCAGCCGAGGCGGGTCAAGGCAAAAGAACATGTTCCGAATCCGCATGCCCCTTTCCTGCCTGAGCGTTTCTTCGACCCGTATGTCATGCCCGGCCGGAAAATGAACCCTCACCGCGGGTGGGAAATTTACGAAAAAGGAATCTACGACATTCTTACCAATCTCAGAGAACATTACGGAAATATCGAGTGTTTTATTTCTGAGAACGGCATGGGAGTTGAAGGCGAGGAACGCTTCCGCGATGAAAACGGCATCATTCAGGATGATTACAGGATTGAATTTATCCAGGAACATCTCAAATGGGTGCATCGGGCCATCAGAGAAGGTTCAAATGTAAAAGGCTATCACCTGTGGACTTTCATGGACAACTGGTCTTGGACAAATGCTTATAAAAACCGCTACGGCTTTGTATCTGTCAATCTGGAAAACGGGGGCGAACGGACCGTCAAAAAAAGCGGCCGCTGGTTCAAAGCCGTTTCCGATCAAAACGGATTTTAACAGATGAGGAGGGACGGCCATGCTTGGAGGTATTGAAGCCGGCGGCACGAAATTTGTCTGTGCCGCCGGACAAAGAAACGGCACCATTCTGGACAGAGCAGAGTTTCCGACGGGAGAACCGGATGACACACTCAGACAGGTGATCCGTTACTTTACAGATTTCCCGATAGACGCCATCGGCATCGGGTCGTTCGGGCCGATTGATATCCGTCCCGACAGTCAAACATACGGGTGCATCACCGCGACGCCGAAGACAGCCTGGCGGAACTGCCCTATTCTTCAAACGATCAAAAGCGCTCTGGATATTCCCGCAGGCTTCACCACCGACGTTAATGCGGCGGCTCTTGGAGAAGCTTCTTTCGGCGCGGCCAAAAACGCGGACAGCTGCCTCTATTTGACGGTCGGCACAGGCATCGGCGCGGGCGCCATCATGAACGGCAGATTTGTTCAAGGGCTGTCTCATCCTGAAATGGGCCACATTTATGTCAGAAGACATCCGGACGACGGCTACAAAGGCAATTGCCCATACCATACAGATTGTCTGGAAGGCCTCGCGGCAGGCCCCGCCATTGAGAAACGCTGGGGGAAAAAAGCATGTTTGCTCACGGATCAGCAGGAAGTGTGGGAGCTTGAGGGCTATTATATTGCCGAAGCGCTTGTGCAGTATATTCTCATACTTTCGCCGGAAAAGATCATTCTCGGCGGAGGCGTCATGAAGCAGCGGCAGCTGTACTCTTCTATCCGTCAGCACGTGAAAAAGCGGCTGAATCAATATATTGATCTGCCCGACATTGAACACTTCATCGTTCCCCCTCAATTAGGGATTCACTCCGGCGCGGCCGGTTCGCTCGTATTGGCGGAGCGCGCATTAGAGGCGGCAAACCGGGAGGCGGGAAAATGACGAAACTCTTATTTTTGGAACCGGTTTTTAAAGAAAGATTATGGGGCGGGACGAAGCTGCGCGATACATTCGGGTATGAGATTCCTTCTGAGCGGACGGGCGAGTGCTGGGCGATTTCAGCTCATCCGCACGGTACTTCCATTGTGCGGAACGGGCCTTTTTCCGGAACATCATTACACCGTCTCTGGAATGAACACCCTGACCTGTTCGGACATCCGAAAGAAGACGCCTTTCCCCTGCTTACAAAAATTCTTGACGCAAATATGGACTTATCCGTACAGGTGCATCCGGATGACGCATATGCACATCGGCATGAAAACGGAGAACTCGGAAAAACGGAATGCTGGTACGTGTTGGACTGCAAAAAAGACGCGGAGCTCATTTTAGGACACCGCGCCCAAACGAGAGAAGACTTCGTTCGGCTCATTGAACGAAACGAGTGGGATCACCTGCTCCGCCGCATCCCCATTAAGCCCGGCGACTTTTTCTATGTCCCGAGCGGCACACTGCACGCTTTATGTGAAGGTACGCTCGTTCTTGAAATCCAGCAAAGCTCTGATGCCACCTACCGGCTTTACGACTATGACCGGACGGATGGGAACGGGAATAAACGCGAGCTTCATCTTCAGAAAGCAATTGACGTAACAGACATTCCCCATACCGATGAAAATGTAAAAAGCACAAAGCATCGGATTGGAGATGCTCTGATTACGATACTCGCCGAAACACCTTTCTTTTCAGTTTATCAATGGGATGTGAGCGGGAAAGCATCATTCCCCGCACCCGGCCGGTATTTACTCGCAAGCGTCATGAAAGGACGCGGAGAACTGGATGGATGCCCCATTCACAAAGGCGATCACTTTATCGTGCCGGCGGATTCCGGAGATTTTGTTATAGAAGGAGATTGTGAGGTTATCGTTTCACATCCTTCATCATCCTAAAAATCAGGAGGTCTTTTATATGCTCAAAAGGTTAGCAGTCTGCCTGTCTATCGTTTTATTACTCTTAGGAGCCGCCAGTCCGATATCGGCTCACACCGTTTATCCCGTCAACCCAAATGCCCAGCAGACGACAAAAGATATCATGAACTGGCTGGCGCACCTGCCCAACCGTTCAGAAAACAGGGTCATGTCCGGGGCGTTCGGCGGGTATAGCGATGTCACTTTTTCAATGACAGAGGAAAACCGCTTGAAAAACGCGACGGGACAGTCTCCCGCCATCTACGGCTGTGACTATGGGAGAGGATGGCTTGAAACAGCGGATATCACCGATTCTATCGATTACAGCTGCAACAGCAGCTTAATCTCATACTGGAAAAGCGGCGGCCTCCCTCAGGTCAGCCTGCATCTCGCAAATCCGGCTTTTCCATCCGGAAACTATAAAACGGCCATCTCAAACAGCCAGTACAAAAACATCCTGGACCCTTCAACTGTTGAAGGAAAACGGCTTGAGGCGCTGCTCAGCAAAATCGCCGACGGCCTTACTCAGCTGAAAAATCAAGGCGTCACCGTTCTGTTCAGGCCGCTGCATGAAATGAACGGCGAGTGGTTCTGGTGGGGGCTGACAGGCTACAACCAAAAAGACAATGAGAGAATCTCGCTGTACAAAGAGCTTTACAAGAAGATATACCGCTATATGACAGAGACAAGAGGGTTGGATAACCTTTTGTGGGTGTATTCGCCGGATGCCAACAGAGACTTTAAGACAGACTTTTACCCAGGCTCATCTTATGTGGATATTACCGGTCTGGACGCTTACTTCACTGATCCGTATGCGATATCAGGCTATGATGAAATGCTGTCTCTGAAAAAACCGTTTGCCTTTGCCGAAACCGGTCCGTCCGGTAATATCGGAAGCTTTGATTATGCTGCTTTTATCAATGCGATCAGGCAAAAGTATCCCGAGACAACGTACTTTTTGACATGGGATGAACAATTAAGTCCGGCGGCCAATCAAGGCGCGCAGGCCCTTTATCAAAACAGCTGGACGCTGAACAAGGGCGAAATATGGAACGGCGGGTCCTTGACGCCGATCGCGGAATAACCGCTTCTTTTGAAAATCGGTTTTAAAGAACGGCTCTGCTGGGCATATTGTTACCGTTCAAAAAGGAGGGTTCGACAATGGAAAATAACAAAAACAGCGAAGAAACGCTTTCCAGTAAGACGACCGGTAAAGGCGAGTCAGAAGACACGCTGACAAACCGGCAGGGCCATCCGGTCACTGACAACCAGAATGTCAGGACAGTCGGCAATAGAGGACCGACGACATTGGAGAATTATGATTTTTTGGAAAAAATCAGCCACTTTGACCGCGAACGGATTCCCGAGCGCGTCGTTCACGCGCGCGGCGCCGGCGCACACGGATACTTTGAGGCGTATGGAAGTTTTGGAGACGAGGAGATTTCTACATACACAAGAGCGAAAGTGTTTCAAAAGAAAGGAATGAAAACTCCGGCGTTTGTACGGTTTTCTACCGTCAACCACGGAAAGCATTCCCCGGAAACATTGCGTGATCCCCGGGGGTTTGCCGTTAAGCTTTATACCGAAGACGGCAACTGGGATCTGGTCGGCAACAACTTGAAAATCTTTTTTATCCGTGATCCGCTGAAGTTCCCGGATCTTGTGCACGCATTTCAGCCTGATCCCGTTACGAACATTCAGGACGGCGAGCGTATTTTCGACTTCATTTCCCAATCACCGGAAGCGACTCATATGATCACTTTCTTGTTTTCGCCGTGGGGCATCCCGGCCAACTACCGGCAGATGCAGGGCTCAGGCGTCCATGCCTACAAATGGGTCAATGAAGAAGGAAAAGCCGTGCTCGTCAAATATCACTTTGAACCGAAACAGGGCATCCGCAACCTGACACAGAAGGAAGCGGAAGAGATTCAGGGGAAAAACTTTAACCATGCGACACAGGATTTGTATGAAGCGATTGAAAAAGGCGATTACCCTGAATGGGAAGTGTATGCGCAAATCATGACTGATGACGAACACCCCGAGCTGGATTTTGATCCGCTTGATCCGACCAAGCTGTGGTATAAAGACGATTTCCCTTGGAAGCCGATCGGTAAATTGGTTCTGAACAAAAACCCGGAAAACTACCATGCCGAGGTGGAACAAGCGTCATTCGGAACGGGCGTGCTTGTGGACGGCCTTGATTTTTCGGATGACAAATTACTTCAGGGGCGGACATTCTCCTATTCAGATACCCAGCGGTACCGCGTCGGCGCAAACTACCTGCAGCTTCCGATCAACTCGCCGAAAAAGCATGTCGCCACCAACCAGGAAGGCGGGCAAATGCAGTATCGGGTCGATCGGGCAGAAGGACAAAACCCGCACGTCAACTATGAGCCGTCCATTATGGGGGGACTCAACGAAGCAAAGCAGGATGGGAAAGACCATACACCTCATGTCGAAGGCGATGTGATGCGGGAGGCGATCGACCGGTCGAATAACTTCGGCCAGGCCGGAGAAACATACCGCAGATTTTCGGAATTTGAACGGAACGAATTGATCACAAACCTGGTCAATACGCTTTCTTCCTGCCGCAAAGACATTCAGGATCAAATGATTGAGAATTTCACAAAAGCAGATCCGGACTACGGAAAACGTGTGGCGGAAGGGCTGAAAAAAGCCGCCGAAAGCAACAGCGGCGGGCCGATCGGCACTACTGATACAGCACAAGCCGCAAAACAGGCTGAACAGGAAAGCCATCCGTCTGATCCGTATTAAATAAAAAAACAGGACAATCGCGTCCTGTTTTTTTTTGAGCTAATTCAGCTCCTGTATATTCTGCTCCGCCGCGGCCGCAAATACTTTCGGCTCCGGACGGTCAAGATCTTCATGGAATAAACTTACTTTGTGAATCTGCCGGTTGTCGTACAGATGAAAGTAGTAGTTCCCGGTGTCACAGCACATGACCGACGTATACTGCGTATAATCAATTTCATTCTCCTCTGTGATCACCGCGCCTTTTGGAATATTCACATTGGACAGCACGTGAAAAGCGGCCGTAACGCCATCCGTTTCATGAGCGGCAGGCTCTAAATGCTCTTTCAGATAAGCGGCTCTGATGAATCGGGATGGCGGCGTGTAATCACCGGGAAGCCCGATCGTTCCAGATCCTTGGCCGAAAGCGGTTAATGTCATTCCGCCCAATGTTTTGCTTTCTGACTGCTGCGGCCTGATTCCGATATAATGGCGCAGATTGGTCACATGCCAAGGAAATTCCGGGCTGTTGGTCATCACTCCGGGTTTGTTGTCATATACTTTCATTCCCTCCGGTGTCGGCTCGATGACAATGCAGCCGCCCGTGCGGTCTGATAAAATCCAATGAAGAGGCAGCACCGTATCCAATAACATCAATTTCTTCTCTACAATCGTCAGCGAACCGAGCTTTTCCTTTATGTCTTCAAGAGATTCACAGTTTGATAAGGCCCAGGTGACAAACTCATGAGGAGCGATGTGACAGGTGCCCTCCCGTTCCGCTTTCTCGTATCCCGCAAAGCCCGGAAAATACAGCGTCGCACACGACAGCCCTTTTTCATTTACGCCGTCGGCAAACAGAACATTGCCGAGATTTCTCCCCATGCCGATAAATGCGTATTTCGTCTTATGCATCCTGCCGTCAGCTTCGCTTTTCCAGCTGTACTGACGAGGATAAAGCACGACGTCCGTCCCGAGCTGAAATGCAAAATCCATCGTTCGCGCCAATAGGTGATTACCGTCTGTCGTTTTCAATGTAAGACTTGTACACATATCATCAATCCCCTTTTCATTAATGAAATTTACACAAAGTAAACTATTCTTCCAGCTTAACGAATAATGGCTCCATTCGTCAAAAGATTGACACATTTCTCCTTAATACATATTAGTCCGTAAGCATATCCATGCCTTTTAAACCCTGGCAAATCGTTTTGGCGGCAGTGTTTGTTCCGTTTTTCAAAAAAACTTTTGAACGGCTGTCAACGAGGCTTTACAATGTTTTTCCTGCATGCTGGAATTTGTAAACGGCAGGTCAATCTGTTAAGCTATGTCTTTATGTTAAAGAAGAACATACGGAGGAGATTATCTATTGAAAGTAGAAAGGCGAACGATTGAACATATTCCGCATGACGAAAGACACGGAAAGGCTAAAGATTTATTCCCCGTCTGGTTCGGGGCTAATATGCATATTACGACGTTAGTCACAGGCACACTGCCCGTTACAATGGGGCTCGATCTCTTTTGGAGTATCGCCGCCATTATTATCGGAACCTTTATCGGCGCAATCTTTATGGCGTCTCATTCCGCACAAGGACCTCAGCTCGGAATTCCGCAAATGATTCAAAGCCGCGCGCAATTCGGCGTGATCGGAGCGATTCTGCCCCTCTTTTTGGTCATGTTTATCTACTTGGGCTTCTTTGCGAGCAGTACGATTCTCGCAGCCGGTACACTGAGCAGCTTTGTACCGATTCCGGCTTCATGGTGTATTATCGGCTTAAGCGCCATCTGTTTTTTACTCACGATCTACGGTCATGATCTGATTCACAAAATGCAGAAAATCCTCTCTTGGACCTCCTTTGCCGTTTTTTTTGCTGCAACGATTCTTATTTTTCAACTGCCGATTCCTTCAGGAAGCTGGGTGCCCGGCTCATTAGATCTGCCTGTTTTTCTAGTGGCGGTCAGCGCGGTGGCCACATGGCAGCTGGCATATGCGCCATATGTCGCAGATTATTCCCGTTATCTGCCGGTCAAAACACCGGCATCGCATACCTTTTGGTACAGCTACGCAGGTACGTCAGTCAGTTCCATCTGGATGATGCTTCTCGGCGCCATTTTGACGACGGCGCTCCCGGAATTTACCGCTAATGCGGGAAATGAGATTGTCCGATTGTTCGGTCCGTTTTCCTTTATTATGCTGATCATCGTCCTGTTCGGGCAAATGGCGATCAACGTCTTTAATTTATACGGAGCCTTTATGTCAACCACGACTACCTTGGAGCCGTTTTTAAAACTGAAGGTGACGCCGAAAACGAGAGTGGTAATGATCCTTTGTGTGACGGCAGCGGGTACTGTATTAAGTCTCTTGGGCCAAAGCAATTTCATGGAACTGTTTTTAAATTTCATCTTTTTCATCAGTTATTTCTTAATTCCATGGACGGCGATCAACCTCGTGGATTACTATTTTATCCGCCGCGGAAAATACCACGTCAAATCGATGTTTGACGTCAACGGACAATACGGCAGGGTCAATTGGATTACAGCGGCCGCCTTCGTGTTGTCGATTATATTAGAAATCCCATTCATCAATACATCCTTTTACATCGGGCCGCTCGCTGAAATATTCGGCGGAGGCGACATTGCCTGGGTCATCGGCCTGGCCGTTCCGTCGCTGCTGTATTATGTCCTGATGAAATCAAGGGTAAAACAACAAGAGGCGCCTTCTCTATGAAGACGCCTTTTCTTTATTCATATTCCTTCCATACACGCGTCAGCAGTTCAGAAAGTTCGTGCGCCAATAAGGTATGGGCGGAGCGCTCTTTCGTCCATAACTCCGCACATTCACCGTGAAGGCGGACGGCGTTCAATACGGCATGCTTCGGGTCTTGATGACAGCACAGCATGCCGAGAATCATTCCCGTCAGCGTGTCGCCGGTCCCGCCTTTTGCAAGCGCGCCGTTTCCGGTTGTATTCCTGCGGCATTCCCCGTCGGGAAAAGCGATAATGGTTTCGTTTCCTTTCAGGACAATCGTGACGTGAAGCCGCTCCGCCCATTCCGCGGCATATCCCGCTCTGTTCTGCTGAATCTCTTGAATCGGAAGGCCTGTCATTCTGGAAAATTCGCCGGGATGAGGCGTCAAGATCACGGGGGCTTTCCTCTTTGGATAGGTTCTTTTCGTAATGGCGCCCGCGTCCAGTATGACGGGATAATCGGCAGAAAGCAGCTGATCAGCCGCCTGCTGCACTTCGTCTGTTTGGGGAAGGCCCGGTCCGATGGCAGCGGCCCGGATGGTTTCCCCGGGCTGGCCCGCCGCGGCTTTTTTCCAGCCGTCACGCCAGTACGTCGCTTCCGGCAGCACCGGGACGATAAGCGGGATGACGCCTGCCGATGTACCGATGACGAGCTTGCCGACACCGCTTCTCATCGCGCCCAATCCGGCCAGAAGGGCGGCTCCCGGCATGTCTTCGCTGCCGGCCAGCAATAACGCCGTCCCGAACGTCCCCTTATGGCTGTCTGCTTCCCGCTTCGGCAGCGTATCTTTCACATCCTGTTCCGTCCAATCCATTATATTCATCTCTGTACCTCCTCTTCTGTCTCCTATTTATATTCCAAACAAGAAGAGATTTTAAACCGCACAAAAAAAACAGCCGCTTGTTTGCGGCTGTTTATGTTCTGATTGGAACATCAAGACGGTAAAGCTTCCGGTACCGTTCGTTTTCTGCAAGCAGCTCTTGATGAGTTCCTTCCATTTCTGCTTTTCCATTTTCTAAAAAGACGATTTTATCAGCTGTTTCCACACCCGCTAAATGGTGTGTAATCCAGAGGATCGTTTTCTCTTTAAAGACATCAAAAATCGTATCAAGCAATTCGCGTTCAGTGACCGCATCAAGGCCGACCGTCGGTTCATCAAGGATAATGACCGGCGTGTCTTGGAGCAGAATACGGGCAAGCGCGATCCGCTGCCGTTCCCCGCCTGAGAAACGAATCCCCGTCTCCTGCACGGACGTTTCATATCCGTCAGGCAGTGATTCAATATAATCATGCAGCTTCACTTGCCGAGCCGCACGCTTAACATCTTCATCACTCGCCTTGCCGTTTCCGAGCCGGATATTGTTCATAATGCTCGTGTTAAAGAGATGAGGTTTCTGATTCAAAACGGCCACCGCTGAGGAAATCTGCTCCTGCACGGCCGCAGTTTCCAGCCCGTTCAGCATCACTTTGCCCGAATCGGGAACTAAGGCGCCTTCAATTAAAGCGAGAGAGGTCGACTTACCGGAGCCGCTCCTGCCGAGCAGCGCCATTTTTTCACCTTGGCGGAGAGTGAAGGAAAAACGGCCAAGCACATGACTGTGCTGATCATAAGAAAACGTCACGTTATCAAATGTAAGTGTCACATCAGATACATCCAGTTTCTCATCCGTCTGCTTCACCTCACGACTTCGCAGCTCCGGAGCCGCCTGACTCATTCTTTTGATGGAATCCTGATAAGAAGGCACTTCCGTCAGCGCATCCGAAAGGGGCAGAAACGCATCCGTCAATGGAAATACGACAAGCACAAAGGCCGCGATCATCGTGTTGGCGATGCTGCCGTCCGCATACTGACCCGCCGTCCAGAACAGCATGATCAATATGAAGCCGCCGACAAGGCATTGCGCGGCGAGATCACGCCATCTCGTAAACCGCTGACGTTTGCTTTCAAGATCAAACCATGCCTTCTCTTTCTCTTCATAAGAGGAAATAAAGGCCGCCTGGCGTCCCGAGAACATCCAGTCGCTCACGCCGAGCACGGCATCTGTCAGCCGGCTGTAGAGCGTATTCCGTCCGCTTTTCAGCCTCATGTTTTTCGCTCTCGTCACAAGAAGCGACACAACCGGAAACAATACAACCAATATAAACAGGTAAATCGCCGCAAAAGCGGCAAACGGCCAGGAAAAAAAGCCGAGTCCGATAACGGAGGCCGCATACAGCAGCAAAGCGGAAACCGCCGGGAAAATCGTTTTTAAAAACGCATCCTGCAAATGCTCAATATCCTCAGCCAAAATGCCGAGCATGTCGCCCGTCCGAAAACGGGATGAAAGCATGAGCGAGGCCGGCTCCAGCATATTGTAAAGCCGCACCCTCATGTCGGACACGATTTTCAGAATGATATGGTGCCCCGTCAGACGCTCGGCGTACCGTGAGACTGAACGGGCAATCCCGAAGGTCCGCACGGCTACAATCGGAACGTACACCAGCAGGATATTCTCAGGCCTGGTCGCCGACTTAGAGATCAAAAAACCGGAAGTGAACATGAGAAAGGCCGCCGAAAAAATCGTCACCGCGCCTAAAAAAATCACAAGAACAAACAAACGGGCATTTTGCTTCATATACGGCAGAATCCATTCTTCTTTTCTCATGTTCTTTCCCCCAGTTGCGCCTTTACAAGTTTGGCGTATACGCCTTGTTTCGCCATCAATTCGTCGTGGGTGCCGATTTCCGCCACCGCGCCGTCATCAAGCACGATAATTTCGTCCATCTCAAGCATCCAGTGAAGACGGTGAGTGGCCAGAAAAACAAGCTTGTTTTCAAACAGGTCTTTCATCGTTTCTTTTATTTCATATTCTGTTTCAATATCAAGGTGAGCGGTCGGCTCATCCAAAAGGAGAATCGGCCGGTTTCCTAAAAAGGCTCTGGCCAGCGCGACACGCTGAGCCTGCCCTCCGCTGAGCGCCCGTCCGCCCTCGCCGATCCGGCCGTCAAGGCCGCCGGGCAGATCACGGATCAGTTCGGAAAGACCCGCCGATCTAGCGGCCTGCGCCGTTTCCTCACGCGAAGCATCAGGATGATAAAACCGGATATTATTCAAAAGCGTGTCATCAAAAATATACGGGTGCTGCGGAATATAAAGCAGCTGCTTCTGCCAGCCGTCCGACTGCAGATGCGAGCGGGATTCACCGTTTACCTTGATCTCACCGGACGCAGGCTCTAAAAAGCCGCCCAGCACATCAATGAGTGTCGATTTTCCCGCACCGCTTTCCCCGATAATTCCGATTTTCTTCTTCCCTTTAAAGGACAGATGAAATTCAGACATCGATTCTCGGACGGACAAACGCGTAAGCTGTAATTCATCCCCGTCAGTCCACGTATCAAGTTCGAGCGGCTTTTCTTCTTTAAAACCGGGCTGCGCCAAAATCGCTTGAATGGTTTTCCCCGCCTCCTGCCCGTTTAACGTCGCGTGGTAATCATTCCCCACTTCGCGGACCGGGAGAAAATATTCAGGCGCGAGAATGAGCGCGGTCAATGCCGGTCCGAGCAGAATTTGTCCGTCTATCAGCCGCAAGCCGAGAAACACCGCCACTGTCGCCACCGACAGCATCGTAAAAAAGTCCAGGGCGAATGATGATAAAAACGCGACCCGGAGCGTGCTCATCGTCGCCTTGCGGTATCTCTCACTGACATGAAAGATATTTTTACTGTGTGATTTGCTTAATCCTAAAAACCGCAATGTCTCCAGTCCGCGGAGCGAATCCACGAAATGATTGGAAAGCGTCTGATAGGACTTCCATTGGCGATCGGCTTTTTTCTGTGCGACAAGTCCGAGCAGAATCATAAATACAATCAAAATCGGAAGCGCAAGAATCAGAATCAATGCCGATGTTTTATCCTGAAAAAACACGTAAATAACAACGGCCGCCGGCACAATCGCCATGCTGACCATTTTCGGCAGAAACAGCTCTAAATAACGGCGGAACTGGCTGATGCCTTCCATCGCCAGCGTCACCATCCGGCCTGTCCCCTCTTTTTTCGCAAAGCGGGGGCCGAGACGGAACAATTGCTCAAGAAATCTTTTTCTTAAGTCTGCGCCGGTTTGCGCGGCATATTGGTACACGATTTTCTGCCGGACCGTTGTCACCGCATGCCGGACCAAAAACGCAAGCAGGAAAAAGCCGATAACCGGATAAAGAGAAGCAATCCGCTTCCCGTTAAATAATCCGGTTACCGCCTGGCTCAGCCATTCCGCCTGCAAGATGATGGCGGCCGTTTGTATAATCGTTAATCCCGTAATGATCGCAAGAATCCGCTTCATTCCTTTATAAAGAAACAGGTCTTTTCCCATTAATAAGTCATAGGCTCCTTATGGCTGACGCGTTTCCGGAAGACATAATAGCTCCAGATCTGACTGCCGATGACAAACGGCAGCAGAGTCAGTGCGACAATTGTCATGACCTTAAGTGAATAATCACCGGAAGACGCGTTAGCTACTGTTAAGTCATACGCGCTTTTCAGCGAGCTGACCATGACGCGCGGGAACAGAGAGATAAAAATCATCGCAACTGTCAAAGCAAGACCCGCGCCGGTCATACCGAATGCCCAGCCGTCTTTTTTCTTGCTCATGAACACAATGGCAAGAACGTTGCAGATGACAATCAGCACGAATACCGGAATCGTGATGTTTGCCCGGCGTGTAAACATATCCGTATCGTATGCAGACATCGCAAAGAAAGCAAGTACAACAAGAAAGATAACACCGATTACGCGTTTTGCCATTTTTCTCGCACGCTCTTGTAAATCACCGATCGTGCGCAGGGTGATAAACATTAAACCGTGCAGGAATGAAAGAAGGGTGACGGCTGCTCCGCCAAGAACGGAATACACGTTCACAATATCTGAAAAACCTGCGTGAATGTTCATATGTCCGTCAATCGGAACACCGCGGAACAAGCTTGTGAAAATAAGTCCGAATACAAATGGCGGGATAAGGCTGCCGAAGAAAATCACCCAGTCCCATGTTTTGACCCATTTCAGATTATTCACCTGGCCGCGGAATTCAAATGCCACGCCGCGCCCCATCAAGGCAAGAAGAATGATGATAAACGGAATGTAATATCCGCTCAGCATCGTCGCATACCAGTTCGGGAATGCCGCGAAGATCGCTCCCGTACCTGTGATAAGCCACACCTCATTCGCATCCCAGAACGGGCCGATGGTGTTAACCAGCACTCTGCGTTCTAATTCATTATGGCCAAGAAATCGGGTCGAAATGCCGACACCGAAGTCAAAACCCTCTAAAAAGAAAAATCCGACAAACAAAACTGAAACGAGTATAAACCAAAGATCATGAAGTGACCCCATGGTAGACCTCCTGACTGAACGGATCCGTTGATACAGGAACATCCTTATGATCATCATGGTCCGCACCTTTTTTAATTTCACGAACGAATAGGAAAACAAGCAGCGCGCCTAAAATCAAGTACATGACGCCGAAGCTGATAATTGAAAACAGCAGAGATCCCGTCGTTACGTTAGGAGAAACGGATTGTGCGGTCGTCAATTGTCCCATGACCGTCCACGGCTGGCGTCCGATTTCAGTCATAATCCAACCGGCAGAGTTCGCAATGAATGGAAATGCGATTAGTGCGATCATGCCCCGTAAATACCACTTGCTCGTATGAAGCTTTTTGCGGCGGTTCAGAATAAAGCCGGCAATCGCGGCAAATATCATAAGCGCGCCCGCTCCCGCCATAATGCGGAAACTCCAGAACGTCGTTTTAACAGGCGGGATATAGTCGCCTTTTCCGTACGTTTTTTCGTATTCTTTTTGAAGTGTTTTCATCCCTTTCACACTGCCGCTGAACTTCTGGTAAGCCAAGTAGCTCAGTGCGTAAGGAATTGAAATTTCTGATGTGTTTTTTTCTTTATTCGTATCAATATTCGCAAAAGCCGTCCACGCGGCAGGATCACTGCTGTCATCCCAAAGCGCTTCACTGGCAGCCATTTTCATCGGCTGCGATTCCATTAAATGCTCAGCCTGCATATGTCCGCTGAACGCAACGCCGATACCGGCGATCAGACCGACAATCATCGAAAGCTTGAAAGATTTATGGAAGAAAGGCACTTCTTTTTTCTTCAATAATTTAAATGCGCTGACACCGGCGATAAAGAAAGCACCCGTCGCAAGCGCCCCGAAAATGACGTGAGGGAATTCAACCCAAAGCTGAGGGTTTGTCAAAAGCGCCCCGAAATCATTCATTTCCGCGCGGCCGTTTTTAATCGCAAAGCCGACCGGCTCCTGCATGAATGAGTTTGCCGTCAAAATCCAGAAAGATGACATAATCGTTCCGAAGGACACAAGCCAAATGCAAAGCAAATGCACTTTTTTAGATAAACGGTCCCAGCCGAAAATCCATAATCCGATAAAAATAGACTCCATAAAAAACGCCAAAAGCGCTTCAACCGCAAGCGGAGCTCCAAATACATCTCCGACAAAACGGGAATAATCAGACCAGTTCAATCCGAACTGGAATTCCTGAAGAATCCCTGTGACGACGCCGACAGCGAAGTTAATTAAAAAGAGATGCCCCCAAAATTTAGCCATTTTGAGATAGGTCTCTTGTTTTTTGACAACATAAAGCGTCTCCATCAAAGCAACCATAAACACAAGCCCGATAGACAAAGGCACAAACAAGAAGTGAAACAATGTTGTAGATGCAAATTGAATGCGGGCTAATACCAACTCACTCATGATGTTTTTCCTCCAATCTGGTAAATTGCTCAACATTTCACAAACATAGCAAAATCATTGCTCGGTATTTCACAAAAAATGATATATTTGCTCAATGTTTCACAAATTCGTCAAAACTATTGAAATATCAGCCTGTACACCCTGGGGGACAGCGGCTGTCATAGAAATGATTCAATATCATTACTTTACAACGATTCAGCCTAAAAAAAAAGATCAATATACCTAAAATAAGGCTGAAATTGTGACCGATTATTGTCGGATTTGTAGAGATTTTATGTCAGCACCTAGGATATTTGTCCCTTTGATATCGTACCTCTTTTTTATTCGTGTGGCGAACAAAATGCTTTTCTCGATGAAAAAGCCCGCCAAATCGCCATTTTGAGAAAGAAGATGTGAAGAAAGCATGCCCTCTAGTAAATTCATAATATATGAACAATTTAAATTTTTTAGTATACTTTAAATGGGGATATTTTTTCACTACATAACGACTGGGGGAACAAGCATGGGAGAACTTCAACCAAAATTGCAAACGGATTCAATCCAAAAACAGGAACGGACTGATAACTGGTTTGCCAGAGCAATGAATATAAGAATCGGCATTATTCCTCTTCCTATCTATATCCTGCTTTTCTTGCTTATTACGGTGTTTGTCATGAGCCGTGATGTAAAAAGCGACATTCTGACATCAATTGCCGTCATGAGTTTTTTCGGATTTACCTTCGGCCAGATCGGAAAATCCATTCCGATCGTGCGGTCCATCGGCGGCCCTGCGATTCTCGCAACCTTTATTCCATCCGCTGTCGTCTACTACCACTTGCTTCCGAAAGACATTATTACTTCAACAACAGAATTCACGGAAAGCTCCAACTTTCTCTATCTATTTATTGCCGGTATCGTCGTCGGCAGTATTCTCGGGATGAAAAGAGAGACGCTCGTCAAAGCTTTCGTCAAGATTTTTATTCCGCTGATCGCCGGCTCGATCGCGGCCGCCATCGTCGGCTTATGCGTCGGGACGCTGCTCGGGCTCGGCTTTCAGCACACACTGCTTTATATTGTCGTTCCGATTATGGCGGGGGGTGTCGGTGAAGGCGCGATTCCTTTATCCATCGGCTACTCCGATATTATGCCGATGTCCCAGGGAGACGCCTTTGCGCTTGTGCTGCCGTCCATCATGCTCGGCAGCCTGTGCGCCATTATGTTATCGGGTTTGCTGAATGTCATCGGGAAACGCAAACCGGAATGGACGGGCAACGGGAAGGTTGATAAGTCTGATCATTCCGCTCCCGCATTGGAACAGCCGGCCAATGATAAAACGTTTGATTTGTCCTTTTTCGCTTCGGGCGGTATTTTAGCGGTTTCCCTCTATTTGGTCGGCATGCTGGCGCATGATTTCTTTCAGCTTCCGGCTCCTGTCGTGATGCTCGTCCTTGCCGTTCTCATTAAGCTGTTCAGGCTGGCGCCGGCTTCGATTGAAAACGGAGCCTTCGGCGTCTCGCGCTTTTTCTCGACAGCCGTGACCTATCCGCTCTTATTTGCGATCGGCGTTTCAATGACACCGTGGGACAAGCTGATTGCGGCGTTTACGATCAGCAACATCATTACCATTTTATCAATCGTCGTCACGATGATGGCCGTCGGTTTTCTGACCGGAAAATGGCTGAATTTGTACCCGATTGAGACGGCAATTATTAATGCCTGCCATTCCGGCCAGGGCGGCACCGGCGACGTCGCGATCTTGAGCGCCGCTGAACGGCTTGAGCTTATGCCGTTCGCCCAAGTGTCGACCAGAATCGGCGGAGCGATTACCGTGAGTGTCACCCTTCTGCTGCTTCATCAATTCTATTAAACTGAAAAAAGCCTCCGCATATGCGGAGGCTCTGTTATTTCATCACATTTTGAATATAAGAGCCAAACGCCGCGCCGGACATGCCCGGCGACACACGGACGCGGTGAAGCCCGTAAAGCCCCTGATCTCTTGACGCCGCTCCCGGCTCCGTCGTAACCGCCATACGGTAGCCTGACGCGGCGGCGGCTTTTAATGTTTCCTTATTATATCGTCCGACTGGGTAGCTGATCATAGACGTCCGCTGCCCGAACATTTGATCAAATAAACGCTTAGAGTCCTTCATTTCACGTCGCTGCTGCTGCGGTGTGAGCCCGTTCAATTCGAGATGGTTCATCGTATGGCTCTGAATGGAAATGCCGTGGGCGGCCATCTCCTTCATCTGCTTCTCAGTCAGATGATTCTTATGCCCGATATAGTTTCCGATCATAAAGATTGTCGCTTTCATCTTGTATTTCTTTAAAATGGGATAGGCCGCTTTCACATTGTCGGTATAGCCGTCATCAAATGTGATCAGAACACATTTTTCACGCGGCTCCTTATCCTCCGTCAGCATCAGATAGGCCTCTTCAGGAGTCATCGTATAATAGCCGTGATCATGAAGCCACTTCATATGCTGCCGAAATTCTTCCTTCGGCACACGCAGGCTGTTTCCCTCAGAAATGCTGTGGTACATCAGAATCGGCAGTCTTGCCGTTCCTTTCGTTTGAACCCAGGCGGACGTATCCGGCTCTTTTTTGATTTGGCGCTTTACAGACTTTTTATCGTGGTGCGCTTCTGCCTTCGGAATGCTTTGTTCGGCGCTTGCCTCATGACCCGAGCAGGCGGCAAGCGTAAACACGGCAGCCAAAAGGCACATGCACATGATCATGCGTTTCATCGTTTTCCTGCTTTCTGTCTTCTATTTACTTTTTATATCGGTTATGCGTCATAAATTGTTACATCAAAAAAGCCGGACATCCAGCTGTCCGGCTTTGCGTTATGAGCGGATTCTGATTTCTGTTTCACTGTCAAAAAAGTGAGCTTTATTCATGTCGAAAGCGACGGTCAATTCCTCACCGGCACGTATGTCATGGCGGGCGTCAATCCGGGCGATAAAATCCTGATCCCCGATCCGGGAATAAACCATAATTTCTGACCCGAGCAATTCCGCGACATTGATTTTAGCTGTGATGGATGAATTCTTATAGGATTCTACCACAATCAGCTCATCATGTATGTCTTCCGGGCGGATGCCGAAGATAACCTCTTTGCCGGCATACCCTTTTTCCCGGAGCATTTTCATTTTCCCTTCCGGCACGCTGAGAGCGGCTGAACCGATCTGAATGGCGCCGTCCGTCAGCTTTCCTTTGAAAAAGTTCATCGCTGGGGAGCCGATAAACCCGCCGACAAATACGTTTTCGGGATGTTCATACACGTCTTTCGGCGTGCCGATCTGCTGAATTTTTCCGTCCTTCATGACGACGATGCGTGTCGCCATCGTCAGTGCTTCTGTTTGGTCGTGCGTCACATAGATTGTGGTTGTTTGCAGCCTTTGATGCAGCTTAATAATTTCTGCCCGCATCTGCACCCGAAGCTTTGCGTCCAGATTTGACAGCGGCTCATCCATTAAAAACACTTTGGCGTCCCTGACAATCGCCCGGCCTAATGCAACCCGCTGCCGCTGCCCGCCGGAGAGCGCCTTCGGTTTGCGGTGCAGATACTCTGTGAGCCCCAGCATTTTCGCCGCTTCTTCGACCCGTTTTTTTATCTCAGGTTTCGGCATCTTCCTCAGCTTCAGACCGAAAGCGATATTATCATAGACCGTCATGTGCGGATATAACGCATAGTTTTGAAACACCATGGCGATATCCCTGTCTTTAGGAGCGATGTCATTCACTCTCGTGTCACCGATATAGAAATCGCCCTTCGTAATGTCTTCCAGCCCGGCAACCATCCGCAATGTTGTCGACTTGCCGCACCCCGACGGACCGACAAACACAATAAACTCTTTATCTTTAATATGAAGGTTAAAATCATCGACAGCCGCTTCTTTTTGATCGTAATACTTATAAATATGCTCCAGCCGAAGTTCCGCCATGTCATCTCCCCCTTTTTGCAAACGCTTTCTTTAATAGGATTGTAACAGCGTCAGACGGCGGCGGATATAGGCAATGTTCATAAAAAAAGTCCGCTGCCTTCGTGCACATTTCCCATTTAATGTGATTTTTCATACTGCAGACAAATGAAATAAGCCAGCAGGGCGCCCCGATATGTCTTAATATCAATACCCGAGCGTTCCGCAAATTTATCAATCCGATATTGAAGACTGTTGCGGTGCAAATGCAGTCTTTTCGATGTGAGCGACATGTTCGAGTTATGTTCAATAAAAGTCTGAATCGTATGCTTCAGCTCCGGTTCTTTCTGAAACAGCAGCACCGCTTCTTCGTGAAGCAAGGCTGAGAGCTTTTCTCTGCTTTCTTCCATGAGCATAGCCGGAAATACCGTTTCCGCGGTCAGCGTGCTCAGCTGCGGGAGATAACGCCGGCCAATCTGACAATATTGCTGTTCTCTCCGATAATGAAGGCGCAGACGTTCTCCCGCGCCATAATACCTTCCGATGAAAAAACGGACACTGAAATAAAAATCGCCTTCGAGAATCTTCACAAAAGATGCGATGTCATCCGAATCTGGCGCTTCCAGCTTTTCTTCCTCCACAATCACGCCCTGATCCCTTCCCGTCCGGACAACTGTATATGAAACCGGCCAGAAATGGCGCAGCGCTTCCGTAAATGCCCCCCAGTCCCGTTCTCCCAATAAGTCATAATGGATAAAACGGACACGCGGCTCCTTGACATCAGGCACCGGGCCTTCTTCCAGCAGAAACCGCCGCCACCTCTTTGCTGCCGCCGTCTCCGGAAAAAAAACGCCTTTTTCTTCAGCGGGCGTCAATAATGATTCCAGAAGCAGTTTCTCCTTCGGGGTGATATCCTCCTTCGGAATGGCGACATAGACCCGCCTTTTCTCATCATAAAAGCAAAAGACATCCTCCGCCGTACAGCACGTATCAGACAACACAGCCCTCGGGTAAATTGCCAATAACGGGTTCATATGCGCTCCTCTCTATCGCTCTATCATATTGTCAGTATAAAACGTCCGGCCGATTGTATCCACTTCGTTTTAAGAAACAGCTTTCAGGCTATTTCCCGGGAAACGGATCATAACAGCTTCTGCCGGCATAAGAAAAAAACCCTCCGCGCCGGCAGAGGGATCCTTTTTATTTAGAGATATCGACGAAGCCTTCACCAAAGACGTCACGCACATCATGAACAATGACAAACGCTTTTGTATCACAGCTTTTAATAATTTTTTTGAGCATGGAAAGCTCTTGTTTCTGGATGACGATATATAAAATTTCTTTCGACTGCCCCGTGTAATTTCCTTTACCCGACAGCAGCGTAACCCCTCTGTCCATAAGCGTGTTGACCTGTTCGGCGATTTCGTGCTTATGCTCAGATATAATCGTCACCGCTTTTTTCGTATTCAGGCCTTCAATGATAAAGTCCATCACCTTCGTTCCGATGTACAGCATGACAATGGTAAACATCATTTTTTCCGCACCGATGATGAAATAAGAACTGAAGACGACAATCAGATCAAAGAACAAAAGCGCATAGCTGATATTCCAATCGAGATATTTGTTCGCAATCCTCGCCAAAATGGCAGAACCCGCAGTCGTGCCTCCGACTCGAATAATGATCCCGATTCCGACACCGGCAAACACACCCGCAAAAATAGTATTAATAATGAGTTCATGTGAAGGCGAGTGCCAATCATGCGTCAGATGCAGAAACAGTGAGTTGGCGACAACGGTAATGATCGTATAAAGCGTTGTTTTTCCGTCTAAAAATTTGTATCCGATAATCAATAAGATTCCGTTCAAAATGATATTCGTCACCCCGGGCGACCATTCAAACACATAGTACAAAATCAGGGTGATTCCCGTTACCCCGCCCTCTCCAAGATCATTCGGAATGGCGAATAAATTAACGGCCAAAGCAAAGATAAAAGCCCCAATAATCAGCATCAGCACATCCAGCAATCTCTTTTTCATCCCAGACACTCCCTTTATATAAAATCAAAAAAGCCCGGGAGAGCACTCTTCATTAAAAGAGCAGAAACTCCCGGGCTTTTATCCCAACGTGTCACAGCAGGAACCTGCTGTGTGTTTTCTCTCGGTCCAGACCAATTCAGCATTGCGGAACCCTAGAAAACCACTGTTTTTTATGTTCAGTTTTTGTATATCTTTCAAGATTATACGGGAAATCACGAACATGTTCAACCACTCTTTTTTCAATAAACGTATAAAAAATATGAACGATCTGCCGATACTAAAAAAGGCACTAAAATACATGACTAAAAAATCATTAAAATACTTTTTTTCTCAAAATATTATTGACTATAGGTTATTTTACAGGCATTATAGTATGTAGTTTTCAAGAAATAGTTTACATAGGAGGAAATATTACGGCAGGTAACCTGGTGTCTTGTAAGGCATGCGGCAAAGAAATCGCTAAAGGCGTTAAAAAATGCCCAAACTGCGGTAAAGATCAGAGAAACTTTTTTATGAGACATAAAATTATCACATTGCTTCTGGCAGTAGTGGTTATTATCATTCTCGTAAACATCGGCGGCGGAGGCGGATCTTCATCATCTAAAACCGCGTCTTCAAAAGCTGCGGAATCCAAGGAAAAACTGTATAACATCGGTGACACTGTTAAGACTGAGAAAACTGAAGTTACTGTTACGAAAGTCGAAAAAAGAGATTCAGTAGGCTCTCAATTTGTCGAGAAAAAAGCGTCTGACGGCGGCGTTATCGTAGCTGTTCAATACACAGTTAAAAATGTTTCAAACAAGCCGTTAAGCTCTTTCTCCATTCCAAGAGCGAAATTAGTAGATTCTAAAGGAACATCCTATGATTCAGATATTGATGCTTCTTCAAGCTATGCAACAGAAACAAAAGTAGACAACAGTAAAATTTTAAGTGACTTGAACCCGAACATTAAAGTTACTGACGTAAAAGCTTTTGAAGTTGATAAAAACGCATACTCTAAAGGCACTTGGAAATTAAAGTTCAGCAACGATGTTGAAGTGAAAATTAAATAATGACCGTAATAAAAGAGACCTTCACCATTTGAAGGTCTCTTTCTTTTTACACCTTTTGGTACCCGTTCACATTGGAGGACTGCCACTTCCAAGAGTCGGCGCACATTTCTTCAAGCCCGCGCTTTGCTTCCCAGCCTAATTCAGCCTTTGCTTTTGCCGGGTCTGCGAAGCATGCGGCGATGTCTCCCGGGCGCCGGGCGGCAAAACGGTACGGCACTTCTTTTCCCGATACTTTTTCAAACGCCTTGACCATCTCAAGAACGCTGTAGCCTCTTCCCGTGCCGAGATTATAGGCATCCGCGCCTGTTGTGTTCAGCACCTTCTCAAGCGCTCTGACGTGGCCCTCGGCAAGGTCAACGACATGGATGTAATCCCGCACGCCGGTGCCGTCCTTTGTCGGATAATCATTGCCGAACACCTGCAATTGCTCAAGCTTGCCGACAGCGACTTGTGCGACGTACGGCATTAAATTATTCGGGATGCCGTTCGGGTCTTCTCCGATCCGCCCGCTCGGGTGCGCGCCGAACGGATTAAAGTAGCGGAGCAGCGCAATGCTCCATTCAGAATCCGCTTTATGCAGATCGCGTAAAATCTGTTCCAGCATCAGCTTTGTCTGCCCGTAAGGATTGGTCGCGCTTAATGGAAAATCCTCAGTGATCGGCGTTGTTTCCGGAACGCCGTAAACCGTCGCTGAAGAACTGAAGACGATTTTTTTCACACCGTGTGCCTGCATGGCTTCACATAAAATAAACGTCCCCGTCAGATTATTATGATAATAACGGAGCGGAACAGCCACAGACTCACCGACGGCTTTTAATCCCGCAAAATGAATGACGGCTTCAATCTCATTTTCAGCAAACACCCGGTGAACGGCGTCACGGTCAAGGAGATCCGCTTCATAAAATACAAGCCCTTTTCCGGTAATGTCTTTCACACGCTCCAATGCTTCCGGTGAACTATTTGACAGATTATCCAAAACCACGATGTCATAGCCGCCGTTTAACAGCTCGACACATGTGTGGCTTCCGATATAACCCGCTCCGCCTGTCACTAAAATCGCCATGAAGAAAGCCTCCCCTATTGAATGAATTGACCATATTATATCGGTTTTTTCTTCCTCAATCATCCATTTCCAAAAAGTTTAATCGTTTAGTCATCGTTTCTTCATAATTTGTTTTCATTCGCGTAAAACACAGAGCCTTCGATTCAAACCGGTTGCGAAATAGAAATCCCTCCCCCGCGCATGGTAAGATAAGACAAAGGAGATGACGGTATGAAAAATGAAATCATTGAACGCTTTACCTCTTATGTAAAAGTCGATACACAGTCTGACGAAAACAATGAAAACTGCCCTTCAACCCCCGGCCAGCTGACATTGGCCAACATGCTGGCAGATGAATTAAAGTCGATCGGCATGACAGACATCACAGTCGATGACAATGGGTACGTCATGGCGACTCTGCCGGCAAATACGGATAAAGACGTGCCGACTGTCGGTTTTCTGGCTCACGTGGACACCGCGACCGATTTTACCGGGAAAAATGTGAATCCTCAGATTATTGAGAGCTACGACGGACATGATATCGTTCTGAATGACAAACTCAATGTCGTCCTGTCGCCTGAGCAATTCCCGGAGCTCTCCCGCTATAAAGGCCAGACGCTGATCACAACAGACGGCACGACGCTGCTCGGAGCCGACAACAAAGCGGGCATTGCCGAAATCATGACGGCAATGGCGTACTTGATCAAACATCCGGACATCAAACACGGAACGATCCGGGTCGCGTTTACGCCCGATGAAGAAATCGGCAGAGGCCCTCACAAATTCGATGTCGGCCGCTTCAACGCCGCATTCGCCTACACGATAGACGGAGGCCCCCTCGGCGAACTGCAATATGAAAGCTTTAACGCAGCCGCCGCAAAGCTTACTTGTTACGGAAAAAGCGTCCACCCGGGAACGGCGAAAAACAAAATGGTCAACGCTTCAAAAATCGCGATGGAATTTCATCACGCGCTGCCGAAAGAAGAAGCGCCGGAATATACGGAAGGGTATGAAGGCTTCTATCATTTACTTTCCATGAACGGAGACGTTTCTGAAGCCGCCCTGTCGTACATCATCAGAGACTTTGACAGAGACCGCTTTGCAGAACGAAAAGAATATATGCAGAAAACCGCCGATGCGCTGGCGGCCAAATACGGCAAGGAAAGCATCAAGCTTGAACTGCGTGATCAATATTACAACATGAGAGAAAAAATCGAACCGGTCAAAGAGATAGTCGATGTCGCCTATCAAGCCATGAAAAACCTCGATATCGAACCGATTATCGAACCGATCCGGGGCGGAACCGACGGATCACAGCTCTCTTACATGGGGCTGCCGACACCGAACATTTTCACGGGCGGCCAAAACTTCCACGGAAAATATGAATACATTTCCGTCGATCATATGGAAAAGGCGGTAAACGTCATTGTTGAAATCGCCAGGCTCTTTGAAGAGCGCGCTTAAAACCAAAGCCCCCTGCTTTGGTTTTTTTCTTTCACATGAAACCTTTCCTTCTTTCTTTCCGTATATAAGGTATGAATTGGAAAGAAGGAGTGAAGACTATGGCAAGAGGGACTGTAGCGAAAGAATTGAAAAAAACCTTAAAAGACCCGCGTATTCTGGAGACGAAATCAAACCCTTTTAAAAAACTGCGGAAAATGTTCAAACGATTTTTTTAAGATAACATCTCGTTTTCTTTAAAAAAATAAAGAAAGCGCTTTCATCCCGCAGTCATCTGTTAGAAGCAGTTATTTTGCATATGATAAGGTTTTTTAGGGTACTGAATAACACAAGGCAAACGAAAACACTGAAGTAGTTAATTAGACACTTACAAAAAATAGTGAAAAAGTTATATAAACGATCATCATTCATCAGCCGATACAATCTATAGAACCACAACAAGAGCAAAATCTCTTCAACCCATAGTCATTTTTACGGAAAATGACGTTATTTTTTAAAAAAGTGACAATTGTTTGAATACTTTTCGTTTGTTTTTTCGTACAATAATAATACCAAAACTTTTTTTGGGAGGTATGTAAAATGATGCTACTTATTTTTGCTGCTTTGACAGGGTATCTTGTTTTCTCTTTCAGTAAGGACAACCGCCGGAAAACGCCAAAGACAAGCCCGCTGGTGACAGCTGCCGACACGAATAACATCATTGATTTAAATGCGATCCGTCAAAAACGCCGGATGCCGCTATCATAAAAACGACAGCTGCCGCAAAATCGGCAG
The DNA here is from genome assembly GCF_038608285.1 of Bacillus sp. FSL R5-0443. Lineage (NCBI taxonomy): Bacteria > Bacillati > Bacillota > Bacilli > Caryophanales > Bacillaceae > Bacillus > Bacillus sp. FSL R5-0443. Next base: position 4,001,077 of record NZ_CP152013.1, read on the forward strand.
CCTTTTTTTTATGTACCCGCCCGATATGAAACCAACCGCCTCCTTTTTTCGTAAAACATAAAAAAGGAGTTTTTTTATGTACCATTTTTACATCAAAGAGCGAATGTTTACGTTTAAGAATCGTTTTCAAGTGTTTCTTGAAAGCGGAAAAGAAGTCTACAATGTTGAAGGAAAGCTGTTTTCATTCGGTGATGAACTGAAACTGACTGATTTGGACGGCCGCACGCTCGCCAGCGTCAACCAGAAACTGATGTCGCTCGTTCCCCGTTACGAGATTTCCGTCAGCGGCAAACCCGTCTGCCAAGTCATCAAGAAAGTCACGTTTTTCAAACCGAAATTTGAAATTTCCGGACTCGGCTGGGATCTTACCGGCGATGTGTGGGGCCGGAATTTTCAAGTGACAGACGGAAAATCAAACCGGATGACCGTTACCAAATCATGGATGATCTGGGGCGATTCCTATCATTTGCAGATTGAAAAGGAAGAGGATATCGTTCTTTGTCTCGCGATCGCCATTGTGATAGATATGATTCTATTTGAGGGTGATAAATAAAAATATTTATCGAAATATATTGACAATATAAGATAATATACTAAGATTAAGAGTATTACAGTTTATTCTGAAAAATAGCATATTTCCTTATCAAGAGAGGTGGAGGGACTGGCCCTATGATACCCGGCAACCGCTGTTCAGCAGAATGGTGCTAAATCCTGAAGATAAGGTTGAGATTTGCGGACGCAAGCTCTTCCCTATCCGAGGGAAGAGTTTTTTTATATTTCATCAGGAAAGAAGGAATCGTTCATGTCACAGCAAAACACAGAACAACCATTGCATACGCTTCTAAGAAAAAACCCGCCGTTTCGCGCGGATCAGGTCGGAAGTCTGCTGCGGCCGGCGGCTGTGAAGCAAGCCCGCCTGCAAAGAGCGGCGGGTGAGATTTCGGCAGAACAGCTGCGCGAAATCGAAAACAGAGAAATCATCCGCAGTGTGAAAAAGCAGAAAGAAACCGGCCTCAATGTCGTGACTGACGGCGAATTCCGCCGGGCCTGGTGGCATTTTGATTTTCTCGAAAATTTAGACGGCGTCGAAGCGTTTACGCCTAAAAGCGGCATTCAGTTTCACAACGTACAAACGAAAGCGCGCGGCATTAAAGTAACGGGAGATATTGATTTTTCTCAGCATCCGATGCTCGAAGATTATAAATTCCTGCACAGCATTGCCGGCGATGCTGTTCCGAAAATGACCATCCCAAGTCCGAATATGCTGTTTTTCCGCGGAAAATTGGAAAAAGCGTCCTACCAGAATGATTACAAACAATTTCAGCACGATGTGTCAAAAGCGTATAAAAAAGCGATTCAAGCTTTCTATGACGCCGGGTGCCGCTACCTTCAGCTCGATGACACCGCATGGGCCGTTTTCTTATCAGAAGCGGGGCTTCGTCAGATTGAAGCTTTCGGCACGACGCCGGATGAGCTGCGCAAGCTGTTTGCCGCTTCCATTAATGACGCCATCAAGGATCGCCCTGACGATCTGAAGGTTACGATGCATATCTGCCGCGGCAACTTCCAATCCACATGGACGGCTGAAGGCGGCTATGATGCAGCGGCTGAAACGATTTTTGACGGGCTTGATCTTGACGGATTGTTTCTGGAATATGATGATTCCCGCTCCGGCGGCTTTGAACCGCTCCGTTATGTCAAACGCTCTGATCTTCAGCTTGTGCTTGGCTTGATTACGTCGAAACATGGCGAACTTGAAGACAAGGACGCGATTAAACGCCGCATTGAAGAGGCTTCACAATATGTCAGTCTGGATCAGCTTTGCCTCAGCCCGCAATGCGGATTCGCCTCCACTGAGGAAGGAAACCTGATCACAGAAGAACAGCAATGGGCGAAACTGCGCCATGTCGTCAACATTGCCGGTGAAGTCTGGAAATAAAAAAAAAGACACGCGATTAGCGTGTCTTTTCCGTTTTACAGCGGATCGGTTCCGATTAAAATATCGATATCTATCGTGACAGCAGCCTCTTTCCGGCTGATAAACCGCCGGATGCTGTCATCAGTACATTTCCATGTTAAGGGCGTCATTTTCACAAGCCGCTCGAGGTCAGGCTGCGCTAAGGTCTTTGTGTAACACAGCCGTTTGCGCTCAAAGGTTTGAAAGCCCGCTTGGAATCGTCCGGCCGCAGAATCAGCGGTGTCATTCCGCCGAGGGCTGTCTCCGAAGAAGAATTCCCTTACTTCCTTCAAATAATCACGCCGCGGCACCGCTTTAATGACTGTGCCGCCCTTTCGTAAAAGTCTGCTGCATTCCTTGTAATTCCAAGGTGATAAAACAGACATCACGACATCAAAACAGCTGTCGGCAAACGGCGCATCCGCCACATCAGCGACGGCAAAAACCATATGATTCCCGAAGGCCTTTGCGGCATGCAGCACACCTTCTTTCGAGAGATCAATGCCGATTCCCGTCACGGAAAAAGCAGGCTGAAGCCATTTGCATACGGCGGCTAAATGTGACCCTTCTCCGCATCCCGCATCCAATACCGCCGCTGATGTTTGCGGAGATTGAATATGGGTGATGATGGCGGCGATCTCCTTTTGAACCGGCCCAAAAAATTCCCGGCTGTCAAAAAGCTCGCGTCTCGCTTCGAACAGCTGCCTGTCATAGCGGGTTTTGACCGATTTATTGAGGAAATTCACATATCCTTGTTTTGATATATCAAATGTATGCCCCTGTCCGCAAATCAAGCTTCGGTATTGTGAGACCGCCATGGCCGACCGGCATAGCGGACACCTGAACACGGACTGGCATGATTGCAGTAATTCCGCGCGTTTTCTTTTTATAGACGTCAAAAAAACACCTCATTCATTCGTTATTCCGATGAAATGAAAAAGGCATAGACAAATAAACCTCGCCAAATTGGAAGGTTTAACCTATTCATCTATACCTCTCATTATCTGTAACGAATGAACTGGATGATCACGAAAATGACCCCTTTTCTGCCGTCTTTTGAAGGCTGTGCCCTCAGATCCATTTTATCAGCTGCATCCCGTCTTTACAATGAACCAGAACGGTTTTCAGGGGTTTTTTGTACCTTTATTATCCAATTACTTATGAACATCCTTTATTTTCTTTATTTATAATATAAATTTATTATTTTGAAAATATCTAAAAAGGTTGATTTTCAAAAATTGAAACGATAAAATACTGCTATCTCATGTAATATCGTTATTCTTGTATATGATCAGTAATATGGTCTGATTGTTTCTACCTAGTGCCGTAAAAGACTAGACTACAAGAAAGTTTGCATAAATTTGAACGAGTGAAAAGCATATGACGCTGTCTATTCTTTTCTTTTGGCTCTTATTTATCACACTTTCTGACTTTCAGGAATTTGTGACGAATAAGAGCTTTTTTTATTTCCATAATACCCTTATAGGAGTTGCTCACATGTACTTTTTATTGAACATTGTCGGTCTCATTGTTGTCATGGCTGTTGTTTTCTTATGCTCTCCCAACAAGAAGAAGATTAAATGGCGTCCGATTGTCATGCTCCTCGTCTTTGAGTTTCTGATTACTTGGTTTATGTTAGGGACAAAAGTCGGCGGCTTTGTCATCGGGAAGATCGGCGCGTTCTTTACATGGCTGATTTCCTGCGCCAGTCAAGGGATTGCGTTCGCTTTTCCGTCTGTCATGGCCAATCCGACGGTTGATTTTTTCTTCAGCGCATTGCTGCCGATTATCTTCGTCGTGACCTTCTTTGATATGCTGTCGTATTTCGGTATTCTGCCGTGGCTCATTGATAAAATCGGCTGGCTGATTTCTAAAATATCCCGTCTGCCGAAGCTGGAGAGCTTTTTCTCCATCCAGATGATGTTTTTAGGAAATACGGAAGCTTTAGCCGTCATCCGCCAGCAGCTTGCCGCCGTCAGCAACAATCGGCTTTTGACATTCGGGCTGATGAGCATGAGCAGCATCAGCGGCTCGATCATCGGATCATACTTGACGATGGTTCCGTCCACTTATGTGTTTACAGCCATCCCGCTGAATTGCTTAAACGCGCTTTTAATCGCCAATATGCTGAATCCCGTGGACGTTTCTAAAGAGGATGATATTATTTACGTTCCTTCAAAAGCGGAGAAAAAAGACTTCTTCTCCACGATTTCTAACAGTATGCTTGTCGGCATGAACATGGTCATTGTCATTTTAGCGATGGTAATCGGCTATGTGGCGTTAACGGCCGCGTTAAACGGCGTACTCGGGCTGTTCATGCACGGGTTGACCATTCAAAAGATTTTCTCATACATCTTCAGTCCGTTTGCCTTCCTCCTCGGATTAGGCGTACATGACGCGATGTATGTCGCACAGCTGATGGGCATCAAGCTCGCGACGAATGAATTTGTGGCAATGGCCGATCTGAAAGGGCAGCTGAATTCACTTCCGCCGCACACGATTGCCGTGGCTACGACATTCCTGACATCATTCGCAAACTTCAGCACCATCGGTATGATCTACGGATCTTATCAATCTCTGCTTGATGGTGAAAAATCAGCCATCATCGGAAAAAACGTCTGGAAGCTGCTTGTCAGCGGAATTGCCGTTTCCTTATTGAGCGCGGCGATTGTCGGATTGTTTGTCTGGTAAAAGAAAAAAAGCGATACCGCTCCATTTTGGAGTGATATCGCTTTTTTTTATTGATAGACGGATGCAGGTACGAAAACGTCCCGGATTCCTGCCGCGTAAGGTCCGAGATCATATTGTCCGAACACAACGGCAATGCCGTTTTTCGTAAAGAAGAAAGGTCTTTCGCTATTCAGGATGATCTCTTGTTTTTTGACGTCCTGGTCAAACAGATCGTCATGTTTCTTGATGTAGCCGTAAAGATAGTCTCTCGTTTTGTTAGCTTTCGTTTTTGTATTCAGCACATGATCGAGTGTGACCCGTTTTTTCGCGGCCAGGTCGTAATTAAAGGTCTGAACGGATGTCAGCCCGTGTGCGCCGCCTGTGTAACTGTAGTCTTCCGTCTGAATGCTGAGTTTGCCGTCTTGATTATACTTCACCTTGAAATTTGTTTGGTATTCCGCTTTGTAGCCTTGTTTTTCACCGTCTTTTTTGTTTTTCACATATTCTTGGTACGAGTTTTCAATATAGCGTTTGAAGTCCTGATTGATTTTCTTTTCAAAAGATGCGTTTCCCGTATTTGTGACCTCGGGGTATGTCAGCTGCTTTACATGCTTATACGTATGGCTTTTGACAACGGGCTTTGCGGTTTGCGCGGCCTCGGCTGAAGGCGCGAAACCTCCGAACGGCGCGGCTGTCAGCACGGTTAAGAGCACGGCTGCCATCATTTTGAATGCCTTTTTCATCACAACTCCTCCTTTTCATTACCGTTCCCTTTTTGAAAACGGGTTACACTCTATAGACAGCGCGGATCAGCAAATTGTTTCTGGGCCTTCTTTCACATTTTCTCCATGAAAAAAAGAGACATGGAAAATCCACGCCTCTTTTACCGTGAAGGTCTTTGCGCAATGGCTTCATAAACGGCTTCCGCCAAATCGGAGTTGCCGAACATCTCCAAAACGCCGATGACGGTTTGATCAGGAATCGGTTCTGATTCCTCCTTCGGCACGACAAGCTCTTCAGCCGTTTTTTGCAGCTCTTCGTTTAAAGGCTGTCCGGGATAAGCCTTGCTGTAAATGGCCATCGGATCAAGGTCATGATTGACGCACCATTGGGCAAACACCAAAATCATCATGTTTTCGTCACGCCGGTAATATTCTTCAAGTTGTTTTTCGGTAAACGGCTTCACTATCATTCGCTCCTCCAGAAAATCTACCCCTAAGATACACAAACACAGAGCGGAAGTAAACCAAAGATTATTTCACCATCAGTCAGAACCCTTTAAATAATGCAATGCCCTGACTCTCTAAAACTGTTGTCTGAATGTCCCGGACGGATTTGCACGGAAGCCATTTTCGTTTTCTCCCAATATTAATGCTTCGTTCAGATATTTCACTTTCACAAGAAAAAAGCGCCCCTCTCATAAAAGGCGCTTTTTCATTCTTATATGTTTCTGTCCCAATGCCGATGCTCAGCCACGGCCTTCAGAAATTGTTCATGGTTCCCGTCCGGAACAAGGCCGGGGCCGCTTTCGGTTCCGGCGGCGAGGGCGAGAAGTTCTTTTCCTTCACCGGAGGCGCCGATCGCTTTGTAATGGCTGAAAGCTTCGCTGACGAAGTCTTTAGCCGATTTTTGGGCTTTGAGGCTGTCTGTGCTTTGTTTTCCGCCCGGAATGAAAACAGCGTCGTACAGGACGGAATCCGCTGTCAGGAAAGTGGCTGACGCTTTCAGCTCCGTACCGTTTTCTCCCTTGACAGTTCCCAGCGCGGGGCTGATGATATCGGCTCTGACTCCCGCCTGTTTGCATGCGTCAAGCACTTGTTTGACTTTCTCATCAGAAAACCCGTGGTCGGTTAAAACCGCGACCTGCCTTGTCGCTGCCGTCTTCACCGTGTTTTCCTGGCTTAAGGCCGGGGAAGTGAACGTTTCATCAGATTCACGGTCCTTCGGCGGCGGGTTCACGCCGATTCCTTTCGCAACACGCTCGGCAAGCCCGGCGTCGACGTGACTGAAGACATCCACCACCTGCTGCTGCACGTCCTTGCTGTTCACTTTTCCGACTTCAAAACAGAACGCGGAGATGATATGTTCTTTCTCGGCGGGAGACATGCTGTTCCAGAACATCTTGGCCTGAGAAAAATAGTCATTGAAGCTCTCACTGCGCTGGCGGATTTTTCTGCCTTCTACTTTTTCCTGGTAATGAACGTATCCGCCTTCTTCTTCTGAGGCCGGCGACGGATCATTGTTCTGCAGGGAATTTTTATGATAGGCGACGGGGCCCTTATTAATCGTCATCCGGTGGTAGCCGTCGTATTGGTTGTTATGGAACGGGCAGACCGGCCGGTTGATCGGAATCTCGTGAAAATTCGGCCCGCCAAGACGGATGAGCTGTGTATCCGTATAAGAGAAAAGCCGGCCTTGAAGAAGCGGATCATTGGTGAAATCAATGCCCGGCACGACATTTCCCGGGTGAAAGGCGACCTGTTCCGTTTCCGCAAAGACATTGTCCTGATTGCGGTCAAGGGTCATTTTTCCGATCAGCTTGACGGGAACCAACTCCTCCGGCCACAGCTTCGTCGGATCAAGGATATCGAAATCAAATTTAAATTCATTTTCTTCGTCAATCATCTGAACACCGAGCTCATACTCGACTTTGCCGCCGTTTTCAATCGTTTCCCACAGGTCGCGGCGGTTGAAATCGGGATCTTTCCCGGCAATTTTCTGCGCTTCATCCCATACGAGGGAATGAACGCCGAGCACGGGTTTCCAGTGGAATTTTACAAAGCGCGCTTTTCCTTTCTCGTTGACGAAACGGAACGTATGCACGCCGAAGCCCTCCATCATCCGATAGCTCCGCGGGATGCCGCGGTCAGACATCGTCCACATGACCATGTGAGCCGACTCAGGGTTATTAGCGACAAAATCCCAGAACGTATCATGAGCCGTCGCAGCCTGCGGCATTTCATTGTGCGGTTCCGGTTTTATGGCGTGAACGAGATCCGGGAATTTGATCGCGTCCTGAATGAAGAACACCGGAATATTGTTTCCGACGAGGTCATAGTTCCCTTCTTCAGTATAAAACTTCGTCGCAAATCCCCTGGCGTCACGGACGGTGTCGGCTGACCCCTTGGAGCCCGCCACTGTTGAGAAACGGACGAAAACAGGCGTTTTGACGGACGGGTCTTGCAAAAATTTCGCCCGTGTATATTCCGTCATCGGTTCGTACACCTGAAAATGCCCATGAACGCCGTACCCGCGCGCATGAACGACCCGTTCCGGAATCCGCTCGTGGTCAAAGTGCGTCATTTTTTCACGAAAATGAAAATCCTCCATCAGCGTGGGGCCGCGGACGCCCGCTTTTAAAGAATGTTCATCCTCAGACACGCGAAGCGCCTGATTGGTCGTCATTTTTTTGCCGCTGTTATCAGACCGGTACTGCTCCAGCTGTTCGTCCTTTGAGTGTTCATTTACTCGTTTGTTTTGATCATCACTCATGTCAGTTCCCCCTTTTAAAACGAGACATTCTACAGCACATTTACCCGCGGCGTTCTTCATATAAACTGCTGATCCGCTCATTAGGATTTTAGGTCTGTATTTACATATGCGGTCATACACATTTTGAAATAAGCCATTTTCACAGAAATAAATTGTGAAAGCGCTTACCAAAATAGCTGTTGAACAGGGGAGGTCATATCGTGCTTGCCATACTCGGTTTTGTGATGATGATTGTCTTTATGTATCTTATTATGTCTAATCGGCTTTCCGCTCTTATTGCTTTGATTGTCGTTCCTGTTGTGTTTGCCCTGATCAGCGGATTTGGCAAAGATCTCGGCGAGATGATGATTCAAGGCGTTACAGACCTCGCTCCTACCGGGATCATGCTGTTATTCGCCATCCTGTATTTCGGCATTATGATTGACTCAGGTCTGTTTGATCCCCTCATTGCCAAAATTCTATCGCTTGTCAAAGGGGATCCGTTAAAAATCGCCATCGGCACAGCGGTTCTGACAATGACCATTTCGCTGGACGGAGATGGGACAACAACGTATATGATTACGATTGCGGCAATGCTGCCCCTTTACAAACGGCTCGGCATGAACCGTTTGGTGCTGGCGGGGATCGCGATGCTCGGTTCGGGCGTCATGAATATTATTCCGTGGGGCGGGCCGACGGCGAGGGTTTTGGCTTCCTTGAAATTGGACACGTCGGAAGTCTTTACGCCGCTGATTCCCGCTATGATTGCCGGCGTTCTCTGGGTGATCGCCGTTGCTTATCTCCTCGGAAAAAAAGAACGGAAGCGGCTCGGTGTCATTTCAATTGAACACGCGCCGTCCTCTGATCCGGAGGCTGCGCCGCTGAAGCGTCCCGCTCTCCAATGGTTTAACCTGTTGCTGACTGTTGCTCTGATGGCCGCGCTGATCACCAGCCTGCTTCCCATCCCTGTTCTTTTTATGATCGCGTTCGCCATCGCCTTGATGATCAACTATCCAAATGTCAAAGAGCAGCAGAAACGGATTTCAGCGCATGCGGGTAATGCGTTAAACGTTGTCTCAATGGTGTTTGCGGCAGGCATATTCACAGGCATTCTCTCCGGCACAAAAATGGTGGATGCGATGGCGCATTCTCTCGTTTCCCTCATCCCTGATGCCATGGGCCCGCATCTGCCGTTGATCACTGCGATTGCCAGCATGCCTTTCACCTTTTTCATGTCAAATGACGCCTTTTACTTCGGTGTGCTTCCCATCATCGCCGAAGCCGCTTCCGCTTACGGAATAGACGCCGCTGAAATCGGAAGAGCCTCCTTGCTGGGCCAGCCGGTGCATCTGCTCAGCCCGCTTGTGCCATCCACCTATCTATTGGTCGGAATGGCGGGCGTCAGCTTTGGCGATCATCAAAAATTCACTATTAAATGGGCCGTGGGGACAACGATTGTGATGACGATTGCGGCGCTTTTGATTGGGATTATTTCGTTTTAATTAAAAAAGGATTTCCGCCAGCGGAAATCCTTTTCTGTACATTATTTTTTTGTATAGCGCACCCAGTCATAATGAGCGTATAGCGGATTTACACCATTGTAGGAACCGAGCCAGTCATCGACACCTATCCCATTCCACAAGTTCATCATGATCTTTCCCGGGTTTGTCGGGATTTGGCTTGTCGCAGTATGTTTTAATTGCCCATCGACATACCATTTAATAGAGTTTGGCTGCCAATCGAACGCATACGTATGATAGGCATTGGCCGCGTCAAATCCGAGATCCGCAACCTTCTCATGGTTTCCCGCGCCATTTGTATAATAGTTAAATTGAACCTTTGTCGTGTCTTTTCCTAAAAATTCGATATCAATCTCATCCCAAGGAGTGCCATCCGTTGGACCTGTATAAGTGAAGAACGATGAAACGATCCCTGTGTTTTTAGCCGGTTTCATTCTGACTTCATAAAGTCCGTAGCCATAGGTTTGAACGGAGCGGTTCTCCCCGCAGTCAAACTTGTTATAAGACGGGCTTGTCAGCGCCAAACGCATTTCACCTGATGACGTCATTGATACATTATTTGCACGCCACGTGCAGTTGAACATATCTCCATTGGAATAACCATTTGCTTTTTGCCATAATCCGGAGTTATAGCTGTTAAAAGGTTCAAAAAACGATCCTCCTGTTTGAGCTGATGCAGTAGAAGTGATCGCACACAAACTCAAAAACAATCCAGTGACAAGAAGCAGCAGCACTCGTTTCATACGATAAAACATGTCGGCATTCCCCTTTCTTTGAAAGCGATTTCTTTATTGATCATACATGATTCCGTTAAAAGGGGACATCGGTCAGAATAATGATAATAATGAATCTTAAAAAAACCTAAATTACCATCAGCACAAACAGAAATGATCAGCGCTCATTGTAATTTAGGTTTTGCCTGCTTATCAGTAACAATCCTAACAAGATCATATGTGAATGAAGAAAAAAATGCCAACGCTTTCATTATGCTTATTTGACTACCCTTTCTATGTGAATCGTTAAATACAGCAGCTCGTCACTGGTGAGCTTGTGCTTATACGCCCTCTCAATGCATGTTTGGATTTTCTTCGTGCATTCATACGCCCGATGGTACTTTTCTTTCACTGTCTCCAGCAAAAAATCGTCCTGGCTTTCCATATGTGTGCCGTTAAAAAGACGCTGCGCGAAAAACTTTAAGTGGGTGACAAACCGATAATAGTGAAGTGATTCCTCGTTGAAGTCAATCTTAAAATGGTATTTTACGATACTCAAAATCTCTTGCATGACTTTTGTAATGTTGATGATATTGGGCATCTCTTCATTCAGCTCGGCATTGACAATATGCAGCGCAATAAAGCCTGCTTCATCCTCCGGCAGAGACACGCCAGTCTTGTTTTTTACCATGGCCAACGCTTGTTTGCCGATTGCAAATTCGTCTTTGTACAGCCGTTTCGTTTCCCACAGTAAGGCATTTTTGATATCCAGCCCTTTCTTATTGCGCTGGATCGCAAAGTTAATATGGTCGGTCAGCGACACATAGATGCTGTCATTGAGCTTTTTGCCGAGCTGTAATTTCGCATAGCTGATAATCTCTTCGGATACTTCCATACATTCGATCGGGATATCATACAAAAGGGTTTTGAACTTTTCGGATACATCTTTGTTATCGAGCGTGAACACTTTCTCAATGCGGGCTTCATCTACCGGGTCTCCCGTTTTCTTTTGAAAAGCAATGCCCCGGCCCATGATAACCAATTCCTGATTGCCTTCTTTGAGCACACTGACAACATTATTATTAATGACTTTCGCAATCTTCAATTCTGTCTCCCTCCCGCCTGACCATTTACCTGCTACACCTTGATTTTACATCCTTTTTGAACTAGGTCAATATCTCCAGGTCAATCAGAAAACGCCGTTCAGAAATCATTGTCCAACGATGAGGCAGCGGCGCATATAATGCAGAGAACCGGTTTTTGGGAAGGAGCGTGTGTGATGAAACGGTTTTCGAAAGAAGAAAGCAGCTGGATGCTGTATGATTGGGCCAATTCAGCTTATTCGGTCATTATTATGACGGCGGTATTCCCCTTGTTTTTTAAAGCCGCGGCGGCGGAAAACGGTGTCAGCGCGGCGGATTCTACCGCTTATTTGGGCTATACGATTGCCGCCGCGACTTTTATTTTGGCGATGCTCGGCCCCGTCCTAGGAACGATTGCCGACTACAAAGGATGCAAGAAACGGTTTTTTGCCTTCTTTTTTCTGATCGGTGTGGCGGGCACCGCCGCGCTGGCTTTGATTCCCGGCGAATCTTGGATGCTGTTATTAATTTGTTATACGATTTCCACGATCGGCTTTGCCGGGTCTAATGTGTTTTATGATGCGTTTCTCGTTGATGTGGCCGCAAAGGAGCGGATGAATATGGTGTCCGCCAGGGGGTTTGGGCTGGGCTATATCGGCAGTACGATCCCTTTTCTCCTCAGCATTGCCGTGATTCTTTCAGCACAAGCGGAGGTGATTCCGCTGTCCGCCCAGGCTGCCGGCCGCATTGCCTTTTTGATTACGGCGGCATGGTGGGGGCTGTTTTCGATCCCGCTCCTTCTCCGCGTCCGCCAGCGCTATTATATCGAGAGGGAGCCGCGGCTTGTAATCAGCAGTTTTAAACGGCTGGCCGGCACGCTGAAGCAGATCAGGAAGCACCGGGCGCTGTTTTTGTTTCTGCTCGCCTATTTCTTCTATATCGACGGGGTCGGCACCATCATTACGATGTCCACGTCATACGGGGCTGACCTCGGCATCAGCGCGGCAAATCTGCTGATTGTTTTATTTGTCACTCAGGTCGTCGCCGCGCCTTTTTCGATTTTGTACGGACGGCTGGCCGAACGGTTTAAAGGAAAAACGATGCTTTATGCCGGAATCGGCGTGTATATGATTGTCTGCACGTATGCTTATTTTATGGATTCCGCTTTTGACTTCTGGATTTTGGCTATGCTTGTCGCCACTTCCCAAGGAGGTATTCAGGCGCTGAGCCGCTCTTACTTTGCAAAGCTTGTCCCCAAACAGAACGCCAATGAGTTTTTCGGCTTTTATAATATCTTCGGCAAGTTCGCTTCGATTATCGGCCCGCTTTTGATTGCCGTCACCGCCCAGCTGACCGGAAATTCGTCAGCCGCCGTGTTCAGCCTGATCATTTTGTTTGTAATCGGGATTGGCATTCTTGCGTTTGTGCCTGAGGAGACGGCGTAAAAAAAGCCTGCGCGCGGCAGGCTTTCTTTTTTATTTCTTGGCTTTATGGACTTTCAGTTTTTTGCCTTTGACCGTCGTATTTTTCATGATGTCAAGAATGTGCGGGCCTTTGCCGTTCAGAATTTCGACGTACGATGCGTTGTCCAGAATCGTGATAATCCCGATATCATCGGCTGAAACGCCGTCGATTTTCGCAATCGTTCCGACAAAATCGACCGCTCTGAGTTTTTTCTTTTTCCCGCCGTTAAAGTACAGTTTCATGATGTCTTTGCTTAACTGTTCGCTTTTGTCTGTTTTGACGTCTGGGCGGGCGTTCAGTTTTTCCGCAAAAGCTGCTTTCCGTTCCGCTGTTTCTTTTTCTGACGGTGCTTCCCGCTTTTGGATGCGGAAACCGATATATGTCTCAATGTCATTCAGAAACCGCGCTTCAAACGGCGTCACAAACGTGATGGCCCGGCCGCGGTGTCCGGCGCGCCCCGTTCGGCCGGTGCGGTGCACATAGCTTTCTTTTTCAAGCGGAATATCATAATTGATGACGAGGCTGATGTTTTCGATATCAATTCCTCTGGCGGCAACATCGGTCGCAACGAGATAGCGGAACTCGCCGCGCTTGAACTCGTTCATAACGTCAAAGCGGTCTTCCTGCACCATGCCGCCGTGAATTTTATCGCAAGGGTAGCCCAGCCTGTCCAGCTCATCGGTTAACTGGATGACTCTTTCTTTTGTCCGGCAGAATATAATGCAGCTGTCCGGGTTTTCGGTGATCAGGACATCACGCAGCAAAGATGTTTTGTCCTCTTCTTCTGTTCTGGTGACAAAATGCTCAATGTCTTTTGTCGTCAGGCCTTCCGCTTTTACTTCAATCAATTCAGGGTCTTTCATATATGTGCGGCTCAGCTTCTCGACGTCATCCGGCAGCGTCGCTGAAAACAGCATGGTGACTCTGTTTTTCGGCAGATGCTGAATGATGGCTTCCACCTGTTCAATAAATCCCATATTCAGCATTTCATCCGCTTCGTCAATCACCACATACGCCAGCCGTTCAAGCGGCAGCGTCCCTTTTTCTATATGATCAAGCACACGCCCCGGCGTTCCGGCAACGACGTGGCTTTTTTGCTTCAGTTCGGTTTTCTGTTTATCAAAAGAAGCTTTTCCGAAAACCGCCGTGGCTTTTATCCGTTTAAAACGGCCGATATTCGTGATATCTTCTTTAATCTGCGCCGCAAGCTCGCGGGTCGGCGTTAAAATCAGCGCCTGCGGTTTGTTTTCCTCCCACTCCGCAAGCTCGCAGATCGGAATGCCGAAAGCCGCGGTTTTGCCGCTGCCCGTCTGCGATTTGACGACGAGGTCTTTTTTTTGCAGCGCGGCGGGGATGACGCGCCGCTGCACTTCAGTCGGCTCGGTGTATTGCAAGCCATTCAGCGCCCGTCGGATTTCGGGGCTGATCGCATATTCATTAAACTCATTCATGACTAAACTCCTTCTCTGTCCGGCTCCCCTCATTATACGCGAAATGCCGCCGCTTTACCCTGACGTTTTGCCGGGCCATTCGGGGGACTGCTTTTTCTTCATGTCAAGCACGACCCATTTGGCGCAATAAAAGCTCATACTTCCTTCCCCGTCATCGACATAGTAGCGGATTGATTCCCAGCCGCCGTCGACCGGGCTGATATCCAGATGGATGTCGGTGATGCTCTCCAGATCATCCAGCCGGGCAGCACTCACACCTTCAAACCGCAGCACAGCATCATACTGTCCATCAGCCAGCTTCACCTCAAAAACCGGGATTTTATCATAATACTCGTTATACCCGTTATAGAACATAAACTCCGTCAATTCAAAACAACCCGGCGAATCCGGCCCCAGCAGAACTGCTTTCTCATGTTTGTGCCACTCCATTTTGTGCCTCCTTCTTTTCAGCTGTTTCATATTGACGGCAATAAAAGCGGAACGTTTGGTTCTCCCACTCCTCCACGAGAAAATGCTGTCCCTCATCTCCGTCAGCAGCAGGATCAATTGTTACAATGCCTGAACCAGCAGCATGACTCTCCATTTCTTTTATTTGAACGGAAGAAACGTCTTTGCATATGAGCCTCAAACAAATGAGCTGATGTTCATACTCGAAGGAAAACACCAACTCAATTACAGAAATCTCTCGTTCCCGGAAAAGGCGGAATTCTAAAAGCTCTTGAATCAGCCACTTATTCTTTTTCATTTTCTATAAATTCTCCTATAGAAGCGGCATACAACTCAACATCGGCAGTCTCATGATCCCACAAATAAACAGTCTCCTCCATTACACCGTCCTTCTTTTTCAAGCACAGCTTATCTCCGGTTCCGTTGTCAGCAATTACGATCATATCGTCGGGCATGCTCTCTTCTCTGCACACACTGTTTTGCCTGATCACATCATCCCAAGTTTTCTGTAAGCGGCTTTGTTCACGGATAGGAAAAAAATCCATTCTCCGATTTCCGCAGGGTTCTTTTTATGAAGCAGCCGTTTATACGCTTTCGGAAAAGACGCTCTCAAGCTTTGTTCCGCAGCTCCGAACTCTTCTTCTGTCATCCTGTTATTCCTCCTCCCGTAAAAGCATGAGATTCATTCACAAGCTGTCTTCACTTTTGAAATAAGACAGGAGCGTTTCTTTCTATCGCCCTTATTAGCGGTGAGCCAAATATCGTAATGGTTTGCTGCCGCGGATCCCCTAGCAGCCCCCACTGGAAGTCCTGGTGAATAAAGAAACCATAGTCTCCGTTTGGAATAACGGGGACAAGCCATTCACCGAATTCATCTTTATCAATTGGCACATGAGGATTAAATAGATAACATTCATGCTGCCAGTCCAGCGCATACATAAACTCATGCTTTAACGTACAAGATTGAAATGCCTTTAGAATCTGCATCTTCCAGAAAACCGATACCATTGAATCCTTGAGATACATCAAAGACCTGAAACGGCTTTGGAGGTTTTATAGAAGCAAATATACTGCCCGGTTTCCATTTCACTGCGCGATTCACCCTGCGCCACAAGCACTCTGTCTCCTCTTCACTCAAACCATGCCAATTCATGTATTTCTGCCTCCCGCAGTTCAAACGTTTCACCTCTGCTCTTCCTTTTTCAAAAGCCGCCTGTCAGCTTAGTAAGTAAAGCCGGTTGCTCTCATCAACCCCCGCAGCTTTATCTTGATATGCAGCCACTTGTGTAAAACGAAGAGGTTTTCTTGAGACTTTATCAGTGAGCTGATATTCCCCAGCCTGTTTCGCCATGTTATGAAATTTTACTGCCTTGTCAATTCGGCACGAAGCTTCATTCCGAATCAAAAAGTAATATGATGAACCAATCTTGAATTGTACACTAAAGTCAAAGTCTGCCTTATGAAAGCTTAACGTTTCGCCTTGCAAATCGACCTTCCGGATATAATCTTCACCAAGCGTACAGTAATGAAGATAAAGAGCATCCTTTTCTGCATACGCCCCATAAAAATGATCAATAAGGTGCGGAGCCGTACGGAAAGTATCACTGCAAGATTTCCAAGTTCCGTCTTCAAAGGGAAAGCGGGCCACGCCTTTTGAACTGATATCGTCGTCCAGGCAAGAAAATATTCCCGCTTCATCGTAGCCCAGCCACAAATTATTCGCAGAATCGACTGTCATTGACCGGATGTAACGGCCCCCGTAAAACGAATAGTAAAATCCTTTAATCGGGTGCCATACATAAATATTCGGTTCTTCATAAACCATCCCATCCTCATAGTCCTTATGGATAAGAAACAAAAATAAATCCCTTGATTTTTGAACTCCGATTATATTCATTGATGTTTGAATTTGATAGCGATGACGTAAATGTCCATCACCGTTCCGGAATATGAAAATGTGATTGATATATTCTTCTTTCCGCACTTTTTCCTGAGCCAGTACGATGAGTTCCGCTGCATTCATGGACAGAATGATTGGGCCGCTTGTGTTTATTTTTGTATTGATTCTTGTAAAGACTAATTCCGACATGAACGCACCCTTTCTTCATGTATTCCCGGTTACCTATATCCCTGCATCCAATCTTTTAATTCTTCAATCGTATGCAGATACGAATCAGGCGAATCTTTCAGATCAAACCCGCTCAAATACACGAGCATCTCCCAAACGGTTTCGTCCTCAACCGCCGGATCATCTGCAGCCACGTACTCGCACGCCCAATCCGACACTTCTTCCCTTACCGCTTGACCGTTCAGGATCAGATCAGCCTTCTTCAGACATTCTGCTATTGTTGGTTCTTTCACGTCAGAAGCCTGCCTTTCTTGTTTAAAATGCTGACCAACAGCCCTCTCACCCGTTCATGCCGCCCGATCTCCCGGCTGAGCTCCGGATAATCCGTTAAAGCGTATTTCAGCTGCGCATATTGCGGATAAAGCTCAAAAAAGGATTTATATAAGGCTTTACGCTGCCGCGCAGGCATTTGTTTATTCGCCAAAACAAAATCTAAGCTGCCGCAGACAAGCGCGAAATACTCATAAAAATCCCCCGCGCAGGCAACCCCCTCAAAGTCTTCTTCAAATCTCCCAGCATCTGAAGGCAGCGGACCCTCTAATTCTTTTTTGTGTAATTTCAGGTTTTGGATGACGTCATCATTTAAAGAATATCTGTTGGATCTTAACATCTCAGAATCACTCGAATATCACCTAATTCATCGATGATCGTAAACGAAAGCCCGTCATTCTGATGCCGTCCGAGATACAGATGCCCGCAGTAATCAAAATGACAAAAACATCCTTTTACTGATTCTTCGACTATCTTATTCATTTTTATTTTCATGTCATTGCCCCTTGTATTTATAATGCGCCGCGAGCTTTTTTTGAAATTCATCCGAAACAATCTGATCCGGGAATACAACAGATACCCAGTCTAAAACACGGTCGTCTAAGGGCCTCCATGATCCTAACGTTTTTCCCGCAATCTCCTGATCAATACCTAGAATACAGATTTCAAAATCTCTCTCCGTAAATCGCCCACTTTAAAGTCGGTGAAGCCCATACGACGCGGGATGCAATATTCATTATGCTGTCATTTTTACTGTGCTTTGGATAATCAGTTAAGATTGAAAGATATTCATCTTCGGTTATATTTAAAGGAATCTTTAACCAGTTAAAATATCCGAATTCCTCGTAAAACCGATTCATATCATCCGGTTGTGTCAGAACAGCCATTAAGATAAATTCATCGTGATGATGATGCGCCAAACTTTTGAGCATTTCCCAGCCTTCTTCAGACAAGACCCAGTGGAATTCTTCGAATAGATAATAATGTTTTCGTTGTTTAAAAACTTGTTCGGGCAACGCTTTGTCTTCATGAAATAAGGAATATATTCGAAATTGAAAGACTGCCGATTCCTTTGTGTTCTTTATAAAAAAGGGATGCATCTTGTACCTCTTTTCGGCGGTTTACACACAAGCTCACAGCCGTATTCTGTGTGAAATAAACAGACAGAAAATGAGAAGGACGGCTCCACTAAAATAAAGCTGTTAGAAAGCAGCCGGCCTTCAAAATCTATAAAATCCATGAGACAGTGCAGATGACTTGCACAATCCTTCAGCGCACATTTGATAGCACCGACTTCATTACTATACGGATGAAACAGATAAACAATATCATTCATCCGTTCAACCCCCGTATCCGCAATGTTTTCTAAAATAAGCGATATGGCTGTCTCCTTGTCGCTTATATCAACTTCACGCACTGCACTTGGGAAAGAATTCGATAATATAGTCTCAAATATCTGCCTGCTTTGTTCTGCCTCAGCTAATTGATAAACAAACCCTGATTCTTCACAAGATCTTAGCGAGGCACGCACCTGTTTCATTAAAAAATGCCTCTTGTTTTCCTCAAGCTTGTCAATTAACTTTTCTCTCATCACTGAACACTTCCTTACAGGATATTTTCATTCTGCCGGCATGTATGCTGCATAGAAGTAATCAATACTTCACCAGATATAAATCGTTATCATGAAAGATAAACATGCGGTCCTGTACGGCTCTGTACGTTGTTTCTCCTTTTCTATCAATACCGTGTATCATGACGTCAGTCTCTGATAAGCCTTTGTTCTCTTCATGAAATGCAAATAGGGTATCCTCGTGACTCTGAATCAGCAGCACCCTATTTTTCGAAACGGACAGCTGGTCACAATAGGAGTATTGATCGCCGTTTAGCACATATTCTGCAACAGTACGAATTCTGTCCTGTCCAATCTGATAATGCCCGATGACACAGCAATCCTCTCCCTCGAAACATACATACAAATCAGATTTGATCGATTGTACGGCATAGCATTCATGCATCATTTCTTTAAAATCGTCTTCAAAATAAAACGTTCTGTCTTCTGCATGAAAAGCAAATATCGCTTTCCCTTGAGGGTTTCTCTCATCATACATACCCTCGTCCGTTAATCCGATCCATAATAATCCATCCTCACCCAGATGAAATACATTGGCGCTTAATAGAAAAGAACAAATCGGATTGATTTTATTACTGTTTATGCAGTATGTTGCCAATTGACACGTATGATTTTCCAGATAAACGATCACGATTGTGTTATCATACGAATCAACGAGATAGAATTGGGCATCTTCAGAAAATCCGTGTAACTCTTTTTTGATTAAAAGAGAGCTGCCTTTCATAACCTCCAATATTACTTTGTGATCGTGCACCGACACAATAAATACTTGATCATCCCGACCCGCATTGAAATAAATGATGTGCTCTCTTTTATATGACCCAACCCGCTCCGCGATAAGTTCTAACATCAGCAACACTCCATAGATTAAGAATCTGGAATTTATATTAAATTAATCAATGATATATAAATTTGCTGCATCGTATTCAAACCAAATGATTTTTTCATTATTTTCAGTAGTTACATCAACCTTTTGAGTGTTCAGGTTCATGTAGGACTTATTTTTGGCAGGGTTTGCTATTATAACAACAAAATCATTGATCGATGATAAAAAATATAATTCATCTAATAAGTGATCTGCCATCAATTGTTCTTTGGTTAGGGCACATTCAATATGAATGAACTTTTTCGATACAGTATTCATATTTATCATTTTCTTTTCAACCTTCTTCTTCCGCTCTTCAATAAAAGAAGGAAATGCCATTACTTCTATTAGAGCTGTTTCGAACTCTAAGTCATTCATTAATTGAGAAAAAGTATCTTTACTCACTAGATCATACGAATATAGCGAGTTGTATTTAAGCGGATTAATCACATCCAGATTCCCTATAGCCCTCAATGATTCTTTTTGTATATTTAAAGGACTGCTCATGTTTGCCTCCGCGAACGGTTTCGTTATGTAAGAAAAGAGAGGCTGGGGACCTCTCTTATTTGTTTATTTATGATTTCGAATGATACGCATAAAATGATTGATCATCAAAGCGAACTGTTTCAGCTTCTATAGCAATCAGCATTCTGTTCATGTCAATGAGAAAATTAGCATTTGATTGATACTCCGGAATTACAGCATTTGATAGATTACCGATTCCTTCCGGGTGGTAACTCATCTCAAATACTTGCCAATTGTATTCTTCAGGATCTATTTTTTCTAATCTCATATCACCAATATCTGCACTAAAATAAACAGATGCTACATTTTGAAAAAGAATGTTATGCGTATATTCGGCTTTATTTTCAACGACCTGAATCTTAAGTGAAAGTTCTTTTTTAAACACTTGAAAATCAAAATGAAGGACAGCGCACCCCCCATCTATGTAATCTACCCATTCATTTATTGTTTTGTACATCGTTTATCTCCCCTTACGTAATCTTTTATTGATATTTCTATATGAATGCCATCTTAATTTAATATGAGTCTCAGCTTGTTTATTTGAATAGTGTCCCTTTGCGTTCATGGCCCCTTTTTTATGATGACTCATTCGATAATAAGGTCTTTTCCTTTGTCCTGAATTCCTTCCCATTAATCTTACTGTATGTTTTTTAGTAGTAACTACCCAACCTTTCTTATTTCTAGCTCTTTTAATTACACCTTTGTTTGCTTTTGCAACTTTTCTAGCGTTCCAATACGTTTTAGATAATTTTCCAGCCTTATATAGAGTACGTCCTACTCGTAGATAGTTTCCCCCGATTGCTCCGCCAGCAGCACCTAAGGCTACAGATCCAACTAACCTCCAACCTCTTGCCCCCTTTGCTTTTGCTGCTTTATAAGATGAAATTCCGCCAATTAAAGCTCCTGCTACCATCCACACCCAATGCCCGTCAGGATCGACGTTCATCACCGGGTTGTTGTTTCCGTATGCATATCCATTCTGATCTAAAGAATCGCCGTCACTGCCCGGGTCTGGGTCTAGTGATAAGAATACGCCGTTTCTTGGCTCGTAGTAGCGGGCCATGAGATAGTACAGGCCGGTTTCTTCGTCGTATTGGTAGCCTGCGTAGCGGTAGCGGTTGTCTTTTACTTCGTCGCTCGCTTCGGTTTTTGTCGGATTTCCCCATGCATCGTATTGATATTTGGCAACGGTTTTTCCGGTGCTGTCTGAGATGGCGATGACGTCACCGTGTGCGTTGTAGTGATAGAAATATTTCTTGCCGTTCTCTGTATAGGATAACAGCTGGCCGCTGTCACCGTACGTGTATGATTTAGTGACGTTGTTGTCGGCGTCTGTTTCATACAGGACATTCAAGCTGTCTCCGTCGTAGAAGTAGTTCGTGACGTTTCCGTTGACGGTTTTTTGGATTCTGTTTCCTTTTTCATCGTATTTGTATGTTGCGAACGGCTTGTCTTCGCCTTTTTTCGTGACGGCGGTCAGGTTGTCTTCCGCGTCCCACGTATATGTGTATTTGCCGTCGGATGTGCGGTTGCCGTTTTTATCGTAGGACAGGTCTTCGTCATTCACCTTCGTCAGCTGGTTCATGATGTTGAAGGATGCGTTGACTGATTTGCTTGCGCCGTCCTTGGTGGCGGTGACGTTTGTCCGGTTGCCGAAGCCGTCGTACGTATATTGAATGACGGTGCCGTCTTCATGAGTTTCTTTGACGAGCTGGTTGAGCTTGCCGTATTCGTACTGCACCTTTCCGCCCGCTGAGCTGTCGATGACCGTGCGGTTGCCGTTGGCGTCGTATTCATAGCTTTCCCGGAAGATGCTGCCGCCGTTTTTCGCTCCGATATGAAGAGAGCTGACAAGATTCCGCTCATCATATGAGAAGCTCGTGCCGACTTCATTTCCGCTGATGAATGTCTGGACATTGCCGTTTTCATCATAATCAAATGTATAGGCTGAAGTGCCGTCTTTCATTTCAATCATTTGATCAAGTTTGTTGTACGTAAAGCTGTTTGTTCCTTTTTGGCCGCCGTGGCTCCATGAGAAAGTTTTCAGCTTATCCGAATCAGCCGGATACGTCCAGCTTTGGCTGCCGCCGCGGTCGGTTAATTCGGTCAGGCGGTTTTTGTTGTCAAAGGTGCGTTTTTTCGTTGTATTTTGTTCTTTGTTTGTGACCGATGTTTCATTGCCGTTTTTGTCATAGGTAAAGTTGTATTTTTCAGTGCCGTTATACGCTTTTGACTTAACCCGGTCGGTGCCGTCATAGGTCAGCGACACTTCATTGCCGTTGGCGGAAACGGTTTTCGTCAAGTTGCTGTTGGCGTCATATTCACTCTTCAGTACATTGCCGAGCGGGTCGGTTGTTTTGACGAGCTTGCCCATGACGTCATATTCATATTGATAGGTCTGGTCTGCGCCGGCCCGAATCGTTTTTGTCAGCTCATTTCCTTCCTTGTCATAGCTGTGAAGGATGGATGTGCCGTTTGACAGGGTCAGCTTTGTCAGCTGGTCGGCCTGATCGTATTCGTAGGCGGTTGTTTCGCCTTTCGCGTCGGTTTCAGACATTTTCTTTCCAGTCTCGTCATATGAAGCAGTGCTTGCATACCCTAGTTCGTCTTCTTCTTTTGTGACGTAGTTTCCTTTTTCGTCATAGGTGTTTTTCGTCAGGATGCTTCCTTCGATTAAACGGATATCATCAAACCACGCCGTTCCTGTGGCGCTTTTTTGGAACAGAATGCTGAGTTCGATTTTATTGATCGGCTTTGTTTTCGGAATGACTGCCGCTGCCCGGTTCCATTCCTGTGTCCCCTGCGGGAATTTGGCGGTGTAGACGCCCGTCGTGCCGTCCGCATAAGTGACGTCAGCCTGAAGAGCGTAATCATTGTCATTCGTAAATTTTACGCCGTCAGCCTTGGACATCCCCGTCAGCGTGATATATACCGGCTTATCGTCCGCGCTTTGGCCTAATGTAACGGTTTGTTTTGCGGCCGCATTGGCTTGTGATGCATTTGTGCGGGACGCTTTTAATGAGCTGTCATCATCGAAGCCTTCATCAAGGTCAGCGGCGGCTCCGCTTGTGCTCCAGCCATCTGTTTTGGCCGTGAAACTGCTGTTTTGCACCGGGTTATAGCTTGAAGAGACTTCGCCTTTTTCCAGCTGAACCTGATCAAACCACGCTTTTCCTTTACCGTCCTTGTCGTTATGATCCACTTCCATATAGACGATGGCTTTTCCTGCATTGGCCGGTGTTGTAAAGGTGATCTGCCGTTTCGTCCAGTCATTCTTTCCGGCTAATGCGCCTGATTCATTGTGAATCCATTGAATGCGTTTTTGGTCTTTGTCACGCAGATCAATGTTGAAATACGCTCTTGCCTTTGTCAGATCCGTTTTGATCTGGCCGCTGAGTGTATACGTCGTATTCGGCTCAAGCTGCACTTCCTGCGTTGCGGACGCATGGCCGTGCTCTGTTCCGGCAGTAGAGGATTGTGAGGTGATCTCCAATGCTTTTTGTCCGGACAGCGCGCCACTTCTTCCTTTGACAGACGCGATGCTTCCGCTGTCTCTCGTAGCAGTGAGATTCCAGCCAAGCTTTGTTCCTTCAAAGCTGCCGTCTTTCAGCAGGCTCGCCGAAGCTGCCAGCTCTTTGCTTGATTGAATGAGATTTCCGTACTTGTCATACACGGCGGCGGATGAGGATTTTCCGCTTTGATCCGTCTCAGAAACGGCATCAAGTCCGTCGTACGCAATATCAGTGATGTTCCCCTCGGTATCCTTCATTTTCGTTACGTCATTGTTTTTGTTGTACTGATACGTTTCGGTGCCGTAGTTGTCTTTTACGGCTGTGACGTTTCCGTCTTTATCATATTGATAGCTTTCTGTCGCTTTGCCCGCATCCGCGTCGTTCGGATCGGTGTCCTGAATGACGTTGTTGCCTTCGTATACAGTGTTGGTCGTGATTTTCAGCCCTTCGGCATCATCGATCATCTGAATCGGGTTGCCCGCCTCATTATAGCCGTACTGCACTTTGCGGCCGTTCGGCTGCGTCATGAGCAGCGTTTTTTTGTCCGCGTCATAGCTGTAGTCGTACGTTTCTTTTTTCGCATTGACGGCTTTGGTCAGGCGGTGGCCGCTGTATTGGTATTCAGTGAACAGCGGTTTATCATCCGTGCTGTTTGCGGAATACTGCTTGACGAGGCGCCCTTCGGCATCATAGTCGTAGCTTGTGACGCTGCCGTCAGTATCCGTCACCTTTTTGAGAAGGTCTTTGTCATATGAATATGAAATCTTTTTGTTTTTCGGCCCTGTAAGAGATGTGACATGGCCGTTTTCATCATAGGTAAATGTCAGCTTGCGCCCTGATGCGTCTGTTATGGCGGTCAGCTGATTGCTGTCGTTATATTCGTATACGGTTGTATTGTTGTGTCCGTCAACGATTTTTTGGAGCTTGCCGCCTTTTTTGCTGAAATAAGCGTTCGTCTGATCTTTTGTTTTTAATACAAATTGGTCGCTTGTTTCCGTCAGTTCGAGATAAACGCCCGTCGGCGGCTGATACGTGCCGTCAGATTTTTTCGTGAAGACATGTGTTGTCGCGTCCTCATCAATATAAACGGCTCTGCCGTCTTCAGAAAGGATCGACGTTTCCGCATCGGCATACCAGCCTTGGCCGAACATATGGTCAGAGCTGTCAAGGCTGTTGAAGGTCCGGGAGAGCCCGAGCCCCGGCCCGCGTCCGTCGATTGACATATCTTCCTCATTGACGATGACATTTCCCGTCGCGCCGTTCAGCTGTCCGTCCGGAATGTCGATAATAGACCAGAATTCTTCCGTTCCGAGGAATTCCGCCCCTTCATGGAAAACAGGGTTAAAAGGTGCCGTCGGTATGCTGTCACCGTTTGCGTCATAGGCGGTCAGCGTGAAGGAATAGTTCTTCTTCCCTTTGTAATTGCCGTTTGCGTTTTCGTAAACAGGTGAAGGGTCAAGCGCCAGTTCGCCGCCCTTTCCGTCCGTGTGAAGCTGGAATCTTCCCGCTTTCACTTCATCGGCTGACGGCCAGATGCGTTTGTTTTGGGTCGTCCAATGATCGGTATCCCCGACATCGAATGATTGATAATCTTTTCCGTTGTAGATGTTGATTTTGTAGCCTTTGGCGTTTTTGACTTTATCCCATATGAGATTGACATAACCCGTTTGGCTCGATTTCGTGTTCGTATAGACATAGCCTGTCAGGTTTTTCGGCTTTGCGATATCAGGCAGCGCCGGACTCGCTTCCGGTGAGGCGATCGCTTCTCCGTCTTTGTTATAAGCAATGACTTTAAATCCGTAGGTTTTCCGGTTCGCATCTCCGCCGGCGTTTTTATAAACGGGGCCCGGGTTGATCGGCAATTCCGCGCCTTTTTTGTCTTTCAGGTGAAGCGCATATTTTCCGGCGCTGATTTCCGCCTTTGTCGGCCAGATGTTTTGGTCTTTTGTGGACCAGGATGTTTTATTTCCGAGGTCAAGCGTTTCAAAGCTTTTGCCGTTAAAGACTTGCATTTTATACCCGGCTGCGCCTGATACGGCTTTCCAGGAAAGATCAAACCAGCCTGTGGCGTTGTTGTTATTAAAGCCTTTCGTGCTTGGTTTCTGAACTCTTCCGATATTCGGAATGACGGGCTTGGCGGCCGCAGACATGGCGCCTTCTCCCTGGTCAAACACCGCGCTGACCGCAACCCAGTAATTTTTACTTGCCGGATAGCTGCCGCCGGCGTTTTTATAGACCGGCGAAGGATTAAGCGCTAATTCAGTTCCGCCTTTTCCGTCTGTATGCAGCTTATATTTGCCGGAGTCGATTTCCGCTTTTGTCGGCCAGATGTTTTTTCCTTTTGTGCTCCAAGAGGTTGCATTGCCGACCGGAATGGCCTGATATTCTTTCCCGTTATAAAGCCAGACTTTATAGCTTTTGGCGCCTTCAGCTTTTTTCCAGCTGATATTGAAAAATCCTGTCGAATCTCCGTTATGATACGCTTTGACAGACGGCGTGTCCGCCTTCGGAATCGTGTATGTCACTTCAATGTATGGTTTTTTAGCAGAGTTTGCTGATGACATCAGCTTCTTCCAATATTCTTTTCCGTTGCCGTTTGCGTGAAGCTTAAAGCCGTAATTGGCGCCGCCGCTGTTCCACGACTTGACTGCGGAGGTGACATCGAAGCTTGCCCATTGGCCTTTATAGACCTCGGCTTTGCCGATGTTTTTGGAGCCCGGCTTGTTCTTCCACGTAATCTTGGCATTGTCGTAATTGCTGTTAACGGTGTCGAGCCAAAGCCCCGTCGCCTTTGATCCGTAATAGGAGTGGGCTGTGTACGCTTTGAGCGTCGCTTTCGTTACCGTCATGTTTTTGATCGGCTTTAGATTATCAAACTTCATAAAAGCGTAGTTCGTTCCGGTTGTGCCGTCATAATATCCAGTTTTCAGCACGTACGCTTTCAATCCGGCGTCCCATTTCTGCGAAGCGGCAGAGTAGTTTGTCGTCGGGTACGCGCTCATGACAAAGGTATCGGACGACACAGATACTGATGTTGAAGGGTCAATAGATACCGGATAAACCCGCTTGGGATCTTTCAGCCATTTTTCATCGGCCGTTACATGGAGCAAGTACCCTTCACTGTTTTTTTCAAGCTTGAAGCTGACATCTTCTGACCTGCTGACTTCACCTGACTTTTCGTCGAGATCTGAGTCGGTCATAAAGGGCTTCGGCACGGTGTAGACGACATTGTCTTTATCATCAGAAAACGCGATAGAGCCGTCTTCCTGTTCTTTAGCCTGAAGATCGGTTTTGATTTGAAAGGTGAAGGAATTGTAGCCTTCATATTTGTGAAGCACAAGGTCTTCTTTTATGTTTTCGTTAAATGTGTAGGTTTGTAAATCAATTGCAGGAAACACTTGCTGATACGTAAGCTCGTTGCTGTCTTCCCTTACTTTTGCTGAGGCATCTGTCGGAGTAATTGCAGCCTGATCGGGGCCTTTTGCGCCGGTTAATGAGTATGTGAGCTTATGATCATTGTGTTCAAATGTAGCGTATAATCCGTTTTTCATTTGCTTCAGAAAATCGGAATTCAGCACTGTATTTTCCGTTCCGACTTCCTTTGAGCCGGTTTTCAATTCAGGAGAAACGTCTTCCCAGTCCGCATTGGCGGTTTCTTTCGTATGAATGGGGTCTGTGTAGATTTCCTGTTTGTACACACCCTCGCCTTCATAGTAAAGCTTTGAATTCTCAGTTCTTTCAGACGTGATCTCACCGTCTTGATTAATATCTTTTTGATCAAAAGGCATCTGCTCAGATGCTTTTTCCGCCGGAAGATCTTTTTCCGGGTCTGCAGCCGGAATGGCGGCGGTTTTCGCTTGATCTTGTTTTTCACGCGTTTCTGCCGCAAACACATCGGCAGGCGCAATGGAAATTATCAGCGTTGCCGCAAGAGTGCCGGCCAGCCATTTTTTCCACTTGTTCTTTTTTCCTATTTTCATAGGTTCTCCTCCTTCTTTTGTAATATAGGCTTAACAATAGTAATATTATTGAAATTGTTTATCAATATTTTCCTAGGTATTTAAGGTTATTTTAAGGATTATAGGGATTTTGAACCTTTTATTCATATAAAAAAACCGCCGGCTGCCGGCGGTTTTTCGTATTATGGATAGCGGAGATTTGTATTTTGCGCTCCCGCGTAAGATTGGGCGAAGTTTTTGGCGTCCTGGGCTGAAAGGGTGCCATAGCTGTAATTTGATCTCGGATTCCAGCCGGTGCGCGGTGATTTCGGGGCTTTGAGCGACGGGAATGAACCGATGTCGGTGAATTGGGCCGTCCCGTAGTCGTCTATCATTCCGCCTTTTTCATTTCCGTTACCGAAATAGTTGGCTTCTGAGAAGACAGTCGCGTTTGTATGAATGGTGAATCCTAAATTGAAATTGGTCACATAGTTGTTTTTCGCGTGAAAATAGCCGTATCTCATCAGGCCCGGTGAACGCACATAGACGTTATTAAAATAGTTGTTGGTGATCGTCATATGCGGATAGCCGATATAATTGCGTCCTTCGTTATCATCATTCGGATAACCGAGAATCAGGCCGTACAGATGGTCTGTGAATTTAGAGTTAGACAGCGTCACAAAATCCGCTTTGGCGCCGACATACAGAAGCTTTCCCAAATCACTGTGGCTGTTCGGATTGTAGCTGTGTCCTTCAAACCACACGTGGTCAATCCAGTAATTCTGTCCGTTCGCTATGTACATCGGAATATCGTTGTTGCCTGTAATGGCGGCACTATGGCTGATAATGAGATTTTTGAAAATCACATTGTTTGAGCCGGAGCCGGTGGTCAGATAGATGTTGGTCAGCCTGTGGCTGGTATAAGAGCCGACGATGGTTTTATTGGCGCCGACTGTCACAACGGCTTTACCCGGGGAAGAAATATCACTTGTGATGACGATGGTTTTGCGATCCGTTCCGCCCGCATTGTTTTTCAAATCATTGAGATTGCTGACGTAGACGACGGGGCCGCCCTGGCCTCCCGATACGGCAGATTTTGCTTTTCCGTTATGATCCTTCGCATTGCCCGCGAATCCGGTAAGTCCCTGCATCACATCCGGATAAGCCGCTGCCGCTTCTGCCTGCTTTGATACGGAACATACGATGGCCAGACAAAGCGCAAAGCCGAGTGCAGCCAAGAAAGCGAGATGACGCGTCTTCTTTATCATGCCCTTCACTCCTTTAATCTCTTAAATTGTAAACACAAGAAGTATTATACAATTACTATCCTCTTTTTCCATGATCTGTTTGTCTGCTTTTTCGTTATAGCTGAAAAGCCCCAAAACAAAAAAAGCAGCCGGTATGGCCGCCTATATACGGGTGCTGTCTGCCTGAGTTTCCGCCGGCACGGCTTTTTGCTTTCGAATCAGGGACAGCGCCATTCCCGCAAAAATCAATACAATCCCCAAAGATTGATAAAGGTCGGGGCGAAATCCCGTAAATACGGTGTCAAGCACAATCGCCACCGCCGGATCAAGAAATACGATGATTGAAATAAACCGGGTGGATAAAAACCGCAAGCTGTCAAAAAAGAGCAAATACACAATTCCCGTATGGATGATACCGGTCGACACAATCATGATCCAGTTCACATGCGACAAATCAGAAAAAGCGCCGAAACGGACGAACGGAAGAAGAATGATAACGCCCAATCCGGTCTGCAAACAGGTGACGGCGTATGGGCTGAGGCTGTTGATGCCTTTCCCGGCCAGTGTCGTAAAAGCATAAAAAAGAGCGGCCAGCACGGCCCAAATAATACCCGATCCCATCAGCTGAGAAAATGATGTACTTCCGTTGATGCCGGAAATCAGGGCGGTGCCCAGAAAACAAATTACGATGGAAGTGACGGACACCATATGCAGTTTCTCCCGGTATATAAGGCTCCCCAGAAGAAGGACGAGAACCGGAGCCAAATGATAAACGGAAATCGCTATCGTCACTGATGTCTCCTCAAACGATTTAAATAAAAACACCCAGTTCAGCACGAGAAAAAATCCGCAGGCCAGTGTCTGCAGCACCTCCCGCCGGTTCCATTGTTCGGTGCGGTACCGTCCGGAACCAAACCAGCAAACGCCCAGAAACAATGAGGCGCACAGACATCTCACAAAGACCAGTTCAATTGAAGGCACATTCGTATGTTCCGAGAAAAAGCCGATTGATCCGAAAATGACCATGGAAATGACCATTTTGATGACGGCATTTGATGTTTGTTCAGCTTGCATTGATTTGCTTCCTCCATATCATTGACTGTTTATTCAGACAAATACTAACAGCCATTTTACTTGATTCAGAGGAAGATTTCACCCTATTTTTCGAAAACCGGCGGTCTTTTCTCATGAAAAAAACCCCGCATCAGCAGGGTCTTCTGTTTAATGAACGATCAGTACAGGACAAGGAGACAATTGTGAGACCTTATGGCTCACGCTTCCGAGCATCATTTCTTTAAATCCGCTGATTCCGCGGCTTCCGACGACAATCAGATTGAAATGCTGTTCTTTCGCTATGTTTAAAATTTGATGCGCAGGTTCGCCTTGGACGTACAGGCTTTCCGCGTTTACTCCGCTTTCAGCCGCTTTCTGCTTGGCATCTTCCAGAATGGCCGCTCCTTTTTGCTCGACTTCATGTTTGATGTCTTCAATGAAGTTTTCCGGAACATAGACAATCCCGGTTAAAGCTGATGTGGAGACAACGGCTTCACGTCCCGCATAGAGAATGGTGAGTTCAGCCTGCTGTTCTTTCGCCAGATGGATCGCTGCGTCCAGGGCTTTATTGCTCATGTCTGAACCGTCTACTGCTGCAAGAATTTTTTTAAACATATGAATCCCGCCTTTCTGCTTTTATTGTCCTCCTCTCTTTGCTGAATGTCAATTTTGCCGGCTTTCTCCGGAACATTGCGCTTACAGACTTTCTCCGTTTGTGGCGATGACGTCTTTATACCAATAAAAACTTTTCTTTTTCTTTCTTTCAAACGTGCCTTTTCCGTCATTGCCGCGGTCGACATAGATATAGCCGTAGCGTTTTTTCATTTCTGCCGTTGAGGCGCTGACGAGGTCAATCGGCCCCCACGACGTGTAGCCGATCAGGTCGACGCCGTCTTCAATCGCCTCTCTTGCCTCTATTAAATGATCACGCAGATAATTGATGCGGTAGTCATCCTGAATGGTTCCGTCCTCCTCCGGCTGATCAACCGCGCCGAGTCCGTTTTCGACGATGAAGAGCGGTTTCTGATAACGGTCGTACAGCGTGTTTAAGGTGATGCGCAAGCCCTTCGGATCAATCTGCCAGCCCCATTCGGAAGATTTCAGGTACGGGTTTTTCACGCCGCCGAGAAGATTTCCCTTAGATTGCGCCAGATCCTCAGGCGCCGTGCTGGCCGTCATCGACATGTAGTAGCTGAAGCCGATGTAATCCACCGTATGTTCTTTCAGGAGCGCCTCGTCCCCTTCCTTCATCTCGATCGTAATTCCGTTTTCTTTAAAGAAGCGTTTCATATAGCCCGGATAGCTGCCCCTCGCCTGTACATCAGAAAAGAACAGCGTGCTCCGCTCTTTTTGCAAAGCAGCATATACATCCTCCGGCTTCGGCGTCATCGGATACGTCGTCGTCGCGGCGATCATGCAGCCGATCTGTGAATCCGGGATGATCTCATGGCCTGCTTTTACCGCCAGCGCGCTCGCCACAAATTGATGGTGGGCCGCTTGGTACATCGTGTTTTGTTTATTTTCGCCTTCCCGGAATATAAGACCGCCGCCTGTAAACGGAGCGTGAAGAACGACGTTGATCTCATTGAAGGTCATCCAATATTTCACCTTGTCTTTATAACGGGTGAAAACCGTGCGGGCGTACCGCTCATAGAAATCGACCGTCCGGCGGTTTCTCCATCCGCCGTAGTTTTTCACAAGACCGAGCGGCATCTCATAGTGAGAAATCGTGACGACCGGTTCTATCTGATGTTTTCTCAATTCGTCAAACAAACGGTCGTAAAATTGCAGCCCTTCTTCGTTCGGTTCTGTTTCATCACCGTTCGGAAAGATTCTCGTCCACGCAATGGAGGTGCGGAACGCTTTAAAGCCCATCTCCGCAAACAGGGCGATATCCTCTTGATAGCGGTGATAAAAATCAATCGCGTCGTGATACAGATTCAGCGCATCGTCTGTCTCATGAAACGGAGACATAATGCCGTCCGGGGAGACATCCGCCGTAGAAAGTCCTTTGCCTCCTTCTTTATAAGCTCCTTCAATCTGATTGGCAGCCGTTGCGCCGCCCCATAAAAAACCTTCCGGAAATCTCTTCATGTTTTCTCCACCTCTTTTTCAGGATAACGCCAGAAGCGCTTCGTTCGGTTTGACCATTCCGCTTTTTTTCACGTCTGTAAATGAATATTGATCCGTATTCGTAATGATGACCGGCGTGATCACGTCAAAACCGGCAGCCTTTATCTCGTCGATATCAAAAGTAATCAGCAGATCTCCCGGCGCGACAGTATCGCCTTCTTTGACGTGCATCTCAAAATGCCTGCCATCCAGCCGGACGGTATCAAGCCCGATATGAATGAGAACCTCGGCTCCCCGGGTGCTCGTAATGCCGATGGCGTGCTTTGTTTTAAATACGGCTGTCACCCTCCCTTCTACGGGAGAAACCGCTGCGCCCTCTTCAGGCAGAATCGCAAAACCTTTTCCCATCATTCCGCCGGAAAAGACGCTGTCGTTCACTTCGCTTAATGCTTTCACTTCGCCTTTAATCGGGCTGTGAATGATTTCTCCGCCTGCCGTCACCCCCGGCGCTTCAGACGCTTCGTCCCGTTCGGACTGTACATCCTCAAACCCGATCAGCAGTGCCGCCGCAATACCGGCCGCAAACGAGATAAAAAGCCCGATCAGCGCGTAAAGAAACGTCGGCCCGATAAAGACCGGAATGCTCGGCAGACCGGCGTTTCCGCCGACAATGTAGGAAGCGACGCCCGTTACACCGTAAAAAGCTCCGCCTGCCGCGCCGCCGATTAATGCTGCCGCGAACGGTTTTTTCAATCTCATGTTAACGCCGTACATCGCGGGTTCGGTAATGCCCATCAATGCCGTAATGCCCGTCGTAAACGCCAGCGATTTGAAGGTTTTGTTTTTTGATTTTAAGAAAACCGCAAATGACGCGCCGGCCTGCCCCATATTCGCCAAAAACATCGCGGGCAGAATGTAATCATGTCCGTTTTGGGCGATGTTATTGATCATGATCGGCACAAGCGCATAATGCATACCGGTCATAATAATGAGGGAAAATGTGCCGGCAAGCAGAATCATCGCGGCAATGCCCGCATGATTGAACAAATCATTGACGCCGACAGACAGGTAATTCCCGAGAATCGCGCCGAGCGGGCCGACTGTGATCAGGGTGACAGGCACGACGATCACAAGCGTAAGCATCGGAACGGCAATCAATTTCAAAGAAGAAGGCGTGATGCGGTCAATTCCTTTCTCTACATAGGACATCAGCCATATCGCCAGCAAAATCGGGATCACTGTCGATGAATACGTGGCAGCGGTTACAGGAAGACCGATAAAGGAGATGCTTTTCCCTGCTCCAAGCAGGGCCGTTAAATCCGGATGCAGAATCGCACCCGCCACAGCGGCCGCCACGTACGGATTACATCCGAATTTTCTCGCCGCGCTTACCGCAAGCAAAAGCGGCAGAAAATAAAACGCACCGTCACCGACAGCCGTGAGAATGCTGTGAGTCTGGCTCTTCTCCGACATCCAGCCGAATGTCACCGCTAGCGCGACAAGCCCTTTTATCATGCCGGCTCCGGCAATGGCCGGCAGAATCGGTGTAAACACACCGGAAATCACATCAAATACGGCACTCAGCACATTTTTCTTCTGCTTCGAAGTTTTGTTTGCGCTTTCATCACTGAGCCCGCTGCTCTCCATCAAAGCCTGATACACCTTCGGCACATGATTGCCGATAATGATCTGAAATTGCCCGCCGCTGATATTTGTCCCCATCACGCCTTCCATCTGTTCCAGCCCGCTCCGATCTGCTTTCGCATTGTCATACAAATTAAAACGAAGCCGCGTCATGCAATGGATGACACTCTGAACATTCTCCTCCCCGCCGACAAGTTGTAAAATCTCTTTTGATATTTTATGATAGTCCATGAGTATACCTCCTTAAAAATGGGGGAACCGCCGGACGAAAGGTGCCCGCCTTTCTCCGGCTTTTTTTGTTATGAAATCAGCATCACCTCCGAAAAAAAGGGTATAAAAAAAACCCAAACTGCACAGAACACGGGAGTCTCCCCCTGTCTGACGCAATTTAGGTTTTGCCTGCGGTTTGCAGTAACAATCCTAGGTGAATGATATTGGGTTGATATGTATACTTTAGCACTGGATTTATTGGGTGTCAACGCTTACATTTTTAAAAATATACTAGTCAAATATATAAAGGCATTAAAATATTGTTCCCATCTACTATATTAACTAAAAGAACCCTCATGTTAAGTACCTCTGATAAAGTAGCTTTAAGTTAAATTGCGCCCTAATTCCTCTTCTCTACTTTAATTGCACACTTCTCTAGTTTGTCCACAACGGTTAAAGTAGTACCTGCTTCCAGTTGATAAGAGCAAATACTAGATCATGCAGTCAATTCATGCCCATTACCTCAACAGTAACCTCATTTTCAATGTAAGAATACTCCATACTCCACCAAACTACCTCAGCGTTATTTTTTTAGCGCTTAATAAATAGGACTTTATTCTCTTCTTTTTTAGTATTACCTATTGGTAAGAGTAGTGATAAAATGGAATTATTGATATAAAAAAGGAGATTATGATGAGAAATCATAGAGGCTTCCATGAGGAAATTCAGCAACAACAAAAACTTTATCCAACATCACATCGCATTCAACCGGTTAGCCCTAAAGAATATGCAGAGGTTTTGACTTTACATACGGCAAAACAACTGAGCGAGACATTTCAAACACTTGTGGATCAAGATCAATATGAACAAGCGATTCAGCTGAGCGAGAAAGTTGCCTCTCAGCTTGGACAACATACGAATTTTTCATTACCACTTTCCACAGTGCTTTATAGTTTAAACGAAATGGAACTTCCTATTTCAGAGGAATTTTCTCTACATCGTCTGAAACTGCTAGGAAATCATCAAACTCATGATAACTTTTTCAAAGCATTAAAACACGAGATGTTAACGGCGGATCGGGTAGACTTTATGGTTAGTTTTACAAGGTGGTCTGGTGTTCAGCTTTTGATCCCTCCGCTTCAGGAGCTTGCTAAAAGACATGTCCCTGTACGCATCATTACATCTACCTATATGGGTATTACAGAACCGAAAGCGTTAAGACATCTTCTTCAATTTGAAAATGTTGAGTTGAAAATTGTAAATGAATATAAAAAATCTTTCCATACGAAAGCATACTTATTTGAACGCTGTTCTGGACAGCATAGTGTCATTGTAGGATCTTCAAATCTATCACAAGCTGCCCTTACGACCGGGTATGAGTTAAATGTTAGACTACCTGAAACCAGATATCTCCCCGTTTATCAACAAACAAAAGATTTGTTTGACACTGTTTGGAATGAAAAGACACAGCCTGTTGACGAACAATTTTTACAAGCCTATGAGGAATTCCAAGCAGGAAGCCAAAAGGTAAGTGCTTCCTTTGCTGCTCAAAACTCTCTTTACAAAACGAAAATGTCGCCGAATGCCATGCAAAAGGAAGCGTTACGAAACCTTAAAAAAACAAGAAACGAAGGGGAGACAAAAGCAGTCATCATCGCCGCCACTGGAACCGGAAAAACATTTTTAGCAGCATTTGATTTTGACCAATTTAAACCAAATAAATATCTTTTTCTTGCCCACCGGGAAGAGTTACTTACAAAAGCAATCGAAACATTCCAAAAAGTCACCAATAATCATGAAGATTTTGGTTTATTGACTGGAACGAAAAAAGAAAGAGATAAGCGTTTTTTATTTAGCACTGTACAAACGCTACATAAAAAAGAAACATTGGAATCCTTTTCAACAGATGAATTTGACTACATTGTGATTGATGAATTCCATCATGCAGAAGCATCTACCTATCAAGCTGTATTAAACTACTTTACACCAAAGTTTTTATTAGGTTTAACTGCAACACCAGAGCGTCTTGACGGTAAAGATGTGCTTCAGATTTGTGATCATAATGTTGTTTACGAAATCAGACTCCGCGATGCTCTAAAGGCAGAGCTACTTGCACCATTTCACTATTTTGGAATTTCAGATCACACTGTAGATTACGAAAAAGTAAAAGTAAAAAATGGACTGTACGAAGAGAAATCGCTAGTAGATCATTTAAAAACTCATAAACGAGTAGAATATATCATCAAGATGATCAACATGTATGGATTCCACGGCGAGAAAATGGTTGGCTTAGGTTTCTGTACAAACGTCGAACACGCAATATACATGAGTGATGAATTTAATAAATTGGGATTTTATACAACTTACTTAACAGGAAAGGATTCTCCTGCAAAAAGACAAGAGGTCATTCGTCATTTGGAGGACCCGCACCACAGTTTAGAACTTATATTTACAGTAGATATTTTCAACGAAGGAATAGATATTCCAAAACTCAATCTACTATTGTTCCTTAGACCAACAGAATCACCAACGATTTTCATTCAGCAATTAGGACGGGGACTTAGAAAAATTGACGACAAAGAGTTTGTAACGATACTGGATTTTATCGGAAACTATCAAAAGTCATTCGTTATTCCACTCGCACTATCTGGACAAACAAGCCAAAAATCGTTTGATAAAGATTCCCTCCGAGTGGCCGTGACGCATGAGTTTTCAGATTTACCTGGGGGATCTTATGTTGACCTTTCAGCCGTAACGAAGAAAGAAATTTTAAATAAGATCGATCATATTAAACTAAATTCAGATGCCATGCTGAAAACGTTATACAAGCAATTTAAACAAGAGCTAGGACGCTCTCCAGAATTAATTGATTTTCTATACTCTGAACAGGCACCTGGGCTTACCTTTTTTATAAAGAAATACAAATCGTGGGTACAGACCAAAAAGAAGATGGACGATTTGAATGTTACAGATGAAGCAATTCTCAATAACCCCTTGGTTGTAGGGATAGTAGCAAAATTAGAACAGCAATTACCTATTAAATGGCCTTATGAATGGTTAATTTTACAGAGCGGTTTTCACAAAAATATCATCACAATAGAAGATGTAAAAGAATCGTTAGAAAAACAGTTTCATATTCAAATCACAACAGATACACATGATGACCTCATTCAGCGAGCAATGGAGCGTTTAACGAAATCAGATCAAAAACAGAATTGGCGCTTTGGTACATTACAAGGTGATACATTCAAGTTAGATCCAGAAGTGAGCGAGATATTAAACGATCCATTATTCGGACCGTATATTAAGGAGCGCGTCCACTATGGACTGATTGAATTTAGACGTATGAACAATATAGAAGCCCTTGCTTCAAAAGAGATTAAGCTTACAATGTATCAAACCTATACAAGAAATGAGCTCATTTATCTTTTTCAGTCAACTGATCAGGAAGGGACTTGGCGAGAGGGTGTACGTAGAGTTAAAAATCACTATTTAATCTTTATCAATTTGAATAAGTCAGAAAAAGTAGAAGATCATTTGCTATATAAAGATTATTTTATTGATCCTAGCCATTTTCACTGGCAAAGTCAAAACCAAACCTCACATACATCAAGCGTAGGGCAAAACTTTATTCACCATAAGGAAAAAGGATACCATATTCATTTATTTGTGAGGAAATTCACTGAAATGCACAACATCACTTTACCATTTATTTATGTAGGAGAAGCGGATTACGTATCAAGCCACGGAGACAAGCCAATGAATGTCAAATGGAAGCTCCATCAGCCTGTCCCAGAAAACTTGTATGTGGATTTAACGAATTAAGGCAGATACGGTCGGAAGATCAGCGGGTGCCCACTCTAGTGATTCTAGCTCACGTATAGGCACCCATCTGAATTCCGCATGCTCTTTTGCTACCGGCTTCCCAGATACAATCTTCGCTTTTATTGAAATTAAATTGACGATGACCTTCTCATATTCATGATGAATATCGGCTATCACATCGCCCGCAACAATTTTACAATCAAGTTCCTCTTCAATTTCTCTTACAAGTGCTTCTCGTGCATTCTCCCCTTCTTCAAGCTTTCCACCAGGAAACTCCCACAGATTAGGCAGAGACATTGTTGGAGAACGTAGAGCACATAGAATTTCATTGTTTTCATTTTGTATGACTGCGGCGGCTACTTTTATTGTTTTTTTCAAAATTAAAATTCCTTTCGTTTTTTCTTAGGTATGTATTCAAATTTTTCAATTTTATACTGTTCACTGTAAACGATAGAGGTTGAATCCATCATAATTCAAATGGTTTATTAAAAGCAATAGAAGGTCATTCTCCTAATTAGCAAGAAAAAAGCACCCTCCAAAATGGAGTAAGTGCTAATTTACTTCACTCCCCAAACAGCCTCCCCATCACCGCTCAGCACACTAAACGTCACAACTTCTTTCTCTCTCGCTGAGTCCCATTCTTTCAGGAAGACGCCGTCATAATTTGTGCCGTTCAGGTTGATTCGGGCTTTGCTGCTGTCCGTTTTTGTCCAGGTTCCGGTCATTTCCCCGGAAATGGTGCCGTCGTTGTTAAGCTGGATGTTTTTTGGGTTTTTGATCGTAGCTGTGATGTCTTTTCCGTGCTGGATGAGTTTGTAGGTTCCGGATGCGGCGGCCGCCGATATCTGTGTATCCGGTTCTCCCGCGTAGCGGTATGGCGCTGCAACGGGCCATCCGTCTTTGTTCATGTACAACCGATGGACTCTGACTTCGTGCTCTTCGCCTCTGTTCGGGAAACGGGTGTGGAAAATGAGGTATGATCGTTTCATTTTCCCGTCGTAAAACACGGAGTTGTGTCCCGGCGATACGTAGCCCGTGCCTTTTTCAGATTGTGAGGCGAAGCTGTAGCCGCCCATGAGTTTGACCCCGTACGGTTCAATTGCTTTGTCGTCGAAGAAACTGCCGTCTTTTCCTTTGGCATCAAGCATGTTATGGCCTGCGGCGTCATAGTACGGACCGTCCGGATTTTTAGAGCGCGCCACACGCATATGATAACCGCCGGCTGCGTCAAGTCCGCCGAATGACAGATACAGATAGTAATATTTCGTTTCCGGATTGTAGCTGATGTACGGGCCTTCGATTCTGCTGTGATTTCCGCCGAGCAGTTTTTTTCCGTAGCCTTGGTTCGGGAGCGGGAAACCGGTTTTCGGATTCATTTCCAGTATGAAAATCCCGCCGGAGTAAGAGCCGTACACCATCCAGAGCTTGCCTTTATGGTCAAAAAACGTTTGCGGATCTACGACGTTCGGGTGAACGTTTGCATGATACGTCGTGCCGTCTTCGCTTTTTCCTTCCATGCCCGATTTCAAAAAGATGCCTTTGTTTTTGTAGGGTCCTTCGATCTTGTCACTCACGGCGACACCGAGAGCGGATCGCGGCGAGTCCCCTTTACAGGCGTTATAGTACATGTAATATTTCCCGTCAGACAGCTGGGCGACGTCCGGCGCCCACAGCGTATCAGACTGGGCCCAGTCGAATGTCTCTTTTAATTCGGTGTAGACGTTCGGGATCAGGGGATTATTGGGATTGACGCTTGAAGACATCTGCTGCCACTGCATCAGATTTTTCGACTTGGCGGAAGCCAAATGCGAGCCGAATACATAATATGTATCGCCTGTTTTGATGACGGACGGATCATGCACGCTGACCTCTGAAAAAACCGGATGCTGGGCTTTTGCCTGCGGCAGAGTGAACCCGATGACCGCTGCTGAGACCAGGCACACACGAAAGAAACTGGTTTTCATTTTCTGAAATCTCCTCGCTCTCTTCTTTTCTTAAAACGCTTTCAAGACAACGCTCCATTTTATGACGCGGATGGCGGAAATATGTGATCAACAGCGCCGGCTTCGCGATGTACCGCTTTACTTCGATAACAATCTGATTTGTGAAAGACTGGAAAAAAAGTTTTGACTTCTGATTCGCAAACACTTAATATAAAAAACAGTTACTAGTTATCAGAATATTTAAGAATTGAGTGAAGCATATATGACCTTACACAAAGACCGCCGCATCGGGCGCTTGTCCGTCCTTCTTCTGCTTCATGAGACTGAAGAAAACCAGCAGATCAGCCGGCTGGAACGGGACGGCTGGAAAGTCTGCCTCGGCAGGGTGGGTTCAATGGATGCGCATAAGGTGGTAGCCGCAATTGAAACCGCTTCCAAAAAGAGCGGTGTCATTCAATCTGAGGGTTATCGCGAATCACATGCGCTGTATCATGCCACAATGGAAGCTTTGCACGGAGTGACGCGGGGCGAAATGCTGCTTGGCTCGCTGCTTCGTACCGTGGGCCTGAAGTTTGCCGTCTTGCGGGGAAATCCGTATGAAAGCGAGGCGGAAGGCGATTGGATCGCCGTTTCACTTTACGGCACGATCGGAGCTCCGATTAAGGGGCTTGAGCACGAAACATTCGGAGTCGGAATTAATCACATATGAATCAGCCCATAGATTTCAGATGATAGGGGGCTATGCATGAAATATCATTTTCATGGCATAGCTCCTTTTTGTATGGGCGCTTTACCAAAGTAAAGGAAAAGGGGTTGAAATGATGGTGACGTTAGACGGTTCCTCACTGACAACCGCAGATGCCCAGCGTGTGCTGTTTGATTTTGAAGAGGTTCAAGCATCTGCCGATAGCATGGAACGTGTGAAAAAAAGCAGGGCGGCGGTTGAACGGATCGTTCAAGAAGAGAAGACCATTTACGGGATTACGACGGGATTCGGCAAGTTCAGCGATGTGCTGATTCAAAAAGAAGACGCCGCGGATCTGCAGCTGAATCTGATTCTTTCTCACGCGTGCGGCGTCGGTGATCCGTTTCCGGAATCTGTATCGCGGGCCATGCTGCTTTTGCGCGCCAATGCCCTGCTGAAAGGCTTTTCCGGCGTGCGGACTGAGCTGATTGATCAACTGCTCGCGTATCTCAATCATCGCATTCACCCGGTCATCCCGCAGCAAGGGTCACTGGGGGCGAGCGGGGATTTGGCGCCGCTTTCTCATCTCGCACTGGCGCTTATCGGTCAAGGCGAAGTCTTTTACGAAGGGGCCCGGATGCCGACAGCTCATGCTTTAGAACAGACAAACCTTCAGCCGGCCGTCCTGACCTCTAAGGAAGGGCTCGCGCTGATCAACGGAACGCAGGCCATGACCGCGATGGGGCTGATCGCTTACCTCGAGGCCGAAAAGCTGGCCTATCAGTCGGAACGGATCGCGAGCTTAACGATCGAAGGCCTTCAGGGCATTATCGATGCGTTTGACGAGGACATTCATGCCGCCCGCGGTTATCAGGAACAGATGGATGTCGCAGAGCGAATCCGCTATTACTTGTCAGACAGCAAGCTGACGACCGTCCAAGGGGAGCTGCGTGTCCAGGACGCCTATTCGATCCGCTGTATTCCTCAAGTCCACGGCGCATCATGGCAGACATTAGCCTATGTAAAAGAAAAATTAGAAATTGAGATGAATGCCGCGACAGATAACCCGCTCATTTTCGAAGACGGCGCCAAAATCATCTCAGGCGGAAACTTTCACGGACAGCCGATCGCCTTTGCCATGGATTTTCTCAAAGTGGCGGCGGCCGAGCTTGCGAATATTTCTGAACGCCGGATCGAACGGCTTGTGAATCCGCAGCTGAATGACCTGCCGCCCTTTCTGAGCCCTCAGCCCGGCTTACAATCCGGAGCGATGATCATGCAATATGCGGCGGCCTCCCTCGTGTCAGAAAATAAAACCCTGGCCCATCCCGCCAGTGTCGATTCCATTCCTTCATCGGCAAACCAGGAGGATCACGTCAGCATGGGAACCATCGCCTCAAGGCACGCCTACCAGATCATTGCGAATACGAGACGGGTGCTTGCCGTTGAAGCTATTTGCGCGCTGCAGGCCGTGGAGTACCGGGGTGCGGAACATTGCGCCTCGTACACAAAACAGCTCTATCACGAAATGAGAAACATCGTGCCGTCCATACAAGAAGACCGCGTGTTTTCTTATGACATCGAGCATCTGAGTGACTGGCTGAAGAAGGAGTCTTTTCTGCCGAATGAGCATCACCAAAAACTGATGACCAATGAAGGGGGACTTACAAGATGACTGATGTAAAGAAATCAATCCGCGCCGGCCGCGGCACCGAACTTGAATGCTTAGGATGGGAGCAGGAAGCCGTGCTCCGCATGCTCCGAAACAACCTTGACCCGGAGGTTGCCGAAAAGCCGGAGGATCTGATCGTATACGGCGGCATAGGCAAGGCCGCACGAAACTGGGATGCTTTTCACGCGATTGAGCGTTCCCTCAAAATGTTAAAAGATGATGAAACACTGCTGATCCAATCCGGAAAACCGGTCGGATTGTTCCGCACGCACAGCCGCGCGCCCCGCGTCCTGCTGGCTAATTCGGTTCTCGTGCCGAAATGGGCGGATTGGGAGCATTTCCATGACCTTGAGAAAAAAGGGCTGATGATGTACGGGCAGATGACGGCCGGAAGCTGGATTTATATCGGCTCACAAGGTATTTTGCAAGGCACCTATGAAACCTTTGCGGAGCTTGCGAGACAGCATTTCGGCGGCAGTCTGAAAGGAACCCTTACGCTGACGGCCGGACTTGGCGGAATGGGAGGCGCCCAGCCGCTGTCCGTCACGATGAATGATGGCGTCGTCATCGCCGTTGAAGCAGATGAAACACGGATTGATAAACGCATTGAAACAAACTATTGCGACCGTAAAACCGCATCAATTGACGAAGCGCTGCGCTGGGCCGAAGCAGCCAGACAAGCCGGAGAGCCTTTATCGATCGGCCTTCTCGGTAATGCGGCTGAGATGCATCATGAGCTTTTGAACCGCGGCGTCCATATTGACATCGTGACCGATCAGACTTCAGCTCACGACCCGCTGATCGGCTATATTCCGGCAGGATACTCACTTGAAGAGGCCGACCGCCTGCGCCGGGATCAGCCTGAATTATACGTAAGGCTTTCCAAGCAGAGTATGAAAAAGCATGTGGAAGCCATGCTCGCCTTCAAGAAAAAAGGTGCCGTCGTCTTTGATTACGGCAACAATATCCGCCAGGCTGCCAAAGATGAGGGTCTCGCCGATGCTTTTGATTTTCCGGGATTCGTTCCCGCCTACATCCGGCCTTTATTTTGTGAAGGAAAAGGGCCGTTCCGCTGGGCCGCGCTGTCGGGTGACCCTGAAGATATATACCGCACGGACGCTTTATTAAAAGAGCTGTTTCCCGAAAATCAAGCCCTTCACCGCTGGATTGACATGGCACAGAAAAAAGTCACATTCCAAGGCCTGCCGTCCCGTATTTGCTGGCTCGGCTACGGTGAACGGGAAAAGATGGGGCTCGCCATCAATGAATTGGTCAGAAACGGCGAGCTGAAAGCCCCGATCGTCATCGGAAGAGACCATTTAGACTGCGGATCTGTCGCCTCTCCGAATCGGGAAACAGAAGCGATGAAAGACGGAAGCGACGCGGTCGGCGATTGGGCGGTGCTGAACGCGCTGATCAACACGGCCTCAGGCGCAAGCTGGGTTTCTTTTCACCACGGCGGGGGCGTCGGCATGGGGTATTCCCTTCACGCGGGAATGGGCATCATCCGCCATGCGGACGCAGGTTATGAAAAAGCGGCTCAAGTCGCCGAGGAACAAGACATTATGATACCGATGAAAAAGGAGCGGTAACATGCCGAAACAAATAGATACCATACTCACCAACATCGGCCAGCTGCTGACGATGGAATCCGGCGGCCCCCGAACAGGCGGAAGCATGCAGGATCTTCATGTCACGGAAGATGCCGTCATCGGCATTTCCGACGGGCGCATTGTTTTTGCCGGACATCAAGGAGCGGAGGAAGGATACGAGGCAAGAGACATCATCGACTGCGGGGGACGGCTCGTCACCCCCGGCCTCGTCGATCCCCATACCCATCTTGTATTCGGAGGGTCCCGGGAAAAAGAACTGAATTTAAAAATTCAGGGCATGTCCTATTTGGATATTCTGGCGCAAGGCGGCGGTATTTTGTCAACGGTCAAAGACACGAAAGCCGCTTCCGAAGAAGAACTGATTGAAAAAGGGCTTTTTCACCTCGGACGCATGCTGTCATACGGCATCACGACGGCAGAAGTAAAAAGCGGCTACGGACTCGACAAAGACACGGAGCTGAAACAGCTGACCGCGGCGAAAAAACTGGGCGAACACCAGCCGGTCGACCTTGTCACAACTTTTATGGGGGCACACGCCATTCCGCCTGAGTACCGGAACAGCCCTGACGAATTTCTGAATCGCATGCTGCAGCTTTTGCCTGAAATAAAAGAAAAAGGCCTCGCGCAATTTGCCGATATTTTCACAGAAACAGGCGTCTTTACCGTCAGCCAGTCGCGGGACTACCTGAAAAAGGCGTCTGAAGCCGGTTTCGGCCTGAAAATCCATGCTGATGAGATTGACCCGCTCGGCGGCGCGGAATTGGCGGCAGAACTGCATGCTGTTTCTGCCGATCATTTGGTGGGGGCGTCTGACGAAGGCATCGAAAAACTAGCGGCGTCCGGAACAATCGCCGTCCTGCTGCCGGGCACGACTTTCTATCTCGGCAAACACACTTATGCAAGAGCCCGGGAGATGATTGATGCGGGCGTACGGGTCAGTTTGGCGACTGACTTCAACCCGGGCAGCTCACCGACGGAAAATCTCCAGCTCATTATGTCGATTGCCGCGCTCCATTTAAAAATGACCGCAGAAGAAATCTGGCACGCTGTCACC
Source organism: Bacillus sp. FSL R5-0443 (assembly GCF_038608285.1). Lineage (NCBI taxonomy): Bacteria > Bacillati > Bacillota > Bacilli > Caryophanales > Bacillaceae > Bacillus > Bacillus sp. FSL R5-0443. Next base: position 4,045,739 of record NZ_CP152013.1, read on the forward strand.
GTTAATGCCGCGTATGCGATCGGAAAAGGCGAAGAGGCCGGACAAATTAAAGCCGGACGGGCGGCTGACATTGTCATTTGGGAAGCGCCGAATTACATGTATATCCCGTATCATTACGGCGTCAATCATGTCCGCCGTGTCATCAAGAACGGAAAGACGGTCGTTTCAAGGGAGGGAGCCGCTCTTGGATAAGTATCCGTTTCTGCAAAAAGCCGGCTCCCTCTTCAACGACCGCCATGTGACAAGGATCGGCGATGTGACGGAAGCGTGGGCGGGACAAACGATCAAAGGGCCGGCTTTGATCGGCGTTCCGCTTTCTAAGTCGTCAATCAGCCATTCCGGCGCCTGCTTTGCACCCGGTGCGATCCGCCGGGCGCTCGGCGGGATTTCCGCTTATTCCGCGGAGCTGCGGGAGCATGTCATTGACCATCTGTACGATATCGGCGATATTCAGATTCACGTCACGGATGTCGTCACATCTCACGAACACATTTATCGGACCATTCATGACATTCTGACGGACCAGCCTGACTGGGTGCCCGTCATTCTCGGCGGCGACAACTCCATCAGTTATTCCACCATCAAAGCCATTGCGGAAACGAAAGGAACAACAGCCGTCTTTCAATTCGACGCCCACCACGACGTCCGCAACACAGAAGACGGCGGACCGACAAACGGCACGCCATTCCGCCGGCTGTTAGATGAAAATATCATAAGCGGACAAAACCTGATTCAGCTTGGGATCAGGGAGTTCAGCAACAGCTTGGCATATGAACAATATGTAAAAGAGCGGCAGGCAGACGTGCATACAATGGAGATGATCCGGGAGAAAGGGCTCCTCCGAACGATACAAGAGGTCTTGCCGGCCGTTCAAAAAAGAGCCGACGCCATTTTTATTTCGGTTGATATGGATGTGCTGGATCAAGCTCATGCGCCCGGCTGCCCCGCGATCGGCCCAGGAGGCCTGTATACCGAAGAACTGCTTCAGGCGGTCCGGTTTTTAGCCAGTGAGGCTGACATCTCGGGTATTGAGATCGTTGAGGTTGATCCGACACTTGATTTTCGCGATATGACAAGCCGGGCAGCCGCACACGTCATTTTACATGCATTAAAGGGATTTAAATTGTCACGTTAAAGTCAAATCCGGCACGCGTGCTCTCGGCTGCCGGAAGATTCTCACGCCACGCAAAAAGGGGGAGATCACGATGGATGTTGATCAAGGCGGCAATCAACTCAAGCGCACGATGAAAAGCAGGCACTTATTTATGATTTCATTGGGAGGGGTCATCGGCACGGGGCTGTTTTTGAGCACAGGGTATACATTGAGCCAGGCCGGGCCGGGCGGGACGATCGCCGCTTACCTGATCGGGGGCTTGATGATGTATCTTGTCATGCAGTGTCTCGGAGAATTGTCAGTAGCCATGCCTGTGACCGGTTCATTTCAAACGTATGCGACAACGTTTATCGGGCCGTCCACGGGTTTTATGGTCGGTATCATGTATTGGGTGAATTGGGTGGTGACGGTAGGATCGGAGTTTACAGCTTCCGGTATCCTCATGCAGCGCTGGTTTCCTCACAGCAGCGTCTGGATGTGGAGCGCGATTTTCGCGGCTCTCCTTTTTGCCGCCAATGCATTCTCCGTTAAATTGTTTGCAGAAACGGAGTTTTGGTTTTCAAGCGTCAAAATCGTTACCATCCTTTTATTTATCATCTTAGGCGGCGCCGCGATGTTCGGTTTGATTTCATTGCACGGTTCGGGTGAAGCTCCGATGCTGTCGAATTTCACCTCACACGGCGGGCTGTTTCCGAACGGCTTTCTTGCGGTTTTCATTGCAATGATTTCCGTAAGTTTCGCCTTTTCAGGGACGGAGCTGATTGGAATTACAGCGGGTGAAACCGCCAATCCGGCAAAAGATATTCCGCGTTCGATCCGAAATGTCGCCTGGAGAACGGTCATCTTTTTTATCGGCGCCATTTTTGTGCTGTCCGGACTGATCTCCTGGAAGGAAGCCGGTGTGATTGAAAGTCCGTTTGTCGCGGTCTTTTCCCAAATCGGTATCCCATACGCCGCAGATATCATGAACTTCGTGATTTTAACGGCTTTGCTTTCGGTCGCCAACTCCGGACTGTATGCTTCCACCCGGATGCTGTGGTCTCTTGCGAATGAAAACATGATCAGCGCCCGGTTCAAAAAAGTCACGCCGAAAGGCATTCCGCTGAATGCTCTGCTCGCCAGCATGGCCGTTTCCTGCATATCCTTGATCTCAAGCATCGCCGCCCCGGGCACGGTCTACGTGGTGCTCGTGGCAATAGCCGGATTTGCCGGCGTCGTGGTGTGGATGAGCATCGCCCTGTCTCAGCTGTTATTTCGAAAACATTATGTGAAAAACGGCGGACGCGTCTCGGATCTGACCTTCCGCACACCGTTATACCCTCTCGTTCCGATCGCCGCTGTGATCTTATGTTTCGCTTCATGCGTAGGCCTTGCATTTGATCCCAATCAAAGAATCGCCCTCTTCTGCGGAATTCCTTGTATGATCCTGTGCTATCTCATTCGTTTTTTGAGAAAGAAACAGCCGAAACAATCCGTCCGTGACATTCATTTGGATAAAACCATGCCATAAAAAAAGGCACATACTGATGAGGTATGTGCCTTTCTTCTCTTATTCCGTAATCAGCGTATGAATCAGTTTCGGCGCTTCCGCTTTTTCTGAGATGCGGATGTTGTCATAGACTTTGGCGGTCACGTCGTCAACGTTGTCGCGGTTGGCGTAAAGGGTGACGAGCGGCTCGCCTTTTTCGACGTTGTCACCGACTTTTTTGCGGAGCATAATGCCGACGGCAAGATCGATTTCGTCCTCTTTTGTCGCACGTCCCGCGCCCAACAGCATCGCTGCGACGCCGATTTCGTCAGCGACGATTTCTGAAACGACACCCGCTTCTTTTGCCGGAACGTCAATTTTGTACGCCGCCTGCGGAAGTTTGGACGGATCGTCAACGACAGAAGCGTCTCCTCCCTGATTGCTAAGGAACTCTTTGAACTTTTCAAGCGCTTTGCCGTTTTTCATGACTTCCTGAAGCTTTGTTCTCGCTTCTTCCAATGTCTCAGCTTTTTTCGCCAATACGACCATTTGGCTGCCGAGCGTGAGGACGAGTTCGTTTAAGTCTTCAGGCCCTTCCCCTCTTAATGTATCAATGGCTTCTTGTACTTCCAGGGCATTCCCGATCGCAAAACCGAGCGGCTGCGACATGTCAGAAATCACGGCCATCGTCTGGCGGCCGACGTTGTTTCCGATGCGGACCATTGCTTTGGCGAGGTTCACGGCGTCTTCATCCGTTTTCATAAACGCGCCGGCTCCCGTTTTGACGTCAAGCACGATGGCATCTGCTCCGGCGGCGATTTTTTTACTCATAATTGAGCTTGCGATCAGCGGGATGGAGTTCACCGTACCCGTTACATCACGCAGCGCATACAGCTTTTTATCGGCAGGCGTCAAATTGCCGCTTTGTCCGATGACGGCTACCTTGTCGCGGTTCACAAGCTTGATGAATTCATCTTTTGACAATTCTACGTGGAAGCCTTCGATCGCTTCCAGCTTATCAATGGTTCCCCCCGTATGGCCAAGACCGCGGCCGGACATTTTAGCGACGGGAACGCCGAGCGCCGCGACGAGCGGTGCGAGTACGAGAGTTGTCGTGTCGCCGACCCCGCCCGTAGAGTGCTTGTCGACCTTAATGCCTTCAATGGCGGAGAGATCAATCGTTTCCCCTGAATTCACCATCGCCATTGTCAGATCGGCGCGCTCCTGATCTGTCATATCCTGAAAGTAAATCGCCATAGCCAGCGCGCTTGCCTGATAATCAGGGATGCTTCCGTCCGTGTATCCTTTTACGAAAAATTGAATTTCTTCGGTTGTCAGTTCTTTTCCATTTTGTTTTTTTACAATAAGATCTACCATTCTCATGATCTATCACCTGTCCTTCATTTATGTTCAGTGAATCAATCCGACGATCGCCGCTGTCAGGAAGCTGACGAGCGTTGCGCCGTACAGCAGCTTCAACCCGAACCGCGCGACGACGTTTCCTTGTTTTTCATGCAGCCCTTTCACCGCACCGGTAATGATTCCGATAGAGGAGAAATTCGCGAATGAGACAAGGAATACAGATACCACTGCCTGTGTATGCGCACTGAAATGGAAATCACCGGACGAGAGCGTCTGCATCGCCACAAATTCATTCGATACCATTTTCGTCGCCATAATGCTTCCGGCGCTCACCGCTTCATTCCACGGAATACCGGTTAAAAACGCAAACGGCGCGAATACATATCCGAGCAGCGCCTGGAATGTAATGCCGAAGACCGCATTAAAAACGCCGTTGACCAGAGCAATGAGTGCGACAAATCCGATCAGCATCGCCGCTACGACGACGGCGACTCTGAATCCATCCATTATATACTCACCGAGCACTTCAAAAAAGGATTGCTTTTCTTCTTCAGGAACGACGATCAAATCCTCTTCTTTGCTGACAGTGTACGGGTTGATGATAGAAGCGATGATAAATCCGCCGAATAAGTTCAGCACAAGCGCCGTCACGACGTATTCAGGCTTCAGCATCATCATGTAAGAACCGACGATCGACATTGAGACCGTCGACATTGCGGACGCGCAAAGCGTATATAAGCGCTGTTCAGTAAGATAACCGAGCTGTTTTTTCAAACTGATAAAGACTTCTGATTGCCCTAAAATCGCGGATGCGACAGCGTTGTAAGATTCGATTTTCCCCATTCCGTTCACCTTGCTTAACGCAAGACCGATATACTTCGTGATGAAGGGGAGGACCTTCCAATGCTGCAGAATTCCGATTAAAGCGGATATAAAGACGATCGGCAGAAGCACGCTCATGAAGAACGTCGTCTGTTTCGCATTCACAAGCCCGCCGAATACAAAGTTAATCCCTTCTGAGGCATATTCCAGCAAGTAGTTAAATCCTTTTGCAAAACCGCCGACAAGAAAATTCCCGATACCGGTGTTGAGGAGAATATAACCGAGAATCAGCTGCAGCACGAGCATGACGGCGATCGGCCGGATTCTGATTCTTTTTTTGCCGTTGCTGGCAAGCCAGGCAAGACCTAAAAACACAATGATTCCGATAATTCCGATGAGATACTTCATATGTGTTCTCCTTTTATTTGTATTCGCTTACAATTTTTTATGCATCAACAAAGAAAGAGGATGGCGGAAGCTTTCGGCTTCCGCACTGCTGATTAATAGTCGCTGCTGCCGCTGTCTCCGCCGCTCACGATAGAGACGCCCGCACTTGCGCCGATCCGGCTCGCGCCCGCAGCGATCATGCTGTCAACATCAGCTTTTGTTCTGATGCCGCCTGATGCTTTGACCCCGATGTCCGGTCCGACTGTTTTTCTCATGAGAGCGATATCTTCAGCCGTTGCCCCGCCTGTAGAAAAACCGGTAGACGTTTTGACGAAATCTGCGCCTGCGGATACCGCCAAGCGGCACGCGCGCTCTTTTTCTTCATCTGTTAAAAGGCATGTTTCGATGATCACTTTGACGAGCGCTTTTTTATCAGCTGCTTCAACTACCGCGCGGATATCAGCTTCAACCGCTTCATCATCGCCGTCTTTTAATGCGCCGATATTGATGACCATGTCAACCTCAGTTGCCCCTTTTGAGATGGCATCCTTCGTTTCAAATGCTTTTGTTTCCGATGTCGTTGCGCCGAGAGGAAATCCGATAACGGTGCAAACGTCAACTCCCGTGCCTTTCAGTTCCTCCGCTGCGAGTTTGACCCAAGTCGGGTTTACACAAACGGAAGCGAATTTATATTCTTTTGCTTCTTTTATCAGTTGTAAAATATCCGCTTTTTGTGTATGCGGTTTCAAAGCAGTATGGTCTATTTGACTTGCAATTGACATTGTATGCACTTCCTTTTTCCTAGGATACGTTTAGAATAACCGAATTTTGAACATATGTAAATTGGTAATTGAAATTATGTTCAAGAATTGTCACAATTCTTGAATGAGTTTTTTGGCCGTATGCTGATCGGTAATCAAAACGTTGGCGTACTTTCCTTTCAGGGCACCGTGAATGGCCTTGCATTTTCTGCTGCCGCCCGCCACCAGAATCGAACGCTCTTTCATTTTCAAGTCGCTGAGCTCGACTCCGATCGTCCTGCCGTTAATGCTGCTGCTGCAAATCCTGCCTTCCTCGTCAAAAAAGCGCGAACAAATATCGCCGACTCCGTGTGCTTTCAGCAATTGTTTCTCTTCTTCCCGGAAATAGCCGAGTCTGAAAAGCAGCGCCTCATCCCGGACGGTTCCGACCGTAAACAGGGCGATATTGGCTTGTCTGCCCATTTCAATGATCCGCTTAATATGTCTGTCCCGCTCGACCATCTGTTTCACATCGGCGCTGTCAAATATAACCGGCAGCGGCAAATACCTCGGCATCGTCTGAAATGCTTCGGCGAACAGCTGAATCGTTTCTGACGAGTACGTATTGACATTGGAATGACTGATGCCGCCTTTCAGCTGCACGACTTCAACGCTCTTTACCTGCTTCGGCTCCATGCGGCTTGCGATCTGGTACATCGTCGTCCCCCAGCTTACGCCGAGTATATCGCCGTCCTTTACGGTTTTATGCATATAGTCTGCGCCATAGCGGCTTAAGTAATGTGTAATGGCCTGGTAATCGTCGCTTGGAGAAAAGACGACGTGCGCCTCAAGCAGCCCGTATTTTTCTTCCAGCTTCGCGCCGAGTTCGTCAAGGTCCTCAAACGGGTCCATGACGCGAATTTGAACATACCCTTTTTCCTTTGCGTACTGAAGCAGCCTTGAAACGGTGGGGCGTGACAGATCAAGCCGTTCGGCGATCTGCTGCTGGCTGTAATCTGATTGATAATATAGTTTTGCCGCTTCTATGCTGAGCTGCTGTTTTTCACGATCCATGTCGCGCCTCCCCTCTCCGCTTATCATATCACCAAAACACGCGGTAAAAAAGCACCCTCTGATGGGGTGCCTATTTTTTCAGCACAAGCTCCTGAATCGCATGCGCCACGCCGTGTTCGTTATTTGATTTCGTTTCAAAATCAGCAATCTCCCTTACTTCCGGGATGGCATTGGCCATTGCCACACCGCAGCCGGCCCACTGAATCATGGACATGTCGTTGCCGTTATCGCCGATTGCCATGACGTCTTTCTGTTCAATGCCGAGTTTTTCGGCCAGCAGCTTGACTGCGTTTCCTTTACTGACTTTCGGGTGAAGAATCTCATGGAAGAATGGCGCGCTTTTGACCATTGTGTATGTTTCCTTGAATGATTCCGGAATGGAAGCGATCGCTTTCTCCAGCTTGTCCGGATCGTCAATGAACATGACTTTCGGAATCAGAATATCCTTCGGCACTTCATCGATCGTGCGGAAATGAAGCGGCACTTTCGTAATGTATGATTCGTATACCGTGTATTCACTGATATCCCGGTTCGGCGTGTACAGATTGGCTGTGTCAAAGTAATGCATCGGAGTATCCAGCTGTAAGCTCAGCTCGTAAAGCGACTTCAAATCCTCATAACCTAATGACTGCTCGGCCACGACACCGTTTGTATACGTATTTTGGACGAGTGCGCCGTTATAGGCAATCACAAAGTCGCCTTCTTCCTGTAAGTTCAGCTCTTCCAAATACCGACGCACGCCGCCGATCGGCCGGCCCGTGCACAGGACGATATTGACCCCTTCCGCTTTGGCGGCATCAAGCGCCCCGCGGACTTCAGCCGTCACTTCATGATGATCGTTTAGTAGTGTTCCGTCCATATCTATTGCGATTAACTTGTACATCCTGCATCTCCTTTGTATCCTTTTCTTCTTATTCTTTCATCATATCGTTTTTTCGTTTCAATGAAAAATCAAACGGACAAGTTTCTCCGCCTTCTCTTCGTATACCGGGCCTGCCTCCGGATGCGGGGCCGTCTTTTCCCCTTGTCAGCTTGTTCGCCGCCGTCATCTGTTTTCTGCTTCAAGAGCATCAGCCCCGCCGCAAAGAAAGGGATGGCCGCTATGTCCAGAAGGGCAAGCTTTATTCCCATCGCTGCGGGAAAGTATGCCCATAATGAACGGCTGTTCCGCCTGATCATGATATAAGAAACGATTTCCAGCAGGATAAACAGAGCGTTCACCCACATGTAAATGAGCAGCGCCGCAAACAGAAACAGCAGGAGCGTATTCCGCAGCGTGCCGGAAAACAGAAGAGCGCGCATCATATCAAAGAATGAAAAAGACTGCATGCTTCCGTTTACGACATTGGGATTGTAAATGGTAAAACGCCCGAACTGATCAAAAAGCATAAAAAATAACCATAACAGTGAAAACCATTGAATGATATGTACGATGACACCCGTCAAAACGAGTCTGTCGGCAGCCTTATTTCTCATGTGCATCCTCCCCGCCGGTTTTTATTCTTGTCATTGTCTTTGTTTCTCCGTATATCTTCCAAATGAGCGTATCGTTTTTTCCTCTTTTCAACGTGCTTTTGACGGGGTGCGGATGTCCGAGGTATTCAATCTCGATCGTCCCGTCCGTGTTTTGTGAGATCACCTTGTACACATCTGAGGGCATGGCAACCTCGCCGCGGCCTTGAATGACCTGCTTTGTCAGCACGCTGTCTTTCGTAAACGTGACGGTTTCAGATCTGACCCCGTCCATCGGGCCCGGTTTCAGCCCCGCATCCCATGTCCCGTAATAAAAAGGGGGTTCGTCTGCTTTCTTTTGCGAGCAGCCTGTTATCATGACGCATCCGAAAACAAGAACCGTCATGATGAAAATCCGTATGTTCCGCAACATGATCACCTTCCTTTGAAGCTTTTTTACGCCTGTAACTTAGGCGGATGCCGTGGCACTGTGCAATTGACTACATAGTGTATAAAGACTTCACTAGATAAGGAGAATGATGAATGAACCCATATCAGTACTACACCCCGCCTGCCTATTTCCCTCAGCAGCAGGAATACGAAGTGAACCACGTTGAGTATGAGCCGTATCAGCAGCAGGAAAGCTATTATTATGCGCCCCCTCAGTCCGAAGAGCGGCAGCCGACAGGTTTAGAACGGAGAGTCGCCCAGCTTGAAAGACAAAACGCCGAGCAAACGAGAGAGCTCACCCGCCTCTCACAAGAAGACCAGCGCCAAAACCGGGAAATCACGCGTATGAATGAGCAGATCAGACGGCTGAGCCAGTCCATTGAAATCCATACCCGCCGCTTAAACCGTTTGAATCAGCGCCTGCGCGCAGTCGAAAACAGACTCAATATTCCTTTTCACGCTACAGAAGGCGGCTTCTGAGAAAAAGGGCCGGAATACAAAGCTCGACAGGCCATCCCGAGCCTTGTATTCCGCTCTGTACATAACAGGTAAATATTTGAATCCTTTTCTTGCATGAATGCCTCTCCTATTCTTTCACATGATAAATGTGTAAAATCAATCACTCCAGGAGGTCTTCATGATGTATCAAAACCAATACAGCGGAAATCAGCTGCAGCAATGCCGCCAAACAGCACAGCAGCTTATTCAGCAGACACAGCAAAGCAGTCAGCAGTACAAGCAAATGCTCCAGCAGGAACAGCAAAACATTCAAATGCTTCAGCAGATGCTTAACCATGAACAGCATGCCGTTCATACCATTCAGCAAGCGCTGCAGGGGCATGAAGCGGCCATTCAAAAATGCCAGCAAATCGTGAATGTGTGCAATCAGCTTCAGCAGGAAGTAAGCGGACACATGCCTGCACCGATGGCAAACGCTAATGTTTCTTCATTCCCGCAAACACAGCATCACACACCGTTTCAGCAGCATTCATACCAGCAATAGGCCGGTCATGCAAATGACAAAGCGCGAGATACCGGCTTTGTCATTTGTTTTTATCTCTGTTTTGTCAGATCAATGCGATGAGCGGCTTTTCCGCCGAATTTTGCTTCCGCCTCATGCCTTACCGCTTCATACGCTCTTGCTTCGACGTTTTGTTTAAACACATCAAGCTGTATCAAATAAGCCGCCCGCACTTTCAGCCCGTGAATGATGGAGATGACCCATAAAGGCAGCACGATATACACGCCCGGCGTGCTCGGCAGCACAATTGCTAAAATAATAAAATAATAAGTCCGTATTTCAGCCATTTTTTGTTCTTAGCCCGGTAGCCGATATAGAAAAAGGCCAAGAAAGCGGTCAGCGCAAACGGCGCAAAAGTCAGCAGCAGCCACCAGCTGTGCAGCACTTCCCACCAAGTCCCTCTTTTCGTAATCAACATTCATTCCTCCTTTACTACTATAACATGGATAATCAAGGAAGGTTTTCTATAAAAAACATAGACGGAATGACGTCTTCCTGCTATATTAATAATGATAATCATTATCACTGAAATAGGGGGATCATTATGAAGAAACAATCATGGCTGATCGGCCTGGCACTTCTGCTTGTTTTCGCATTAAGCGCTTGCAGCGGCGCGAAGGAAAACAACGGATCGGCATCAGGCAAAGGAAAGACAGACATGCGTACATATGAATCAACAAAAGGAAATATTGACATACCCGCACATCCGAAACGGATCGTCACTGACTTTTATGCAGGTGAGCTGCTGTCCGTTGACGCAAATGTCGTCGGGGCGGGCTCATGGGCTTTCAAAAATCCGTTTATCAAAAAACAGCTGAAAAACACCACGGACATCGGCAATCCCGTCAATGTGGAGAAAGTGATGCAGCTGAAGCCTGATTTAATCGTGCTGATGAAGGATGACCAATACGAGAAACTATCGAAAATCGCACCGACGATTGTCATTCCTTTTAACACCGCAAAGAATACGAAAGATACGGTCAGCCTATTCGGCGACATTGCCGGGGCGAAGGATAAAGCCAAAAGCTTTATGGCAGACTTCAACAAAAAAGCCGAAGCGAATCAAAAGCGCCTCAAAAACGTGATCGGCAAAGACGAGACAGTCGGCCTTTATGAAACGACGGATAAAGGCGAAATCTGGATTTTCAATGACAATTCCGGCCGCGGCGGCCAAGCCGTTTATAACGCGCTCGGATTGAAAGCGCCGGCCAAAATTGAAAAAGACATCATGAAAACGGGCGCCATGAAACAGGTTTCCCAAGAGGTCATCCCTCAATATGCGGCTGATTATATGTTCATTACCGATTACAATCCGAATGGAGAAAGCAAAACATTTGAGCGTCTGAAAGATTCATCCGTTTGGAAAAATCTCGATGCCGTAAAAAACAATCGTGTCTTTATCAACGATTTCAACACCTTCTATCCTTATGACCCGATTGCCGTCAGCAAACAGATGGATATCATCACCGACATGCTGATCAAACGGGCTGAAGAAAATAAAAAATAAAAAAAACGGCACAGTCATGACACTGTGCCGTTTTTCCTGTTCACTTTAATTTTGACTGTACGGAGCCCGGCATATCTTCAAACCTGACTTCTTCCCAGGTCTCGACATACTTTCCTTTCGCCTTCACCTTCAAATACGCGTTCTTCCGAAGGTCTTTCGCGGCGTAAAAGGTCACTTCTTCTTTTTTCCCGGATGCGTTGTATCCGTCTAATGTATACTCAGTACCGCCCGGGCTAAGATGTTTGCCATCTCGATCAATCTGCACATAGACATCTTGCTGGTGAATAAACGGATTAAATCTGTCTGTAACATCGTTATGAAAAAAGAGAAGTCCGTATATGACGGCAGCGGCCGCCAAGACGGCCAGGATTGCCAATGCTTTTTTCATCTTTGCACTCCCCTTACTTGTTCATTTTTTTCAAATAGCTTGACCGCACTGTGAGGAAGAACAGAAGCTGAAAAATGAAAAACCCTCCGATGGTCAGACTGAGCGGCCCCGCTACATCGGAATAGCCTTCCACGGCCAATGTTCTCAAGGCAAACAGGGTATGCATGACGGCAATGACGAAAGGAAAGAAAAAGAGAATCGCCAATTGTATCGTCACGCTTTGTGCCATTTCACGCTCACTCAGACCGATTTTGGCCAATGAACGGTAGCGCTCCCGGTCCTCATCTAAATCAGTGAACAGCCTGAAATATAAGAAACTTGCTGCCGCGACAAAGAATACAATTGCGATAAACAGGCCGATAAATAAACTCAGGCTCGGCAGCTGCACCGTATCATAGTACGTCCCGGCTTTTGCCATAAAATCAGAATGCACGTCGATATAGTTGCCGTAAATCTCATTTTTCAAGGATTGGCTGATCCCAAGACTGTCTTTCCAATGATCATAGCTGTAGCCGTATAATGACGCTTTTTCACCGAGTGATTTAAGCTGATCAAAGGTTTGATCGTTCACCGCAATGACGGCATTTAATGAAATCAGCGGTTTTTCGACTTCTTTTACCGTCAGTTTTTGGTCAGACGGCTTGCCTTTTTGGTTCAGCAGCTTCAGCTGATCCGGCGCTTCGTTTTTGAAATTGCGGTCATACGTGCCCGGGAAATAGACAGCCTCATCATGTTTCAGGCCGTTCAGCTTGACATGGAAGTATGTTGACACATCCGATTTGCTGATCATGTAAACAGGGGGAACAGTTTCTCCTTCCTGATAGCGGACATAGGAAACATTTATTTTGTCTTTCTTATACGTAAAGCCGTGTGTTTTCAGTTCATGGTCAATTTTTTTCAAATGAGTCTGTTCTTTTGGGTTGCCGCTGTAAGATAAATACTCCATCTCATAAGCGGACTCTTCCGCCCCGACGGTCGATTTGTACATCGCGAGCACGCCCGTCGCCGTAAACGCTACCGCGGAAATAATGCTGACGATAAAGAACAGGCGGGCGTTGTCTTTTAATCGATAGACAAGGTCAGAAACCCAAATGACATTTTTCCCGCGCAGATAAAAGGTTTTCCACTTCTTCAGCGCGCGCAGAATCCAGATGCTGCTTTGGCTGAAAAAGAAATACGTGCCGATGACGGTAAGCAGTAAAATGATAAACGGTTGAGTCCCGTGGACATTGCCTTTTAAAACCATGCCGTACCCGCCGCACAGGCAGGCGATGCCGAATATAGACAGAAGCACGGACGGCTTCGGCTCCGGCTTGATCTTGTCAGTGCCCTTTATTAATTTGATCACCGTATTTGATCTGACAAAAAGGATCGTGAACTGCGATAAAAGGAAAAATAAGAGCAGAAATCCGCCGGCCGTAATGCCGAGCGCTTTCCAAGGCATGTACAGAGGCAGCGCGTCCATTTCTAAAATATAAGCGCCGACCGTAAAGAACGTTTTCGAAAAAATGAAGCCTCCGATAATCCCGGCTGCAATTGACATGACGCCGATGATCATGTTTTCCGCCGTAATGAGCTTTCTCAGCTGCCCCGGCGTAATGCCCTGCATCAGCAGGATGCCGAATTCTTTATTTCTCGATTTCAAAAATGCGTTAACCGAATACAGAACAAATAAGAAAGAAAAAACAAAGATCATCCATTCCGCGGCGGTTAAGCCTTTTCTGGCGATGTTATTCAGGTAGCCTTCCTTTAGTGCCGGATGAAACAGGAACATCGCAAAGGTAAAGAAAATCAAAACGGAAAAAGCGCTGCTTAAAAAGAAAGCAAGATAGGCCCTTTTGTTTCTCGTGACGTTTTTATAAGCGAACTGAAGAAAGGTCATTTGCGTTTCCCCCCAGCATAGACAGCACATCAAGAATCTGCTCATAAAAGACTTGGCGGTTTTCCCCGCGGTAAATCTCATTAAACAGTTCGCCGTCTTTTATAAAGATGACGCGGCGGCAGTAGCTTGCCGCAACCGGATCATGGGTCACCATCAAAGCCGTGACATGATCATCCTGGTTCAGGCTCTGCATCGTTTCCATGACGTCTTTTGACGCTTTGGAATCAAGGTTTCCCGTCGGTTCATCGGCCAGAATGAGTGACGGCTTATGAATGACCGCTCTTGCGATGGCGGCCCGCTGGCGCTGTCCGCCGGATACTTCAAACGTCCGTTTGTTGAGCAGGTCTTCGATTCCGAGCTTTGCCGCGATGCCGTGCAGTTTTTCTTCCATGACAGACGGCGCTTCTTTTTCAAGCGTTAACGGCAGCATGATATTTTCACCGATCGTCAGTGTGTCCAGAAGGTTGAAATCCTGAAACACAAATCCGAGCTGCTTGCGGCGGAAATGAGCGAGCTTTGTCCGCTTCAGCCGGTGCGGGTTTTCTCCATGAATCAGGATATCGCCTGAATCCGGCCGGTCGATCGTTGAAATGATATTCAAAAGCGTTGTTTTTCCTGAGCCGGACGGTCCCATCACCGCCGTGAACCCGCCTTCTTCTATTGAAAACGAAATTTGTTTTAAAGCTTGATAGGACACTTGTCCTTTATAGGTTTTATTTATATGTTTGACTTCAAGCATATTCGCCATGAAAATCCTCCTTATGGTTTTATTCTTGTTGGTCTGGGCTGCTTTCATGTAGTGCCGGGGCATTTAACATAAAAATCCCCTTGACATAAATCCATGTTATCAAGGGGAAACAAAACGAGCTATGTTGTTTTCTTAACGCAGCCTTACATTTTTGTAAGAAATGAAAATCGGACCGATGTCCCTTCACCGGGGGACGAGCTGATGTCCACCGTATGATTGAGCTTGCCCGTAATTTCTTTGACGAGATGGAGGCCGATTCCCGTAGATTCTTGGAAACGCCGTCCGTTTTCGCCGGTGTAATAAGGGTCAAACACCCGCTTGATATCTTGCGAGGGTATGCCGACACCGTAATCTTTGACTTCAAGCACCGTCCTGTCTTCATCGCGGAAGACATTCAGCTCCAGTCTGTCACTCTTGCCTGCCGAATACTTGACCGCATTTGTGACCACTTGGCCGATCGCAAATTTGAGCCATTTCGCATCGGTGTAAATCTGATGATCATCGCGAATATCCATTTTCGGATAGACCCGGTATTGAATAAAAAATCGTTTATAGCTTTGAATGACCGATTGGAGAAGCTCTGATAAGGAAACCGCTTCGACTTTAAAATCCCGCTCAAACAGGTCGAGCCTTGAAGAATAAAGAAGCGTCTCCAGCCCGAATTCAATCTGCCGAACCTCTTTTTTGATTTGTTCAAAGACGGGCTCATCCTCTTCCTGAATGATTAAATTAATGACCGACAGCGGCGTTTTTACTTGATGCACCCATTGGTTCATATACGTCACCCGCGCGTCAAGCTTGGCTTCGGTCTCATGGAGCTTCTGGTGCTGCATCCGGATCAGCTCCATCTGCTTTTCATACAGCTCTGAACAAAACACTGAAGAACCGAGATACGGGATGTCCGTCCCTTCCTGCTCCCAGCTGAGCCAATGATACACACCGCGGTCTTTGTACCAGCGATAGGCAAGATATCCCGCCAAAATAAGAAGCTGCACGCCCAATATGTAAAACAGGTGGGAAAAAGAATGAAGACCCGCAAACCAGTAATAAAAGAAGACAAACAGCCCTTGAAGGAGAAAAAGCAGAATCAGCACGGCATGAGACCGGAGAAACAGCTTCATGACAGCCCCCTCAGCTGGTAGCCTTCGCCCCGCACCGATTCAATGGAAACAGGCGCATTGAGCTCCCGCAGTTTTTTTCTGAGCCGCGTGATATACACGTTAAGTGTATTATCATCGACGAAAATGTCGGTGTCCCACGTCTTTTCCATGAGCCGGTCTCTTCCCGTCACCTTTTCTCCCCGCTCCAGCAGCACTTCCAAAAGCTTGCTTTCTTTTTTAGAAAGCAAGCTTTTTTCGTCCTGAAAGCCCAGTTCAAACCGTTCCACAAAGAGCTGCACACCGGCATATTCAACCACTTTCTCTCCCTGCTTGGCGGCGTACTCTCCGTATGCCCTGCGGATCTGGCTTTTGATTTTCGCCAGCACAATATCATAAGAAAACGGTTTTTCGATATAATCATCTCCGCCGTTTTCAATCGCCATCACTTGATCCATTTCCCCGCTTCTGGCTGAGATGAAAATGATCGGGCTTGTAGAATGCTGGCGGATCTGGCGGCACCAATAATAGCCGTCATAAGACGGCAGATTGATATCAAGCAGCACCACATCAGGCTTTTCCCGCAAAAAAACATCAAGAACAGCCGTGAAATCCGCGGCGGCCACGGTTTGATATCCGTATTTTTCAAGGTAATTCTGCAATAGTCCGCGAATGTCTTCACTATCTTCCACAATCATGATTTTATTCATGCAACCATCCTCCAAAAGGATACGGCTTTTCGGAGCCCTCATTATTTGATGCCCCCATCATAATGCTTTCATCGGTTCTCTGCAACATGAGAAAGCGGGCCTTTATAAAAGACCCGCTTCTCCCTTTCTCAATGTAAGATCGATTATTTCTAATTGACATTGTTATACTTAGATGGCGGACTCGGAAAGGTAATTTTAAATCTTGTGCCAATTCCCGGCTGACTATATATATCAATATTTCCCCCATGCGCCTTGATAATTTGTTGAGCAATAGCCATTCCTAATCCAGTCCCTGAGTTATTTAACGAAGCGCTTGTCCCTCTGAAATACCGATCAAATAAACATTCAACCGTCTCTTCGTCCATTCCTATCCCATCGTCTTCTATTATAATTTGTATTTCATTGTCATGTACCACGTCCTGATATAATATGACCTTTATTTTAGTGCCCGGAGGATTATGTTTAATACAATTAGCAATCAAGTTTTCAACTGCGCGCTTTAGGTACCTTTCATCCATATTAAAAAGTATCTTATTGTGACTGGATTCTATAGCGAATCTCTTATTTTCTGACTCCGGTAGCAACTTCATTTTTTCTAAAGTGTCATGAATTACTTTCACTACGTTTTTTTCTTCAAGATGGATTGGAAGCGACTCATTTTTCAATTGAAAAGTTAAGTTGAAATCTTCAATCAGCTTTTCCATATATTCGACACGTTCTTCCATTATTAAGGAAAAATCACGCACTTGCTGATTTTCCCACTCATATTCATTTGAAGATAAAAGAACCGTATATCCCTTAATAACCGAAAGAGGGGTTTTTAAATCATGTGAGACACCGGCCATCCACTCTTCTCTTGTTTTTTCCAACAACTCTCTCTCAGCCTTATTCCTTTGAAGCGTTGAGGTAAGTTCAGACAGAGCTTGCATTAATTCTTGATAGGTCTTATATCCAGATTTATTATGTCTATATTTGCTTGAATGAAACTTCCAATCATAAGGTTCTTCATATTTTTCTTTAGACAAATTCTCAATCCAAGATACAATAAACAGCAGGGGAGCACCTAGTTTTTTTCCGTAAAATATTGCAATTACAATCCCTGCCATAATAATAGAAACTATCCACAAGTTATTCACCCAATAGAAAAAAGGGTTATTTTTTTCCATCGGTTTTCCCCATACCCATGTTAAATCCTGATTGTTTTTCGTTTCATACCACGTAGATAATTGATAACCTTTTTTGGCAGGATACATGTAATCTGATATTAACTCTCCAAGAATATAATGCTTAGGTATATTTTTAGGTTTATTAAAAGAAAAAACCTCATCTCCTTGTTCATCTAAAATTTGAATCCACATTCGGTTCTCTAATAAATCTTCTTTTGCTTTCGTATTTATTGAAAATTGTTTATCTGCAACAACTGTTTGGTCAACAATTTTTTTTAAGGATAAGTGCGGCGTTTCCATTTTATTCTGACCTAAGACGAGGCTGAAAAATATGATACTGCCCACAATGAGCAGACCCCAAATAAACATGAGTAAAAAAAGTCTCGATACGAAGTAAAATGCTATCCTATTTCTCAGCTTCAAAATAAATCCTCATCTATAGGCTCTGCTTCAAATATATAGCCCTGTCCTCGAACCGTTTTAATCCATCTTGGTCTGCTCGGGTCTTCCTCTAATTTTTCACGTAATCGTCTTACATGTACCATTACAGTACTATCTCCGCCATAAAACTCCCCCCACACATCTTTATAAATTTGGTGTTTACTTAAAATTTGATTGGGATGTTCACAGAAATAAATCAGAAGTTTCATTTCCTGAGCAGGGCAATCGATTCTTGTCCCGTTAACAACAAGTCTGCCGGTATTGGGATCTATTTTAAAATATTCATAATCGTATACCTGTTTTAGAGGGTAAGAAGAAGAGAGTTGAGTCATTCTCTTTAATTGGGCTTTTACACGAGCTACAATTTCTAGTGGATTAAATGGTTTAGTAATATAGTCATCCCCCCCAAAACTAAACCCTTGCAATTTATCTAAATCTGTTGTTTTTGCCGTTAAGAAGAGTATCGGCACATTTGTATGGGAGCGTATTTTGCTGCATAAGGTGAAGCCATCAGTGTCCGGAAGCATGACATCTAATAAAATAATATTTGGAAGTTCCTGATCGATTTTCAGAAGGGTTTCGCTCCCTGTCATAGCTGTGGAAATATTGCTGAAACCTTCCTTTTCAAAGCAAGTTATTAATAAGTTTAAGATATGTTCGTCATCATCCACCATGAGGATTTTGTTCTCTTCTAACGTCATAAGTTACCCTCCTTTTTATTTCTTATTTTATATGAGATCAATGACATAAAGGTCAGAAAAGGAAAGAATTTAACTTTCGTTAAGGGTTCAGAATATTCTTTTAAATTTTCGACCTTGATATTCAGGTATCAATATAACTACATACAGAAAATAAACCAGGGATGTCGTTAAGTGAATGTTTAGGAAGAGTTTCGTTTGTGTTTAAAGAACATCGCTTATGATAAAAGTGAGGTGAGAGACAAATGAATGATCAAATAGTGGTAACACACGATCTAACTAAAAAGTATAAAAAGCATACTTCAGTTGATGGATTAAACTTAAGGATTAGGCGCGGCGAAATTTATGGTTTTCTTGGACCGAATGGTGCTGGTAAAACAACAACCATCCGAATGTTATTAGGTTTAATTAAACCAACAAAAGGAAACATCGAAATCTTTGGCCAAAACCTAAACAAGAATCGTTTGCAGATATTGCAAAGAATCGGGTCACTGGTAGAATCTCCAACTTATTATGGTAATTTAACAGCTTACGAAAACTTAGAAGCTGTTAGGAGGTTACGAGGACTTCCGGAACAACGAGTCAATGAAGTATTGGAAACTGTAAGGTTATCTAAAGTAGCAAATCGACTGACTAAGGAGTATTCCCTTGGAATGAAACAACGTTTGGGAATTGCAGTTGCCCTGTTAAGCAGTCCTGATTTATTAATTCTGGATGAACCGACAAACGGTTTAGATCCATCCGGTATCCAAGAAATAAGAGAGCTAATTAAAGAATTGCCTAAATCGGGAATGAGTGTTATTGTATCCAGCCACTTATTGAGTGAAATAGATCAAATGGCTACTCAGGTGGGGATTATTAACAATGGAAGGATGATTTTCCAGGACTCGATTGCAAGTTTACATCAAAAACGAAAACCACTATTAAAAGTCGGTGTTAGTGACGTAATCGAAGCAAAAACAATACTAAACAGGAAAGGATTAAAGGTTGATTTACAAAAAAATTATTTGTGGCTGTCTCAAACAGAACCGGAATTTGTTTCAGAAATCAATTCCATACTTCTTCATTCAGGGCTGTCTGTATTTCGACTTGAAGAAAAGACACGATCGCTTGAGGATATTTTTTTAGAATTAACTGGTACAGAGGGAAGTCTATGAAAAAGTTATTATGGGCAGATCAATTAAAACTGAAACGTTCGTCGTTATTGATTGTAGTCTTATTGGTTCCCTTACTCATTATAGCATATGAGTTGGTAAATCTTACTTATCGATCTGAATACGTGGAAAAACAAGCTGAAATGTTCCATGCTGGATCAATGTGGATGTATTTACTGTATGATAACAGTTTGTTATTTGGTCTGGGTTTTCCATTAGCCGCAACACTTTCTGCGTCAATAATAGCAAATATAGAACATCAAGCAAACGGATGGAAGCAAACCCTTTCTTTTCCCGTATCTAGAATGCGAATTTATGTAAGTAAATTTATTTGCTTAGTAGTCAGTTTATTTATTTCGTCAACAATCTTCTTGCTCGGCATGGTACTGCTAGGCAAACTGGTAGGATTCGAAGGTAGTGTACCTTGGGGACTTTTGTTTGGAGATAGTTACAGCATGTTAGTTACAGTACTGCCTATAATGGCATTCCAGATATGGTTATCTATGGTGTTTAGCAACCAAGCATTCTCAATTCTTGTAGGATCAATATCATCTATAATGGGTTTGTTTTTGGCAGCTGCTCAATCAACGAGATGGTTTCCGCTGGCTTATCCTAGTCAATCTTCGACAGTCATTCTGCAGTATGAAGGTATAGGATATAACCCAGATCTTTCATCTTACCTTTGCATTAGCCTTTTCTTAGGGATAATTATATTATTTCTAGGCTCTATTCATTTTGCTAAACGGGATGCTTTGTAAAAAGGAGGCGAAATACTTGAAAAACATTTTATTTGTAGAACGTTTAAAGCTTAAGCGATCAAAGTTATGGATCATCTATTTATTAGGGCCTTTGTTAGGTGTATCCCTGGCATACACGAACTTTATTAAAAACTATAACCTTTTTATGAATCCTGGAGACAATCCCTGGGTAGAGGCTTGGACACAAGTTGCCTTATTTATGGGCCCTTTTGTATTGCCTATCGTAGTGGGAATTTTCGCCGCCCTTGTTTGCAGGGGGGAACATGTAGGAGGCGGTTGGAAACAGCTTCTAGCCTTACCAGTCAAACACTCAGATATCTTTCTGGGAAAGTTTCTAACAGTGGTCCGCATGATATTCATTAGTATGTTCATTTTAATCCTCTTATTTATTGGATTCGGTTATATGTTAGGCATAAGCGGGAGTCTTCCTTTACTTACAATTCTAGGTTATGGAATTAGAGGGATCTTAGCTTGTTTACCATTAATTTTATTGCAGCTTATTGTTTCAATCAGGTCTAAAACATTTGGCATACCACTCGCTGTTAGCATTGTTTTTACATTACCGGCCATTATTATTGCCAGTACACCATTAGGTCAAGTATATCCATGGACACAGCCTATGTTAGCAATGTCACCCGAAGATGAATCACCGATTCAATCAAACTTCCTATTTTACTCAATTATGGTAATAACATGTCTCGGTCTCCTGGTTTACGGAATAAGAAATTTTACTAAACGCGACCTTACGTAGGGTATATGCGGTACTTATGAGAATTCGAGACAAGGTAATAATGAAATCACTGCGAAAGACAAAGATACATGACTTATGGATTATTTTAAGAAAAGGATAATAACGAATTCTAGTTTTCATAACTATAGTAAACGAGGGGGGCAAGCTGTAACAAATCGCTTGGATTGAAAGAGCCTGTAAAGATGAACAGGTTGATTTGATTGTGATACTTTGGTGAAACGCGAGAAGGACATAAACGGAAAGACGAAAGCACTCACGATGTTGTGAGTGCTTTTCATCAGCCGACCTGCTGTTTTACGGCTTTACCGGCTGATCCGAACTCTCTCATTTTGCTTCGCACCGTCTCTTCCACGGCTTCAATGCCGGGTGTCATGTAGCCGCGCGGTTCGTACAGATCTCCGTTTTCCTGAAACATGCGGCGTGTTTCGTCTGTCCAGGCGACCATGCATTCCGTGTTGATATTGATTTTCGCGTGGCCGAGCGTGATGGCTCTTTTGATCTGATCCTGCGGAATCCCGGATGCTCCGTGAAGAACGAGAGGAATATCAGTCATGCGGGAGATAGCCTCCATTTCTTTAAATCCGAGATTCGGTTCACCTTGATATTTGCCGTGGACGGAGCCGAGGGCGGCGGCCAGCGCGTCGATATTGGTTTCTTTGACGATCCGCTCACATTCGGCGACATCGGCATAGCGGACCCCGCCGACCAGCCCGTCTTCCATGCCGCCGACCGTGCCGACTTCCGCTTCTACTGAGACGCCGTGCTGAGCGGCATAATCGGCGACTTCTTTTGTCATCGCGATGTTCTCATCAATCGGATGATGGGAGCCGTCAATCATCACTGAGCTGAATCCGGCGTCAATGGCCTGTCTGCAGCGTTCCGCACTGCTTCCGTGATCAAGATGGAGCACGACGGGAACGGTAATCGCCATTTCTTCCATTAACGCGCCGACCATGGCGGAAATCGTTTTAAAGCCGCCTAAATAGTCGACCAGACGATCGGAAGCCGCGGCGATGACCGGCGATTGCTCCTTTTGCGCCGCCTGCAGAATCGCCTTCGTCCATTGGAGGCCGTTGATATTAAATTGGCCGACTGCATAATGCTCCCGTTTCGCTTCTGCAAGAAGATGTTTCATGGTGACAAAAGCCATGTTCACGCCTCCTTCATGAAGTATTTTGATACGACGGCTTCCGTTGTTTCCTTTGCCGTTTTGATCGTTTCCTCCGCAGTCAGCTTATAATATTCAGGTCTGAACAGCTCTACGGAGACAACATCATTGAATCCGATTTCTTTTAACGCTGACAGATGGGCGTCTAAGTCAATCGCACCCTGTCCAGGCCAGACGCGGTCTTCATCCGTTAAAAAGCCGATCGGAAAGTCTTCTGTATCGTCGATATGATAGATGAAAATTTTCTTTCCGTCCGCCTGCTTCAAACTCTCAATATTGGAGCCCATCGCGTGGAAATGGAAGCTGTCAAACACCAGTCCGACATTATCGCGGCCGACAGCGTTCACGATGTCATACGCCTGTTCAAATGTATTGACCGTACATTGCGGGTGGCCGACAAATTCAAGGGCAATGTTTACGCCGTACGGCTCCGCGATGTCCGAAAGCTCAGTCAGCACCTCTATGCTGCTCTTTTTGATCTCTTCTTTCAAGATTTTCCGCTCTGTCACAAGCGGCACGGCCACCACATATTTCACGCCGAGCGTCCTGCAGGTTTCCATCATGCTTTTGAATTCCGAAATGATCTCCCTATAGCCCTTCTCATCACGGTTGTTGAAGAAAACCAGTGCGTTCAGGGCAAGCGGTTTAATGTGATGGGTTCGAAAATATTCCGCCAGATCGGCCAGTGAATGGTCTTTTAAGTATTCCGGCAGCTTATCCATTGTGCGGATTTCAATATAATCATAGCCGTGCTTTTCGCACAGTTCTAAATCCTGTTTCAGGTTTGAATTCTCCAGCGTAGTCGCTTCATTAAAGCAAAGTTTCATGTCAGCCTCTCCCATCTAACGTTTTCGATATGAAGGGAGTCCGGCAGGAGGGCTTGTTTGCCCCGCTCCGCCGAACTCCGTACTCAGCTTATGCCATGCCTAATTCTTCCTTTAATTTCTTAAGCGTGGTCCGGCTTGATTCATCCGCTCTTTCGCCGACCCAAGCAAAAACGGCGTTCGTCGCAATTCCGTCGAATTTCATCTCTCTCATCTTTCTGAAAATCGTCTCAAAATCAACCTCGCCTTGCCCGATGTCCAAATGCTGGTGAACCGTTACTTTCGCGTCAGGCGGGTTGACGATGTAGCGCAGGCCATGCGCCGCTTTATGATTAAAAGTATCTGCAAATAAAACATGTGTGAGGCGGTCGCCGGCTTCATCAAACATGGTCGCAATATCGCCTTTTCCGTCATCATAGAAGAACGTATGCGCAGTCGAGTAGACAAGATTGATCCAATCCTTGTCAAGCGCGCGGATCATATCCATCGCACCTTTGTGCGTTTCGATAAAATCGTATGGGTGAGCCTGCAGATTGAGTTTAACGCCTTCTTTTTCAAAGACGGGCAGCAGTTCATCCATGGATTTGATAAATTTTTCTTCACTTGTCAACGGATCATATTTTGAACCGCTGAATTCACTGTTCATCAAATCCACTTCAAGTTCAACCGCAATTTCGATCGCCCGTTTCCAGTTGCGCACGGCGGCCTGACGGCGGTCTTCATCAGGACCCGCCCAGTGGTAAAGCGGAAGAAGAGAAGACAGCTTCACACCTGTATCTTTTAAAAGGCGCTTCAATTGTTTGATTTTTGCTGAATCGACTTTCGGATATTTATAGAAAGGACAAAAATCCTCGCGCGGAGACAGTTCGATATATTCGTATCCGAGTTCCGCCGTTTTATAGACCATTTCTTCTAACGTTAAATCATCGCGGTACATGGATGGATCTAAGGCCAGTTTCATTTCTTTCACTCCCGATCTATTATTTGTTCACAGTCGTAAATGATTGGTAGAATGCCGGTTTCTCTTGCAGCGCCACAGGCTCTTTCTGTCCGGATTCCTGAGCTTTTACGCACGCGTCAGTTGTCACCGCGGCAATATAACCGTCCCATGCCGTCGGACCGCTGACTTCACCTTTATTCCGGATCGAATCAATGAAGTCTTGAATTTCCACATCATACGCAGCCACAAATCGGCGCTGCCAGTCCATCAGAATATCGGTGCTGAATTTCCCTTCTTTTCTCAAGCTGATGCTTGACGGTTCCGGAAGCTTGATAATGCCGTCTTCCCCGACGATTTCACATTGAATGTCGTAGCCGTATTTACAGTTCACGTAGATTTCGGCATTGATGACGATGCCGCCTTTTGTTTCGATGATGACCATCTGCGGATCTTTCAGATGCGGCAGCGCATTTTTTGATTTCTTCGGATAGATCACCTGTACGGATTCATAGTCGTCATTGACGAGCCAGTGGAGGACATCAATTTCATGAACGAGCGTATCGACGACTGCCATGTCCGTTGAATAATTGGATGCGACTGTCGGGTTGCGGTGCGCACAGTGAATCATCAGCGGCTCGCCGACCACGCGGTTGTCAATCGCTTCTTTCAGCTGAACGTAACCGCTGTCATACCTGCGCATGAAACCTACCTGCACCAATCGTTTTCCCGTCTTCATTTCTTCCTCGACAATGCGCATACAGCCTTCTGCCGTTGTCGCAAGCGGCTTTTCACAAAACACGTGCTTGCCGTGCTGAATCGCTTTCAAAACGCTGGACTCGTGAGCCGGGCCCCAGCTTGTCACTAAGACGGCATCCACATTTTCAGCAGCGAGGAGGCTGTCGTCATCAGGATAAACGGAGGCGTTCAAATTGAAATCCTGAACGGTCTGCTGCGCGGCCTCCTGATTCACATCTGTGACAGCGGTAATTTCCGCTCCGGACAGCTTATTTGTGATGCGGTTGATGTGCTCTTTTCCGATAGCACCGGTTCCGATAACACCTATACGTAAATTCATTGATCGCCACTCCTTCTGATAATCAAATAATGGTTCTCGTCTTTCTTTTCTCGCTGCCGTCCTGAGGAGCGCCGTACAGTTCCTCCTGTATTTGTTCAAGCGACTTGCCGGACGTATTCGGTGCGAAAACAAGCCCGATGATCATACTGGCCGTCACACATATGAGCAGAATACCGGCCATAAAACCGATGCCGAATTGTGACATGATGACCGGCACAAATAAACTCCAAATTCCGATTGAAATACGGACGAGAAAGAACATGAGCCCTTGTGCTGACGCTCTGTGTTCTGTCGGGAACAGCTCGCTTGCCCACAGCTGGTAGTTCGCCTGCTGGCCGGCTCCGTTATTGATGCCGATCGCTAAAACAAACAAAAGCAGCATCGGGAGCCCCTGAAACGGCAGTAAAAACAGCGACCAGCCGACAACGGCCATACATGCGCAGATTCCGAACACCGTTTTCCGATATTTATCTGCGAAAGGCATGAAGATACAGGCGACGCCGAGCCCGGTGAAGATAAACAGGGCCATCTGCAGAATGTTGGCCGTATTTGCGGATACGCCGCCGACCTGCTGGTAGATGTACGGCATGAAGAATCCCATGACGCCCGCGGCGAGATTCCATACGAGAAACACACCCATTAAAAACAAAATGTTCTTGAAAAATTTCGGCTGAAGCAGGTCAAAATAAGATGTTTTTTTCACGGCGGCAGGCCGCTCTTCACTGTTTTTCCAGGCATCCGACTCAGGTAAACGCTTTCTTATCACATATGTGATCAGGGCGATCACCAATAGATGCGCAAAGACAATTTTATTTCCTAAAAGCCCGAGGTCACCGACCAAAACGGATAACAGCAGAACCACAACGGCTCCTGCGGCCCACGCCACCTGCGCCACTCCGCAATGCCTCGCCCGGTTTTTCTCAGGGGCGTTTTCCGCGATAATGGTCCATGAAGCCGTAATATCCGCGCCTACAGAAATCCCGATAATCATGTATCCGCATAACAGCATGGGAAAGTTGAATCCAAACAAAACCAAACAAATTCCTAAGGCGTAGACGAGCATACTGTTTGTGTATACAGCTTTTCGGCCGACCTTATCAGCCAAATACCCGCCGAGCAGCGCTCCGATGGCCGCTGATATCGCGTTTGCGCTGAAGGCGCCGAGCAATCCGATCTGGCTGTCGGACAGCTTCAAGTAGCTGACCCACATAGATAAACCCGCTGATCCTGCCACGATGGAACCTGCATCAATGTAATTTGCTAATGCTGCGGCGATGGTCCTTTTGCTGAAAGCTGATTCCGCCTTGGCACTATTCATATAAGTCCCCCTCTAATTTGCAGGATCAAGCAGTTCACTGTCGATGTACTTTCTTGCAATCAGCGCGTACTCAAGCGGATTGGCGACTGCCGGGTCTTGTTCGGCTTCGATGACGATCCAGCCTGAATAATCATGACGGACGAGCGTTCGGTATACTTCGGTAAAATCGATGCATCCGTCGCCGGGAACCGTAAAAATGCCCTGTAAAAACGACTGCCTGAATGACTTGCCTTCCTGTCTGCACCGCTCCATAATGTCAAACCGCGCGTCCTTGAAATGAACGTGTCTGATCCGATCCATATGCTTGTTGAGAATCGTCATATAGTCTCCGTCCGAGATATAGGCATGGCCGGTATCATAAAGTAAATGGACATACCGCGGGTCCGTTCCATCCATCAGCCGGTCAACTTCTTCCGCCGTCTGGACGCCTGTGCCGAGATGATGATGAAACGTGAGGTCCAGCCCGTATTCGCCAGCGATTTTCCCGAGACGGTTCAAGCCTTGGCACAGCGTATCCCATTCTTCATCTGAGAAGTGCGGTTTTTCCTTAAATACATCAATGTCCAAGCCCTGAACGCTGTACGTCTGTTCAGAAACGATGGCGACATCCGCTCCGACTTTCTGCAAATAATCACAGTGTTCTGTAAATTGTTCAGCCATTTTTTCAATACCGTCTTGTATGATAAAGCTGCTGAACCATTTCCCCGCAATCCGCAAGTTTCGGAGAGCCAGCTCTTTATTGAGGACGGAGGGTTCAGGGAAAAACCCTCCCACTTCCGTACCTTGAAAGCCGGCGACAACAATATCGCTTAACAAATGCTGCAGCGTATTCCCGGCTCCGATTTCCGGCATATCGTCATTGCGCCACCCAATGGGAGCGATGCCCCACAGAATATCTTGTTTGCCCATCGTGATGCCTCCCCTCTAGTACTGCTTTGCAGACTTCAGCTTCGTCTCTTTCGCTTCGTATGCCCGCTGAACGCTTTCCTGCTCCGACACTTCCGCCACGCCGACATGCCACCAGCTGTCATAGCCGTCCGTCATCGTTTTCGGCAGAACCTTCATTTCAATTAAAGTGGATACGTCTTGCGTTTTCGCATCTTCAAGCGCCGCTTTCAGTTCTTCAACCGTATTGGCTCTGTATGTTTTAGCGCCGTAGCCCTCTGCCACCTTCGCGTAATCAACGTTTAAAATCTGATTGTCCTCTGTGCGGAACTCGCAGAAATAACTGCCGCTCCCGTGATCCATCTGCAGGTTGTTGATACAGCCGAATCCGGAGTTGTCAAAAAGCAGGACATTGATTTTTTTGTTATATTGAAGCGCGGTAATCAGCTCTGAGTGCAGCATCAGAAAGCTTCCGTCGCCGACGAGTGAATAGACTTCTTTGTCGGGATGGGCCAGCTTGAGGCCGAGCGTGCCTGATACTTCATACCCCATGCAGGAATAGCCGTACTCGAGGTGGTACGTATTCGGGACATTGGAATGCCACAGCCGCTGCAGATCCCCCGGAAGAGACCCCGCCGAGCTGATGACGACGCTGTCTTCAGGAATCGTGTCATTGATGGTCAACAGCGCCGTTGTCTGCGGCAGCTCAGTCTCGAGCGCGTCGGCATACTCGTTTAACACATCCTGTGAGAAATGGTTTTTAATTTCCGGTTCGAACGCGTCACGTGTAAAAGTGACCTTTCCGAGCCGGTCCCGTTCAGCAAGCCATTCATCTTTCCAGTCTTTAATCGCCGTGCCGAATGCACTTTTATATCCGTCTAATAAGCCGTGCAGCCTGCCGAGCGTCACTTTCGCATCGGCTACGACCTGAAACGCGTCAAGCTTGTAAGCCTGCATGCGGCTGACGTTGATATTCAAAAATTTTGCTTTGTCAAAATCAAACGCCGTTTTCGAGGATGTCGCAAAGTCCGTGTACCGTGTGCCGACACCGATGATCAGATCAGCCTGGCGGGCGGCTTTGTTTGCGGCGAGTGTGCCCGTGATGCCCATGCCGCCCAGATTGTTGGCGAAATCGGCTTCAACCGTTGACTTGCCGGCCTGCGTTTCGACAAGCGGAATGCCGTATGTTTCAGAAAGCGCGATTAATTCCTCACGCGCGCCGGAGTACTTCGCGCCGCCGCCCACTAAAATGACGGGACGGCTGCTCTCCTTAATTCTTTCCGCGGCGCCTTTCAGTTCACGCTCGCTCGGCTGCATCCGGTCAATGTAATGAACGCGTTTTTCAAAGAAGCTTTCATCAAAATCAAATGCTTCTCCCTCTACATCCTGAGAAATGCAGATGGTCGCCGGACCCGCTTTTGCCGGATCTGTCATCACTTCAAACGCCCGGATTAAGCTGCTCATCAGCTGCTCGGGGCGGGTGATGCGGTCCCAATAGCGGGACACGGGCTTTAACGCATCGTTTGTTGTGACGGCGGCACTGTATTCCTGCTCCACCTGCTGAAGCACCGGGTCAGGCTGCCTCGTCGCAAAGGTATCGGCCGGAAGCAGCAGCACCGGGATATTATTGGCCAGCGCCGTACCCGCGGCAGCCGTCAAGTTAGCGGCACCCGGACCGACCGATGTCGATACCGCGTAAATTTTTCTTCTCAGCATCTGCTTGCTGTATGCCATCGCGGCATGCGCCATGCCTTGTTCGTTTTTGCCTTGATAGACTTTCAGGTGCCCGGCGTCCTGCTCAAGCGCCTGCCCGATCCCCAACACATTTCCGTGGCCGAAAATCGTGAAGATGCCCTCAACGAACGGCTCTTCTTTTCCGTCAACATGAATGTACTGCCGGTTCAAGAATTGAATCAGCGCTTGTGCTGTCGTTAAGCGAATTGTCTTACCCACAAACGATCCCACCTTTTATACGTTCTATTTACCGTTAAGACTGTGCTGCGCTTCAATCAGTTCGATGATTTCACCGGCAGCCGGCATTGCTTCTGAGGAGCTGTGTTTGCTGACGACGATGGAAGCGGAAGCGCTCCCGTATTTTAAAGCCGTTTCAATATCCCGGCCGCTGACAAGTCCGTAGATGAAGGCGGACGCATAGGAATCACCCGCTCCGAAGGTCTTCAGCACCTTTGTTTTATAGGCATGCGCCCGGAAAACTTCTCCCGATCTGCTGTATGCGTATGATCCGTCAACGCCGTGCTTAATGACGACAAGGTCAGCGGAGTGCGCAAACAAATGGCGGACGGTTTCATCGTTATTTCCGCCGCTGCGGTTTTCCATTACGTCAAATTCGTCACGCGTACCGATGACGATATCGGATTGTTCCGCCACCAGCGTGTAGTACACGGCTGTTTCTTCTGCCGATTGCCATGTATACGGACGGTAGTCGAGCTCAAACACGACTTTTACGTCATGTTTTTTTGCGATATGCACCGCTTTTAAGACGGCTTCGCGCGACGGGCTTTTCGCAAGCGCCGTACCTGATACGAGCAGCATTTTCGCGTTTGCGATGTAGCCTTCATTGACTTCGGACGGCTCAAGATACAAATCCGCCACGTCATCCCGGTACATCAGGATGCTGCACTCTTCGGGACTGAGAATTTCCGTAAAAGCGAGCCCGGCTTTGCGCCCTTCTCTGTCAACGGTCATTTGTGACGTATCAACGCCCTTTCCCTGCATATAAGAAACGATGAATCTGCCGTGCTGATCGTCCGGGATTTTGCCGATAAAACCGGCTTTTAATCCGAGCTTGGCGCTGCCGATCGCAATATTTGCCGGGGAGCCGCCGACATATTTAGAAAACGTCATCGTTTCTTCCATCGGCCGGTTGTATTCCGCAGCGTTCAAATCAATACACGCGCGTCCGATCGCGACAATATCAAACTCTTTTTCTTCATTAAATGTATATTTCATCGTTATCTGCCACTCCTCACTTGTTAGCGTTCCAGGATCCATTCATGGGCCGGATCATTATGAAACTTCCATTTTCGTGTCGGTCCCGCCATTACATTCAGGTAGTAAGAGGTATACCCGTCCGGAACACCAACCGGGTGATAGCCCGCCGGCACGATGACAACGTTTTCATTTTCTGCGGTCATCGTCTCATCGATCGAGCGGTCGTCCGTGTACACACGCTGGAAGACAAACCCCTGCGGCGGGTACGTTTCATGGTAATAGGTTTCTTCTAAAAAGGATTCAGCCGGCAGATTGTCTTGGTCATGTTTATGAGGCGGATAGCTCGACCAGTTGCCGCTGTCCGTGTAAACTTCAACAACGAGAAGGCTGTTTGCCGATGGATCTGAATCGGGGAGAATATTATGAACGGTTCGTTTGTTTGCCAGCTTGCCGCGATGTTCCACACCGTTGTCTTCCGCTTTAATCAGCTTTGTCGGAAGCTGGTGTTCGGACGGAGAATAGCACAGCGCGACCCTCGCCCCGCTGACCGCTGTGATTTCAAAAGAGCGGTCATTGGACACATAAACGCTGTCCGTCGGTTTTCTTTCAAATACGCTTTCACGGGTGCCGATGCTTTCAAATGTCTGATCATAATCAGTGACGGTGATTTTTCCCGTTACCGCAACGATGCAGCACTCCGTCTTTTTCAAATCTTCTGTATATGCGGAACCGGGAGTGAGGTCAACGACTTTAAATCCGACGTATTTGAGGTCTGAATTGGCTGAAGTGACGTCATGTATGATGTTCACGCCTTGAGAAATCTCATCGGCCTGCGGTTTGCGCAGCAAATGACTCATGTTTATTCCTCCTTAATTGATGGTAAAAGAAAACCCGGACGGAATCACAAAGCCGTCCGGGCCGGCTGTCAGATCAATTGAAGTCAGGAGACGGGTATCGTGCCGTCACGACTTTTTTACGTGTATAGAAGTCGACGCTGTCCTTTCCGTTTGCGTGCAATGTGCCGAAGAAAGAAGACTTCCAGCCAGAGAACGGGAAGAATGCCATCGGCGCCGGCACGCCAAGGTTGATGCCGAGCATTCCCGCGTCAATATTCTCACGGAAGTAGCGGATCGCATTCGCATTTGAAGTGAACAGACACGCGCCGTTCGCAAATTCAGACTGGTTGGCGATGTCCACCGCTTCTTTTAAGTTTTTCACGCGGATGACCGACAGAACGGGCGCAAAGATTTCATCTTTCCAGATCGTCATATCCGTCGTCACGTTGTCAAAAATCGTCGGTCCGACGAAATAGCCGTCTTCCGTTGCGTTTTCACGCCCGTCACAAAGAAGTCTCGCTCCTTCTTCGATGCCTTTTTCAATATAGCTGTGCGTGCGTTTTTTGTTGTCCTCGCGGATGACCGGGCCTAAGAACACGCCGTCATCCAGTCCGTTTCCGATCTTGATGTCCGCTGCTTTTTCCTGTAATTTCGCCATAAACTCATCGGCGATTCCCTCTTCAACCGTCACAACCGCGCATGCCATGCAGCGCTCTCCTGCCGAACCGAATGCCGCGCCGATAATGTTTGTCACCGTATCTTCAAGGTGGGCGTCATTCAGCACGATCGTGTGGTTTTTCGCGCCCGTTAACGCTTGCACGCGTTTCAAATGTTCGCTGCCTTTTTTGAAAACATACTCGCCGACAGGTTTTGAACCGACGAATGAGATGGCTTTAATATCCGGATGTTCAAGAACGCCGTTTACGACGTCATGCGCGCCGTGCACGACATTGAAGACGCCCTTCGGCAGACCGGCCTGTTCAAACAGCTCTGCCAGTTTTTCCGTTAACAGCGGCGTGCGCTCAGACGGCTTCAGAATGAACGTATTTCCTAACGAAATTGCCATCGGGAACATCCAGCACGGGACCATCATCGGGAAGTTGAACGGTGCGATACCGCCGACCACCCCGATCGGATAGCGGTAGTTCGCCGCCTCTACATCCGTCGCGATGGAGGCAAGTGAATCGCCCATCATGAGTGACGGCGCGCCCGCTGCGAATTCGACGTTTTCAATTCCGCGTCCCACTTCACCGAGTGCTTCCGTCGTGTTTTTACCGTTTTCCAAAGTAATCAGACGGGCAAGCTCTTCTTTGTTCTGCTGGAGAAGCTGCTGATAGTTAAATAGAATTCTCGCACGGCGCGGCACTGCCGTCTTTGACCATGTTTGAAATGCCTCTGACGCTGAGCGGACGGCGTATTCCACATCCTCCCGCGTAGAAATCGGAACCTGGCACATCACTTCTTTTGTAGCCGGATTGATAACGTCTTCATATTGATCTGTCTTACTTTCAACCCATTCACCATTGATGTAGTTTTTCAGTTTTCTGATCTCTGCCATTCTCATTGCCTCCTTAAATAGTAAACATCCTGTTCAGCTGGATAATAACGGATGAATATATTCATCTTTTACATATAAAAGACATGATTTAAACGCTTACAAATGCTAAAATGATGGTGAATCCCAATCTTCCCATGTAAAAGTTGGTCATGTACCGGAAAAAGCAAACGGTTACATCTTTCACTTTTGATTTTACAGGTTATGTTTTGGTCATTTCTTGGTTACATTGTAAGCCCAACACATCTTCAAGTCAATCTAAAAAATCAAAATTTTTTCACATTATTTTTACCATACTTTTTTTGATCGGGAAAACAGGAACTTGGAGAACCGTGTCGAATCGGAGGGGATGATCCCTCTTTTTTATCATTTGTTAAGTAACTATTGATTAACTTCTGGTGTTTATTATATATTTTAATTACTTTAAGAATTCTAGAAGGAGTTTTTTTATGAAACTGATGCGGATTCAGGAGATGGAAGAATACATTCTCAAACACGGAGCCACTTCACTGGATGAGCTGTGCGAGGTATTCAACGTCTCTAAAAACACGGTCAGACGCGATATTAATAAGCTTGCGGAAAAAGGGGTTATCAAAAAGGTATACGGCGGCGTGACGTCAGCCGAAAAATCTGTGCTCGTCCCTTTTGAAAACCGCACCATTCAACATCAGGATGAAAAAATCAAAATCGCCCGCTATGCGTCACGGTTTATCGAGGATCACGATCTTGTATTTATTGATTCCGGCACGACGACCAAATCGATGCTGGAGACGCTTGATCCCGATAAGAATGTAACGGTTTTGACGAACAGCCTGGATATTATTAACGCGGCTTCATCCATGAAAAATATCGACCTGATCATCATCGGCAATAACTACAAACGGAAGACAAGGTCGTTTGTCGGCATTGATGATCCGAGCACACTCAATAAATACAACATTAACAAGGCGTTCATGTCCGCTACTGGGACAACGATCACCCACGGCCTGACGAATTCCGACTTACTGGAATACGAGGTGAAAAAGAGAATTTCCGAAAAGGCGAACGAAGTGTATCTGCTCGCGGATCATTCCAAATTCGGCAAATCCACGCTTTTGACATACGCGCCTTTCGACCGGCTTCACAGCATTGTCACTTCTCAGCAGCTCGATGAGGAATATACGAAGTATTGCCAAGAGCATCAAATCGACATTCACTTGGCATAGCGTTATAGTTAATAGAGAACGCTGCCGTATTTTTCCGGCAGCCGCTATGATATCCAATTTTTTCAGGGGGCGAAAACATGAGCAAAGTAACAATCGGCAAAACTGACCTAAAGGTATTTCCGATCGGTTTGGGAACAAATGCGGTCGGCGGACACAATCTCTATCCGAATCTGAATGAAGAAACGGGAAAAGAATTGGTTCGGGAAGCGATTAAAAGCGGCGTTACCATGTTAGATACCGCCTATATTTACGGTGTGGGCCGTTCTGAAGAATTAATCGGCGAGGTGCTGAAAGAATGTAACCGCGAGGATGTCTTCATCGCCACAAAAGCCGCTCACAGAAAAGAAGGCGATGACTTTGTTTTCGACAATTCACCGGCCTTTTTGAAACAATCGGTCGAAGACAGCCTGAAACGCCTGCAGACTGATTACATCGATTTATTCTACATCCATTTCCCGGATGAGCACACGCCGAAGGACGAAGCCGTTCAAGCGTTG
The DNA here is from genome assembly GCF_038608285.1 of Bacillus sp. FSL R5-0443. Classification (NCBI taxonomy): domain Bacteria; kingdom Bacillati; phylum Bacillota; class Bacilli; order Caryophanales; family Bacillaceae; genus Bacillus; species Bacillus sp. FSL R5-0443. Next base: position 4,080,184 of record NZ_CP152013.1, read on the forward strand.
AATGAGCTGAAAAAAGAAGGAAAAATCCGTTCCATCGGCGTATCCAATTTCTCTTTGGAACAGCTGAAAGAAGCCAATAAAGACGGCTTAGTCGACGTGATTCAAGGAGAATACAACCTGCTGAACCGTGAGGCGGAAAAGACTTTCTTCCCTTATACGACAGAACACGGCATCTCATTCATTCCGTACTTCCCGCTCGTATCCGGACTGCTGGCCGGCAAATACGACGAGAACACAACCTTCCCTGAAGGCGACCTGCGCAATGATCAGGCGCATTTCCAAGGGGAGCAGTTTAAAGAAAACATCAAAAAAGTCAACCAGCTCAAACCGATTGCCGAAAAGCACAATGCCGATACGGCGCATATCGTGCTTGCCTGGTACTTGGCGAGACCTGAAATCGATATCCTGATTCCGGGCGCCAAACGCGCGGATCAATTAAAAGACAACATGAAAGCAGCCTCCATTACGCTATCTGCTGAAGAAATCGCGTTTATCGACAAGCAGTTTTCCTAAGAAAAAAACACGCCTTTTAAAGGGACTGACCCCATAATATGAGACAAACAAAAAACACCTTCAAGTTTGAAAACGGATCGTTGTTATCCGAAATTAGACTTGGAGGTGTTTTTCTATGAGGGCAAGAGTGAGTTATCCGGTTGAAGTCAAACAGAAGGCTGTAGAAATGAGATTGGCGGGCGTGCCTGTGAAGGAGATCATGCAGGAATTGAATATAAAGAATAAGACGCAGGTGCAGACATGGGTCAGGTGGTATAAAGCTGGGGACACACATCGATTCGAACAACCTGTCGGAAAGCAATATTCTTATGGAAAAGGTCCAGAGTATTCTTCCGAATTAGAGAAACTGCAGGCAGAAAATCGTTATCTGAGACAACAGAATGAAGTGTTAAAAAAGTACAACGAATTGGAAAGGAAGCTGATAGCGAAACGCCAGTCGAGCTTGTAGAAGCATTGCGCAGCACAATGACCATAAAGGATATCTGTATTCATTTAGGTATCTCACGAGCATCTTATTATCGTTGGAAGAAGAATCTGATGAAAGATAACCCTAAATACCATTTAGAAAAACAAATCGGCACGTTGTGCCGAGAACACAAGTATCAGCCATATTAAAAAAGGGAATGCGTATGAATCATAAAACGGTTCAGCGCATTATGCAGAAGAATCAGTGGCAATGCCGGGTTAAGGTGAAAAAGCGTAAGAAGAATGGGCAGCCATATGCCGTGGCCGAGAATATATTGGATCGGAACTTTCAGTCTGATCGCCCTCTGGAAAAGCTAGTAACGGATATCACATATTTGCCTTATGGGCAGAAACAATTGTATCTTTCCAGTATATTGGATTTATACAATGGAGAAGTGATTGCTTTTACGATTGGCGATAGACAGGACACAGACTTTGTCTTACACACACTTGATCAGCTGCCCGCACTGCCAGAGAACTGTGTGTTACATAGTGACCAAGGTTCTGTTTATACATCTTATGAGTATCAGAAAGCTGTTAAAACAAAAGGCATTACCATGAGCATGTCCCGCAAAGGGACGCCCGCTGATAATGCCTCCATCGAATCGTTTCATTCCTCACTAAAGTCTGAAACGTTCTACCTCGACAGGTTGGAAAGCACTACGACGACCATCGTAGAACAAACTGTCGAAACCTATATACACTATTATAACAACATTCGTATTCAAACGAAACTAAACAACCAGCCGCCGGTCACATACCGACAGCTGGCTGCTTAAAGGTGTTTTGATCCCTGTCTCAAAAACGGGGGTCAGTCCCTAAATGGGGCGTGTTTTTTTATGTTTATATTTTTCTCTTCGGGGAATGAAATAGTTATCTAAATAAACTATTATGCGTTCCAAAAGATGAGGAGGATCATCTGTGAAGAAAAACACCAAAAAATACCTGATTTACTTTTTCGGAGCATTAGGCGGGCTGCTTTACGGCTATGACACCGGTGTGATTTCAGGGGCTTTGTTATTTATTAACAATGATATTCCTTTAAACACGCTGACCGAGGGATTGGTCGTCAGCATGCTGCTGCTCGGTGCGATTTTCGGGTCCGCATTAAGCGGGACATGCTCTGACCGATGGGGCCGGAGAAAAGTGGTTTTCGTCCTTTCACTCATTTTTATTATCGGCGCGCTTGCCTGTGCGGCTTCGCAAACCGTCACTATGCTGATTATCTCCCGTGTCATTCTCGGGTTAGCCGTCGGGGGCTCAACGGCGCTGGTTCCCGTTTATCTATCTGAGATGGCGCCGACGAAAATACGCGGAACGCTCGGCACATTGAATAACTTAATGATTGTAACCGGAATTTTACTCGCATATATTGTGAATTACATATTCACCCCGTTTGAAGCTTGGCGCTGGATGGTCGGTCTCGCCGCAGTACCGGCGGCGCTTTTATTAATCGGAATCGCGTTTATGCCGGAATCTCCGAGATGGCTCGTCAAACGCGGCCGTGAGAAGGAAGCCAGACAAGTCATGGAAATGACCCACGACAAAGAGGATATCGCCGTTGAATTGGCGGAAATGAAACAAGGTGAAGCCGAGAAAAAAGAATCTACACTCGGCTTGCTGAAAGCCAAATGGATCCGCCCTATGCTGCTGATCGGGATCGGCCTCGCCATCTTCCAGCAGGCGGTCGGTATCAACACGGTGATTTACTATGCGCCGACCATCTTTACAAAGGCCGGACTCGGCACTTCGGCGTCCGTTCTCGGCACGATGGGCATCGGTGTCTTAAACGTCATCATGTGTATCACCGCCATGATCTTAATTGACCGGATCGGCCGGAAAAAACTGCTGATGTGGGGAAGTGTCGGCATTACCTTGAGCCTGGCGTCACTATCAGCCATTCTCCTTCTGGCCGGCCTGTCAGCTTCAACAGCATGGCTGACCGTGCTGTTTCTCGGCATCTATATCGTCTTCTACCAGGCGACATGGGGTCCCGTCGTATGGGTTCTGATGCCGGAGCTATTCCCGTCAAACGCACGCGGAGCCGCAACCGGATTTACGACATTGATCCTGTCGGCAACCAACCTGATCGTTTCACTGGTATTCCCGCTTATGCTGAGCGCCATGGGCATCGGCTGGGTATTCGGAATATTCTCAGTCATTTGCCTCTCATCCTTCTTCTTCGCCGCTTACATCGTTCCTGAAACGAAGGGCAGAAGTTTAGAAGAAATCGAAACGCACTTGAAAAAACGGTTCTCCTTAAAGAAGCGCAGCAAACAAAATCAAATTCTTAAACAGCGCACACTGTAACAAAAAAAGGAATCGCCCCCGCTGGGCGATTCCTTTTTGGCGTCATACCATAACTTTGCAGATGTCATTCGTAAATTCGACCGGATCATGGATCGGCAGCCCTTCAATCAGAAGCGCCTGATTGTAGAGAAGATTTGTGTATAATGCCAGCTTTTCCCGATCTTGTCCGTGCGCGTTCTTTAACGTCTCAAACACTTCGTGATTCGGGTTGATTTCCAGCACTTTTTCCGCTTTGACCTGCTGGCTGTCAGGCATGGCGTTTAATACTTTTTCCATTTCGATCGTCACTTCGCCGTCTGTCGCAAAGCATACCGGATGGGATTTTAAACGTTTCGACGCTCTGACGTTCTTTACTTTATCCGCAAGAATCTCTTTCATGCTTTCGAACAGGTCTTTATATTCGTTCTCTTCGGCTTCAGTCTGCTTTTCATCCTCATCACTGTCGATGCCTAAGTCGGCGCTTGATACGGATTTGAATTCTTTTTCCTCATAGCTTGTCAGCATTTTGATCGCGAATTCATCAATATCTTCCGTGAAGTATAAAATTTCGTAGCCTTTGTCCGCCACCATTTCAGTTTGCGGCAGCTTTTCAATCCGCTCATATGAATCGCCGGACGCGTAATAGATATATTTTTGATCCTCAGGCATTCTGGACACATATTCGTCCAGAGTGACGAGCTTTTTCTCCTTAGATGAATAGAAGAGAAGCAGATCTTTTAAGACATCTTTATTCGCGCCGAAATCATTATAGACGCCGAATTTGAGCTGTCTGCCGAAAGATTCATAGAAAGATTCGTATTTTTCTCTTTTGTTCTTCAGCAGGCTCTTCAGCTCGGCTTTGATTTTTTTATTGATGTTTTTCGCAATCAGCTTCAGCTGGCGGTCGTGCTGCAGCATCTCTCTGGAAATGTTCAGCGACAGATCCTCAGAATCGACCATGCCTTTTACAAAACTGAAATGGTCCGGAAGCAGGTCGGCGCATTTGTTCATGATCAGCACGCCGTTGGAATACAGCTCCAATCCTTTTTCGAATTCCTTCGTATAATAGTCAAACGGCATGTTTTCCGGAATAAACAAAATCGAATTGTAGCGCACCGCTCCATCGACGCTGATATGCACATGGGTCAGCGGTTTATCAAAGCCGTAATGCTTCTCGGCGTAAAAAGCCTCGTAATCTTCATCCGTCAGCTCGCTTTTATTTTTTCTCCAGATCGGCACCATGCTGTTGACCGTCTGTTCTTCCTGAACTTCTTCAAATTCGTTCTCGCTGCCCTCTTTCGGCTTGTTGACCGTCTCTTCCATTTTGATCGGGTAGCGGATAAAATCAGAGTACTTTTTCACGATCGCTTTGATGCGGTAGTTTTCTAAAAACTCATCATAGCTTTCATCTTCTGTGTTTTCTTTTATTTGCAGGGTGATTTCCGTACCGACGGTTTCTTTGTCACACGGCGCGATCGTGTAGCCGGCAGCCCCTTCCGACTCCCATACATACGCCTCGTCACTGCCGAGCGCCTTACTTTTCACCGTGACTTTATCAGCCACCATAAACGCCGCATAAAATCCGACGCCGAACTGGCCGATAATGTCATGGCCATCTTTCGTGTCATTTTCTTGCTTGAAAGCGAGTGAACCGCTTTTCGCAATCGTGCCGAGATGCTGTTCAAGCTCGTCTTTTGTCATCCCGATACCGGTGTCTGTGACGGTGAGCGTTCTCGCTTCTTTGTCCGCCGTCACTTTTATGTAGTAATTGTCTTGATCAAACGTTAATGAATCATCGGTTAACGCCTTGTAATAGATTTTGTCAATCGCATCGCTCGCGTTGGAAATTAACTCGCGGAGAAAAATTTCCTTCTGCGTGTAAATGGAGTTAATCATCATGTCCAGCAATCGCTTGGATTCTGCTTTAAACTTTTTTTTCCGCACTTCAGATCTCTCCTTTAATTATGCTTTGATGTTATGTAAAATCTTTTCAGCATCTATTTATCATATACAGTGACAATTGTCAACTAGGATTAGCAGATGCATATATTGTAAATTTAACATGTTAATGGATTCATTTCACCCATTTTATCAATAAAAAAGAGAGAATGTTGATCATCCTCTCCTCTCTGCTTCTTTCCGGCGGCCGAATTCCTTCTTCATCCATATGTATGACGGGTAGAAAAACAAACTAAATAAGATAAGAGATCCCAAGTTTCGCAAAGACTCATGCAGAACATTTCTTACAGTGAGAGGAAATATGATGTCCTGAAATAGAATAGAGATAACGGTGTAAATCACAAATCCCATAGGAACAATGGCATAACAATAAAACGCTATCTCCTTCTTATGCTGTATCTTCAAAATATGTAAACCTCCCAATGATGTATATACATAATATTAACATATTTAATAGGTATTTAGAAACAGACCTCCGTATGTTTATCCCCCTATTCAGCGGGAACAGATATAAAAAAAGGAGGAATCGCAATATGGGAAGATTAACAGACAAAACCGCAATCATCACAGGGGCCGCGACAGGCATCGGACAAGCGACGGCACGGGTTTTCGCCGATGAAGGCGCCCGCGTGATCTGCGGTGACATCAATGAAAGCGAACTGAATGAAACCGTCAGCGCCATCAGAAAAAACGGCGGAGAAGCAGAAGCCTTTCACCTTGATGTATCAGACGAAGAAAACGTAAAGTCTTTTGCGGACGGCATTCAGCAAAAGTACGGAACAATTGATATTCTGTTTAACAATGCCGGTGTTGACCAAGAGGGCGGAAAAGTCCATGAATACCCGGTCGACCTGTTTGACCGGATCATCGCCGTCGATCTGCGCGGCACATTTCTTTGCAGCAAATACCTGATTCCGCTCATGCTCGAAAAAGGAGGCTCCATCATCAACACCTCCTCCATGTCCGGCCGGGCCGCAGACCTTGACCGCTCAGGCTATAACGCCGCAAAAGGCGGAATCACGAACCTGACGAGAGCGATGGCCATTGATTACGCCAGAAGTGGAATCCGCGTCAATTCCTTATCGCCGGGGACGATTGAAACGCCGCTCATTGATAAATTGGCAGGCACGACAGAAGACGAAATGGGCGAAGCGTTCCGTGAAGCCAACAAATGGATCACGCCGCTCGGCCGGCTCGGAAAACCGGAAGAAATGGCAGCCGTCGCGCTCTTCCTCGCTTCAGACGACAGCTCTTACGTCACGGGAGAAGACATCACCGCAGACGGCGGCATCATGGCATACACTTGGCCGGGAAAAATGCTGATTGATAAGAAGTGGAAGGAAGAGACGGAGTGACGGTGAAAAAGAAACAAGCCAGTGCAAAAACACTGGCTGAACAAGCTGAGGGCGGGTTACTTAAACCAGCCCTTTTCCTTTGATCTGGTAATGGCTTCAATTCGATTTTTCACTTCTAATTTATCCAGGATCATCGAAACGTAATTGCGGACTGTGCCGCTTTTGATGCTGAGGGCGTTTGCGATTTCTTTCGTGTTTTTTCCGTCTGCGACAAGCTCGAGCACCTCTTTTTCCCGTTCGGTCAGCGGGTTTTCTTCACTATAGATGTCCTCCATTAATTCAGGTGCGTAGACGCGTCTTCCTTTCATGACGCTGCGGATGGCGCTGACGAGCTCATCGCTCGGGCTGTCCTTGAGCATGTACCCGCTGACGCCTGCTTTTAGCGCCCGCTGAAAATAGCCGGAGCGGGCAAAGGTCGTCAAAATGATGATTTTCACACCGCTGTCCTTGAGCTCTTCTGCCGCTTCAAGACCTGATTTCCCGGGCATTTCGATATCCATCAGACAGATGTCGGGCGCATGTTTTTCCACGAAATCGATGGCATCCTGGCCGCTTGTGCCTTGGCCGACAACCGTCATATCCTCTTCTAAATTCAACAGTGAACCGAGTGCGCCGAGCAGCATTTGCTGATCCTCGGCAATGAAGATGTTGATCATCTGCTACCATCCTTTTCTTTTGATTTTGAATCATTCGGGATTCTCATGGTCAGCTTTGTTCCGGCGGCTGTATCGATGGCTAAACTGCCGTTTGCGAATTCAAGACGTTCCCTCATTCCAAGCAGGCCGTGCCCCTTTGAAAAAAAGCGATCTTCTTTGCATTGAAAGCTGCCGTCATCTTCCACCGTAATGACAACCTCTTTCCAAAGCTGCTGAATGGTGATGCGGCATACTTTGGCGCCGCTGTGCTTCACGACATTGGTGACGGCTTCTTTTATGCACATGCTGACGATGTTTTCGTTCAGCAGAGAGATATGTTTTGGCGCTTCTTTTTCTTCATACACAAATTCAATTCCTGCCGCTTCAAGAATTTGCCGAACATTGCCGAGCTCATCCTTCAATCGGATGCCTTTCATCGATGAAACGATTTTTCTGACCTCATTTAAGGAGGTGCGGGCCGTCTGCTGCACGCTTTTCAGCTCAGTGCGGGCCTGTTCGGGGTCCTTGTAAATCAGCTTTCGGGCGAGGTCGCTTTTCAGTCCGATTAAGGAGAGCTTTTGTCCAAGTGTATCGTGAAGGTCCCGGGCGATTCGCTGCCTTTCTTCCAGCTTCACAAGATCGGCGATTCGCTCATTTGCATATTCTAATTTCTCTTCAAGGCGCTCCCGTGCCTTTCTGCTTCGAATGCTGAGCGGGAGCAGGATGGCACTGATCAGTGTAATGACGATAAACGGTATTTGTGTCAAAAACCACCCTTTTTTCAGAACAAGGCTGAAGTTGACGGCAACCGCCGCACTAATGATATGAATGTAATATAAGATGTAAAATGGAACTTTGTCTCGGATATGGCCGATGAAGTAGGCGATAAAGAAGGCGAAGTAAATATAGCTGAACAGCATAACTGAGCCGGTCGAAATGCCGATCAGAAGAAGCGCCCATAAGTAAAGCGGCCAGCCTTTTGCAACAAATGCGAAGCGGTATGCGCCAAAGAAAACAAGTGTGAAAATGATGCCGGCCACGATGACAAAGGTAGAAGAGCTTTTAAAAATAAAATAAAAAGGCAAGATGAAAAAAATCATCCATATATAAGGAGAAATCCCATTCAGTTTTTGAAATTTAAAATACTTCTTCATCTTTGTTCCACCTTCTGCTGCTTGTGTCTACCATCACTTTATCAAAACACCGCCTTCATTGCATCCTCACGCATGAAGAGAAGGCCCTTTCTGATAAGAGAAAGAGCCGCGCGCCATATCAGGCATTTTTCTTTAAAGGTTCTTTCGGCACCGGATGGGGCGCCGGTTTTTTCCGCGCCTCCCGAAAGGTGACAAATTGCTTTTCGTCCTCATCCCACAGACGGAATTTCATGGATTCAAGACTTGTTTTAAGCGTAATGGTCGGTACGTTTTTTAAAGGCTCGTGCCCCTCATGAGCGGCTTCCAGCTTGTAGTTCGGCACTTTCGGGCTTAAGTGGTGGACATGATGGTAGCCGATATTGCCTGTCAGCCATTGCAAAAGCTTCGGAAGCTTGTAAAAGGAGCTTCCTTCTACCGCAGCCTGCACATAATCCCAATGCTCATCGGCTTCAAAATAAGAATCCTCAAACGTGTGCTGAACATAAAAGAGCCAGACGCCGATTGACCCCGAAATAAGGAAAATCGGACCTTGAACAAGCAAAAAGTTTTCCCAGCCGACAAGCAGGCACGTCGCAGCAGCCAATAAGACAATCGCCGCGTTCGTGAAATAGGTGTTCCAGCGCTCCTTGCGGCGGGCGCCTTTTACATTGAAACGGTTTTGAATCAGAAATACGTAAATCGGGCCGAGAATAAACATAATAAACGGATTGCGATAAAGTCTGTAGCGTACTTTTGTCCAAGCTGACGCTTCGTTGTATTCCTTGACGGTCATCATCCAAATATCGCCGGTGCCCCGTTTATCTAAGTTGCTGCTTGTCGCATGATGAATGGAGTGGCTGCGCTGCCATTGAAGGAACGGAAACAGTGTCAGCACACCTGAAATAAACCCGAACAGCCGGTTCAGCTTCTTTTGTTTGAAAAAGGATTGGTGGCAGCAGTCGTGGAAAATAATAAAGATTCTTGTCAAAAATCCCGCTGCTATAACAGTAAAGGCGAGGGTCAGAAGATAGGAGACATTGAGGCTGAAGTAAGCAAGAAACCAAAGGGCAAAAAACGGCACAAACGTGTTGAAAAGCTGATTGACACTATGCTTTGTATCGGCACCGGAAAATGCAGCAACCTGCTTTTTTAAAGATGCTTGTTTTTGAGTTGCGGCGTGATTGGTCATGAATGTCATATCCCCTTTTTTTTATTATGATTCCAAGTATACCGAGGCGCTCGCGGCGGTTGTAGTAGCAGCCATCATGCCCCGAATATGACATTTGTCATGTTTGGCGGCAGAATGCTGATCAGGCGGCATATGGAAGGTATCTTTTTTATGAGGGATAAAGCCGGACACTTCATATCGGCACTTCTCAATGAAAACAGCAAAAAAGAACCCGGCCTGTTTTCGGCTGAGTTCTTTTTCATCATCCTCACAGCAAAATCACCCGATACTTCTTTACATCCAAAAACTGCAGAAACTCCCGGGCCAGCATGTCCGGCGCGTGGTCTTTTCCTTCATGAAGACGATATTGAATCAAGCCGGCGAGCATGGACGCGACATAATATGCATAGAGTTTTTTGCCCGCCTGAATGTGCAGGGGCTGATGAAGATAAAACGATTGCAGCGCTCTGAACATTTCCGGAATGACGTCAGGCACTCCGGAGCCCTCTCTCAGAAAATGGACGAGCGGCAGGCCTTCCGACAGTGCCGAAAAGAGACGGACGAGCGCGGCTTCCGCTTCTTCCATGGAGCAATCGGCAGGCTCTCCTTTTACCGTCAATAATCCGATCAGATCCCGGCATGATTGATGGATGATCGTTTTCAGCAATGCTTCTTTGTTGGCGTAATGGTCATAAAAAGTGGCACGGCGGAGGTTGCTTTGACGGGCAATATCGGAAATCGTAATCGCCGCGTACTCTTTTTTTTCCGCCATTAAGCCGATCATGGCTTCTTGCAAGGCCTGCCTCGTTCGGGTCACCCGGCGGTCGGCGGGCTTTTTTTCTTCTTGTTCCGGCACCCGGCGGCCAAACAGCCAGTAAAACCGTTTTTGAGAAATCAAATCCCACACCTGTCCGCTGATCGCTTCCGGGGATGCCCCGGGCTCCTCATTCAGCCAGTACAACACAATGGCATACGTGTATAAAGCGCGGTAATGAATGTACATATCCTGTTCAGTCGGTGAGAAATCCGCATTGACCGGTGACAGCAGCACATCATGCCGGAACACATCTTTTAAAAAAGCATGAAAGTGAAAATAGGGCATTTTATTGCGGTCCATCATCGTTTGAAAAAACACCCGATGCCGATCAACAAAAGACAGGGTCGGATGCACTTTTTGCCATCCGCCATGTAAATGAAGCACATCTTTATTCTTTAGCGAATCATACAGCGCTTCGCTCAGCCCGTCTTTCATTTCTTCCTCTATATCCTCTAAAATCGCATATTTATCTTCGTAATAAAGGTACAGTGTCCCCCGGCTCACATGCGCCCGTTCGGCGATGTCCTTCATGGTCACACGGCGGATATCCCGCTCTCCAAGCATGGCCAAAAGCGCTTGTTTGATGTCAGTTGTCACAGAATCCGGCATAAGAGACACTCCTTCCATTAGACAGATCACCGCAATTTGTACGGTAACGTATAGATGTGTTTACGCTGTCTTTGCCGCAAAAACACATCACATTATAATAGGCCCTGAAGAAACAAAAAAGCAACCAGAGGAGGAAGACCGATGGATCAGCATATAAAAGCAGAAATCAAACGCGTCTTTGAGCTTCAGAAAAAAAATCAAAAAACGCTGCGTGCTTCAACAGCCGGGCAGCGCAGAGAAAAGCTTCAGCGCTTTTTAGATGCCGTCACCGCACATGAAGAAGAAATCATCGAGGCGATCAGACGGGACGTCCGCAAGCCTTATCATGAGGTGAAAAGAGCGGAAACGCAGGGAACGATCAAGGCGATTAAAGATAATATGAACAATCTCGACACCTGGATGGCGCCGAAACGCGTCGGCTCATCCGTCAGCCCCGACGCTGACGGCGTATTAATGTATGAGCCAAAAGGCGTCACCTTAATTCTCGGCCCATGGAATTATCCGTTTATGCTGACGATGGCTCCGCTTGCGGCTGCCATTGCGGCCGGCAACAGCGCGATTGTGAAGCTGTCCGATTTTACGATGGAGACGAGCCATATCGCCGCGACAGTTATTCGCGAGGCATTTCACGAAGAAGAAGTCGCCATTTTTGAAGGTGAGGTCGATGTCGCCACAGAACTGCTCGACCAGCCGTTTGACCACATTTTCTTCACCGGAAGCACGAATGTCGGTAAAATCGTCATGACGGCAGCGGCGAAGCACTTGTCGTCCGTCACGCTTGAGCTTGGCGGAAAAAGCCCGACGATCATCGACAGCGGCTATGATTTGATGGACGCGGCGAAAAAAATCGCCGTCGGCAAATTTGTCAATGCGGGGCAAACATGTATCGCACCTGACTATCTCCTTATGAAGAAAGAAGTGCAGAGCACCTTTACAGATCTCCTGCAAACCATTGTCAATGCAGGTTTTATGGAGGATGATCATACGGTTGACCGCAACAAATTCACGCAGATTGTCAACGACCGCAACTTTAACCGTGTCAAAGTCCTGTATGATGACGCCATTGAAAAAGGGGCGAAAACGGCGTTCGGCGGCGTATTCGATGCGCATGACCGCACGATTTCTCCGACCGTGCTGACAAACGTGACGCCTGATATGAAGATCATGCAGGAAGAAATCTTCGCACCGATTCTGCCGATTATGAATTACGAAGATATCAGTGAAGCCGTTGATTACATCACTGAACGGGACAAGCCGCTTGCCTTGTATGTATTCAGCCATAATCAGGAGCTGATCGATTATGTTCTGCAGCATACGACATCCGGCAATGCTTCTGTCAATGATGTCGTCGTTCATTTCACTGACGTCAACCTTCCGTTCGGCGGTGTCAATACGAGCGGGATCGGTTCATATCACGGTGTGTACGGCTTTAAAGAATTTTCTCATGAAAAAGGCGTATTTATTCAAGCCTCTAAATAAAAAAAGAATCCGCGCAGATGACGCGGATTCTTTTTTATTATTTTTTTGCCCCGAATGCGAGCAGTTTCGTATAAGTGCCGACATAGAGCGTGCCGTCTTCAGCCAGAACCGGGGAGGAAATGACATTGCTGTCTGTTTGATAGCGCCATTTTTCATTACCGTCAGCGTCAACCGCATAGACATTTTTATCGTCAGAACCGAAGTACACATTGCCGTCCGCATCAATCAGCGGCGCCGTTCTCACAGGCCCGTCCGTATAGAAAGACCAGTTCATATTGCCGGTTTTGCTGATGGAAAACAGCTCGCCGCTTCCGGAACCGATATACACATTGCCGTTATGGTCGATCGCTAATGAAGAGCTGGAGAAACCGTTTAACGGGAACGTCCACTTTACAGCACCCGTTGATGTATAGGCGTATAAATTGCCGTCCTGGTTTCCGGCGTAAACGGTGCCGTCTCTATCAATAACCGGATAGCCTTTAAACCCGTTGGACGTCGTTTTTGACCATTTCACTTGGCCTGTTCCGGAATTGATCGCGTAAAAGATATTATTGTACGTTGCCGTATACAGCGTGCCGTTTGACGCTAACACGGGAGCGGAGCCGACCACGCCGTTTGTTTTAAACTTCCACTTTTGCGTCCATGTCGAAGGCGACGTCGGTTTAATCGCATAGATATAGTTATCCAGCGTCGACACATACAGCGTGCCGTCAGAGCCGATAGCCGCATCGGAACTAGGCGCTCCGCTCAGCGGAACCGATGTTAAAATGGTTCCGGTTTCTTTGTCGATGAAATACAGTTTTTTATCGTGAGAAGGAAGATAAATGACACCGTTTGTTCCGAGCACCGGAGTCAGCGTATAGGTCGTCCCGAGGTTTTCCGTCACCCATTTCACAGTACCGTCCGGATGATACGCCGTCAGCTTCCCGTCTTTTGATTGAATAAATACGGTGCCGTCCCCATCAACCGCGGCTCCCGCACCGTTTTGAGGATTGGCCGGAACATTCTTTTCCCATTTTAATGCGCCATCGGCAGTGCTTGTAAACCGGCTTTCTCTTGACCAGTTGAACATCGTCGGAGACATCGCCTGCGCGTCATACCGTCCCGCCAAGAAACCGGATGCCGCATGATTTTGTTTAAATACCGTTTCCGCAGCTTGAGCAGCCGCCGGATGCAGCCATTTTGCCCCCGGCAGATCAGAAACCGCTCCCACAGATAAAGCCGCAGCAACCGCAGCGCCGGCCGCCAATGTTTTCATTCGCAATGAAGCTGTCTTTTTTTTCAATGTCAGTTCCTCCCGTTTCTATTAAAAGCTGCTATATCACTTCGATCATACCATAATTAACCTATGAAATATTTGTATTTTCGGTAGATTTATAGAACAAATGTCACATAGCCTGCTGATGCTTCGGGGATGATCGAAACGCGGCAATATACCACACCACATTGACGATGAAAGCCGCGCCTGACCAAACGAAAAGGCCGTAATAAAGAGACAGCTCCTGCCCTAAGGAAATTGCGGTCAATAACGTCACCAACAAGACAGCCGCGCAAATGATGAGCCCGATTCCGCAAAAAACGGCCATGATGATTTTCATGACACGAATACCGAGAATATACAAAATGAGCGGGACCGCATATATAACAAAGATCTGGCCGACGGCGGCCCACATGCCCGCGGAATTAAAACGATTCGCGTTCGGCCCCGTTTCCGCAAGCGGAGAAAGCGAGACGAGGACCGGCAATAAACAAAACAGCAGAGCGGAAAGCAAGGTCACCGCAACCGCACCTTTTTTCTTTTGATTCATGTGAATATCCTCCTGACAATAACCCGGCTTTTTTACCGGTAATCTGATAATATGTTATATTTTAGCACGATTTTTACTTAATTTGAGAATGTTTTGTCAAAAACGAATTTACAAATCCAGAAAAATAGATATAATAAACGTTATGGAACCGATATTGATTCATAAAGCGCTATCTAACAAAACACGAAGTGATATTATGACGTGGCTTAAACACCCGGAAGACCATTTTGATGAAAGACCTTATCTTGAGCAGGGACTCAGTTTCCGCACCGGAATTTGCGTCGGTGATATTCAGGCAAAGTCGGGGCTTGCGCAGTCCGTCATCTCCAGCTACCTGCTGACCATGCAAAAAGCCGGCCTGCTGGAATCCGAACGAATCGGAAAGTGGACCTATTACAGAAGGAATGAAAAACAAATTAAAGCCTTTGCTGACTATGTTCAGCACCAGCTATAACCATGAAAGGAGGGCTTTTTTTGTTCTAACATATCTATTTTTCTGTATATGTAGTTATAAAAGGAGGCATACATAACAATGAAAAAAAGCAGTTCCATCTTCATTCTGTTTTTGGCATTAGGGGTTTTCGGAATTATCACGACCGAAATGGGCATTATCGGCGTTCTTCCGCAAGTGGCGGACAGATTTCATATTTCTGCTTCAAAAGCGGGGTGGCTTGTCAGTATTTTCGCGTTCATCGTCGCTGTGTCGGGACCGTTTTTGACCTTGCTTGCTTCAGGCATAAACCGGAAAGTCATTCTGCTTTTGGCGGTGCTGATGTTTGCCGTTTCAAATGCGGTCTACGCGTATACGGCGCATTTCAGTGTCATGCTGGCGTTTCGGATCATTCCGGCTTTATGCCACCCGGTGTTCTTTTCTGTAGCGCTTGCGGCCGCGGCCCGGCTTGTCCCCGCCGGCCAATCCGGAAAAGCCGTAACGAAAGTCTTTTCAGGCATCACCGCCGGCTTTGCGTTCGGCGTGCCTTTCACGTCTTATCTGGCGGAGCGTCTCTCCCTTGAAGCCGCCTTCTTATTCGGCGCTATCATCAGTCTCATCGCATTCACGGGCATTCTTCTCTTTTTGCCATCCATGCCGGTCACAGAAAAAATGTCTTTCAGAAGCCAGCTCGGCATCCTTCGCAAACCGGTTTTGTGGCTCAATATCGCTGCCGTCACCTGTCTCTTTGCGGCCATGTTTTCTGTCTACAGCTATTTTGCAGAGTACCTCGGACGGGTGTCCCATATGAACGGCACATGGGTCAGCTTTATGCTGATGAGCTTCGGAGTGATTATGATAGCCGGGAATTTCGTCTTCGGCGCTTTGTTATATAAAAATATGAAAAAGACCGTCATCCTGTTTCCGCTTCTTTATACAGCCGCCTACTTGCTCATATACGGGTTTGGGACGTCTTTCGCGCCGATGGCCGTCCTCGTCTTCGTATGGGGCGCCGTTCATTCCGGCGGTCTCATTGTCAGCCAGACATGGCTTACTGCGGAAGCAAAGGAGGCGCCCGAATTCGGCAACAGCCTGTTTGTCTCTTTTTCCAACCTCGGCATCACCATCGGAACGGCGGCGGGCGGCTGGTTTATTTCACATTTGGGAATCCATCAGCTGATGTGGTGCGGCATCATGTTTGCCCTTCTGGCTTTCGGGCTGATCATGGGACGCTTGGCATGGGGAAAGAGGCTGCTCGCAAAAGCTTAAGCTCCGTTGCAAAATCCGGAATGATTACGTATAATATTCCAGATTAAAGCAAGGGAGAGAAAAAGATACATGGAAAGACCGGCAGGATTTTGGATTCGGTTTCTGGCTTACGTCATTGATCAAATCATCATAGGAATTCCGATTTTTATCATTCAATTTATGGTCTCTTTTTTATTTGCGGCAGGCGTTGCGGCGGCTGACCCCTTCATGACCGAAAATCAGTTTAACATCTCTTTTCTGGTGTTCGGCGTCATCCCGATTCTTGCGAGCTCTTTTGTGATCAGTATCTTATATTTCAGCCTGCTCACGGCCTCAAAGATGCAGGGGACACTGGGAAAAGCATTGCTCGGCCTTAAGGTCGTCAATGAGGATGGCGGACGGATTTCCATCGGCCAGGCCTTCGGACGCGCTTTCGCATATATCATATCTAAGCTCATTCTTTATATCGGATTCATCATGGGCGCCTTCGGAGAGAAAAAAACGCTGCACGACATCATGTGCAGCACCCGTGTTGTCTATAAATAATGACCTCAAGTCCGGGCCTTTTGAGCCCGGGCTTTTTTATGACGGCTGTGCCCGCCTGATGTCAATGCCGCCCTTTCCGTCAGCCTCAATGCGGATCGTCCCGTTCACAATGACAGACAGCGGATGGAACTCCGCATGCTGATCAGAAAAAATCCAGCGGCGGCCGCTCGGCCCTAAAAGCAAAAACGCACCATCATTGTAATCACCCATAAAATGAAACCCATTTTCACTAAGAGGCGCATGCTTTCTCACCGGAATGCCGAAACGCTGCAGCTCCCTCCCGGTTGATACGACTTCGGCAGCCGTCAGATTCACCTCGCCGATATTCAGAACGGACTCAATCGAAAAATGTTCCGCGCTTGGCGGCGATGTTTCTCTCGCGATGAATTCCGCCAGATTGTTGGACGGATCTTTGAAATAAAAGGAACGCGCCTGAATATGAGAGAAATACACCTCATCCTCCCCATCTTCCGTTTGAAAAACGACTTTATCCTTTATCCACTCCTTCGCCTCATCAAAACGATTATTCGGAATGTTAAACGCGAAATGATACGTCGGATGAGAGTGAGAATCGGCGCGCCTGAATTCCAACTCACTTTCCCCCGCCTTGATGGTAAACGAATCACCGGACTCATCAATTAAAGAAAAACCTAACATCCGTTCATAGAAGTGTTTCGTCTCCTCCAACGCACAACTGTACAAAGTAATGTTATTTATTTGCATGATCATACCCCCTTTGGTTTATACTGCCATATAGAAGGGTTGATTCCTACTGTTTCGATTCACCAATTGAGAATCCCCCTTTCGCCCGGCGTTAAACATGACAAACAGCGCCAAACCGCTTATACCAGGCGTTTTTAAACGTCTAAAGCAAAAAAAGCAGAAAATAATACCCCATATAGCTTGACAAAAAATAAATGTTATTTAATAATCTATATATAATTAGAATTATTATTGAAAGATAAAGTGAATGCTTTGTCTTTTTAATATATTTCAAATCACATTTCAGGAGGAAGATATTATGTCTTTAATCGGAAAAGAAGTACTGCCATTCGAAGCAAAAGCTTTCAAAAACGGTGAATTCATCGATGTAACAAACGAAGATTTGAAAGGTCAATGGAGCGTTTTCTGCTTCTATCCAGCGGATTTCTCTTTCGTTTGCCCGACTGAACTTGAAGATCTTCAAGGACAATACGCTGCACTGAAAGAATTAGGTGTTGAAGTATACTCTGTTTCTACAGATACTCACTTCGTACACAAAGGCTGGCATGACAGCTCTGAAAAAATCGGCAAAATCACTTACGCAATGATCGGTGACCCATCTCAAACGATCTCCCGCAACTTCGACGTTCTTGACGAAGAAACTGGTCTTGCTGACCGCGGAACATTCATCATCGATCCTGATGGCGTTATCCAAACAGTTGAAATCAATGCAGGCGGTATCGGCCGTGACGCAAGCAACCTTGTAAACAAAGTAAAAGCAGCTCAATACGTTCGTCAAAACCCAGGTGAAGTCTGCCCGGCTAAATGGGAAGAAGGCGGCGAAACACTTACACCTAGCCTTGATTTGGTAGGTAAAATCTAAGGAGTGCATTCCATTGGTACTTGATGCAAATATCAAAGCACAATTAAATCAATACATGCAGCTAATTGAGAACGACATTGTTCTCAAAGTAAGCGCCGGGGACGATGACACTTCTAAGGACATGCTGGCTCTCGTTGACGAGCTGGCTTCCATGTCATCTAAAATTTCAGTTGAAAAAACTGAATTAAACAGAACACCGAGCTTCAGCGTTAATCGTACCGGAGAAGACACAGGCGTTACATTCGCCGGTGTTCCTCTCGGCCACGAATTTACATCATTAGTGCTGGCATTGCTTCAAGTCAGCGGCAGAGCGCCTAAGGCTGATCAAAAGGTCATTGACCAGATTAAGAACATCAGCGGAGAATACCGCTTCGAGTCTTATATCAGCCTGACGTGCCACAACTGCCCTGATGTCGTCCAAGCATTAAACATGATGAGCGTGCTCAACCCGAATATCACTCATACAATGATTGACGGCGCGGCATTCAAAGAAGAAGTGGAAAGCAAAAACATCATGGCTGTTCCGACTGTATTCTTAAACGGTGAATCTTTCGGAAGCGGCCGTATGACCATCGAAGAGATTCTCGCAAAAATGGGCAGCGGCGCAGATGCGTCTGAGTTTGCCGACAAAGAGCCGTTTGACGTTCTTGTTGTCGGCGGCGGACCTGCCGGCGCAAGCGCGGCGATCTACACGGCGCGTAAAGGCATCCGCACCGGTGTCGTCGCTGAACGCTTCGGCGGCCAGGTACTCGACACCATGAGCATCGAAAACTTCATCAGCGTTAAAGCGACTGAAGGACCGAAGCTCGCTGCAAGCCTTGAAGAGCACGTGAAAGATTATGATATTGACGTCATGAACCTTCAGCGCGCGAAACGCCTTGAGAAAAAAGACCTCTTCGAACTTGAACTCGAAAACGGCGCTGTACTGAAAAGTAAAACAGTGATCCTTTCAACAGGTGCCCGCTGGCGCAATGTCAACGTACCTGGTGAGCAAGAGTTCAAAAACAAAGGTGTTGCATACTGCCCGCACTGTGACGGACCATTGTTTGAAGGCAAAGACGTAGCCGTTATCGGCGGCGGAAACTCCGGAATCGAAGCGGCGATTGACCTTGCAGGTATCGTCAATCACGTGACTGTGCTGGAATTCGCGCCTGAACTGAAAGCAGACGAAGTCCTGCAAAAACGTCTTTACAGCCTGCCAAACGTCACTGTGCACAAAAATGCACAAACGAAAGAAATCACAGGCGACCAAAACGTAAACGGCATTACGTTCGTTGACCGTGAAACAGGCGAAGAAAAACACGTTGAACTCCAAGGTGTATTCGTCCAAATCGGCCTCGTGCCTAATACAGAATGGTTAGACGAAACGGTCGAACGCAACCGCATCGGCGAAATCATCGTCGATAAGAGCGGCGCGACAAGCGTTCCCGGCCTATTTGCCGCAGGGGACTGCACAGACGGCCCGTACAACCAAATCATTATCTCCATGGGATCAGGTGCAACTGCCGCTTTAGGCGCATTTGATTATTTGATCCGGAATTAATGTGAAAGCCGCCATATGAATGGCGGCTTTTTTACATATACTAATTAAGAAGGCAGTATTTCCTCTAAACAATCCTCGCTGATTTTATAAGATTTTGGCCTTCTGCTTACCAGCTCAACAAATCCTTGCTGTTCTAAATAATCCATTACTCTGTTAATTTTATGTCTCGATTTATTTGAGAGCTCCATTAAATCTTGCACCGACAGCGTAACCTGATCATTTACAAATACATTAATCGTGATAATGATATTAAAAATATCACGTTCATCTTTATAATCAGCCCATTGATCGCTATCAATATAGTTCCTAATTCGTTTCAGTTTCATTAAATTAAATTCAAGATCCTCAATAATTCCTTTTTGTCCTGACAGAAGCAACTCCAGCATATCCATTAAATAAAAAGTCAGCTCTCCCCGGTTTAAAGGTGCGGGAATTTCCTCTAATGCCTTATAATACTTATCTTTGTTCTTATTAACTGCGTAAGAAAAAGTGATGGCTGAATATTTTTCTAAGTATCGGGACAAATAACTCCCAACGATAAGGCGTCCTGTTCTTCCATTGCCGTCATAAAAAGGATGAATGTATTCATAGTAGTAATGAGCTGTCATGTAACGATACAGCTGGGGATGTGTTTCATCATGAAGATAAGCAATTAAAGCCTCAAGCGCTTCTGTTATCTTCTGTTCAGAATTAACGCCGATATGGGTGGTCATGTTCCCATCGTTCACTTCAACATAGCCTTTTCTGAATAGCTCACCATCCGGCGCATCTTCTGTTCCGATTTCATCTGCGACCAGCTCGTCATATAATTCCCTAAAGTCATGAATGCTTGTAAACGACGGAATTCGGTCTATAAATTGATATGTTTTCATCAATCCGACAAACCGCTTATGTGAGGGCTCGGATTGTGCTAACGCTTTAAGAGCCTCTTTCAATTCTTTTTTTGTACTGCGGATTCCTTCAATTTCATTATTACTCTGTGCTTCATTAATAATTAATTTATCAAAATAAGGTTTGACAGCAAATTCAGGGAGCTGACTGATAAGGGATGAAATTTTGGAACTGTTTAACAACACTTCATTATTCAGCTTCATGAGTTTATGTGTATTCACATAAAATAGCTCAAATGAATCGTCCGTGGGTCGGCCTTTTCGGAACCCCCGTATGTTTAATGATGTTGAATAACTGCCATAGCTGCTTGTTCTCTTTTTAAATTCTTTCTCATATGAATCAGCATCCATTTTATAAAAAAGCTTAGATAACTTCTCATACTTCATATCATCACCTCGCTTAATTTAAAATTATACACTTTTTTAAATTATACAATCATTATAGCCTGATTTCTAACAAATATTCTCGCTTTCCAATCAAAACAAAAAACGGCGTACTGCATGGCAGTACACCGTCTGAAGCAATTCAATCTGTCTTTCTCCCTCTCGCCCGATAGATAAGAAATAATCCAATAAACCACAGCGGCGTCAGCAGCAAAGCCGGGCGCGTTGCATCCGCAAACAGCATAATCACCAGAATGACGGCAAACAGCGCCAGCACGGCGTAATTGATAAACGGCGCAAACGGCGCCTTGAAAGACGAGCTTGCGTGTAAGTCCGGACGGGTTTTCCTGTATCTGATATGACAGACAAGAATCACGCCCCACACCCAAATGAAACAAATCGCGCTGATGGTTGTCACGATGCCAAAAGCCGCTTCCGGTATTAATTTGCTTAAAAGAGCGCCAGCTGACAGCACAATAACCGATATCCATAATGCGCGGCTCGGCACATGATTTTTATTCAGCTTCGCAAAACTTGCCGGCGCTTGTTTCGTTTTGCTTAAGTTATACAAAATCCGGCTTGTTGAAAACATCCCGCTGTTACAAGCAGAAGCGGCAGACGTTAATACGACAAAATTAATGATTCCCGCGGCTAACGGGATGCCGACCAGACTGAAGGTCTTTACAAAAGGACTTTCCGCCGCATTCAGCTGCATCCACGGATTAATACATAAAAGAATGAGCAATGCCCCGACGTAGAAAAATAAAATCCGCAATGGAATTTTATTGATAGCGGACGGAATATTTTTTTTCGGATTTGACGTTTCCGCCGCCGACACACCCACTAATTCCACACCGACATAGGCGAAGATCACCATCTGGAACGAAAGCAAAAAGCCGGAAAATCCGTTCGGAAACAAGCCGCCGTGCTCCCACAGATTCGCCGCTGAAACCGTTCCGGTATGCGTTTTGAACCCAATCACCAGCAGAACCACACCGATGACAATTAACGCGAGAATCGTGACTACCTTAATTAAGGCGAACCAAAACTCCAATTCTCCAAAAATCTTAACCGTTAACAGATTAAGCCCTAATAAAATGAGCAAACAGATAAGTGCCGGAATCCACTGCGGAATATCAAACCAATATTTCACATACACACCGACGGCGATCACATCAGCCATAGCCGTCATAATCCAGCAAAACCAGTAGGTCCAGCCGGTGACAAACGCTGCACGCGGCCCTAAGTACGCCTCGGCAATATCCGTTAATGATTGGTATCCCGCTTTAGATAACAGCAGTTCTCCCAGCGCCCGCATGACGAAAAAAAGCGCAATACCTACAATAAAATACGCAAAGATGATAGAAGGACCCGCCAGCTGAATCGCCTTACCAGACCCTAAAAACAATCCGGTGCCGATCGTGCCGCCAATGGCGATCAGCTGCACGTGCCGATTCGATAAGTCCCTCTTTAGCTCTCGTTGCTCCACATCTGACTCCTCCTTACCTCTCTAGTGAACGACGAGCAAAAAAAGCCAATAAAAAAAGAGATTGGATGCCCTCCAATCTCATGGTCATAAGAATATCAAATTATATCTGCGCCGCTGACAATCAACAGCATGACAAATACATATTCGGTACTCTTCTGTCCTTTTGCCTGAGATTGTGAACCCTTCGGCGCCGCGGAAAACCCGCGGTCTCTCCAGAAGCCGCTCCTGCTGTAGTTCGACCCACAGCAATCATAGCCTGCTACGTATTGAGTTTCTGATAGAAATACCTATCAGCTAACTTTTTATTTTAATGGAACTTGAATGCATTGTCAATAGAGGGATGAGCTGCACGGCGTTATCCCGGTCCAATTTTGATGCCTGAAGCGCGTATTTTCCGTTTTCATTGTCTCAAAAAGGCGTTATGCGGTACTATCATATAAGGTCTAATCATTTAAACATTATGTCATACTTTAAATTCACTTTATCATACAATTGCTCGTAAATAAAAAGGGGATGGACGAGATTGGAAACGAAATATTTAGATCTGCTCGCACAAAAATACGATTGTGAAGAAAAAGTGGTCACGGAAATCATTAATCTGAAAGCGATACTGAACCTGCCGAAAGGAACCGAGCATTTCGTCAGTGATCTGCACGGGGAGTATCAGGCATTCCAGCACGTGCTGCGGAACGGTTCAGGAAGGGTAAAAGAGAAGATCCGCGATATTTTCAGCGGCGTCATTTACGATAGAGAAATTGATGAACTGGCGGCTTTGGTCTATTATCCTGAGGACAAACTGAAGCTGATCAAACATGACTTTGATACGAAAGAGGCATTAAACGAGTGGTATAAAGAAACGATTCACCGGATGATTAAGCTCGTTTCTTATTGTTCTTCCAAGTACACCCGCTCCAAATTGCGCAAAGCGCTGCCCGCCCAATTTGCTTATATTTCTGAAGAGCTGCTGTACAAAACAGAACAAGCCGCCAACAAAGAACAATACTACTCCGAAATCATAGAACAGATCATTGCGCTCGGCCAGGCCGATAAGCTGATCACCGGCCTTGCCTACAGCACGCAGCGTTTAGTGGTCGACCATCTGCATGTTGTCGGCGATATTTATGACCGCGGACCGCAGCCGGATAAGATCATGGAAGAACTGATCAACTATCATTCAGTGGATATTCAATGGGGGAATCATGATGTTCTCTGGATAGGCGCTTATTCCGGCTCAAAAGTATGCCTGGCAAACATTATCCGCATCTGTGCCCGCTATGACAATCTGGATATTATTGAAGACGTTTACGGCATCAATCTGAGACCGCTATTGAACCTTGCCGAAAAATATTACGATGATAACCCGTCTTTCCGCCCGAAAGCGGACGAAAACAGACCGGAAGATGAGATTAAACAAATCACAAAAATTCATCAGGCGATCGCGATGATCCAATTCAAGCTTGAGAGCCCGATTATTAAGAGACGGCCGAACTTTAATATGGAGGAACGGCTGTTACTGGAAAAGATCGATTATGACCGCAATGAAATCACGCTGAACGGAAAAACATATCAACTGGAAAACACCTGCTTTGCGACGGTGAATCCTAAACAGCCTGACGAGCTGTTAGAAGAAGAAGCAGAAGTCATGGACAAGCTGCTGTTCTCTGTTCAGAACTCCGAAAAGCTGGGCCGCCATATGAATTTTATGATGAAAAAAGGCAGCCTTTATTTAAAATATAACGGCAACCTGCTGATTCACGGCTGTATTCCCGTCGATGAAAACGGCAGCATGGAAACGATGATGATAGAGGATAAAGCTTATGCGGGCCGAGAGCTGCTCGATGTATTTGAACGGTTCTTACGGGAAGCGTTTGCCCATCCGGAAGAAACCGAAGATCTGGCGACAGATATGACTTGGTACTTATGGACAGGCGAATACTCTTCCCTCTTCGGAAAACGCGCCATGACAACCTTTGAGCGGTATTTCATTAAAGAGAAGGAAACGCATAAAGAAAAGAAAAACCCGTATTACTATTTGCGCGAAGACGAAGCAGCCTGCCGAAACATCCTGAAGGAATTCGGCCTTAATCCAGATCACGGCCATATCATCAACGGCCATACACCGGTAAAAGAAATCGAAGGCGAAGATCCGATCAAGGCAAACGGAAAAATGATCGTCATCGACGGCGGCTTCTCCAAAGCCTACCAATCCACAACAGGCATCGCCGGCTACACGCTCTTATACAACTCTTACGGCATGCAGCTCGTCGCCCATAAACACTTTAACTCCAAGGCCGAAGTGCTGAGCACCGGAACCGACGTCTTAACAGTGAAACGATTAGTCGACAAAGAGCTGGAGCGGAAGAAAGTGAAAGAAACAAACGTCGGTGAAGAACTGATGAAAGAAGTGGCGATTTTGGAGAAACTGCGAGAGTATCGGTATATGAAATGAAGAATGGAGTTCAGAGATGATTCTCTGGGCTCTTTTTTTACGGTTTCCCTGTATGTAAAACGGATTTAACCGCTTCTTCAATCTCCCTATAACCCGTACATCTGCAAATATTGGACTCCAGCCAATTTTTTATCGTGTCATCACTTGCATTCGGCTCAGTATTCACCAAAGCATGACAATTCATGAGAAAACCCGGTGTGCAATAACCGCATTGAAACGCGAACTTTTCAATAAAAGCCTTTTGAATCGGTGTATTGATCAGTCCTTCAATTGTCGTAATGTCCTTTCCTTCCCCTTCTGCCGCAAGCATTAAGCAAGATTTCATCGGCACCCCGTCCGTTAATACCGTACAGGCGCCGCAATCCCCATTTAAGCAGCCCGGCTTTGCACCAGTTAATCCGAGACGAAGACGAAGAGCAAATAACAAAGTATCAGCCGGCCTGACCGTAATCTGTCTTTCCTCGCCATTTACTTTCAACGTAATAGGATCAGACATTTGGACCTCCTTCTAATTCCCGTAGGGCATCTAAAATTGTATTTTGCAAGACAAATATTCGGTATTCACTTGAGCCTTCTGCATCATCAAGAACGGGTTTGGGTACATACTGTAAAGACCTGCGCACTCTTTCTTCTGCTGATCGGTTTTTATCGTTAAGCACAGCCTCCATTTCAGCAGAACGAAACGGAAATGGACATACGCCGCTGAAGGCCATTCTGATCTCATCATCTTTTTTCAGCGCACAGACTGTCACCAATGGATACCCGACATTCCACTGCTGTCTTCTTTTGATACTGACAAATGGCAGGTCAACGTACGCTCGATCGACAACGACATGAAATAAAAAATCACCTTTTTGCAATTGTATTTCCTTGTTAAATACTTTATTTATGGGACGGTAATGAATCCCCGCTCTCCCTGCAATCCCTATCAAACTATCGGAAATTAACAACGGCAGCACGGCCTCACGGTAATAGATGCCCCCGCAAATGTTTCCGCCCAGGCTGATCTTATTTCGAGTCGTCCGATCGGCTATTTCACTGACTGTTTTACTTAATAGCGGAAATGGATTTTCTTCCTCCAGTTTCGTTAATGACACGCCCGCTCCGATCACCAGATCATTTTCATAAAAGCGGATGGTTTGAAATTCCGGAAGCGCGTTCATATCTATCACCGCATCCGTATAGATGATATTCAGCCTTCCTAACGTGATAATTTCCGTGCCGCCGGAATAATACATTGGTGTTTTCTTTTCGGCCGCAAGCGAGTGAAATAGATTGATTGTTTCTTGAATGGTCTTCGGTTTAAAATAGTCGAAATCAAACGGTATCATCTTTCCACCCCTCTTGCGTCCTCCATAATCGTTCGGGAATGAGAGGAAGTTGATTCAATTGGACACCTAAAGCGGCGGAAAGGCAATTTCCCAATGCTGCCGGCATCCCCAACAGTCCGTGTTCCCCGCCGCCGCGCGCTCCATAAGGGGCAATCACATGCGGGGTTTCAACAAATTCAATGATATATTCAGGCTGCTCTCCATAGTGAAGGGGGCGGTATGTTCTAAGCTGAGGATTTAATACTCTGCCATATGAATCAAATACAAAGGTTTCTCTTCCTCCAAATGCGATTCCCATACTCATCCCCCCCATCACTTGACCCCTAGCAGCTTTTTCATTCAGTACAGTTCCTATATCCACAACAGAATAGGCTTTTGTAATTCGATACGTATAATCCCGTTTATCCAACTCAACTTCAATTCCCTGAGCACCGACAGCCCACTCGGGTCCCGGCTTCCCCCTTCCCGTTTCCCGGTCTAAATTCGTCATCCGGGTTAATGTGTAATTGCCGCTCGCAATGATTTGGCCGCCAATGGTATTTCCATTTGGAAACGTATATCCGTAAGCAATGTCTTTTATTTCAACATGTACAGAAGGATGATCTATAAAATAAACCTTTCCGTCGGCCACTTCCAATTCCTCGACAGGAACCCGCAACACACATGATGCCACGTCTTTCAGCTTTCGAATGG
Source organism: Bacillus sp. FSL R5-0443 (assembly GCF_038608285.1). NCBI lineage: Bacteria > Bacillati > Bacillota > Bacilli > Caryophanales > Bacillaceae > Bacillus > Bacillus sp. FSL R5-0443. The sequence goes on from NZ_CP152013.1 coordinate 4,107,002, forward strand.
CTTCCTCCGCTGCATTCAGTACGGCTCTTCCGGCCATTAACGTCCCTCTGCTCCCCACGGTTTTCCAATGCTCGGGTGTTGTTTGTGTATCTATAAGCATTTTTACGTGAATTTTGCTTATATCCATTTTCATTCGTTCCGCTAAGATTTGGGCTAGCACTGTTTTTGTCCCTGTTCCAATTTCCACTACCCCTGACATCAAATTAATGCTTCCATCGGGATTAAAGGTTAGAATCACCCCGGACGTTGCATTTGTATCAAATGTTGAGGTTTTCCAAATGCAGCTGATTCCCTTCGCCCGTATCTTCCGGCCGTCGATTTCAATTCGCTGTCCCTCGTCCCAATTCATTAATTCCTTCAATCTCTCAATGCACTTCGGCACATTTCCGACCGTGCTTGAATTGAGAAGAACTTGAGTCGGTGTGGTGTCACCGGGGCGAATGGCATTTTTATAGCGGAGTTCTAATGGATCCATGTTCAGCTTTTCCGCCAATACATCCATCGTCCGCTCAAAGGCAAATAACACTTCAGCATGGCTGTAGCCCCTGAATGCACTTGGATATGGATGATTCGTATACATACAATATGAATCACACCGTATATGATCGATCGCGTACGGACCCGTACAATCAACCACCGCAGCCCGGCTGATGTCCACTCCTTTATCAGAATACGCTCCGCCATCAAATAAAAACTGAATGTCTGCCGCCTTTAAGATTCCATCCTTTGCAGCCCCTAATTTGACAATGGCATCCAACCCGATATGAACGGGAGATGTGATCAGATCCTCTTCTCTCGTATTAAACAATTTGACGGGCCGGCCTCCGACCGCTTTTGATGCCAAATAGGCAATCACCTCTAACTGAACGGCTGCTTTTCCCCCGTACGCTCCTCCTACTAAAGGCGTTTTGACGATCACCTTTCCGGGTTCGATTCCAAAATACCACTGCATTAATTTTTTAATGGCAAAAGGAGCTTGAGAGGATGTGGTAATGATAATCTCCTCATTCGCCCGAATTTCAACAATCGAGCATCTTGTTTCCATCGCAGCGTGATCAGAAGGGTTAAAGGAAATCTGGAATTCTGCTGTCACATCACTTTCCCTAAACCCGTCTACAATATTTCCTTTTCTAACCTTATCCACGTTTGCGATATTTGTCTTCGGAACCGGGAATACACCTTTTGTCTTCTCATAGCGGTCCGCATTTTCATGGACGAGCGGCGCATCCTTTTGAAAGGCCTCACGAGGGGAATTGACGACGGGAAGAGGTTTATAGGATACTTTGATGGCATCCGCTGCCTTTTTAGCTGTAATCGGATTTTCCGCAACAACAACAGCAACCGGCTCACCATGGTATCTGACCCTTTTATAAGCAATCGGCGACCTGTCTTTAATTTCTTCACCTGCAAGCGGAAAAGGTTCATCACCCAATATCGCTCTCACGCCGGGAATCTTCCAAGCTTCTGAAAAGTCCATAGACACAATATCGGCATGAGCATATGGACTGACCAGCATTTTTGCGTGTAATGTGCCTGTTTCTTGAAAATCATCCGTATATTTCGCTTTACCCGTCACTTTTTCAAGGGCCTCTTTTCGAATGACACTCTTCCCGATATACTCCAACTCATTCACTCCCCGAATTTATTCAGCAGCAGCGTATAATCTTCAACTGTATCGACGTCATAAAAAAGCAAAGGGTCTTGAAAGCTGATCATTTTTCCCGTATTGATCATACTTTCACGGATGACATGCCGGGCGCCCTGATCTCCCTTTAACTGATGCAATACCGGAAAACATTGATTTGAGAATAAAATGGGGGGCATAGGAAGATGATGATTTTCAGCGGCGATAAATGAATAACGGCGCTCCTTTTGATAGGAATCAATTAACGTATTGATGATATCTGAGGTGACAAACGGCTGATCTGCAAGGAGAATGATAACAGCGTCAGCCTCGTACTCTGCCGCTTTTTGTAAACCGCATTGTATAGAATGGCCTTGGCCCTTACCCGCTTGCTCACATTCTGCCTGACTCCACTTATTTGATATGGGATCTAAAAAGAAAAAATCCGAAAGCCAATGCAGTGGATCTCCCTTTCCCGTAATAACGAAAATATGATCTAATTCAGATAACAAGGCATTTTTAAGAGCCATACTTCCAAGGGAAACTCCATTGAGAACTAAACTTCGCTTATCCGTCCCCATGCGTCTGCTTGTACCGGCTGCCAGGTAAATGGCTGCTGTTTTCATAAGCGAGACCTTTGTTTTCGCATTTTTTGAATCATCTCGCCAACAATACTTACAGCAATCTCTTCAGGGCCCTGTGCCCCGATGGGAAGTCCGATAGGGGAATGAATATCCTCCGGAATCTCAGCTCCGCCTAATAGCCGTTCAGTGCGCCTTCTGGGGCCTAATACACCTTTATAAAATACATTCTCGTTTTTTAATGTATGTAAAATGATCTGATCTTTTTGAAAGCTGTGCGTCATAATGACAACAAAATCCCTTTTTGTCATGCTCAGACCTTCCATGACTTCTTCCGGTGCTCCTGTTATCAAATGGCCGGCTTCAGGAAAATGGCCGTGATGACATAAAGCGGGACGCCAGTCAATCACCGTCACATGAAAGCCAGTGCCAGCTGCCAACGAAACTAACGGCTTCGCATCTTCCCCTGCTCCGAAGACATATAAACAAGGTTTTGGCACCATCTGATGGATAAAAAATAAATCAGAGGTATGTTCATCCCTTTTGATTCCCTTTTCCGTCTGTCTCAGTTTTTGAATACAGCCTTGTTCCATAACATCCCCGGTTCCAAACACTCTGCCGCCTTCAGCTATATACAGATCTTCCTTCGGCTCTAACGTTTTAGTGAATCGTTTCATTCGGGTCACAGACTTTTTTCCATCTAAGCATGTCTTCACTGTCATCAGATTTCGTTCCAATTCCCCTTTTACAGGCTCAAGTAAAACCGTCAAAACACCATTACAGCCAATGCCCTGTCCCCAGGATAAATCGTCCTCCGCACTCATATCAAAGCGGACAATCAACGGCTCTCCTGCAGCCCAGACCTGTTCCGACCGTTCAACGAGATCTTCTTCCAGACAACCGGCGGATAACATTCCGACTCTTGTTTTATCCCCTAAAATCAACATCGAAGCCCCTTCTTTCTTATAAGCGGACCCCTCTGTTTTAATAATGGTAGCCAGTACCTTAGCTTTTTTAGAAGTGGCGATGACATCCAAAATCCGGTGTATATCATCCATTTCATGTCCCCCGTTTTACCTGATCATATCTGCATCTGTATATCCGTATTCTTTAATTCCAGAAAACATTACAAACGCTTCAGCAATTTCTTCGTTTCTAAAAAAAAAGAGTCTTTATAGACCTTATGACCGGGCGGCGGATGCGACAGCATGTCGGAACGGAGAGATTCCAATAACACGTCCTGTTCCTTCTGTTTCCAATTGTCTGTTTCACCCTGCTGTATGCCTTTAAAGCCCGCAAAGTATTCACTTAACACTTGTAAATCATTCCCCAGCTCTATTTTGTCACTTGAAGATAACTCCCCCTCTTTTTCCCATTCTTTTAACGTTTTCACTATATTTGATAGATACTCAAATCCGGCGTTCAACTTTTGCATCTCAATTTGATAGCTTGAAATGATATTTTTATGTTTTTTTCTGACGGGGTTGAATTTTAAGCTGTCAGAGGCTGTTTGCAGCATCTCTTTTGTCATATGCAGCTCTTGCAGAAGATTGTTCATTTTATACGCCATGAGGTTCCCTTTTCCTTGTCCCCACTCTGATTGCACCCATTTGGAAAGGTCTGAAAGTGTGCCGGAAAGCTGACGAGCTAATGTTTGAAAAGAGTCCGCTGCCTTTTTTGTGTAGTCCGGCGGAAAAAGGAACATGTGAACCAGAATGGCGATGATGACGCCGATCACCGTATCGATGATTCGGTCGAATGCATAATCTTTAGCGTTTCGTTCAAACGTAAAGACCAACAAAATGGTGAGCGCTACCTGATGTAAAACCGTTACATCTATTCGCAACCACTTCGCAATGTAAGTACCGCCTAATAGGAACAGCCCCAGCATCCAGCCATTCATTGGCAAGTGACTGACAAGATAGGATGTTAGCATGACCCCAATTGCAGTTCCCGCAATACGATGAAAAGAAAAGCGAATTGACTGATCTATCGTTGGCTGCAAACATAAAATAACAGAAAGAGGCGCTAAATAGGGGTGATCAGAGCCGACCAGTTTTGCCGCTTCCCAAGCAACAGCAGAGGCAATCGCCATCTTCCAAACCAAAGAAGTTTTGTTTTGAATTTCTTCACTTTTCATCATACGCCCCCTCCTTTCAGAAACCTTTTCCACTAGGTTTCCGTGACGCAAAGGGATTTATACTGATATGTGGGAAATGCGAAAAGAAGCTGTGATTCAAGGGGGGAATTCTTGAATGACGGATTCTTTTCTAAACTATCCATAGCAGACAAGTTGATGAAATTGAGAGACATTGTTTGCATACGGATTTGGTATTTCAGTCCAAAACCGACCTGAATACAATTTAGAAGCAGTTAGGAGTTCACCCGTGCTTAAAGTATCAGTAAAAAGAAGTCAAGATGGAGGGGGAGCACTTATCATCAGCAGCAGAAATTTGCGTAAGGACAAAGCAATCTGCTGAGATATCCTGAACGAGTTCGGTCTAAACCCGGATCATGGCCATATCCAACAGCCATACACTTGAAAATAGTCCATTTTATTCGATAATCTCGCTGCCTTTGCGTGTATTTGTAGAGACCCAATTGAATACTTCTTCACTGTAATGAATTTTTAGTTAAAATAATGCTCTCATATAAAAAGGGAGAGGTGTTTATAAACTCTCTCCCCTTTGCTATCTTATATTTATAACACTTGAAAATCATTCAAATATAATATAGAAGTAGTTTTCATGACATATTTTCTTCTAAAAACCTTTGAAGAATACTTGAGGAAGGGTAACTAGACATTGATGCTATACCATTAGCTAACTCTATTGGAAAAAGAGCACCTGTATAACGATGGCTTATAATATCGGGTAGTGTTTTTAATATCTTTTTTAATCCAATTAAATCATTATCATTAGGGTGGCTTTTTAAGTCAACGTATTGACCAGTAGGAATATTTAATACTAAGTAAGTGTTAGGATCCGTCTTCACATAAACCTTTTCTCCCCAATTCGTTCTTTTACCATAAGAATTCAATAAATCAGGAGTTCTATATACTTCTTTTCTAATGTACTCATGGGTTAACACAGAATAATGCATTGACTCATCTCTGTTTTTAGGATTTATCTCTCTAGAGATCTTCTCAAGATGATCAACAAATACACCAGACTTTTCTTGACCAATTATATAGATTGGCCTCTCTACAAACTTAGCGTATTCTAAAAAATTGCGAATTGAGGGTACCAACTTCGAATATTGACTCCTCAATGTGAGCGGCCCATCTTTAATAAACAAGGTTTCCGAGACTAAATTCTTGTCTTTATGATTCCATAATAAACGAATTGCTGTAAATAGCATAACGTGTTCTACGACCAGCATGTATGCAGAACTTATGCTTTCTGGGGCACTATCCTCAGTCATATCTAAATGAAAGCCAATCATATCGGTTAAATAAACTTCTTTTTGGCAACTTTCGCAACTCTTACTATCTTCATCAGGCTCCAGACCACTTACTTGACTTTCACAATGTGGACACTGGAAATCAGGAGAATGAACATATTTCTCTCTCCATTTTTCATAAACCAACCATTTAAGAGTTTCATAAAAAATCCCCTTTTGATCTAGTTTTAAAGAGTCCCTAACTATATGTCTGATAGAATTATAATTGCTACCCATCGATGTTTTAATGTTTCTAAGCGGAAATACTGTAGAATGATGTACAGCACTTTTTGCCAATAAATCCTTAAGCAGGAGTGGATGAGGCTGTTCTTTATCTATTCTATTAAGTTTCGATTGTTCAATAGAAAGCAAGCCTGCTTTTACAAAGGAAACCTCTCTAGGAGGAGTGGTATTAGAGCTAACAGTTACATATGAGCCATCTACAGCCCAAAAGTGTTTTAATTTAGTTATACCTTCTAATTTAGCTTGTACCCAACCGTCCTTTTCATTCTGTGAAACTTCGTAAAAATTTGATTCAAAATCTTTGACTAAAGACTTCACCCACTCACTTTCTATAACATCAAGATGCCCCAATTTAGATGCATATTCAAAAGGAGAATTAGAAGTACTATTATATGCCATTACTCCTTACCTGCTTTCACTTCAAACTTATTTGCTTGAAGGGGTACAACGAACCTATGTGACATCGTTAACATTCTCATATATCCTGGAGTTTTTGCCTTTTGTATATCTTCTTCAACACCGTTAAAGGCTGTCTGTACTCTTGATAGTGCTCTTGTCTCTTCACTTGATGACAGATGACCTACAAAGAAATTTTCAGTTTGGGCCAACAACTCTTTACTAATTGTTGATGGAGACTGAGTAGAGTAAACCATCCCGATGTGGAATTTTGCTCCTTCTTTTGCAAACCTAGAATAAATGCCAGTATGGTCATCTGTGTTGGGCGGAAATAAATTGTGTGCTTCCTCAAAATACAGTTGAATATATTTTCCACCAAGATTATTATTTATGAATTTTTGCTCTTGATGAATAAAAACAGATTGTGAAATTAAATCAGAAAAATAACGTCTGATTTTATCAGTAGCGTTTCCCAGATCTAATATCACAGTTTTTCCTTCATCTAGATATTCAAGAATTTCCTTAGTAAAGTTAGTTGCATCTTTTGAATGATATTGAATATAATCTCTCAGGATAATAGGTCCACTACCTGACTTAGGTTTAAAGAAATTTATCAGCGCTTCATCATCAGCATCTAATAGGGGCTTACCTGACGAAGATGACTTTAATTCAGAAGTTCCATGATCTAAAATGTATGTTGCAAGCGCCTCTATTTCACTAACAAGATCATCAATGGTTTTAGGTATTGCCGGTACTGTGTCACCGTGAATGGTATCCCGAATTTCTTTTGAGAATCCCGGATTAAAATCAAACGTGTTTCTAACTCTTAATTTTAAATCTCTTAAATTTTTTTCTTCACAAGGAAAACCAGCTTTTTTTAGAATCGCCCAATATAATTGCACTTTCCTAATCATTCTAATCTTGTCATTTTGATCAGCTGAGTTAATTTCTTCAATAGAAGGAAGAACAACACTACTAAAACTCTTTACATAGTTTGCTTGCTGCTTATCTTGAATTAGTAGAGTGGATATTACGTCTTTACAGGAAGATGGATGTTCATAGAAATTCAAGCGCAAATCTTTTGATTCAGTACCTGGGCGTTTTGTTAATGCATATACTACACACTGTTCTTCATAAGCTGATCTAATAGATCTATTTCCATCTTGTGGATTGTCATTTGCATATTCACCATTAATATCGAATATAATTTGACCTACATTTTGGTCTATTCGTGAAGATTTAATTATCGATTCTGCAATAAGTTTTACGACATTTGATTTACCAAGTCTAGTCTTTCCAAACATAGCAGTTCTCGTACCCTTAAAATCTTCAACTGATATTTTAACTTCTGGTTGTTGACTTGTATCACTAGTTAAAAGACATTCAGTAGCCCGAAGATTACCTAAAGAATACCGCCCGTTTGAATTAACTAAACCGTTTACAATTAAATCTAGTATTTCTTGGTTAGGGGAATATACTTGATAGCGATGTGCACTAACGACATTATTAACATCCCCAGAGAATTCTAACTTTTTTGAATCAGTGGGATTTTGATAGAACATTCCTATTACATCACAATCCAATGCCCCCCATTGCAGCTCACTTTGTGTCCAAACATCTAATTCAGGCATTGATTTCTTATGTAATTCAAAATATGTTTGTTGAACGTGATTACTTAGGGGTGTTGGTGATACACCAGCTACCCTTAGTAGTGTAAAGTGCACAGGTAATCCCCGGAAATCATTAGGGACTAATATTAAAAAAGAGCCTCGCGGAATACCACCTACAGCTATTTTATAAGGGTCAGATGTGATAATCTTAGCTGAGTCATAGTTTAATTCTAGCGTGTAACCAACGAATTTCATATTCTCTACTTGTCTAGCGTCCTCAAGTCTTTTTTGTTCTTCTAGAAAACTTGTTAAAACGTGTAAGGGATTCTCACTTACTGAGGCACTTGCCACTAATTGTTCTATACTATTCATTAAAAATTCCTCCTTTATAGATTGCAAAAAATTAAAAGTTCTTGATAATTACTTCTACTTTTTTTGTTTGCAGAAATTGAGCTGTACCTAGATACAGCTTTAATATTAAAGCCATTAGGCTCATATAATTGTCGGATTGAGGGATGTGCAGCATTTGTCATCAAAATTTTTACCCCCCTATTCTTAGCCTTAATAAGGCACTGTGCTAATCTCTCTTGATCCTCCCAGGAAAATAAAACTTCATTGTACTTAACAAAACCATTAGAGTTGTGCCTTACGGTGTAGGGTGGATCTACAAAAACAAAATCATGTTCTCTAGAAAGGTTTATAACTTTCTCAAAGTCAGTATTAAATAACTTAATACCTTTGAGAATCTTGGAAATCTTTTGAAAATCATCTGTATCTAAAAGGACTTGAGTTTTTGAACCTATAGGCACATTAAACTCACCCTTCTTGTTAACACGATAAATCCCATTAAAACATGTTCGATTTAAGTAAATCATTTTGGCTGCTCTTTCTTCTAAAGAACAATAGCTTGTCGATCTGATGTTATAATAGTAATTTTTGCAATGATTTTTATGATGCTCTGATAAAAGAGTGTAAACCTTTCTCCATCTACTTCTTATTGCTTTATATGCATCTATTAAGTCCTTATTAGTATCATTCAATACTGCAAATTCAGGTTGTATATGGAAAAATACTACACCACTTCCCAAAAACGGTTCAAAATATGTATTGTATTCAGTGGGGAATAATTCAGGATATTGTTGTATCAACCACCTTTTTCCACCTGCCCACTTTAAAAAGGGGGTTACTTCTTTTTTCATTATATTCATCCTACTTACAATTAGAGTTTGTATATCATTAAATTATCATATTAAATAATGTCAGTTTATTGAGTCATAAAAATATAACCAAAAAATAACGTGCCGAACCTTGAAAAACTGCCATGATATTGTCGCTTATTTACAATTATAAGTATTTACTTTAGTGCCGAACACTTTGAGAAAACTAGTACCAAGGATATAATATCATACTTGTAAATACTCTTTGTCAGACCTCTTAACAATTTTTCCATTTAATTATTGAAATTGTACAATAGTTGCAATTAAGTAGTGGTCGACAAAAAGTTTTAATTTCCTATCTCTCATCCATTTACTAAACACATACACTTCATAACCTCGCATCCAGCGATTATTGAATAATTTAATTCATTCTTTAGCAGTTTTACTTGTACAATTGGTTCTTCAATTTACCCTCACTGTATTTGATCCAGGATCAAGCTTTCTCTTATATCATTATTGGTTAACTTAGAATCCCCAATATTGACTATGAAATTTTCGTAAGCAAAAGTTCATACAAGATACAAGTAGCTATGAAAATTGACTTACTTGTAGACGGACGACAAATCAAGATTATCAACTTGATGTTTGATTCACCACTGACACTTTTAAGGTAGCTCTAGTATTCTAATTAAGAAGATCCTGAAGTAAATTGTATAGAACCGCACGTTACACTCTTCACAAGAATCATTTTCATGGGAAGGAATCTTCAGAAGATCCTTATCTTTCCTGAAGATTTTACCTCGCTTATGATACGGCTCACCGTGATGTATCTAAATGAGGTTTTCAGCTAGTTTTGTATTACTAAAAAGTAATCCGTTAGGTTGTTTGAATTACTTGTTCATTAGGAACGTCTTCTATTAACTCATGTCTACGAGCATTAAGCCATATTTTAATGGGAGCTATATACTGTTCCCATCTTTCGTGTTGGCTTGCAACATCAATAATTTTACTTAATCCCACTTCTTTACTCTGATAATTCATTCTTTCAATTATATCGTCCACATATTTATGAGTATTATCCATTTTTTGTATTTCCTTTGCAGTTTCAACTATTTGGTTAGGGATTAACAGTTCTTTCAAAAGGCTATGAATAAAAAGTTCAGGGGCAACACCATCCGGTAAGTTAAAATGAATTATATAACTTAAAAGCTTTTCTCTCATTTCGTAATTTTCTTGAGTTGTACCAGTTAATGCACTTTTTATTCTTTCCATTTTATCCTCTTCACGAACATACATATCCCCATCGAGAATAAATAGACACTGTGTAGTCAACTTATTGGATAGTAACATTCCTGCTGCTGTAGTAAAGCAGTTTTGTGCAGCACCAAAACGTGTAACATTTACATATCTGGACATATTTAATGATTCAATTATTTGATTTACAATTGTAAAAGCTAAATCATCTTCCACAAATAATTCAATAGGTCTAGTACTCTCACCTGTTATTCGATAAATAGTATCTGGTTTTGTATCTGTTAAACAAATTGTCTTTTCAGAAGTACTATGTAAATGTCGTATATTAATGAGATCGCTATAGTTTAAAATATCTATTGAATGAGTTGTAAATACAATTTGTAGTTTTTTTTCTTCCGCTCTTTGATGTAGAATTCTAATTAATTTCTTAAAGGCAAATACATGTAGAAGTAAGTCAATTTCATCAATTAAAATTAGTGAATTTTTTGGAGCATTATAAACTTCAGCTAAGATTTTAAAAATCCTTTGTTCACCAGCGGACATACTCAAAGAAGAATATTTAGTTTGATTATATTCAACACCAATATACTTTCCTTTTGAGTCACTGTGCAAATTATAAGAGCTATAATCACGATTCATTATATAACCAGCTTTTTCTTTAATAATTCTAGAGACAGTATCATCCAAAGTAGTGGTACTATATTTTATGAAACTTTGCCTTTTTTCTTCTTCTATTTTAGGAACTCCAGAACTTATACCAATATAAAAAACATCTCGTGGAATTCTTCGGTTATACTTTGGTGACCATCTATCAGTGTTTTTAGAATAAATGGTTTCTTCATTTTCGTATAATTTGCTACCAAGTCTATAATCATGGTACATGGTAAAACGACTACCTTGCCAAAGTGAATCTACAGTCGGGGTGAAAAACTGACTGAATTTGTAATTGGTAGTTTTATTTTCGTCTACAGGTTTATAACAACAGGCTAAGGCATGTAAGATTGTAGATTTTCCTGAACCATTTATACCTATTAAAGCAGTTAGTCCACTACCTGGAAAATCTATTTCTACTTCTTTAAGGTTCTTTAATAGATTAATATGGACTTTGTTAATTTTTTATTGTGAGTAATTTGCCATTTTTGTTCACCCTAATAATTTTTATAAATTAATATTCTGGCATAATAGGAACAAACAAAAATACCCAATCTCCTTGATAGAGTACTTCAATAATTTAATCCTTTTGATAGCCCTTACTAAATTCTTGGAGTTTGTTCATATATAAATCTCTTGATTGTTTTACACTTTTAAATAAGGATTACGAAATGACTTAAAATTCTCCTTATTAAAGCTCTCTAAACCACTCATTGACTAATTTCAGAAATTAATATAATCTTTAATTAAGGAGAGGCTGGCTCTGGTTGAAACTGTTTGACACTTCAGTTTTTTAACAAAAAGTGTTAAAAGGCGCGGGAATTTTTCCAAATGCGCTTGGTAGCTAATTTGCCGAGCAAGTCTCTACCCCAAAATTTGTTCTAAATATTTTTTCCTCCTTGATTCATAAACTGAGTAAAACCAAACTCTTTCAGTTTCTCCTCCAGTATTGAATTCCCTTTTTCTCAATAATACAACTCTAATTATTGAGGGAAATCTATAACTAAAACTACTTTGTGCATGGATAACTAACTTTTCTAAAATAGCCTTATTTCCGGTCCTAGCATCATTGTAATATTTAGCCTCTACTTTCTCATAATCTGTTGCATTATTAATAATTTCCTTAACAACAGGTAATAGCATTAATGACTGAGCAATTCTTTCTTTACTTCTTTTAGACCTCGTAATATGTTTCCAACCAACACGTGTAAATTCTATTTTACCATCTAACTCCATACAATTAGAATTTATTTTATTTTTCGCTAGTTCTTTATATACTGTTCTGGAAACCTTCTTTAAACTACTTTCGACTAAGTAATTTGGTAAACCGCTACTTCTAATCCGTAAATTTGGGATACCATTTTGTCTTAACTTTTTGGATAATAAATTTTTTAATTCTCTTTTAGCTTTAACATTAAAAATTCTACTGCTGTTACCATAGAGCTCTTCTCCAGTAGAATCATAGCTATCATTACTTTTTAAGTCTATCCACCAAGCTTTTTTATTATTATCGGTAACTACAAGAATAGCTGGGCTTGGTGCTTTATTCCAAACCTCTTTGTGTTCCTTCACATAATTTCTGGTTAAATTTTGAAGTCTAAACTTACCATCCTTATTAACAGGTAAATAACTATTTCCACCTTTGCATTGTACATATATTACATCAATAATATTTCCTTTTTCTCTCCAGAGGATAATACCATCAAATCCGTTATCTATCCTTTGTGGAAATTCAATAAATTCTCCTTTGAATTGCTCTCTTACCACTTCACCTACCTTGTTAATGCATCGTACCTCTGATAAAGTTCTTTCTTCTTTACCACTCATTATTCTCTACCCCTATTCATTTTAAGATGAGTAATGTTTTTTAATTAATCTTACTTCATTTTAAAAATTAAAGTGGAAAAAGGGAGGGGATATTTACCTACTGCAAAACCCCCTATCATTTCCAATATATTGTGGCATAATCAGTTTCATATTTTTGATTCTAATGTCTAACATTTTTTTAAAACCTCACTCACTTATGATAAGGCTCCCCACGATTTATCCGAAACGCCCGATAAATCTGCTCCACTAAAATCAGACGCATCAACTGATGAGGAAATGTCATCTTCGAGAATGACAGCTTTTCATCCGCTCGCTTCATCACTGCGTCACTCAATCCGAGTGAGCCGCCGATGACGAAGGTGATTTTGCTTTTTCCATAAGTCGCCAGCTTATCTATTGTATCGGCTAGTTCTTCGGATGTTTTCATTTTTCCTTCGATGGCAAGGGCGATGACGTGGGTGTCCGGGCTGATTTTGGCCAGGATGCGTTCGCCTTCTTTGTCTTTGACGATTTTCATGTCTTGGTCGCTCAGGTTTTCCGGGGCTTTTTCGTCCGGGAGTTCGATGATGTCGATTTTTGCGTAGGCTGAGAGTCGTTTTTTGTATTCTTCAATGCCTTGCTTGAGGTATTTTTCTTTTAGTTTTCCGATGGTCACAATATTGATATTCACAGGTCATCCCCACTTTAGAAACAAGTTATTCATATATATTGTCCACAATTGTGGATATCTTTTCTGTATTTTGTGTAGGATCATTCGTTCCCTACTAGATATGTTGCAGTGTCCCCACATAATTCACAGGCTGTGGATAAACTGTTAGTATGTTCGATTTTTCTGATTTCGGGCGGAAGCTCATGATCATCTATGTACATGTCCAGCACGGTTTCGATATGTTCTTCACAAGAATAATAAGCGGTTTTCATTGTTACATCCTCCGGTTTTCTTTTGCACGCGGCAATTGTTCTCTTTTCAATATAACCTATTTATACACATGTTAGTAGTGCTTCGGGCTGAGTTTTATCCACAATTCGGCAAATCACGCGCAAAAAGAGCCGGCGTTTGCAGCATCCGGCTCTTTACGTGTTTTCTCTTTTTTCTAAGCGAAGGACGAACAGAATTCCTAATAGACACGCCAGCAGTGTAGAGCAAACATCAATCCAGTCCGGCTTTCCGCCGTTTAAAAAAGAGTTGGTTATTACGGAAACCAGGAGAATGGTGACGGTCACCGCGGCAAGCTTTTTCTTCATCGGCTCCCTCCTTCACCGACTGTCTTCTTGTTATATAGCCTGATTAAGAGGGTCACAACGATATATACAATCATAATCAATGCCCCGTTACTCACATCAGGGTATCCAATCAACATATTCATTATGACAAAAACAATGGTTATACAAATGATGGACAACAATAAGAAGATACTGAATGATTTCAAATGACCACCTTCTTTCTTGCAGTAACGTTTCATTATAAAAAGCTTACCAAAAGCGGCAAGCTCTTCCGAAATGTTTATACTCTTCAAAACCCACCCATCACCTGCACATCATACAGCTTGAGATGGCTTTTCGGCGTGACGATGTTTTTTAAGTTTGGGATGGTCAGGTCATTCAGCTTTTTGCCCGTTTTCAGGTCGAAGGATTCGATTTTGGCGGGCTTTTTGTAGCTGTACGTAAACAGATACAGCTTTCCGTTTTGATGGGTCAGCTCCTTGAAGTCGGCTTTCATTCGTGATGCGGGGAGCTTGAAGGCTTTTTTGCTTTTTCCGGTCTCAGGGTTGATACGGTACACGTTTCCGAAGCCGTCAACGAAATAGAAGCTGCGCCGCTCCATGAAAAAGCTTTTTTTGAAGCTGAACGGCATGGAGTCATAGATCGTCTGTTCGTCATTTTTATAAGCGGCGATGTCATACGTTTTGATGGCGCCGTTGTTTTTCATGACTTTCACCATTTGATAGATATGATCTGCTTTTTCCCCTCTGGTGACAAAGCAGACGGCGCTGTCGTCCGCGGTGAGCTGGGATTCGACAGACGTGCCTTCTTTATACGTCCATGTCGCGATTGATGTTGTATGGAGCTTTTCTTTATCGGTCTGAATGTCTTGGATGTGATAGCCTTTTTCGTCATCTGTCGGCGTGAGTGCGAAAAGATGATCTTTAAAAAAGCCTGAAGCGCGGATGTAGTGCGGGATGACGTTTTGCTTCCACCTGCCGTCAATCTGGCGGTACAGCTCTGAGCGATAGCTGCCGCCGCTCTTGTCGTAGCCCGAATTATACAGCGTGTAAAAGCCTTTCGCCCGTTCGATATATCCCGCGCTGTCTCCCGTATGCTGGTACGCTCTTTTATACGTGTGAAGGCCGTCCTGAACGGTATAGATTCCTTTTTTGTCCTCCAGCAGCACGCTGCCGTCATGCACTTTGGCCGATCCGAGCTCAAGCCCCTTCATGTGATAAGAAGAAAGCCGTCCTTTTTCATCGGCGAAGAGGGCATAGCTTTTTCCGCCGCCGAACGTGTCTTGGTCAGCCGCAGTGGAGAAGTACAGCAGCGCCTCTTTATCTTTCAGAAAATCAGGGTCATTTAATGTGTCTCTCACAACCTCCGCAGGATCTTCCGTGCGGAAATAGAAGAAGCATAAAACCGCTGCGGCGGCGATGATCACTAAGGGTATCCAGATGATTTTTTTCACGTTGTTCTCCTTAGTGAATGGTCAGAATCGTGGTTGTGTAGGACGAGCTTGTGATGTCGCGCGGGTATACGCCTAAGCCGCCATTAGAGTCGATATCAATCCCCGCTTTTAAAAGGAATGCCGACCACAGCAGTTTTGAGCAGTTTTTGGCGCCTTCATGGCCCGTATTTCTGTTATTGACGAAGTTGAAGGAGTACTCATCACCGACTCTTGATACAGCCCAGTCAGCGGCGGCTTGTTTTTGGGCATCGGTAACTTTCACGGTCTGAACGATTGAATTGTCTTCGACTTCTCTGCCGTTATAAGCAATCTGGCGGACGCCGTCTCCCGGCACGGATTCAACAATTTTATCAGCGGATGAATACATGCCGACATGCCCGTGGTTGTAATAAGCGGTGTATGAGTTCGTGTAATAAATATTGCCTTTTGTGCTTTTCGGAAGTTTTTTGGTTCCTGACGATCCGCCCATCGCAGAGAGCCCTTCTTTGGAAGCGATTATATTTCCCTGCACCTTGTCTGCCGTGATTTCTTGATGAAACTGCTTGAGAATTACTTCTGTTGAAACGTGCTTCTGTTTAGCAAGCTCTTTGGCGGATTGGAGAACGTCTTGAGGAGTCGTGCCCTGCTGAAGCTCTGCGATTTCTTTTGCGTAGCGGGCTGTTTCTGTTTCTTTCGCTTTTACATTCATACCGGAGAATGACAGAACCATGGTGAATGACAGGGCAAACGGGAGGACGGCTTTGAACAGCTTTTTACACATATTACTTCGCCTCTTTTCTTTGAGTATAATTTTTCCACATTTGTATTATATGACGGAATTGCGATAAAAAAATAGATAATTTACAGATTTTTAAAAATTTTATAACAATATGTAAATCATATGCATAAAACATTTTCAAATATCAGGAAATCCGGTTATCATACAAGAAAGGGGGAGGACATATGAAGGACAGAACGATCGGTTCGATGCGGGTTTCCGCAATGGGGTTAGGGTGCATGGGCATGTCGGAATACTACGGCAGCCAGAGTGAGGAAGAGTCGATTTCCACCCTGCATCATGCCGTTCATCTCGGCGTGAATTTGTTTGATACGGCTGATCAATATGGATTGGGTGCAAATGAAGAGCTTGTCGGCAGAGCACTCGCCCCATTCAGAAAGGAGCTTTACCTCGCGACGAAATTCGGTTATGTCCGAAGCGAAAAGGGTGAGTTTATCGAAATTAACGGACGGCCCGATTATGTGAAAAAAGCGTGTGACGCCAGTCTGAAACGCCTTGGGACGGATTATATCGACCTTTACTTTCTGCACCGGGTTGATCCGCGGGTGCCGATTGAAGAAACTGTCGGCGCCATGAAGGAGCTGATAGACGAAGGAAAGGTGAGATATATCGGATTGTCAGAGGCTTCCGCAGAAACGATCAGGCGCGCCGTCCGCATTCACCCGATTGCCGCGCTTCAATCGGAATATTCTTTATGGAGCAGGGAAGCGGAGGAGCATGTGCTGCCCGCCTGCCGTGAGCTCGGCATTTCATTTGTGCCTTACAGTCCGCTCGGCAGAGGTTTTCTTTCCGGAAAGATGACGTCGACCGATCAGCTGGATGCCGATGATTACAGAAGAAGAACGCCGAGATTCCAGGGAGACAATTTGGCGGTGAATATAGGGCTCGTCCAAAAACTTACCGCCATTGCCCGGGAAATGAATATCACTGCTCCTCAGCTTGCGCTCGCATGGGTTCTCGCAAATGGCGATGATCTCATTCCGATCCCGGGCACAAAAAAGAAACACTACTTGGAAGAGAACCTCGCCGCTCTCGACATTGTGCTTCCCGAGGATGTGAAGGCGCGTTTGGATGAGATGTTTCCGATCGGCACCGCGGCCGGCGAGCGTTATCCGGAACACATGATGACATTGTTAGATGAATAACAAAAGAGGCCCATCGTGCGGGCCTCTTTTCATGACAGCTTTTTGCTCATGATGACATCCGTCTCCAGAAATCCGGTCTTCTCATACAGCTTCCGCGCCGTTTCGTTATGAGCGAACACATGGAGAGAAATCTTGCGGACACCCAGGTCTTTGGCTTTGTCCTCCAGCCTTGCGAGCGCCTCTTTCGCATAGCCTTTGCCGCGGAAAGGCGGATGAAGGCCGAAATCATAAATAAATGCGTCCTGCTGCGGGTGGTCCGGATCGGCGTGCAGCCACAGCCAGCCGGCATTTTCCTTTCCGTCCAATGTCAGCGTCCATAAATAGTGATCGGCCGTCTCCAAGCCGTCAGGAAGCAGGTCTTCAAACGCCAGCTCCGCTAATTCCGGCGCTTCGTCAGGCAGCCACGTTCCCGCTTTTACCTTTTCTTCACCGTAATGCTTGGTTGAATGAGCGAGATAGGACTGAAATTCTTGTCCTGTCATCGGCCGCAGCGTGATAGCCATTGAATCACTCCTTACAAAACACGGACTGAAAGCGGTATCATGAAGTATTATCCGAAAGCTCCGTTTTCCGCCAGTTTTATGATTTGTTCGGCTTGTGCCGTTGAACCAGTTTGCGCAAATAATCCAATCGAAATGAGACTTGCCAAGGCTGCTGAGAGTACAATGAATTTACATGTTTTCATTACGAATCCCCTCCGTTAATCTCAAAATTTGGTCATTGGCATCAATTGATTCTTGAAAATACTTCGCCGCCGGTTTGTAATTCTCCTGTTTTTTAAAATGCGCCGCGGCCTGATACGACAAGTCGGAAACGTCACTCCACAGCTCTTTCCTTCTTAACTCGGCGAAAGCTGATTCAAGCGCTTCTTCATTGCGGTCAATAAAGACATGCTGTAAGATGCGCAGCTTTTGGGTGTATACGGGCTCGTTTTTTTCTTCAGCGGCATTCAGCGCTTTATGCAGCCAAAACCGGCCCTCATCCGTCTGTTCCTGTTTCAATAACACTCTGGCCAGCATGTACAGACTCCGCACCGAATACGCTGATTGCAAATGCTCCTTTTGATCGAGAGCCGTTTCAAACTCGACCCGCGCCTCCTCAAGCTTTTCCTGTCTTTCATAGCAAATGCCTGCGTTAAAGTGGGCGAGCGCCTCAATATGCGGATCGCCCGCTTTGGCGGCTTGATGAACCGCCGTCTGCAGGAGCTCTTCGGCTTTCTGGTAGTGAAACAAGTCCATTCTGTTACAGCCGATCACCATTAAAC
Organism: Bacillus sp. FSL R5-0443; assembly: GCF_038608285.1. NCBI lineage: Bacteria > Bacillati > Bacillota > Bacilli > Caryophanales > Bacillaceae > Bacillus > Bacillus sp. FSL R5-0443. Next base: position 4,125,650 of record NZ_CP152013.1, read on the forward strand.
ACTGTGCTTCTCTGACCGCGTACATTTCATTGGCTTTGTAGATCTCCAACGCTTTTTCCGCGTGGTTCATCGCAAAGTAGTTTTGGCGGATTTCATAGTAGGCAATCGCCACTTGATAATTAAACTCGGCTCTTTCAATCTCATTCGGTATGTGCCGGAGCCTGCTTTCAGCAATCCGGTAAAAATTAATGGCGTTCATAAACCGTTTACGGTAAAACTCGTGCATTCCGGAAAAGAAATAATAGTAGTATTGAATCATCTGATCTGTTTTTTCTTTATCGGCGTTCAGCTGGATCGTTTTTAAAATGCCGTCTGTTTTCTCATACTCTTCCATCAAAAGCTTATAGCGGGAATCAATTAAATTAAAATAAAGGAGCACCGTTTGATTTTGTGTCATATTTTGCAGATCCGTAAGCAGTTGTTCTCTTAACGCCTCAGCCGATTCAGTGTTGTGCTTTTTGATTTCCTCATACCAGTCACTGATTTTTTTCGCAACTGTTTCGTGGGCCATCACTTCAGCCATCTGTCAGGACACCTCCCTTTCCCATTTTGTGTAATAAATATATCATATTTACAGGTTCAAAAAGAGGGTGGCAGCCCGCTAGTTTCCTCGTGGCAACAAAAAAACCTCCGCAGGTGCGGAGGCGCATATTTTATAACAGTTTTTTTCCTAACAAAGATTCTACCAGCTCGACCGCTGTTTTGCCGGTTTTGTTTTTGTGATCGAGGATCGGGTTGACTTCGACAAATTCAGCTGAAGTGATGATGTCGGCATCATACAGCATCTCCATTGCCAAATGGCTTTCACGGTAGCTGATGCCGCCGACGACAGGTGTGCCTACGCCGGGCGCGTCGCTCGGATCAAGGCCGTCGAGGTCAAGGCTGAGGTGAACGCCGTCACAGTCTGACAAGTAGTCAATGGTTTCTTCAATGACCTTTGTCATGCCGAGGCGGTCAATCTCATGCATCGTATAGACCTTCATGCCTGTTTCCTTAATGTACTCACGCTCGCCTTCATCAAGCGATCTCGCGCCGATGATGACGACGTTCTCCGGCTTGATTTTCGGGGTATACCCGCCCAGATTCACCAGCGTGTCGTGCCCGACGCCGAGGCTGACGGCCAGCGGCATTCCGTGAATATTGCCTGACGGCGATGTTTCCAGGGTGTTTAAGTCGCCGTGCGCGTCGTACCAGATGACGCCGAGCTGTTTATAGTGCTTTGCCGTTCCTGTCAGCGTTCCGATCGCGATGCTGTGATCGCCGCCCAAGACGAGAGGGAACCGCTCATTCTCAATGACGCTGTCCACCTTTTGGGCGAGCTGCTCGTTCCCCGAGAGCACAGAGTTCAGATTTTTCAGCTCTTCATCATTTTTGAGTTTTTCACGATTGACGGGGATGTCGCCTAAGTCTTCCACCGCATACCCCATGTCAGATAACCGTTCAATGAGATGCGCATAGCGGATGGCGCTCGGGCCCATGTCCACTCCGCGTCGTGCTTGTCCTAAATCCATCGGCATTCCAATAACTGAGATATTCTTGTTCATCCGTTTTTCCACCTCAACATGTTGTATGTTGTCCTGTGCGGGTTTCTCAAAGATGACTTGGACACGAAAAGATTTAAAGCTCTATCTGTTTTTCTGACTGCTTATGCTTCTTTACATACAGATGATAGACGATAACGCACACCGCCATGAACGGGATGCCGCAATAAAGGGCGAGCCGCTGTTCTGAATCAAATGCGAGGCTGATCAGAACAACCGTGTTTAACGTCAGCCCGATAATAGGCAGCACCGGGTACAGCGGTGTTTTAAACTTCAGGTCTTCCACTTTGCCGCCTTCGCGGATGTATTTCCGTCTGAACATCAGCTGTGACAGGGAAATCGTAATCCAGCCGACCTGCGCGCTTAGTCCGGCTAATGATAAGAGAAACATATAAACGGTTTCCGGCGCTGCCACTTTAGACAGCAGTGACAGGCAGGCGACGGCCAGCGTCACGATCAGAGCGTTCATCGGCACGCCGCGTTTATTTATTTTGCCGAGCGATTTAAAGGCTTGTCCTTCGTTCGCCATGGCATATAAGATACGCGTCGATGCAAACAGGCCTGAGTTGGCCACTGAGAGCAGCGCAATTAAGATAACAAAGTTCATAATATCGGCGGCATATGGAATACCGATTTGTTCAAACACCACGACAAACGGGCTTTCGACCACTCCCGCCTGCCTCCACGGAATCATCCCGGCAATGACGATGATGGAGAGAACGAAAAAGACAAGCGTTCTCCATACCGTCTGCCGGATAGAGCGCGGAATCGTTTTCTCGGGATTTTCACTTTCTCCCGCGGCAACCCCGATCAGCTCCGTTCCCTGGAACGCGAAGTTTACGGTAATCATCGTAATAAGCATAGCCTTAATGCCGTTCGGAAACAATCCATCCTCATAAAAATGAGAGAAGAAAGGAGCCTGCTCGCCGTGTTTCATGTCAATCAGGCCGAACATGGCGGCGCCGCCCAAAATAATAAACAGCAGAATGACTAAAATTTTAATACCGGAAAACCAAAATTCCGACTCAGCGAACGCTTTTGTGGTAATGGCGTTCAAAAGAAACATCAGTCCGACAAACACGAGGCACCACACCCATACGGGAACATGCGGAAACCAGCGGAGCATCAATTGCCCCGCAGATAAAAACTCAATGGCGCATGTCACCGCCCAGCCGAGCCAGTAGAGCCAGCCGAATGCGAAACCGAAAGCGGGGCTGATGAATTTGGTTGCGTACGTCTGAAACGACCCTGATACGGGAAGGGCAACCGCAAGCTCGCCTAAGCAGAGCATTGTCAAAAACATAATAAAACCGCCGACCAGATAAGACAGAACCGCGCCCAGCGGTCCCGCCTGGTTAATTGTAAATCCGGTACTCAGGAAAAACCCGGTGCCGATCACTCCGCCCAAAGAAATCATAAACAAATGGCGTGATTTCATTGTGCGCTGAAGCTGATTCTCTTTTTGATTTGTATTCACTATTCTGCACCCCTTCAGCAACTTGTATTGGAACCAAGCCGGTGCTTTGAAACCGATTTGCTGTCCAAAGAGCCTCTATTTGTATATGAATGTTATATGAAATTCATTTTCGTACATAAAGATACATTATACTAAAATACTGTCGCCGCGCAAATAGAGTGTGCTGAATTTTTTATTTGTAAATTCCATACAAGCCGAGGGAAAGCATTGCCGCATCAAGGTTTTACGCGTTTTGAAGCACGTTTGTGATCTTTTGGATCGCCCAGTCCAAGTCTTCCTTGGAAATCATTAACGGCGGTGCAAAACGGATCACGGTATCATGTGTTTCTTTGCATAAAAGCCCTTCGCCTTTCAGCTTTTCACAGTACGGGCGGGCCGCTTCTGTCAGTTCAACGCCGATAAACAGGCCGCGTCCGCGCACGTCTTTTATGATCGGGTTATCGATTTTCTCAAGCTCTTCTTTAAAATAACGGCCAAGCTGAAGGGAACGCTCTGCCAGCCCTTCTTCCTCAAGGACTTCAAGAGATGCGAGCGATACCGCGCAAGCGAGCGGGTTTCCGCCGAATGTCGAGCCGTGGGAACCCGGGTTAAACACACCGAGAATGTCACGGTTCGCCGCGATGCACGAAATCGGGAAGACGCCCCCGCCGAGTGCTTTGCCTAAGATGAACATATCCGGTACGATATTTTCCCAGTCAACCGCGAATGTTTTCCCTGTGCGGCCGAGTCCCGTCTGAATTTCATCAGCGATCAGAAGCACATTTTCTTCCTTACAAATGGCGGCCGCTTCTTGTAAAAATCCTTCCGGCGGAATGACGATGCCCGCTTCTCCCTGAATCGGTTCGAATAAAAAAGCGGCTGTGTTCGGCGTGATCGCCCGGCGCAGCGCTTCTGCGTCTCCGTATGGAATTAATTTTATACCCGGAAGCATTGGTCCGAAACCGCGTTTATACTCATCTTCTGAAGAAAGGGATACCGCAAGCATCGTTCTGCCGTGGAAGTTGCCGATACACGCAATGATTTCCGCCTGATTATCCGCTACTCCTTTGACCTCATATGCCCAGCGTCTCGCCGCTTTGACAGCGGATTCAACGGCTTCCGCCCCCGTATTCATCGGCAGAATCATATCTTTTCCGGTCAGCTTGGCTGTTTTCTCATAAAACGGACCGAGCTGATCATTATGGAACGCGCGTGACGTCAGAGTGATTTTATCAGCCTGATCCTTCAGCGCCTGAATGATCTTCGGATGTCTGTGCCCCTGGTTCACCGCAGAATAAGCACTCAGCATATCCATATATTGATTGCCTTCAGGGTCTTTTACCCAAACACCCTGCGCTTCAGAAATAACAATCGGCAGAGGATGATAGTTGTTCGCGCCGTAATGTGAAGTTTGGCTGATAATTTCTTGAGATTTTGTGAAAGCTGACATAATCTGATTCCCCCTTGTTTTGTAATCATTCAACATTAGATCTTGCTTTCCCTTTTTATAAAGCAAGTTCCGTGCCAATCCGAAAAAACGGGATGTTTCGCCAGCATTCTTTCTTTTCCCGCAAAATTTTCCGGCAGTTTGTGTGCAAACTTCAGCCAAGCGCAAAATTTTTTTGCGTTTCCCGCTGACAAAATAGGAGCAATCCAATTAGATTGCTCCTACTCAACAGTTATTTATTCAATTGTCTCTGATATACAATGTAAGAATATAGTAAAGATAATATGATACAGCCGATCGCAGACATGAAAATGACTGACACTCTATACACCGGCGGCAAAAAAGCTGCAAGCATCATGAGCATGCCCGCTAAGACAAAAAGTTTCGAACTAACCCTGTGTGTATCCTTCCAAACTCTTTCACTGCTCAGCGTCCAAGGTGTTCTTATCCCTAAAAAGAAATTAGGCTTAACGATCTGAATGAAGTTTCCAAACACCATGAAAATGACTCCCACTATAAAGTTTCCTAAATAAGATATAGGGAGATCATATCCCAGACCGGTCAAGATGGTAATCAGATTAATGACAAACAGAACCGCAAACATTGTATTAAATATAGCCATATATGGCCGGATAAATGTTTTGTAGTTATTTTTAGGATCAATCTTAGGGATGATAACCATTAAAATATATAGAATAATCATGATGCCAATAAGCATCATCATCGCATTAGCTTTCGTTTGGTAATCATTTGCACTTCCGTTTAATCCCCAGTGTGTCGCCAAATTGTCCGGTAAAGATGAATATGTGCAAACCCATGTGAAAACAGTTAAAACTATGATTCCTGCTGAAAAGAGATATTTTTTCATGATTCCCCGCCTTTCTTATTATCATGTTCTGAATCAGTCAGAGAAAAGAACCAGCCTATAAGATCCTGTAATACAGTGGTATTTAATGAATACATAATAAATTGGCCTTTCCTCTCATCGTGAACCAAATCAGTATTTTTCAATATGGTAAGGTGATGAGAAATACTGGGTTTTGACATGTCGAAGTGTTCCGCAATTTCACCAGCTGTCATGTCTTGTTTCTTTAATAAGTCCAAAATTCTTCTCCTTGTAGGATCGGCCAGTGCTTTAAAAGCTTTATTCAAAAACTTTCCCCCTCTCATACATACATAATTTAGATATTTAAGTATATATCTAAATATTAGCCCTTTTCCTAAAAAAGTCAATGGTTTTATTACCTAAATTTCCATTTATTTTTAAACATTGTCCAAGCGCAAAAGTTTTTTGCGTTTCCAGTTCGATTTATTTTAAAATAATGAATGTTAAGACGATTGAGAGGAGGAATTGACCTGCACACAACCAGCGAATTTTACACACTCGTGTTACAAAGCATTTTGGAAGAGATTGATGTCGGGCTGCATGTGGTGGACGAGAAGGGCAGCACCGTCATTTACAATAAGAAAATGATGCAGATTGAAGATATGGATGAACGGGACGTCCTGCATAAAAACCTGACTGATGTATTTATGTTTTCCAATCAGCAGGACAGTACGCTCGTTCAGGCCCTTCAAGAAGGCAAAACGATTAAAAATGTAAAGCAAAGCTATTTCAATAACAAAGGCCAGGAAATCACGACGATCAACCACACCTTCCCGATTGTGCAAAACGGCGAGATCAAGGGAGCCGTGGAAATCGCCAAGGACGTCACCAAGCTCGAACGGCTGATCAGGGAGAACATGCACAGGAAAGAACAGAACAGCTACACGTTTGACAGTATTCTCGGCAACAGCTCGGTTATTCGGGAAGTCATCGAAAACGCAAAACGGGCAACCCGCACATCATCATCGGTGCTTTTGGCCGGCGAGACGGGAACGGGCAAGGAACTGTTCGCCCAAAGCATTCATAACGGCAGCCAGCGCTCAGGCGCCCCGTTCATCTCACAAAACTGCGCCGCCCTGCCGGATAGCCTGGTCGAAAGTATTTTATTCGGCACGAAAAAAGGCGCCTTTACCGGAGCCATCGACCAGCCCGGCTTATTTGAGCAGGCGCAGGGAGGCACCCTGCTCCTTGATGAGATCAACTCGCTCAACCTCAGCCTGCAGGCAAAACTGCTCCGCGCCCTTCAGGAAAAGAAAATCAGGCGCATCGGATCAGCGCAGGACAAACCGATTGACGTCCGCATCATCGCCACGATGAATGAAGACCCGATCACCGCCATTTCGGAAGAGCGGCTGCGCAAAGATTTATACTACCGCTTAAGCGTTGTCACACTGATCATTCCCCCGCTCCGGGAGCGCAAGGAGGATATTCTGCCTCTGGCCGAAGTCTTTATCCAGAAAAACAATCACCTGTTCCAAATGCATGTCGATTCGATCAGTGACGATGTGCAGCGATTCTTCCTGGAATATGACTGGCCGGGCAACATCCGCGAGCTTGAACATATGATTGAAGGCGCCATGAACTTTATGACGGATGAAACGACGATTACGGCGGCCCACCTGCCTTACCAATACCGGATGAAAATCAAACCGGCTGACACGGAAGCCAAAGCCGCCGCAAGCACCCAGCCCGGCACCGATTTAAAAGACAAAATGGAAAACTTCGAAAAATACATGATCGAAAAAACCCTGAGAAAACACGGCAATAACATATCCAAAACGGCAAACGAGCTCGGAATCAGCAGACAGAGCCTGCAATACCGCCTGAAAAAATTCGGTCTGGACCGGATGAAATGAATCCATACAAAAAAAGGCTGAGATGCTCCTCAGCCTTTCGTTTATATCTGATTGGCAAGCCGCTCTCCGGTAAACCAAAAGTTCTCACTCACTGCCAATGTATGTTCCGTATTCTCGACTTGATGCCACCAATGGCGCGGCGCGTAAATGATTTCTCCCGCCTTTTGTCTGAAGCGGATCGGAGACGCCTTTTTCACCAGCGGTTTTTGCTCAATGTCTTTTTCATCAAAGACATTGATATTTCCTTCGTACAAATACGGAGAGTCGTCCGGATGATAGAAGATCCATTCCTTCTCCCCAAAAATGACGCCGTTCCACGCGTGCGTGTTGTTAAAATCCTGATGCAGCGGTGTGCCTGTCTGCTTAGAACCGAGAAAGAACCATTTCCAGTCCCGTCCCGTTTCTTCATCCGCTCTCAATGTGTCTTTTGTAAAATACTCGGGTGCGGAATAGACAAGGTCTAAGTCATTTTGGTTCAGCTGCGTAAAATTCCAGTCACAGTACCATTTGTCATCATTCTGATCAATGTACTCGATATAGTTGGAAAGCTTTACTTGTTTAAACGTTTTGACCCCTTCGATATCTGATTTCCGGATGGTGACCATTCTGTCCCCATAGTGTTCGTCAATGTATTCAAGCGTCCACGGCCTGCATTCCCAGTGATCCATTGCCCCCGTCAAAATAAAAGGTTTCTTATCAGCATACTCGCTTACAAAAAGATCGTACGATAACTCATTGATTGTCAGTCTGTCAATGGTCATATCCATTCCCCTTTTATTCGGCAATCTGCCGTTTTTTTTGTTTGGCGTAACTGTATGGACCTGAAAAGATGGTGACGTTTTGATTCTCAAGCCAGAAAATCTTGTTGAACTTCTCCAGCAGGTTTCTGTCGTGAGAAACGCAGATGATGGTGCCTTGAAACTGCATCAGGCTGTTTTCGAGAATTTCCTGAGATTCAATATCCAAGTGGTTGGTCGGCTCATCCAGGATCAGGACATTCAGCTTTTTTTCCATTAAGATGGACAGCTTCAGCCTGATTCTCTCACCGCCCGACAGGACGGAAAGTTTTTTAAAGACCGACGACCCGTAAAATCCGTACTTGGCCAGCATATTCCGGGCCATGCCCTCTTCAGTCAGCAGATTTTCTTTAAAGAATTGCAGAATCGTCTGACTCGAATCTCCGACATGGCTCTTTTGATCAATGTAGCCTATTTTAAGATTTTCTCCCACTTTAATGGTGCCGTCCGACAGTTCTCTTTCCCCGATGATGCAGCGGATCAGCGTTGTTTTGCCGACGCCGTTTCTGCCGACGATGCCGATTCTGTCTTTATGCTTTATTCGCAGATTCACATTTTGATATAAAAGAGAAGATCCGTTGGTCACCTTTCCGTTTTCAATGAACACAATATCTTTTGAACCGGCGCCCGCTTCCTGAAATGCGTTTTTTAATTTTTGCTCCGTCCGGACCGGCTTATTGATCAGCTCGATCCTTTTCAGCGCCTTTTCCATATTATTCGCGCGTCTGTGCAGGCCGACAGACGGCGGATTTGAGCGGTTGGCCCAATCTCTCAGCTGGGCGATGGATTCCTTCATCTTCTGTATTTTTCTCTGCTGTTCTTCATATTTCTCAAACTGGGCGATGATGAATTCTTCCCGCTTTTTCAAGTATTCGCTGAAGCCGTAAGGCCAAATCTTCACCTCGGTATCGTCAATCTCGAGCACCTTCATCGCCGTTTGGTCGGCAAACGTTTTATCGTGGGTCGTAAACAGAATGGTTTTGTTCGATTTTTTAATAAACCCTTCAAGCCACTCAATCGCATGGACATCCAAATGGTTGGTCGGCTCGTCCAGCAGTATAACGTCGTCGTTGCGGATTAAAATTTCGGCAAGGCCGGCTTTTGTTTTTTCGCCGCCGCTCAGCTTTGAAAACGGCTGATCCTTTAATTCGCTGAGGCTGAGCCCGTTGCATACCTCGTCAATCATCGCATGCATCTGGTAGCCGTTGTTCCGCTCAAATGTTTCCGTGTATTGACTGTACTTTTCCAATAAAGCAGTCAGCTCGTCATCACTCATCGGTTCCGAAAGCTTCAGCTCAATGGCCTTCATTTCGTTCTGGATCGCCGCGAGAGCTTCAAACGATTTTTCCAGATATTGATACAACGTCAGATCCTCATGGGGATCAGCGATCTGCTTCAGCAAACCGACCTTCGCCCCTTTGTTGATCGCAATCGTTCCTTCATCTGCCTCAAGCTCTCCGGAAAGCACCCTGAACAGCGTGCTTTTGCCGGAACCGTTCGGCCCGGCCACAAGCACTTTTTCACCTTCATTGATGAAAAAAGAAACTTGTTTGAATATGGTATCTCCCGCTAAATTTACCGTAAGATTATGAATATTCAGCAACTCACATCATCCCTTTGTCATTCTGGTTCAAAGCTCGACTTTATTCTGGATGGCGACGCTCGCTTTCAGTTTGTAAAAGCTGAGCATCATAAACAGCGACAATAAGATGGATAATACCCCGATTGCGGTCAGCAGCAAAGCTGAATCAAAATAGTCCGTTAAGAATCCGATAAACGGAAAGGCAATGAACATGAAGAGCGAGGTCATCAAACTGATAATGGAAAGCAGAGTGGCTCTCGTTCTGGACGGAATCTCATTATTCACCACCTGACTGGATACGGGTTCTATCACATCATAGAGCGCGTTAATGACGACAAAAGCTGCAATCGTCACGTACAGACTGCCCGAAGGTATAAACAGGTAGGCCGCCCCGATGATGCAGAATGTCAGCAGAAGCACGCGCCTCGGCGTGAATTTTTCCGCCGGCTTGGAAGAAAAGATGGAGCACAGCGCCTGCAAGATGGACAGTCCCGCAAAAATAATGGATATATTGCGCACGGACAGCCCTTCCTGACTTAACAGATCTTGTCCGTACATATAAAAAACCGATGTAATCGCAAAGAAAACGGAGAGTGACAGCACCAGATATTTAAAGGCTTTGTTCAGCCTGAAGAAATCTTTGACTTCTTTTAAGATGTCACCGACCGTCTGCGTTTCGTGTTCACTGTTTTCAAATTTGATTTCCGTCAGCTGTGTAATGACCGCCATTGCAATCAGCTGAGTGACAATCCCGGCGATAAACACATACGACCATGATATTTCCTGCAAGTAGCCGCCGATGCCCATGGCGATCGCAAGACCGAGTATGACAAGTCCGTTATAATTTCCGATGGATTTGCCGTACCACTTTTCTTTCCCTTGTTCTTTCAGTGAATCAAACAAAAAGGCGTGATCCGTTCCTGATATAAACGTCAGCCCGATACCGTATATAATATGGGCGATGAAGAGGGCGATGAAGTTATGGAAGCTCAGGAACATCACCAAATAGACAATGACCATAAAATGGCCGAGCAAGAGCGATTTTTTTCTCCCGATTCTGTCCGAGATGACGCCGCTCGGCACTTCCGCCAGAAACATCGCCAAATTCAGGACCGATTGCAGGATGCCCACTAGAAACAATGAATAATTCATACTTGTTAAATATAAAATCCAAATTCCCCGTTCGAAAAAGAAGTTTCCGAAAAAACCGGAGAAGTAAAGCAAATTTCGATTCCGCAAATGAATACCCCTTTCCAGCTATCTGCATTTAACATCATGAACAGAAAGGAGCCCGTCAGTCTTTACACTAAAACCCTCTATACATGGATCTTGCAGATACAGACTTTTCCCAAAACAAATTGGGCAATAATGAGTTGTATTCTCGAATAACCCAAAAAGTTCCTTCTTTTTTTCAGATCCTATGGCATCAATGATCGTTTTTTTCTTCTCTGGATCGCTGATGTCGCGGATGAAATATTTGATATAGCTCAGCTCATGCATGTAAGCCGGCAGGAACAAATGGAGCTCAATATCAAACCCGCTTTTATCCATATGGTAATAATCATTGAAATGACAGACGCGGGAGACGGATACGTCCGCTCCGGCCCGCCGAAACAGACCAGCCAGCCTTTCAATGATCTCTCCGTTGGGATAATAATCGGCATAAACGATTCGGATCGGTTCTTCTTTTGTCAAAAGGGGCGGATCTTTCTGCGGTGTCCTCCCGCTTTCCCATATACCGATCAGTGAATCAGTCGGTGTGATGATATGCCCCAAATCCCCGGCCAGCTTTTGTTTATCAAAATAATGCTGAATGAAAGTTCTCAGCATGTCGTCCTTTACCTTGAAGGTAAATAACATCGGCAAATGATTTTCTTTAAAATCAGCATACTGCCGATACCTCATGTTTGAATGATGAAACTGGGTGTGGCAGGTCACGTCCGTTTGATTCGCTTCGTACAGCCCGATGCTTTTTTCCAGATCATCATTCAAAATAAATTGGATGGTCTGAACCGTGCGGTGATCCGCGGGCGTCATTTTATATTGCGGATTCCGCTCAAATTCCAGCCCCTTCTCAAACGTGCGCTTGAATCGGTACGGGCCGTTTTCCGGCACATCGCCCCCGGCGGTCCCCGGAATCAGAAAGCTGCTCTGCAAAACGGCTTCTATTTCATCAGACGGCTCGTCCAAGGTGACTTCAAAGCGTTTTTCGCCTGTTACGTTCACCCCGAGCTGATCGGATGAGACGAGGCCTTTTACATACGGAACGGCCTGTTTTATGTTCAGGAAACTGCCGAGATGGGGGCTTTGATTTTCTTTCGTCAGATGATAGATGATCGTTTGAACCACGCCCTCGGCGTCGCCTAAATAGTCCGGGTGAATGTCCACCTGACAGGTGCGGGGATCTTTGCGGATGATCCGGCAGTTATAGCCGTCCTGCAGACTTTCATACATAATGCTGCAAATCATCTTGCTTGTGTAATCCTGCGTATCTAATGGGTTCAAGCGTATCGGGCTTGTGTCGATTTCTATTTTTAGAGGGTCGCCCGGTTTTCTCGCCGTACGATGCATCGTCTTCATAAAGCGCTTTCCTTTTGAGAAAGCTTCGTTTCTGTAATATGAAGGCCGTCAAAGTCCAGGCCGATGCGGGTATTCAGGGATTTCGGGCTTCCGCCTGCAAGGTATGTGATAATGTCATGAGACATAAACGAGGATATAATACCGTTTGTCGCTCCTAAGGAACCTTTGATCGGTTCATCGGGGTAACAGTTCAGAAGTCCGGCCGGCATGTTTTTTTCATAGGTGACGCCGGATTGATAGGATTCAGGCGTGAGCAGAGGCCCCCATTGGCCGCTGAAGCTGCCGACACCCCCGGTCATAAACGCGATATTCCGCTCCTTACAATACCGGTAAACCCATTCAGAAATGTTATGGGGTTTGTCAGCGGCATTTATGACGATATCAATTTCATACGGATCTAACACACGCAGGTCCTGCGGCTGTGTCATTTCCTGATGGTAAAGTGCTGCGTCCGCATGGGGATTGATACCCGCAATATAATCTCTGCATTCTGAGATCTTTAATTTGCCTACAGAAGATTGATTATAGACGAATTGTCTGTTCAGGTTATGTACTGATACGGCATCGAAATCAATGAGAATAAAATGCTGCATGCCCGCCGCCAAAAGATTTTGAAGAATGATCGTTCCGACGCCCCCCAGACCCACGATCGCTGCCCTGCTGCCGTCTAATCTGTTTTGGATCAGATTAGGGTTTTGGTTGTATTTCTCAAAATGGTACAGCTGCTTTTCAGTGATGCGGCCTTCACGGCCGTTTTGCCATGGCTCTATTAAAGCATCCAATTTCATTAACGCATCGAAAAACTGGTTTCCCGCTTCTTCTCCCAGAAGATCAGAAAGCTCTTGTTTTTCACAGCCGATGGTCAGCCGTTCAACCGCCTCTTTGATCTCACTCGTATGCGCAAGCTTAATCGCCTTTCGATATTGAATGATAATATGCGCCGTGTAGGTCAGCACCTGCACGCTGTCTTTAAACTTCCAGCGCTTACAGTACGTTGACATCATGACATACCCCCTGAAAGATAATAACTCCCCAATGAGGGGAGTCACGGCTTTACTAGCAACGATGCACCAAGCTTGCTGTTTCTGTATCAAGATCAAGTTCTTCAATCTTCATCAGTACACACCCCCTTTACCAATAACTAGATATTATCACCAATATTGGAAAAGGACAAGTTATTTTTTGAAAATTTAGAATTCATATATAAATTGTGATTTTTCTTCCTTCTGCCCGGTTTATCCCGGCAGCCGGATGATGAACACAGAGCCTTTTCCCTGCTCACTTTTCACTTCAATTGTTCCGTTATGGCTGTCGATTATGGTTTTTGTAATGGCAAGACCCAGCCCCGCGCCGCCGGATTGACGGGATCGGGAGGTTTCCGCCCTGTAAAAACGGTCAAACAAATGAGGCACATGCTCCGGAGCGATTCCCGTTCCGTTATCTGCAATCATAAGCATGATTCCTCCGTCTTTCTGCAGGGAGACGGTGATGACACCCTTGTCTTCATCCGTATGCTGCACCGCATTGTAAAAGAGGTTGAGAATGACCTGCTTCATTTTGTCTTTGTCAAAAACGGCTTCTATCTTTTGATCGACAAAGAACTCGAGCTTCCGGTTTCTCGCGAGCAGCTTCAGCTGAGCCTCCATTTCCAAAATGACGTCTCCCAATGCGCCTTTTTTCATTTCAAAGCTCGGCACCCGGTCAATCTTCGCGAGAAACAGAAGATCCTCTATCAGCTTATTCGCCCTGGCGGATTCCGCGTACATGCTTTGAAGCGCTTTTTCTTTCTGCTCCGGCTTCTCCGCCGCTCCGCGCATTAACATTTCGATACAGCCGTGAATGGAGGTAAGCGGCGTTCTCAGCTCATGTGATGCGTCTGATATAAACTGCCGGATGCGCTCCTTCGCTTCTTTTTCCGCCTGAAAAGAGGATTCAATCCGTTCCAGCATCTGATTGATGGAGATACCCAATGACTCAATTTCGGCCTGCCTTTTATCAATCGGCAGCCGTTTATCGAGACTGCCGGCATGAATGTCACCCATCATACGCACAATGCGGGACAGCGGCTTGAGTGTGAGCCGGATCACCGGCAAAAACACAAACAGGCCGATGACCAAAGCCGCAAAGGAAAGCACCGCAAATATGCTGATCTGGCGGAAAAGCGAATCATTCAAAGGCTGGGTCAGCGTGCTCATCTGCACAACTCCCGCCTGCCTTCCGTCAACGGAAATCGCCTGAAACACGACGATGATTTCCTCACCCGCCTTATTGTGAGCCACCTGATAGTGAAGCGCCATGGTATCTGTCAGCGCATCCCGGTACACTTTTTTCGGGAAAGAAGGAGCAGCCCCCGCGTGCGGGTCTTCTGATAAAACAGACATCTTGTATGATTGATTGATAAAAGCAACCGTCACCCCGGGGTAAATCAAATTCGGATGAGCCGGTGTTTCGGAACGGGCAAGGGTTTTGATGGACCTCCATACGCTTTGATCCATTGAATTGATATCACTCTGAATGCTGATCGCCTGATTTTCATACATCGTCCGTGTCATAAACATGTACTGAGTGCCGCCGATGAAACACAACAGCAAAGCCAAAATCGCCAGTGACCTGAACAGGAGCTGGAACCGCAGGGTTCTGTACAGCCGTTTCATGCCAGATCCACCCTGTACCCGGCGCCCCGAACCGTGCGAATCACCTTGTGCTCTTTGTCCTTCAGCTTTTCGCGCAGAGAACGGATGTACACCTCGACGATATTGTCTTCCCTAAGGACCGTTCCGTAATGAAGCCCCATCGTTAAAGAATCAATGAGTGCAGACTCGCCGTCTGCACTCAGCTTGATGCCTTTCAACTTTTCCATGATGCAGTCTCTCCTTAGATGTATCAGCCTGTGTTTATTTTTTTCGCTTCCCCTTCTATTATTCGCTTTTATCTGAAACAAAACGGAATCTAAGCTGAATTGGTGAAAGGAAACGCTGAAAACGGAGCAATCTGCAAATAAAAATCATTATCTGCCGCTTCAATTCAGCAGCACCAGTCTGTTTCAATCACAAAGTTCTAAGTTTACGTCTACCTTTTTCTAAATATACCCATTTTTAACTGAACGTGTTGTGACCCGCGTTCAGTTCTTTTTTATGGCTTCTGAAAAACGGCATAAAAAAAGCGCCCTGAAAAAGGACGTTTAATATAACATGTTTCATGTTCTTAAATTCTGCATTCTAAAATAATTCTTCCTTCACATTCACCTTCAATTTCATTCAATACGATGATCACATCAGCCGTTTTCATGTGTGTCACCTCCCGTTTTCATAATAGTATAATATTAACAAATAAATCAATAAAAAACAGCCCGGTTGTCCGGGCTGTTTTTTATTTCTGTAATCGATCCGCTTCTGTCAGTTTGACTTCCGCTGTTTTTTTCTTTCCCGAACGGTAGAACGTGATGTTCACACGGTCGCCGATCTTTTTGCGATACAGGCGCTCACGGAGATCCACAACGTCATTGACCTTATGTCCGTCGAACCCGGTGATCACGTCGAGCTTTTTCAAACCCGCTTTTCCGGCCGGTGAAAACGCGTCGACACCCATAATGACCGCCCCGGTTTTAACGCCTTTCGGAAGTTTCAGCGTCTGGCTCCAATGGTAGCTCGCAATATCCGTTAAGGATTTCATCTCAATACCGAGGAAAGGCCGTCTGACTTCTCCGTATTTTTCTAAATCCTGAATAACGGGAATGACAAGCTTTGACGGGATGGACAGGCCGATCCCTTCAACGGCGGATTCAGCGATCTTCATTGAGTTGATGCCGACCACCTTGCCCGATATATCCATCAAAGCGCCGCCGCTGTTGCCGGGGTTAATCGCGGCATCGGTCTGCAGCACTTCCGCATTCCAATCCGGCTGTCCGTCGCCGTTTGAGTCAACGGGCACCGCCCTTTCCGTGCCTGAAATGATCCCCTGTGTCACTGATCCCGCAAATTCAAGCCCGAGCGGATTTCCGATCGCAATGACCGGTTCTCCGACTTTGACCTGATCGGAATTGCCGAACTGGGCGGCCGATTTGATTTTATCAGATTTCACCTTCAGCACGGCGAGATCCATCAGACGGTCGCTCCCGATCAGCTCAGCAGGCACGCGTGAGCCATCCTTCAGGCTGATCTCAATCTCAGTCGCACCTTCAATGACATGGTGATTGGTTACGATATAAGAAGTGTTTCCGTTCTTTTTGTAAATGACGCCGGACCCGCTTCCCGCTTCGCCGCCCTCTCCCCAAATATCGGTCTTTTGGATATTGAGAACGCCGACTACCGAATCCGATACACGGCTGACCATATTCGTGACAGCGTCATTGACATTTACGTTAACTGTTTTCACCTGTTCGCTGCCGAGACGCTGGCTGGTGCTTTTGCTGCTTTCCCCATGGTCTCCGCCTGTCCAGTACGGCAGCAGGAATGCCATGAGCGCGGCCCCGACGATGACGCCGATCAGACTTGATAGAAAGTACCCTCTCTTGCTGCGGCGGGGCTGTTCGGAGGCGTACTGTTCATCATCGCGATTATAATCCACCCTATCTCAAATCCTTTCAAGAGTACTCGATTTGCTTATAGTGTGGGTCAGATCGCGGATTAATAATCATGATTCATTTGGAAAAATTACACGGCGCACAGCGGCGTCGGGATTTTCGGATCGGTATCAAATAACTGAAACGTTTCCCCGGCGACAAATCCTTTCGCAGCCAATGTCTGCTGCACGGACATTCTCGCCAGTTCCTTCATATTGTTGTCTTGGCTCAGATGCGCCAAATAGATGCGCGATGTGCCGTCGCCGATGACATCAGTCATGGCGAGCGCCGCATCTTCATTGGAGACGTGGCCGACATCGCTTAAAATCCGCCGCTTAATGCTCCATGGGTATCTGCCCATTTGCAGCATGCCGACATCATGGTTGCTTTCAAACACAAACACATTGGCCGAACGGATAATGCCTTTCATTCTGTCGCTCACATACCCGGTGTCCGTCATCAGCGCGAGCTTTCTGCCTTGGTAGTGGAAAACATAAAACATCGGCTCGGCCGCGTCATGAGAGACGCCGAATGACTCAACATCAAGCCCGCCGAAGGATTTCACGCTTTCCATCGGGAACAAAAACTTTTGTCCGGTATCCAGCTTGCCGATCTGATTCTCCATCGCTTTCCACGTCTTTTCATTGGCGTAGACGGGAAGTCCGTACTTTCTCGCAATGACGCCGAGCCCTTTAATATGGTCGCTGTGCTCGTGAGTGACAAAGATGCCGTCGACGTCGTCTATCTTGCGGCCGATTTTCTCCATCAGCCCGTCCATCGCTTTACCGCTCAGGCCGGCATCCACCAGAAAAGAGTGCTCCTCTGTCTCCAGATAAAACGCGTTTCCGGTACTCCCGCTCGCAAGCACGCTAAATTGCAAGCCCATTGTGTCTCACTCCATTATTTATTTTGATTGTTATCAATGACTGTACTTTCCAATGCGTTCACAGTGTACGTTTGCAGTGTCTTTTTCTTCGTCCCTTTTGACTTATCTTCGATTGTAATTCTCCATACCGGCGCCAGCACCTGCGTACTTGTCAGCGGATATTGGGCAATATAGCCGAACTTAACGCTTTTAACGGCGCAATTCGCTTTTAAGTAATTTTGAGAATACAATAATTCGACCGCATCAAGCTCAGGAATCAGGCTCTCCGTCTGTATTCGCTTGAATGACTCCAGCATGGTCTGCTCGTAAGATACGACCTCGTTTTTATCGTTCAGATGCAGAATCACCTGTCCGATCGCATCCGTGGACGAGTCAAAATCCTGATAAATCAACTGGCCGTCATACATCTGGTAAAAAATGATCTGTTTTTTATCCTTGTCGACTTTCCACAGTTTATATTTTTCACCGCCGGTTATTTTAGAGCTGACGAGCGATTCCGCATCCTCTTGCGGTTTTTGCTTCGATAAACCGACCGGATCGGTAAATTTCATTTTCAGCGTCGTAACCTTGTGATCATCCGCCGGCATCTCCATTAACGGCTTTTGATCCTTCAAAGCATCAATATCTTCAGCGGTAAATACTTTTTGGCCCGCCGTCAGCCGGTAGCCCGTCGCGGAATCAGAAGACAGGTTGCCGAAAGTGATATGATCCATCTCCATGTCTTTTTCCACATTTGAATTTTTAATCACTTCGTATTCACTGCTCGAGCGTTTTTCAAAAAACTGATAGCCGAGAAATATATCAAGGATGAGGAAGGCAATGATGAAGATCGTTTTTGTCTTATTCCACTCCATTATCGTCCTCCTCCTTCCCCAGCAGATCTTTCGTAATCGGAACGATCTTCCCGTTGATTTTCATACTCCAGACGGGTTCCAGTTCAACGAGATCATTCGTTGATGAAGAGACCATTTGATAGGCCAGGAAGATCTGGTCGATTTTATTCACGTCGTATTTATCCTGCTGCTCCAGCAGAGACACAACCTCATTGCCGTTCATCATTTTTACGTCTTTTGTTTTAATCGGATTCGGTCCGAGAACATAGTTCGGCCGCTTGTAGCTGAGAACCTCGTCATTGGCCCATTGCAGGGTCAAAACAGGTCCGGATCCGAAAGGCTTAGACGTGCTGTTGATCACAGGCATTTGGTCTTTAAACATGTAGAAACTCAGCTGCTGGTTATCACTCACATTGAAAAATTGATAATGATCCGTCCAGCTTCCCGTATCCTCTAAATATTTATAGCTTTTCTTAATCAGCTCCCCTGTTTGATAAGAAGCGCTTTGTGCCAGGTTCCGATGCTGGAATTGAATCTGCCGCTGTGTCGAATTGATTTCCAGACGGCTGATTCCGTCAGTCAGCACATTCCGATTGTAATTCGGGTCCTCTCTGACCGTGCTCGGATCATTAAAAAGCGTCTGCTTAAACAGGTTCGTCTTAATGGTTTCAGTGATAAATTCTTTTTCCTTCATATTAAATCGCGCATTCGGCATGAGAAATTCTTTGCTTTTTCCGACCGAATAGAGGTGGTATAACGGCATACTCGACTTTTTGCTGTACAGCTCATTCATCAGATTGCGGTAATTCGCCGATTCCACAGTCACTTCCAAAATCAGCTGCTTGCTGTATGAGACCATGTAAATCTTTTTATTTGTCTTATTCTCATTAAACGGAATGACAATATGGTCAAATGAGCTGTATTCCATTGACGGATTCGACCATTTAAACATTGTTTGGAAGAAATCAATCGGAATGGTGTCATTGAATTGCAGATCGAGCTTTGCCGAATTGCCGTTTCTGCCGTAAAGCCAATTTTTAAAACCGAGCTTGTCGTATTGATCGGAAATATCCTTCATCCCTTTTACTTCCCATTGCGGCAAATCCGCCCATAGGTCATTAAAGAGCGTCTCATCATCCACTTTGTAATGAGAGCCGTTTGTATGAATAAACATATCCCGGGGTTTTACCGTTTGCGCTACTTTTTGACTCGTTTTATCAATTTTATGCTTTTCCCGGACAGTCGATTTGGTTGAGGCCGTGCCTTCTGAAAAATTGGGCTGGAATGTCCAAATTCCCCATGTTAAAACAAGACTAATGACGACCAGCACTGACAGTATGACTGTTTTTATATTTTCACGCCTCATCCCAATCATCCTCTTGCTCTTCTTTATATGGAAGAGTAAATGTAATCTTCGTTCCTTTGCCTTCTACACTGTCGGCCCAAATGTCTCCGCCGTGCGCCTGAACCATCTCTTTTGCAATCGCAAGGCCGAGCCCGGTGCCGCCGAGTTTTCTCGTGCGCGCTTTATCCACTCTGTAGAAACGGTCAAAGACTTTTTCCACATCTTTTTTCGGAATGCCGATACCTTCATCTTTTACGCTGATATAAAGCAGCTCTTCTTTCTCATTCACATCGACTGAGAAAGTGACATGTCCGCCTTCCGGTGAGTATTTCAGTGCGTTAGAAATGATATTATCGAGAACCTGCGTCACTTTATCCTGATCAATCTCCACGTACAGATTTCTGTCCGGAAGCTCGCGGATAAATTCGACATGCTGTTCTTTTGTCATTTCAAAACGGTCAATAATCAGTGACATAAAGCGGATCATATGAATCCACTCCCGATTAAACTGATAATCTTTGCTGTCGAATTTAGAAAGCTGAAGCAGGTCGTTCACCAATCTGATCATGCGCTCAGTCTCATTTTGGGTCACCATTAGGAAACGCGGAGCGATATCTTTATTTTCCCACGCGCCTTCTGCAAGCGCCTCTAAATAGCTTCGCATGGTCGTCAGCGGTGTCCGCAGCTCATGAGACACGTTGGCAACGAACTCTCTGCGTTCCCGATCGAGTTTTTCCTGTTCGGTGACATCATAAAGAACCGCGATTAAACCGTCGATTTTTCCGTGCTCTCTCTGAATAACGGAAAAATTCACCCGCAGTACAGTCGTTTCATCGTCACGTTCGATCTCCAGCAGCATTGAATCCTGCTGTTCTACTAAATCCTCAAATGTAAAGTTCTCTTTTATGCCTAATAAAGACGTAATCGGCATCTCTAAAGCCGTTTCACGTGAAACATTCAGCAGCTCAAGCGCAGGGCTGTTTAAAAGAATAATAGCTCCATTGCGATTCGTTGCGATGACGCCGTCTGTCATATACGCGATAACGGATGAAAGCTTTCTTCTCTCCCCTTCCGTCATGGCTTGGGCATCTTCAAGCTCTCTCGTCAGATGGTTGAACGTCGTTGCGAGCTGACCGATTTCATCATGCCCGTATTTCCGCACCTTTCTGGAGAAATTCCCTTTTGCCAGTTCCATCGCCTGCTTACGCATATCCGACAGCGGATGGGTAATGGTGCGGGCGAGAAATATACCGAGAAGAGCCGTCAGAACAAGGGCTAAGCCTGTTCCAGAAGCAAGAATCGAGTTGACGGTTTTCATCTGGTTAAAGGTATCTTCCATACTGGCCACGACATATATCGCGCCGACAACTTCCTGATTCTCTGTGACGACAGGTTTTGCTGAAATCAGCACTCTGTTTTTGCTTTTAGGATCATAATATTTTTTTGAATAGGCCTGTTTTGTTGAGAAAATCCGTTTAAAAATCGGATCAGTCGTCTGTTTCCCCGCTATTTCCTCACCATAAGGCCTCGAGGAACCGACGACCTCATAGCTTTTATCAACAAATGTAATCTCCCGTATTTCATTGTTTTTCGTAAAATCATTCAAAATCCGTTTGACGTCATCTTTAATGACGGTGCTGTCATTATCTCCTTTATATTCCTGCTCAATATAATAGGATAGATTGTCAATGCGCTGATTTAACGATAATTCATAGGACTTGAGAAGAGAATTCTCCACCTGTTTCACAAAGTACACGCCGATAATCTGCATGGCGATGATAATGAGAAGCACATAGATCAGCGTGATCTTAAATTGAATCGACCGAAAAAAACCAACCTTATTCATCGCCGGTTAGTCCTGTTCAGGGTTTCTCAAGTAATAACCGACACCCCGTCTTGTGACGATCCAGTTCGGATGGCTCGGATTATCCTCGATTTTCTCACGAAGACGGCGCACTGTTACATCCACCGTTCTCACGTCACCGAAATAGTCATAGCCCCACACAGTCTGCAGAAGATGCTCACGCGTCATGACCTGTCCGATATGTTTGGCTAAGTAATGAAGCAATTCAAACTCACGATGAGTCAGCTCGATCGTTTCTTCTCTTTTTGATACGACATAAGCGTCAGGGAAGATGACGAGAGAACCGATATGAATGTCATTAGAAGCTGATTCTTCCTCAGCCGGCGCAACCGTAAGCTGGCGGCGCAGGTTCGCTTTGACGCGGGCCAGAAGCTCACGCGTGCTGAAAGGCTTCGTGACATAGTCATCCGCTCCGATTTCAAGCCCGATGACCTTGTCAATCTCCGAGTCTTTTGCCGTCAGCATAATAATCGGCATATCATATTTTTTCCGGACTTCCCGGCACACTTCAACTCCGTCTTTATTCGGAAGCATAATATCTAAAAGAATTAAATCAGGCTGAAGCTCCTCCACCATTTCCACGGCCTCGTTTCCGTCGTACGCACAATGCACGTCATAGCCTTCTTTTCTTAAATTAAACTCTAATATATCTGCAATCGGTTTTTCATCATCGACTACAAGGATTTTCTTATCCATCATCTTGATTTTCCTCCTGCCAGAATGACTTCATTTCATCTATTGATGTTTCATGATGATCACAATTCGGATCGTGAAAAACGTTCCCCGTCTATTATAACGGTTTCAGGTCAAAAGATAAAAAAATTAAAGAGAACAGCGCAAAAACGTATTGAACTGCCATCCTTTTGTCATGTTTTTTATTTTCTTTTAAAAAATAATATTTTTTTGAAACCTCACGAAAAAAAACGCCGTCTAGTGTTTGACGTCTTCTTCTGGGCCGGCTGAAAAGCCGGCTCTCCCTTTTTTTATAACAAAAGAAAAAACGCACCTACTATTGCAGATGCGTTTGGGTAAGTGGCTCGGGACGGAATCGAACCGCCGACACACGGATTTTCAGTCCGTTGCTCTACCAACTGAGCTACCGAGCCAGATGTTTCTTTTCTATACTATAAAGTAAAGTAAAATGGCGGTCCGGACGGGACTCGAACCCGCGACCTCCTGCGTGACAGGCAGGCATTCTAACCAACTGAACTACCGGACCTTACAGTAATTTGTCCGGAGAGCCGTATCGTGGCGGCCCTCCGAGGACAAATAAGGAGTTAGCAATAACGCTAAAGTAAATCAATGACCCGTACGGGATTCGAACCCGTGTTACCGCCGTGAAAGGGCGGTGTCTTAACCGCTTGACCAACGGGCCATAAAAAGTGGTGAGCCATGAAGGACTCGAACCTTCGACCCTCTGATTAAAAGTCAGATGCTCTACCAACTGAGCTAATGGCTCCTGATGTGTCGGATTATGTATCATAGAGCATTCAGACAAAAGCTTTCTTGCAGTACTCTATTGAAGCTGTTCCGTAACAACGAGATTTATAATATCATAGAACATTCGAAAGTGGCAACTACTTTTTTGAAAAAAATCTATTATTTTTTTCCTACATAAAAAAACAAGCCTCCGTGACCGGAGGCTTGTTTGCTGCAAATTCTTAGTTAGCGCGGTATACACTGCGGATGACGTTCGTTTGTGAACGGTCGGGACCGACAGAGAAAATAGAAAGCGGAATACCTGTCAGCTGAGATACGCGTTCCAGATAATGGCGCGCATTTTCAGGAAGATCGCTTAATGTTTTTGCGCCTGTGATATCTTCCGTCCAGCCAGGCATTTCTTCATATACCGGTTCACACTCTGCGAGAGCTTTCAGACTTGCCGGGAATTCTTCAATCACTTCACCTTTGTAGCGGTAAGCGACACAGATTTTCAATGTTTCAATGCCAGTCAGCACATCGATTGAGTTCAGAGAAAGATCTGTGATTCCGCTGACGCGGCGGGCATGGCGGACAACAACGCTGTCAAACCAGCCGACACGGCGCGGACGGCCTGTCGTTGTGCCGTATTCGCGTCCGACTTCACGGATTTGATCCCCGATTTCATCTTTCAGCTCAGTCGGGAAAGGACCGTCACCGACACGGGTTGTGTACGCTTTAGATACACCGACGACGTGCTGGATTTTTGTCGGGCCTACGCCTGAACCGATCGTCACCCCTCCGGCGACCGGGTTGGATGAAGTGACAAACGGGTATGTCCCTTGGTCAATATCAAGCATAACCCCTTGAGCGCCTTCAAATAAAACGCGGCGGCCTTCATCCAGCGCGTCATTTAAGACGACGGATGTATCGCATACATACTTTTTAATCTGCTGGCCGTATTCATAATACTCATCCAGAATATCTTCAATTTTGAAGCCTTCTGTTTCATACATTTTTTCAAGCAGACGGTTTTTCTCTTCAAGGTTCCGTTCAAGCTTTTCAGCAAACACGTCACGATCTAGCAGGTCTGCGATCCGGATGCCGATCCGCGCCGCTTTGTCCATATAAGCAGGTCCGATGCCTTTTTTCGTTGTGCCGATCTTATTGGCCCCTTTGCGTTCTTCCTCTACTTCATCCAGTTTCAGATGGTATGGAAGAATGACGTGGGCTCTGTTGCTGATTCTCAAGTTATCCGTGCTCACATTGCGTTCATGAAGATACGCAAGCTCTGTTATGAGCGCTTTCGGATCAACAACCATTCCGTTCCCGATGACACACGCTTTTTCTTTATAAAAAATTCCTGATGGGATTAAATGAAGCTTGTACGTGACGCCATCAAACTTGATGGTATGTCCTGCATTGTTTCCGCCTTGATAACGTGCGATCACTTCTGCATTTTCTGATAGGAAATCTGTAATTTTACCTTTTCCTTCATCGCCCCACTGCGTACCTACTACGACTACTGAAGACATATATCCGTGCACCTCCGTTAACCTTTCAAAACGATATCTCATTCAAACAAATTAAGTGTATCAGTGCCGAAACAGAAAGTCAATCGTAAATCCGAACATTTAAATCTTATCAATCTATATTTGTTCGCCTTAAACATGATTAAAAGCGTTTTCTCTTTCATTTGCTATCTATTACTCCCGAAACTTTCATGCTTTAACAAGAAAAAGAACCCGTAATCAGGGTTCTTCAGACAGTCACTTATATGCCGCTTGTATTCATCAGGACGACCCGCCAGCCGTCAGGATCTTCGATGGTCACGCCTTTTTCTTCCCAGTACGGGTTTTCGGGTGCTTTCTCCTCATATCCCATCTGCTTTAATGTCGTGCTGATGCGGATGACCTCCTGCTGATCCTGGATGTAAAAGACAAGCAGGCTGTCGCCGTGCGGAACGGGCGCCGGCTGAGACGCGCCGGTTTCTTCGGTGAATTCTAAGTGATATTGCGTATGGGGCAGGCCGAACATGACGCCGCTGTAGCCCTCATGTCCGGAAAAACTGCCGACCCTCTTCAGCCCGAGGCCCTCTTCATAAAACCTGATGATTTCTTTGAGCTGTCCGGTCGGCCGGGCAATCCGGATTTGCGCCGCTTGAAATTGCGGAAATTCAATTGCCATCATCATCCCTCCCTTAATGCCATTATATAAAAGCGCTTTCTTTTTTTCGTCTGCCGAACGGACGGCATTCTCTCATTCTTTCGGATGAAAAAAGCCTCAAGACATTGCTTGAGGCTTTACGCACCTGCCGGAACACCGCCGTCATCAAAGCGCCTTTCCAGGTTTACGAACTTATTGTATTCTTTCACAAAAGCCAGTGAGACGGTGCCCACCGGGCCGTTACGCTGTTTGGCGATAATGATCTCGATGATGTTTTTGTTTTCGGATTCTTTATCATAGTAATCATCACGATACAGGAAGGCGACGATGTCGGCATCCTGCTCAATACTTCCCGACTCACGGATATCTGACATCATCGGACGTTTATCCTGCCGCTGCTCAACACCCCGGGAGAGCTGAGACAGGGCGATGACCGGGACTTCAAGCTCCCGCGCCAGCGCTTTTAGCGCCCGTGAAATTTCCGATACCTCTTGCTGGCGGTTGTCGCTTGAACGGCCGCTTCCCTGAATGAGCTGCAAGTAGTCAATTAAAATCATGCCCAATCCGTTTTCCTGCTTCAGCCTGCGGCATTTTGAACGGATTTCGCTGACGCGGATGCCGGGGGTGTCATCTATAAAGATACCGCTGTTTGACAGACTTCCCATCGCCATCGTCAGCTTGCCCCAATCTTCTTCCGTCAGATTTCCCGTTCTGAGATTTTGGGCATTAATATTCCCTTCAGCGCAGAGCATACGCATGACAAGCTGCTCGGCACCCATCTCAAGACTGAATATCGCGACGCTCTCATCCGTTTTGGTGGCCACGTTTTGCGCAATATTTAAGGCGAACGCCGTTTTCCCCACAGACGGACGGGCCGCGACAATGATCAAATCATTCCGCTGAAAACCCGCCGTCATCCGGTCAAGCTCAATAAAACCAGTCGGAATCCCGGTAATATCGCCTTTCCGGTTGTGAAGCTGCTCAATGTTGTCGTATGTTTGCACAAGCACGTCTTTGATATTTTGGAAGGCGCCCGAATTTTTTCGCTGCGCGACCTCCATAATCGTTTTTTCCGCATCGCTTAATAAATCTTCAACTTCATCCTCGCGCGTATACCCGTCTTGAGCGATCGAGGTCGCCGTTCTGATCAAACGGCGGAGAATCGATTTTTCCTCAACGATTTTCGCGTAATATTCTATATTAGCCGCTGTCGGAACGGAATTCGCGATGTCCGTCAGGTAAGAGACGCCTCCCACCTCTTCTAACAAATCGGTATTCGCAAGCTCTGACGTTACCGTGACCAAATCAACCGGTTCACCGCGGTCTCCGAGCACGAGCATGGCATTGTAAATTTTTTGATGTGACATTCTGTAGAAATCATCCGGAATCAACACTTCAGAAGCCAGTGTTAACGCAGACGGCTGTAAAAAAACAGCACCTAACACGGCCTGCTCAGCTTCTATGTTTTGCGGCGGCAGCCGATCATTCAGAAGGTCTGTCATGCTAAGCACCGTCCTCTCCTTAAAAAATATCCAAACTCCATTTTACCATTTCTCAAGAAAAAGAATAGAAAAACATCACTTTCCCTGTATTTGTCAAACAGCGGCTGCGTGTTTCACCATTCCGAATGCTGGGAAACAAATAAATAAATCGAAACCAGGAGGTAAGAAGGATGAAAACATATGCAGTAACACCCAGTATTGATGCGGACGGATGGTTTGTGAAGGTGGAAAATGTGGCGCCGACGGCTCTTTATACATCAAAGGACGCGGCGATCGAGAAAGCGGAGCAGACGGCTAAAGAGAACAGCCCGTCTAAGCTTGTCATTTATGATCAGCATAAAAATATTGAAGAAGAACGGTCCTTTTAAGAAAAGCCTTCGCCCGAGCGAGGGCTTTTCTTATTCGATGAAACGGATGTGCAGCACCGTCTGCGCCATGAGATCGGCCGTTTTTTGATACAGCTCCCATTCTTCACAGGCGGCGAATACTTTCATCATGTCCTGCAATGTCTGTTTCAGTATGATAAATTCGTCAATTGTCCGCAGTTCTGCGGCTTTTTTCTGATAATCAGCCAGCTTCAGCTGTAATAACATCAATGGCGATTGCATAAAAAACCTCCCCCATTCTGTTATAAAGCCCCGCTTTTCAAACCTCCATTCCTTTGTCATATCCTCTTACGATAGATTTCTGATTTTAGTACAATAAAGAAACGGAAGGAGTGATCACATGAAACCGCTGCAAATTTCCGCCGAAACGGCGCAAAAGCTCGCAGAATCACTGAATATGCCGCTTGAGAGAATCATGCACATGCCTCAGCACATTCTGCTTGCCAAATTAGCTGAAATCCAAAAAGAGAACGATCACAAATAAAGGCTGCTCTCTCATATATATGTGCGGGAGGCGGAAGCGATGGCTTTCCGCCTCTTTTTTTCCCGAAGAAAATTTTGGTAAAACATTCTTTGAACGGAACCGATCCGATTTTAACCGTCTCACAGCTGAAAAAACTTGTTGACGAAGGAAAAGTGAAATATTTCTTATTATCCGGAAACAATTCAGGCAACACAAAGCTTGTCTCATGGATGAAAAAGAACGGCACAAAAATCTCAGCTGACCAATACAGCACCGGAAAAACAAGCTCAGCCCGGCAAGGAATGACAGGCGGCCCGGGCGGACAAAGTCAGCAGACTCTGTATGAGATGAAAAAATAGTTCGGAAAGAGGCTGGATAGTTAAACGCCGGCCTCTTTATTTTGCTCTTGAAGCACCTGCCACGCGGCGCCGGTATCATTCAGAAAAATGATTGATAAATCCTTTCTATTTTTGAAACCATCAGTTCCTGACGCAGATGCCGGCCGGCATAGGAGCGCGCTTCTTTTCCAAGCCGTTCCCTGAGAGACTGATCCGTAATCAGCATTACGAGAGCATCAGCAAGTTCGCGGCTGTTGCCGGGCTGGCAAATAAGCCCTGTGGCCTCATGCCGGATCATCTCAGGGATTCCTCCGCAGTCAGTTGCGACAATGGCTTGGCCTGAGAACATCGCTTCGATGATCGCTATGGGGAAATTATCATTCAATGTCGGCAGGACAAATATAGATGATTCAGCCAAAAGCGCCGGCACATCACGTCGTTTTCCGAGGAAAAACACATTTGAGAGGCCCAGTTTCCGTCTCTTCTCTTCCAGAAACCCTCTCATGTTTCCGTCTCCGATGATCCATATATCAACTCCGGATAAATGGTGCCGGATGCGGGCGAGAGCGTCCAGCAGCACATCATGTCCTTTTCGCTCGGTCAGACGGGAAACGCACGCAATCACGAGCTTTTCAGCACGTTTTGACTCAGGGGCATCCTGAATGTCAATGCCGGTATGAACAGTCGTCAGCTGAGCCTCCTTCGCTCCGTACTCCAGCAAGGGCTCGTGAAAGGAGTCGCTGATTGTAATGATTTTATCCGAAGCCCGAATACCCTGCCTTTCTATTTCACTGAAATATGCCTCTTCTATTGAACCCTTTTGGATTTTATGAAACTTCATCCGGCTTTTCGTAAAATGTCCGTGCGGCGTGAAAAAAAGAGGACGCTGGTACGTTTGATTAAGGTATCCCAGCAAAAATACCGCAAATAAATCCTGCGCGTGAAACAGGTCATATTGTTCTAAGTCTTTCTCCTTCAAAAATCTTTGAAAGACATGTAAATAGCTGAGATTCTTCACAAACTTTTCGTTTGCTGCGCCGTATCTGCCAACAAGAAACGCTCTTATCTCGTCAGCGGCCCGCGGGATATCTTCCTGAAAAAAAGATGGCGGCATTTGAAGCGGCGAGATGACATCCGCCTGATGACCGATGCGCTCAAAACCCGTCTTAATTGATGTGATATAACTCGCCAACCCTCCGACATTCGGGTAACGGAGAAAGGTTGCGTACAGAATACGCAATGGCTTTTTTCGTTTGGGGGAGCTTTTTCCTTCCGCACAGAACGAATACAGCATCTCTGGCTCACTTTGATGTTCGATCCCGTAAAATTGATCCATGACGCGCAATAAGGCTGGAGGCACCAGACCGTTCGGCTTGCCGATCTCTTCTTTCACATCCGCTCCCCCTCTCTCAAACTTATAATCCTAATTCCCGTCCCCATTTTGACACTTTGTCAACATGATACGGCAGCAGTTCCCCTCCCCGATTGTCGAAGATTCTCCGCAATTGGGTATGAAGCCCTTTCTCAAGTGTTCTCTGCAAATAAGCCATTTTATAAAGCGTCATAGGAGGGGTCTGAAAATGAATGCCCCGCTTTTTCATTTCTTTCGTATACACTTTTACGCAATACGTCCGAATATCTTCTGCGTGCCGGCTCCAATCTTTTCTGAAGCCAAGCAGAATTTCAACCAGCACCGTCATATCAAACCAAACCGGCGCATATTTTGCGGACTCCCAATCGATGAATTGAATATCCCACGGTTCATGTCCGGACGCATCGTGGGTGCAGATATTCTGCATATGAAGATCACCGTGTGTGATGGCTGAGCCGTTTTGTATCAATTCAGGGAAAAAATCCGGCTCTTCCTGCTCAAGCAAGTTTGTGATTTGCCGATAATGAGGCTTCACGATATCTTTTGTGCGCTCATCTTTAAGAGCCCTATCCAATAATTCCGCTGTCTTTTTGATCTGCTTTTTACGCCCTTTTCTCATGGTTTCCGATCCATATACCGGCAGCCACGACCGCCATTTACCGTCAGAAATATTCTTGTTTTCAAAGGTGCGGCTGTGCAGTTCTGCGACAGACGGAATAATATACTTGAAATGCTTCGGGTGAAATGTAAGCTGTCCCCTGATCTGGCTGACAAACTCCATAAATATCCACGTTTCATGGTCACTTTCTTCTATAAGATAGATATCCGGCAGCAAATCCCCTAAAACAGAACGGGCTTTCCCGTATATATTAATCTCGACCTTGTTTTTTTCACGGGAAGATTTATATACCTTCAATATCAGCGGAACAGTGCCGGATTTTTTCTTTACAGACAGTTTATAAATGGCGCTTCTGTCCGTCGATTTCAGGCATGTGATGTCATCCGGATTCACCGCAGCCCTTTCACCGAACGAATACGACAGTTTTTCGTCAATTCTCAGTTTTTGAAATGCGCCATACAAAATCTCCTTTTCATACATGCCGATCTTCCTTCCGCTTCCGTTTCCAGCTGTTTTTGAGATGAGACCAAGTGTTTCTGATAAATGGCATCGGGTCATTCCAAGCAAAAAGAGCGTACTCTTTTTTTCCTTTACACCCTTTCCAAAAATCCCGGAACGTCATTTCTCCTCTTTTTCGTTTCTTCAAAAACGTTAAGAAATAACGCACCTCATAAATCCAGTTGATTCCGTCTTTTTGTTCGAGCTGGGGCTTCACATGTTGTCCGGTCAAATACAGATAGTACATGTAAACGAAATGAACGCCTGCCGGTTCTGTCAGGCTATGGCTGAGCCAAAAGCGCGGATTAATTTCGATAAACTTGTAAACATTGTCCCGGGGATCCTTTTTAAATTCCGCCATGCCTACTCCCTTCAGCTGAATCGCTTCAAAAAACGGCAGGGTCTTCTCGATTAAATCAGGAAGCCGTTTGCTGACGACGTGGGCCCCCGCGCCAAAATCTGCAGGGAATTGATGGTTCTTTTGCAGAGAGAATAAGCCCATTAATTTCATTTGGTCATCATAAAAAGTGGCGACTTTATAAAAACACTGGTTGTCTCCGGGGATGATCTCCTGCACGAGCAGTTCTCCATTTTCTCTGTAGGAGCTGAACTCCTTGCGCAATTGTGCGGCATCCTTCATTACAATTGCTTTTTTGTTTACTTTTTTTCTGTATTCATGGCCGGCCACCGGTTTTAAAATACACGGGAAGTCAATATTGGCGATGGCCTCTTCCAGCTCATCCTGATTGTTCGGAAAAAAGGTTTTCGGGCAGGGGATGTTATGCTTGACCGCTAATTCATATGCTTTGCTTTTATCTAAAACCGTTTCTAACAGAGAGTGGCTCGGGAGCAAAAATAAAAAAAAACCGGCTAATGTCTCGCGGAATTTAGATATAAATCCCGCATAATCATCAGATCCTGCGTACAGAACCGGCTTTGCTTGGAATCGCTTCCCAAAATCAGTCAGAAATGTCAGCAATTCTTCCTCTTGTGTTAAAGGGCTGGGACATATCCCGCAATCTGCCAATCTTGATTTTCCGATACGATAAGGTCCCTCCGTGTCAAACGCGTAAACATCGATTCCTCTTCGGGCCAGGCTGCGAATGATCCCAATCCCGTTTGCACTGAAATCAAGTACAACGGCTGCATGTTCATGTTTCATGATCTCCCTCCGAGCTGTTGGTATTTTGATAAATCGATTCGATATTTTTTATCATCGTCTCACTGCTTAAATATTTCTCCGCGTAGGCCTTTGCGTTTGAAGCAGCTATCTTCCGCGCAGATTTGTTAGTGATAAAAAACGCTAAAGCCCGGGCAAGAACCTTTACATTTCCCGGCTCGACAATAAGCCCCGTTTTGTTATGGCGGATCAGATCCGGAATACCCCCGCAATCGGTCGCGATGATAGCCGAGCCGCTGAACATCGCTTCAATAATCGAAATAGGCAGACTATCATTAATGGTCGGCAGTACGAATATGTCCGTCATATTCAAAATAGCGGGAACATCATCTCTTTTTCCTAAAAAGGAAACCATAGATAGATTCAGTTTTCGAGCCTGTTCCTCTAAGGCGCTCCTCATCTCTCCGTCGCCCGCGATCAGCACTTCAACATGCTCAAGTACATCAGATGGAATTCTCGAAAGGGCGTCCAGTAAATATTTGTGACCTTTTCTCGGGCCTAATCTTGCAATACACGAGATGATGATCTTATTTTTCGGTACCGGGGTTTTTCTTTTCCCGCCTGTTTTTGCATCGTAATCGATTCCTGTGATCACCGTTGTCATGTCTTCCTGTTCGGCTCCGAGCTTCATGAGCGGGCTGCGGAACGTATCGCTGATAATAATCAGGCGATCTGCGTATTCAATGGCTTTCATCTCTAATGTTTTATAATAAATCTCTTCTACCGAGCCTTTTTTAAAGATGTGAAATTTAAGTCTGTTGAAAGTAAACATGCCATGCGGTGTGAAAAACAAAGGTTTTTTATAGATTTGATTGAACCTGCCTAACATATTGGCTGTAAATAAATCTTGAGCGTGGAACACATCATATCTTTCCAAATGAATCTTTTGAAGCATTTGCTCGTATATAAACATCAGCCGATTATTTTTCAAAATATGATCGTTATAATCCCCATATCTGTCTTTAAAGAAATCTTTTAATTTCGGAACAACAGCCGCCCGCAGTTCTTTTACCTGTGCGGACGGAAACAGATTAGGGGATATGACATCCACCTTATGACCTCTCTTTTTCAGGCCTTCACTAAGCGTTTTAATATAGTTTGATAAACCGCCCGTGTGCGGGTAGTCCCAAAACGTGGCAATCAAAATGGATAACTTCTTTTTTTTCCTGTATACCGGCGGAATTTGATCTGCATGTTTCATCTGTGTCTTTATGGCTTTCTGTTTTTGCAGGCGCGTTTTGACCCCGTAGTAGCGGTCAAGCGTCTGGATCATATACGGATAGGGGACGGAAAATGTCTTGTTCATTTCCAGATCCTCCGCACGATTTCAAAAGCTTCAGCGTATTCCACACCCGCCGTCATCCCTCTGACTTTTCCTAAATGTTTTACGCCTTCATATGAACGGGGATGAGGGTAATCCCTCATTTCTACGTCATAGTGGTGAAGCGCCGCGAGTTTGGCATCCATTGTGTCTGTGATATTGACGAAGTAATTGGGCTTGAAGAGTTTATCAGCCGTATTTCTCTCCCACTCGCTTGAAGATAGCGTTTCAAACGTAAGCAGTTCGATAGGCTTTTGATTCGGAAGCGGCCTGGCGGCTGTTAAAACTGCTTGGAATGTTCTCTGGTGGTCCATATTGATATCGCCGTAATGATGTGTAAAGATTTTATCAGGCTGATAGACGCGAATGAGCTGCTCTAATTCTTTGACAAGCTTATGAAGAGGGATACATTCCAGCTCTAAATTCGTGTGCTCCAAAAAGATGACTTTCTCAATTCCAAGCTCTTGATTCGCGCGTTCGCCTAATTGTTTAATATGATGAGCTTCTTCTTTTCTTCCTAATGCCGTAATAACGGAAATCACTTTATATCCTTCATTGATCAGCCGTTTTATGGTGCCCGCTGATCCCAATAGTTCATCATCGGGATGAGCGCCGATAACCATAATGTATTCTGCCATTTTTTCCACACTCCACCAAACAAATGTTACAAATATCATATGACGACCCTAAAAAAAGGAAACTTACATGTGCGGATTTTCAGAAACTTACATGTGCGGCTGCCATTCCAGGTAACGTGACGGATTTAATTTTTTTATAGTGTTCAAAAACTCATCCGCCAAGCCGTATTTGTCCAGTCCTTTTAATAGTTTTACGGGAAACCGGGTAATGGCGGAAAAAGCTCTTTTATGGTCGATGACTTTAAGATTGCCGTATTCATTGATCAGAATGTGCCTGATTTCGGCATCCCATCTGGTAAAACCGATTTTCTTTAATTCATCCAGCATATTTAAAATATCAGCAGTCAGTTTGACGGACAGGGATTTTTCTTGTTTGATATGGCGGGCAAGAGAGGTGCCTTGGACATATTCCATCACAATATAACGATCTCCGTATTCATACAGTCTTGGAATCACCGGGGAACCTTGTCCGGTCTTTAAAGCTGCCAATTCCTTCTTGCATGTCTCTTTTTCAAAGAAGTACTTTACGCATTTGTTGTGTGTTAAACGATAGACTTCCCCGTCTTTTCCGTCACCGATCAGCGGATAGTGCTCCAGCGCCTTTTTATTCTCCGGATTATTAAAATATGTTTCAGAAAAAAATCGTTTCATACCGACACATCCTTCGTTATGATGTAATATAATATGCAATCTGGTAACGATCGGAAATGAAACAATCTCATCATTTTCTTGCGCTGCGCCGTCTGCTGACATGAAAAAAACCCGCCGGATCGGCGGGTTTTTCATTGTATATTACGCTTCTTCTTTTACGTGAACCTTCAGCACAGCCTGAACTTCAGGGTGCAGCTTTACAGGAACGTTTGTATATCCCAGTGTGCGGATACCGTCTTGGAGCTCCAGTTTCCGTTTATCCACTTTAATCTTATGCGTTTTTTGCAGCGCTTCTGCAATTTGTTTGCTTGTGACAGATCCGAATAGACGGCCGCCTTCACCGGATTTGGCACTCAGCTCAACAGTCAGCTGTTCAAGCGTTTCTTTCAAATCTTTCGCTCTTTCAAGCTCGGCAATCGCTTCTTTTTTCTCTTTTTCTTTCTGTCCTTTCAATGCGCTGATGTTCGTCGCATTTGCTTCGACAGCGAGGCCTTTTTTAATGAGAAAGTTATGTGCATAACCGTCTGCTACGTTTTTCATTTCGCCTTTTTTTCCTTTACCTTTTACATCTTGTAAGAAAATAACCTTCATCTCTGAACGCCTCCCTCAAAATATTCATCAATGGCTTCCTTCAGCCGGACGAGCGCTTCTGAGACAGAAATGCCCGATAACTGGGTTGCCGCATTGGTTAAATGCCCTCCGCCATCCAGCGCCTCCATAATAATCTGCACATTGACCTCGCCCAGCGATCTCGCACTGATGCACACCGTATGCTCATCCCGTCTGGCTACCGCAAATGAAGCTTCCACTTCACTCATCGATAAGAGGGAATCAGCCGCCTGCGCAATCAGCACCTGGTCAAAGTACTCCTCTTCGTTCTCAGGAAGAGAAGCAATCGCGATATGTTCTTTATAAAGAGACGTATGCTGGATCAGTTTCGCCCGCTTGATATAAGAACCGACGGATTCTTTGAGAACTTTCTGCACCAGAACCGTATCTGCGCCTTTCGCTCTCAAATAAGAAGCGGCGTCGAACGTCCGCGAGCCCGTGCGAAGGGAAAAACTCTTCGTATCCACTATTATACCAGCTAACAGGGCCGTCGCTTCAATCATATTGATTTTGAGCCGCTTCGGCTGGTATTCAAGCAGCTCCGTCACGAGTTCTGCGGTGGATGAAGCGTATGGCTCCATATAAACGAGCAGCGGGTCTTTAATAAATTCCTCGCCTCTGCGGTGGTGGTCAATCACAACGATGTGCTCGATTTTGTTCACGAGACGCTCTTCCATCACAAGGGACGGTTTATGTGTATCAACGACGACAAGCAGCGTGTCATCATTTGAAATTTCCATCGCCTCTTCCGGCGTGATGAACCGCGACCACAGCTCTTCATATTTTTTAATTTCTTCAATCAGACGCTGAACGCTTGATCCGATCTGGTTCGGATCAATGACGATGTAGCCTTCTTTGCCGTTGGCCTGCGCCACCTTCAATATTCCGATTGCGGCTCCGACTGCGTCCATATCAGGAAATTTGTGCCCCATGATAATGACATTGCTGCTTTCTGAGACAATTTCCTTGAGCGCGTGGGAAATCACCCGGGCGCGCACCCTTGTGCGCTTCTCCATCGGATTCGTTTTGCCGCCGTAAAATTTCACCTTGCCGTTCGGCATTTTGATCGCCACTTGGTCGCCTCCGCGGCCGAGAGCCAAATCGAGGCTGGACTGCGCCAGATCTCCAAGCTCCTTCAAGGAAGAAACCGATGCGCCGATCCCGATGCTGAGGGTCAAAGATGCAGTGTGAACGGATGTTTTTTCTCGGATTTCATCCAAAATCGAAAATTTCGCGTTTTCAAGCTCCGTTAAAATGTGTTCATTTAACACCGCGATAAACCGCTCCGAGGACGTCCGTTTCAGGAAAATGCCGTACTCCTGCGCCCACGCATTTAATAATGAGGTGACCTGGCTGTTCATCGTACTTCTCGTTTGGTCATCCAGCCCCTGTGTGACGTCATCATAGTTATCTAAGAAGATATATGCCAGCACGGTTCTCTCATTTTCGTACTGCTTTTCAATCTGAATCTGTTCTGTCACATCAAAGAAATAAAGCAGGCGCTCATCTCTTTTAATCACTACTTTAAACTTCCGCTCATTCAAGGTGATCGTTTCCGAATCGACCTCCTGCTTGATCAGCGGCACGACGGCCTCGCATGTGTCATACAGCGACCGTCCGACGAGCGTGCTTTCATTAAAACAGGAAGACAAAAACGGATTCGCCCACTCAATGTAATATTGATCATTAAACAGCATAATCCCGATAGGCATTTCCATTAATGCCTCTTCGCCTACTTTTTTCAATCTATACGATAACGTGGAGATATAATCGTCAATTTCTTTTCTGATCAGAGAATCCGCACGCTTAATGAAAAACAAGATCACGGCGAGCAGCACAACGCCGATGGCTCCTATCAGCCAGTTAAAGTAAATGCTGATGAGAATTATGATGATTGAC
Source organism: Bacillus sp. FSL R5-0443 (assembly GCF_038608285.1). NCBI lineage: Bacteria > Bacillati > Bacillota > Bacilli > Caryophanales > Bacillaceae > Bacillus > Bacillus sp. FSL R5-0443. Next base: position 4,162,345 of record NZ_CP152013.1, read on the forward strand.
AATGCAATCAATGCATAGATGGGATACCGAAACAACGGTTTTTCATAAAAACTAGGCATTTCTATCAACTCCCCACCTGTAAGTCACACTCAATTTCGCGTCACCTTATTTCTTATGTTAAAGCCTATGTCAATGATGCCTAAGAGGAGATACACGGACAAGATAAGCGGAAAAAGCACCCCCAGCACAATTGCTAATACAGGAACGGCTTTCGGCATCTCCATTTCGCGGCAATAGAAAAAAATAAACGCTAATCCTTGAATACAAATCAGCAAGCTGAGAATAAATCCCCCATTCAATGAAACCGAATACAGCATATGCCCTTTTTCTAAAGGCAGAAACCCTAATATCGTCACAATAAAATACAGAATGACAACGCTTTGCGGGAGTTTGAGCTCTCTAAAAGGCTTCATCTTCGGAAGATCAGGGGAAAATCGCCGTAAAAGCGGCCTTGCCATAGCATAACTGAGGAAAGAAAAAACGATGCCGGTCAATACGAGCACTGTCGGAAAAAGATATTGAACCGTGCTCAGCTGACTTTCCATCAGCTTGATCTGCTTCCCGAACTGGTCTCCATAACCGAGCTGCTTTGACATGGTATCAGCCACAGACAGCGACTCCCGAAGCTGGGACATGGTGGTATCAACCACATTCATATTAAGAAACACGATGCTGACCACAAAAAAAACGACGCCGCACAGCACATACGCCATAGCGCCGGCAGCAACCGCATAGCCGGGCTGTTTCTTTTTAAAATAATATCCCATGGCGATTCCCGTACAGGCCGCCGTAAAAGCGCCTGTAAGCCCGGTAAACGAACTTACAATAAAGCTGACAGGAAGGCTGGCAAGCCCCATCCATACCCCGGGCTTCAGACCATGCCGAATGGTGTAAAGAATGATCGGCAGCGGCAAAGCAAAGAGAAGAATTGCCCCCAGTAAAGGGAGGTACACGACCAAAAGGGAAATGATTGCAAAAATACTGATCAAAATGGCGCCTTCTATTAGAGCCCTTGTATTTTTCACTTACTCACCTCAAACCTTGGATCATTCGAACATACGAATAGAAAAGAGCAGCTTAGACGACTGCTCTTTTGACGCCGCAATGTCTCTTTCAAGACCTGAATTTTCCATAAACTCTCCAAAATACACGTATATATTTTAACATAAGTCGAAATCGCAAGTAAAATGAGCGCGGACAGCCGCAATGTTCCATGTGAAACATGAAAACAGACAAACGGACATCCCAGTGAAAGAATGCCCGTTGTATCAGTGATCCTGATCATCCATGAAACCAGAAGTATCTCTGTTTTTCTTTTTGGTTTTTCGTACATATAACAAGACGATAACGATAAGTAAGAGAGTGGTCGCCTGCAAAACCCCGCTGCTGAAAAGGAAGAAGTTCTTTATCATGTCCCACATATAGTTTCACCTCTATTTCGTATTTCCTTTACATTGAGTTTCCCTTTCTGGAAACTTCAAAACATCAGGAACAACATCGGGACCGGGGCATATGCTGAAAGTGAAAATGAAGGATAAAGGAGATTCTTACACCATGACTGAGCGGAGAACATTAGCATGGCATGAAACGTTAGAACTGCATGAGTTAGTGGCTTTCCAGGCAAACGGACTTGTGAAATTAAAAAGAACAGAGCGGGACGTAAGCGATGCCAGATTAAAACAGCTTTACAGATTTTCCATCCATTCGCTGGAACAAAATCTGCGTGAACTGCTTCCTTTCTTCCCTGAAGCTCCCGCTTTTCGTGAGGATGAAACAGAAGAGCGCGCTGATTCCTCCTTTTACAGCGGCGGCCTGCTCATTCTGGCCAAAACATCTGTCCGCAATTATGCCGGAGCCATTACAGAGACGGCCACACCTCAATTAAGACACGTCTTCGTCAAGCACTTAAACGCGGCCATCAAGTGGCACCAAATGGTCTTTGAGTATATGGAAGAACGCGGTCAATATCCGGCTTACAACCTGAGCGAATTGCTGAAAAATGATGTGCGCAACGCCAGAAAAGCCATCGCGATGAAATAAAAAAAAGCAGCAAGGAATTTAATCCTTTGCTGCTTCTTATTTTTGAGCGGACTGATCTTGAGGAGACGTTTTTTCCCGGTATGCCTCGAGAAACTCCCGGTTGGCATCTCCCCATTTCTTCATTTGCAAAACGATCGGTTCCAGCGACCTGCCGAATTCGGTAAGAGAATACTCCACCTTTGGAGGCACCTGCTGATATACCTCCCGATGCACGATGCCGTCCGCCTCAAGCTCGCGAAGCTGAAGCGTCAGCATACGCTGCGTAATGCTGGGGCAAATGCGCCGAAACTCATTAAACCGCTTTTTTCCGCCGATCATATGATAAAACAAAATACCCTTCCACTTTCCGCCGATAACGGAAAGCGTCAGTTCAACCGGACAACCTTCTTTATTCGGATATATGTTCATTTTTCATCCTCCATAGTACCTTTTTTGATACTATATGCTGATTAGCATCTGACTTACCCAGTATTTTACTCGCAATCCTCTCCACCTCTCAACAAAAATGCTTCTTTTTCACATCAATTTTTAAGGTTTTGAAGATTACACCCTCCTCAAGACGTGTTAAACTATAAAAAGATTGTTTACACTACAAAAAAGGACAAGGAGTTATTATGGAAAAAATTCTTATTTTCGGACATCAAAACCCAGACACAGATACCATTTGCTCTGCCATTGCCTACGCTGATCTAAAAAATAAACTCGGCTTCAATGCTGAGCCCGTCCGCCTCGGACAAGTCAACGGCGAAACACAATACGCGCTTGATTATTTCAAGCAGGAAAGCCCGCGTTTGGTGGAAACAGCCGCAAACGAAGTAAACGGCGTCATCCTTGTTGACCATAATGAACGCCAGCAAAGCATCAAGGATATCGAAGACGTTCAGGTTCTTGAAGTTATCGACCACCACCGTATCGCCAACTTCGAAACAGCGGAACCTCTTTACTACCGTGCTGAGCCGGTCGGCTGTACGGCTACGATCTTAAACAAAATGTACAAAGAAAATAACGTGAAAATCGAGAAAGAAATTGCGGGCCTCATGCTGTCAGCAATCATTTCCGACTCTCTGTTATTTAAATCTCCGACTTGCACGGAGCAAGATATCGCAGCGGCAAAAGAGCTTGCTGAAATTGCCGGCGTAGATGCGGAAGAGTACGGCTTAAACATGCTGAAAGCGGGCGCCGACTTAAGCAAAAAAACTGTGGAAGAACTGATTTCTCTTGATGCGAAAGAGTTCACGCTCGGCAGCAAAAAAGTCGAAATCGCCCAAGTCAACACAGTTGATATTGAAGATGTTAAAAAGCGGCAGCCGGAATTAGAAGCGGCTCTTTCAAAAGTAATTGCTGAGAAGAACCTTGACCTGTTCCTTCTCGTGATTACGGATATTCTGGAAAACGATTCCCTTGCGCTTGCCATCGGTGATCAAGCGTCAAAAGTGGAAAAAGCATTCAACGTGACTTTAGAAAACAACACGGCTCTTTTAAAAGGCGTCGTATCCAGAAAGAAACAAGTCGTTCCTGTTTTAACAGACGCGATTGCAGAATAACCAACACACCCCGGAAACCAGCCGGGGTGTTTTTTTATTGCTCAATCATCAGACGGCGTTTCGTAAGCGCTTTCTCCGAAAATTATTTTGACGGAATTTAATATACAATATATAATATATCACATGAAAGACGTTCATTTTTCTAATTATTGTAAGTTAGCATCACAACATCAGAATCGGGGGTGTCTATCCTGGAAAAACACGCTGCTCTTTCTTATTCACGAACAACAGGCATTTGGCTTGTGCTGACAGGAGCTATCTTATGGGGGGTCTCGGGAACGGTTGCCCAGTATCTGTTCCAGCACCGCCATTTTAATACAGAATGGCTGACTTCGGTGCGCCTTCTGGTGTCAGGAGCGCTTCTGCTCGGCATCGCGTACCGCAAAGAAAAAGGACGGATATGGGCTGTTTGGAAAGACAGACGGGACAGAATTCCCCTTCTTTTATTCGGGATTTTCGGAATGTTAGGCGTTCAATACACCTACTTCGCGGCAATTGAGTACGGCAACGCGGCAACTGCTACCGTTCTTCAGTATTTAGGGCCAGCGATCATTACATGCTTTTTAGCGATTCGCGCAAAGAGAATTCCTTCAGCAAAAGAGCTGCTCGCCGTCTTATTGGCAGTTGCCGGCACATTCATTTTGGTCACGCACGGGAATGTCGGAAGCCTGTCCATATCCGGTCTGGCCGTCTTTTGGGGCATCAGTTCGGCGTTTGCACTGGCATTTTACACCCTTCAGCCGCATCGTCTGCTGAAGAAATGGGGATCGGCCATTATTGTCGGATGGGGCATGCTGATCGGCGGAGCCGCCCTCAGCTTGATCCGCCCGCCCTGGAAATTTGAAGGCGAGTGGTCCTTTCCTGCATATGCCGCGATCGTGTTTATCATCATTTTCGGGACGCTCATCGCTTTTTATTGCTACTTGGAAAGCCTGAAATATCTGAGTGCCTCTGAAACCAGCCTGCTCGCCTGTGCAGAGCCGCTGTCGGCAGCTTTTTTAGCTGTGATCTGGCTGCATGTTCCCTTCGGAATATCAGAATGGCTGGGTACTTTGCTGATTTTAGCTACCATCGCTTTATTATCTATCAAGAAAAAATAACCTCTCTTTTTTAGAGAGGTTTTTTCCTAGGCCCAGAGCACCCCTTAGTCTCAATTACCCATATATTAAAAGGCCTTTTTTCATTTTACTATCATCCAAAAGAGGAAAATAGACCAGTTGTCAATAGAATCAGAGTCTAATAGAATGATGTCGACAAGTAAATCATGCAGGATTGTTACTGATAAAGCAGGCAAGACCTAAAATGTGTTAAGGGCAAAGTGTATTCTTTGGCGTCACCCCATACATATTTTAGGTCTTTTTTTCTGTAACAAACCTGCCATCCATGAATGCAGGAGGATCGAATCGGCAGATCGCAAAAAAGGTACATACAAAAGGAGACATGAACATGAACATCAAAAAATTTGCAAAACGAGCCACAGTTCTAACTTTTACGACTGCACTTCTGGCAGGGGGAGCGACTCAAGCCTTCGCGAAAGAAAATACCCAAAAACCTTACAAAGAAACGTACGGCGTCTCTCACATCACACGCCATGATATGCTGCAGATCCCTAAACAGCAGCAAAGTGAAAAATACCAAGTGCCTCAATTCGACCAATCAACAATTAAAAATATCGAGTCCGCAAAAGGACTGGATGTGTGGGACAGCTGGCCGCTCCAAAACGCTGACGGAACAGTAGCTGAATACAACGGCTATCACGTCGTGTTTGCTCTTGCCGGAAGCCCGAAAGACGCTGATGACACATCCATCTACATGTTTTATCAAAAAGTCGGCGACAACTCGATCGACAGCTGGAAAAACGCGGGCCGTGTCTTTAAAGACAGCGATAAGTTCGACGCCAACGATGAAATCCTGAAAGAACAGACACAAGAATGGTCCGGTTCTGCAACCTTTACATCTGACGGAAAAATCCGTTTATTCTACACTGACTTTTCCGGTACACATTACGGCAAACAAAGCCTGACAACGGCGCAGGTAAATGTGTCAAAATCTGATGACACGCTCAAGATCAACGGAGTGGAAGATCATAAAACGATTTTTGACGGTGACGGAAAAACATATCAAAACGTTCAGCAGTTTATCGATGAAGGGAACTATACATCCGGCGACAACCATACGCTGAGAGACCCTCACTACGTTGAAGACAAAGGCCATAAATACCTTGTATTCGAAGCCAACACTGGAACAGATAACGGATACCAAGGCGAAGAATCTTTATTTAACAAAGCGTACTACGGCGGCAGCACAAACTTCTTCCGTAAAGAAAGTCAGAAGCTTCAGCAAAGTGCTAAAAAACGCGATGCTGAATTAGCGAATGGCGCCCTCGGTATGGTAGAGTTAAACGATGACTACACATTGAAAAAAGTCATGAAGCCGCTGATCACTTCAAACACGGTAACTGATGAAATCGAGCGCGCGAATGTTTTCAAAATGAACGGCAAATGGTACCTGTTCACTGATTCACGCGGTTCAAAAATGACGATCGACGGTATTAACTCCAACGATATCTACATGCTTGGTTATGTATCAAACTCTTTAACAGGTCCTTACAAGCCGCTGAACAAAACTGGTCTTGTACTGCAAATGGGTCTTGATCCTAACGATGTAACGTTCACTTACTCTCACTTCGCAGTGCCGCAAGCCAAAGGCAACAATGTCGTGATCACAAGCTACATGACAAACAGAGGCTTCTTTGAGGATAAAAAGGCAACATTTGCGCCAAGCTTCTTAATGAACATCAAAGGCAAGAAAACATCCGTTGTTAAAAACAGCATCCTTGAACAAGGACAGCTTACGGTTAACAACTAATAACAACAAAAAGAAAATGCCGATACTTCATTGGCATTTTCTTTTATTTCTCAACAAGATGGTGAACTCAATCATGGCACGAAAATGGCCCGTTGTAATATTGATCTTTTTGGGTGCGTTCCTGTTTGTCGGCTTACTGCCGAACAAAAGCCACAATTCCTCTGACACAAACACGGAGCATAAGAAAGATTACCGTGCGGCGTATCATTTTACGACCCCGGACAAATGGAAAAACGACCCTCAAAAGCCCATTTTTTTCGAGGGGAAATATCATTACTACTATCTTTATAATCGGGATTACCCGAACGGCAACGGCACAGAATGGCGGCACGCCGTATCAGAGGACTTGGTGCACTGGACGGACGAAGGCACGGCTATTCCGAAATACACCAACGAAAACGGCGATATATGGTCCGGTTCTGTCGTCATTGATAAACACAACACCGCGGGCTTCGGCAAAAACGCGCTGGTCGCCGTCACAACGCAGCCGACAGCCAAAACAAAAGCCCAGGAACAATATTTATGGTACAGCACGGACAAAGGAAAAACGTTTACTTCCTATAGTGATCAGCCCGTGATGAAAAATCCGGGAACTAAGGATTTCCGGGACCCGAAAGTGATCTGGGATGAACAGGATGACAAATGGGTGATGGCCATGGCCGAAGGCGAAAAAATCGGTTTTTATGAATCACCCGATTTAAAAAATTGGAAATACACGGGCGGTTTTATCACTCAGCAGATCGGCCTCGTCGAATGCCCCGACCTTTATATGATGCGTGCAGATGACGGAACAGCCAAGTGGGTTCTGGGCGCAAGCGCAAACGGCAAACCCGCAGGCAAACCGAATACGTACGCGTATTGGACCGGAAACTTTGACGGGAAGGAATTTACCGCCGATCAAGAAGAACCGCAATGGCTCGATTACGGCTTTGACTGGTACGGCGGCGTCACATTTGAGGACGGTAATAGCGAAGATCCTCTGACAAAACGCTATGCGCTGGCATGGATGAACAATTGGGATTATCCGAATGAAACACCGACACTAAAAAACGGCTTTAACGGCACGGATTCTATCGTCCGTGAAATCCGCCTTCAGCAGCAGGACGGCGGCACATACAGCCTAGTGTCAGAGCCGGTTGAAGCATTGAACCAATTAACCTCTTCAACTGACAGCATAGAACACAAACAGGTGAACGGTTCAGAGACACTGCCGATCAAAGGTGATACATATCAGCTTGATATGGATATCGCTTGGTCAGATATCAAAAATGCAGGTGTCAGACTCAGAGAATCAGCAGACCAAAGTCGGCATATCGATGTCGGTATTTCGGCAGAAGACGGCTATGCCTATGTGAACAGATCGTTTACAGACCAGCCTGATAAAACCGGTGCATACGCCGAAAGCAAAGCCCCATTTGACGGAAACAAAGGGCGCGTCCATCTGAAAATTCTCGTGGATAAAACAAGTATTGAAGTATTTGCAGACGACGGAAAAACCGTTTTGACAAATGAAGTGTTCCCAAAACACGAAGATCAGGGAATCACGCTCTTTTCTGAAGGCGGCTCCGCTGACTTTCAGCATATTGAGATGAAGCATCTCGGTTCGATTCATTCTTAGACGTTCCTCTTCATTTCTAACCAGCGCCCGGACTGTGGTAAAATGCAAATATGTATACTACGATTCATGAGGTGTTCCATTGGATAATCAAAACAAAGAACCTGTGCTGAAAAGAACCATCATGCGGGACGAAGTGTATCGCACACTCAGAAACTGGATCATAACGGGCAAGCTCAAACCGGAAACAAAGTTAAAGGACAAGGATTTGTCGGAAACATTGGGAATCAGCCGCACCCCGATACGGGAAGCCTTATTGCGGCTGGAAGATGACGGCTTGGTGATAACAAAAGCGAACAGATGGACGCTTGTCGCTCCGATTGAGTTAAAAGAAGCGGAAAACTTGTATTCCATCGTCTGGACGCTTGAAAAACTGGCATTGCAGCAAGCTCTCCCGCATGTGGACGATGCCGTGATTCAGGAATTGAAACAGCTGAATGAAAATCTTCTTCAAACAATGAAAGACGGCGATAAACTGGCCATCCTGGAAGCGGACAATGCATTTCACCATCGCATCATTCTGCTTGCGGACAACGCCGAACTTCACAAATTTCTTGTAAGCCTGAAAGTCAAAATTCAGAGAATGGAAATCCGCTATTTCAGTGAAAACGGCGCTTTAAACAGATCATATAATGAACACTCTGATATCATTCACGCATTAGAACAGCAAGATGCCGCCGCTGCTTTTACAGCGCTTGAAGCGAATTGGAAAAACAGTTTAGAACGGCTGCAGAACATGGCATAGCAAACAAAACAGCCAAATCACTCATATGATTTGGCTGTTTTACGGATATCACAAGACAGCCGCGTTGGCTGTCTTGTTTACTTTTTGTTTATATATAAATACATACCGTAATCCGTCGGCACAGAAGCATACCCCATCTGTCTGAGCATGGCTGTTATATTCCCGCGATGATACGTTCCGTGGTTCACAACATGGAGGATCATATCGGCCGCTGCGGTTTTCATGATGTCTCCTGACGGATGCTCTATTTCAAGGGGGAGACTGATATTTTCTTCCTTTTGCAAAAATAATTGATATCGATCTGATAATTCCAAAAACATATCTTCCAGCTCTTCTATCTCTTTAGACAAGATGTCCTCTTTTTGCTGTTCAGCTGATTTCAGCGTATCCTCCAGACGCTCTCCGGAGAACACATCAAACCACCCCTTATCCGACAGATACACATGAGTCAATACACCGGCTATCGACGGAAAGACACTTTGAATCTCCTTACGGTACACATCCTCCGGAAGCTCTTTAAGCCGGGTGAATATTTGCTGATTTGCCCAAAGATGATAATCATACAATTGCAGTGCCAGATGTCCCACATTACCCTCTCCTCTCTCGATATAGAACGTACGTTCCTCATTATACTACACTACATGCGGCTTTGTACCATCTTCTTCATTCGCAGCTGAGAAAATCCGATAAAAGCCGAAATTAATAAGAGGAGGCCTGCGCCAATATAAATAAACCGCACGCCGAATACATCCGAGATGACCCCCGTTCCGATAATGGAAAACATAAAAATGAACTGAACTAAAGCTGATCTCGCCGCTAATATATTGACCCGTGTCTTTTCGGTCGTGATGTTTTGGAGTAATGTTTCCTGCGTGAGATCTCGTAATACACAAGCCGGCCCCATACACAGCACCAGAAAAAGGGCCGTAACGGCGCTTGTGATCAACCCATAAATAAACGTGAACATTCCATATGCCAAGGCTCCCGTCAGCATAAGCGGAATGAGATGATGCTGAAACTGACCGGATAACTTATAGATGATCAGTCCGCCGATCATCGTCCCTGCATAATAGACTCCGTTGACATACCCCCACCAAGCCTCTCCTTTATGAAGGACGTCATGCACATAAGTCAAGGACACAGACCCGATCCATATCATGCCTGCCCACGATTCGATCACATCCATCACAATGAGAACCCTCAGCTGCTTTTGCCGAAATAAATACACCCAGCCGCTTGCCGCATCTGCAAAAAGGGAACGTTCCCTGACTGCTGCCGGCGCACACATGCGTACTTGAAGAAACAGAATGATGCCCAAAACCGAAGAAACCAATAACATGACAGTGATGATCATTGTATCGCTCTCTCCCAAGAACGCTATGATGACGCCGCCGAGAGACCACCCCGCAAACTGAACGGTCTGATCCGCCGCAGATAATAAACCGTTCGCTTTCGCCCTTCGATCGGGAGGAATGATTTCCCCAATCAGCGCGCTTTTTATCGGAGCAAACCATCCGTTGCAAAAAGAAATGCCTCCGATCAGACAAAACATCAGAAAAAAGAATGCGGATGAACCGGTTTGAATGACAAAAAACAAACAGACTAACAGTGTGATCTGAATCAATTGAGAACCGATTAACAAAGACCGAAGCGTGAACCGGCCGGTGACCAGCGGCAAAACGGCACTGCCCAATACGCGACATACAATGCTGACGAACGTCATAAGAGAGGCCATCGCCGTCGAACCGGTTTTTGTAAACAAAAACAAGATGACGGCCATCGTATAAAGTGAGAACCCCAAGTTGATAGCGGTCTGGCTGTATAAAATAGCGTAATATGCCCTCTTCATATTCATCTTCTCACTCCCTGATTATGTAAATCATACCATATTTGCTGATCAGCTCTCTTTTTTTAAAAAAGGTAGGTATGGAGTCAAAGCTGGCTGACATCGAAAATGTCATTAAGATTCCGGACAAAAACAAAAGCCGATGCGCGCAGGCATCGGCTTTCAAATTAACCTAAACATTATTTATCACCAAACGACTCAAGAACAAGCGACACAAAAGCTTCAGCGGCCGGAAGCTGCCATTTTTTCTTTTTGACCAGCATATGAGAATAAAGCCGCTCGAACGGCTCAGACTGCTGAAGAATTTTCAGCTTCCCCGCTTTTACCTCTTCTTTTACCGTAATATAAGGTAAAACGGAGAAACCGAGTCCGCTCATCACCGTCTGCTTAATGGCCTCTATACTCCACAGTTCCATTGTTTGTAAATGACTGATATCATGTTTGACGAGAAATCGTTCAAACATAGTCCGATAGCTGCATCCTTCTTCATTTGTAATAAAAAAGTGCTTGCCGCTTTGTTGATAGTCGTCAAAATGTTCCGGTGCGTCATTGCCCGCCACGAGGACGATGCGTTCCTCCATTAAAGAATGATGTATGCATTTTTCCATTTGTATCTCCGGATACACCATAAATGCAATATCCACGCGGCCGCTTACTAATTCCACCTGATTCTGCCCGCATGTTCCGTTGCTCAATATGATATTGACGTTCGGATACTTCATGGAATATTCTCTGATAATCGGCCCCAGTCTGGAAATGGTCAAAGACTCCGGCGCCGCAATTTTTAAAACGCCCTTCACCTCGTGAATGCTTTGCATATTTTTGATCTTGTCATGGGCGGAAAGTAAATCCTCGGCTAACGGTATCAGCTCTCTCCCTAAAGGCGTCAGTTTCAGACGCCTTTTTTCGTACGTAAATAATGCGCCGCCGATCTCCTGTTCAAGCGCCTGAATATGAGTCGTAATCGTCGACTGCGTGTATCCCAGCTTCGCCGCGGCCCCTGTATAGCTTCCCTTATCTACAATGGCCTGAAATGTAATAAGATGTCTGATCTCCATATGAATTCACCTCTAAGATGTATCGAAAAAATCAATAATGCGATTTTATTTTTCAATTTTATTTATAGCTATTCTTATCATACAATAAAAAACGGTTCCATCACATTAGCAAATGAAGGTGATTTAATGAGTATCATAGCTTTTCTTTCTTATGTCCTGATGACATCTATTACACCCGGGCCGAGCAATATTTTAATGATGAATGAAGCGCGCAGAGCCGGCTTTATCGGTTCATGGCGTTTTAACGGCGGAATCCTGACGGGATTTGCAGTGCTCGGCATTCTCAGCGGTCTGTTCACAATGAGTGTTTATCATTGGATTCCCGTCGTGGAACCTTACTTTAAAATTGCCGGAGCCGTCTATTTGCTCTATTTGGCTTGGCAGATCTCGCTGCCCAAAACATCAAAAGGCGATTCTGAAAAAACCCGATCGTCTTTTCTATCGGGATTTCTGTTTCAAATGATCAATATAAAGAGTATTTTATTCTTTTTAACCTTAATGAGCGCTTTTATATTGCCATTTCAGCACACGTATCCATTGATTGCGTTCTGGCTCGCGTCGGCTATTCTCCTGGGCTGGGCGGCTTTACTGCTGTGGTCGGCGTTCGGCTCTGTTTTTAAACATCTCTTTGAGAAACACGATAAAGCGTTTCGCATCGTGATGTGTCTGCTGCTCATCTATTCTGCGGTAAGCATTTATCTGTAATTCAAAAAAGATAAACGCCTATTGGTGTTTATCTTTTTTTCGTTTCGTCAATAATCCCAGCCAGACTGAAACGGCTGCTGAAACGGCAGAAAGCGCCGTAATCATGACGGCAATGCCGCCCCAGCCGAATTGGTGATAGAAAGCGCCGCTTGCAGTCCCCCCAATGCTCCCTCCCACATAATAGGAAAACAAATATAAGGCCGCGGCCTGTGCCTTATCGCGGACGGCCAGTTCGCCAACCCAGCTGCTGGAGATCGAATGGCCCGCAAAAAAGCCGAATGTGAAAATCGCAACTCCTAAAATCATGATCCCTATATCAGCAGATAAAGTAATGCAGACACCAATCATGACAATCACCAATGAGAATGGCAGGATTTTTCTTTTGCCGTATTTGTCTGCTAACATGCCCATCCACGTTGAACTGAACGTTCCGACAAGGTATACGAGAAAAATAAATCCGACTGCCGTTTGGCTTAGTGAATAAGGCGGCTTCATCAATTGAAAACCGATATAGTTATATAAAGATACAAAGCCGGCTTCCAATAAAAAACCGATGATCAAAAGGCAGCCGAAACCGGGCGTCCTGTATTGACGGTAAAATGAGGTGAAAATGTCGTTTCTTTTATATGTCCGGGGCGTAAAATGAGAAGAGGCAGGAAGGATCGTCCAGAAGATAATGCTTGCCAGCAAACTGATGAGGCCGATCGTCAGCAAAGCCGTATGCCAGCTGAAGGAATCCGTCAGAAAGCCGCTGATGATGCGTCCCGTCATGCCGCCAATCGAGTTTCCGCTGATATAAAGCCCCATTGCCATTCCCAAGCTGTCCGGCTCAATTTCTTCAGCTAAATAAGCCATTGCCGCCGCGGGAAGCCCCGCTAATGCGGCTCCCTGCAGCGCCCTGCAAACGACGAGCAGCTGAAAGTCCGAAACAAACCCTGTGAGAACGGCTAGGACGGATGCAGCAAATAATGACACGCCCATTATCTGCTTCCGCCCGTACATTTCTGATAAAAAACCGGCGAATACCAGACTGATGGCTAAAGCAATCGTTGCCGCTGATTGGCTTAAGCTTGAAACCGCCGGTGACAGGTGAAAATCGTTTGCGATATCAGGCAGCAGCGGCTGCGTTCCCCAAAGGATGGCAAACGTGCAAAATCCGCCAGCAAACAAAGCGAAGTTTACCTTTTTGAATTGAAGTGTGCCGCGGCGAATGTAAGTCATTTATCTTCCCCCTTTTCTGTTAAGCCGGGTTTGAATAAACGCTATAAAATTCTCCGCTGCCGGCGATAAATAGCCGTCTTTCCTCCAAGCCAAACCAATCTCTCTTTCACAAATCGGATTGGTGACACTGAGAAGTTTGACCTTTGTTTTATCAAAAACGTGCAAGTCAGGGATAAGAGACACCCCCAGTTTAGTGCCGACTAACCCGGAAGCTGTCACAATATCTTCTCCCTCAAATACGACATCCGGTGAAAATCCCGCTTTTTCACACAACTCTTTAATCATGCCGTGAAGAACATTTGTATCTTTAAAAGAGATAAACGGTTCATGCTCCGCCATTTTCAAATCAATTTCATCATATGAGGCGAGCGGATGTTCAGCAGAAACGGCTAAATATAACTCTTCTGTTAAAAGCGGCTGGCAGATCACCTCATCGTTTTCATCACGAAGCGAAGTCAATGCGATGTCCACTTCTCTTGACGTTAATTGCTCGATAATCTGCTGATTTGATGCTTGGGTCAACTGAAAATTGACATGAGGATACATGTGTTGAAACGAGCTGATCACATCCGGAACCATACTCATGCCAAGCGACGGCAAAAAAGACAATAAAATTGTGCCGCTGTTGGGATGTATTTCATTCCAGACTTCCTGCTTACTGATTTCAATTTGTCTGATAGATTGTTCCACACGATGCAAAAACATTTTCCCGTACCGATTCAAATAAATATTCCTGCCTTTGCGATCAAAAAGCTGAACGCCCAGCTCGTCTTCAAGCTTTGAAATCGAACGGCTGAGAGCGGGCTGAGATATGGGCAGCTGTTTTGCTGCCTGTGTAATATGCTGCACTTGCGCCACTGTCTGAAAATAATTAATCTGATGCCAATCCATTGATTGCCTCCGCTGATTTGTTATTTTCACTTATCATACGTTACCCGATCTATAACTTCTAATTGTTAGTTTGCATGAAACTGATGCATATAAGGAATGATTTTCAAAACAGAATAAAAAAAGAGGGCTTCCTTTCCGGAAGCCCTCTTTCCGTCTGCTACGCCAATAAAAGAAAAATAAGCGCTAAAACAGCCGGAAGTCCTTGTTTTACGATAATTGATTTGTTTGAAGTAAAGCCTCCGAAAATGGCCGCGATGACCACGCAGATGACGAAAAACATTTGAATCATATGGCCAATCGGATCAGCTCCGAGGATCAGCCCCCAAATGAGGCCGGCAGCCAGAAATCCATTATACAGACCCTGATTTGCAAACATGACCGCTACATTCCGATCACCTTCTAAATGCTTCGGCAATTTGAAGGACCGCTTAGCTGCCTTCGAATTGATAAAAAACATTTCAAGTATCATGATAAATACATGTTCTAAAGCTACAATTCCGACGAAAACAGCTGCAATAATCTCCACTGTCCCTCTCCCCTCAGCTTCACTTCAACCTTATTTCCATTGTGCGATTGTTTCGATAGGAAGACGGTAGGAAGCATATCCTTCGTCTGCCGCTTTTCCGATTGATAGCAGCATGACCGGTACATAACGCTCTTTATCCATTCCGAAAACCTCGGCAATCTTTTCTTTATCGTAGCCGCCGATCGGGTTTGTGTCATAGCCGTGCGCGCGTGCCGTAAGCATCAGCTGCATGGAAACGAGGCCTCCGTCAATCAGAATCGTTTCACGGTTCACTTGCTCCGGAAGTTTTTCAAAATGCGCCGTCAACGCAGCGATTTGTCTGTCTTTTACTTCCTGCGGCATGTAGCCCAGTTCGACCGCTTTTGAATAAATTTCTTCTAAATAGTCATCACTGTTCATATCTGCGAAAACCGCGATCACCGCAGATGATGTGCTGACTTGTGTTTGGTTAAAGCTGGCAAGCGGCGCGAGTTTTTCTTTTCCTTCAGGGCTGTCAATGACGAGAAAACGCCACGGCTGCGCGTTGACTGAAGACGGCGCTGTCGTTGCTTCTTCCAGGATTTGAGTCATTTCTTCTTTGCTGATTTTAACAGCCGGATCGTAATTCCGAATGGAACGGCGGCCTTTCATAATGTCCATAAAATCGTTTGTTTTCATTTCTGTTTTCATGTGTAAAACACTCCTATGCTTTCATATTTTCTATATTATTCTGCATCTGCGACAATACGTTTTTTAACATACTGCGTTCTTCCTCGCTGACACCGGCAAGCATTTCCTTTATGAAACGCTCCTTCTCCTTTTTGGAAGCCTCAATTCTCTCCCGCCCCTGTTCAGTAAGCCGGACAAGTATAATTCGGTTGTCCTCGGGCTTCCGTCTTCTTGTGACCATTTCTTTGGCTTCAAGCTGTTTCAAGTGTCTTGTCACGGCTGCGCCATCAATATTCACCTTTTTCTGAAGATCGCTTTGGCTGATCTCATCGACGTAAAAAAGCACGGCGAGAAGCTCAAGGCGGGATTGGCTGATTCCGGTGCACGCTTCAAACTTCGTGCCGATCACTTTATGCAGTGATTGGAGCTGATATAAAATCTCGCCTTCCTCTGAACAACATGCTGTCAAAACCCATCCCCACTTTCTTTTGCGCAATTAATTGACTAGTCAACGTTTGATATATCAATAATATACAGCTGCCATTCTATTTTTGCAAGTTTTTTCTCCTTTTTTAAAAAAAGCTGCCGATTAACGGCAGCTCGCTTCTTAATGATTATGGACTTTTCTGAAATTACTGCCTTTTACTTCTGCGACATCATATACCGTCACAAAGGCTTGTTTATCAATGTCATTAATAATTTCTTTCAGTTTGGTTTCTTCCAAACGGTTGATGACACATGTGATTTCTTGGAATTTTTCATGAGAAAAACCGCCGTATGCTTCTTTATAAGTAGCGCTCCGGCCCAATTCTTCACGAATGGTCTCTACCATTAATGCAGGCTCATTGGTGATAATCTGAAATGTTTTAGAACCGCTTAAGCCTTCCTCAACCACATGAATCACCTTAGATGCAATGTAGTAAGCAATGACGGAAAGCAATGCGCCTTGCAGCCCGAATACAAAAGAAACAAAAATAAACACAAACATGTTTAAAAATAAAATGAGGTCGCTCGTGCCAAACGGCAATTTCCGTGACAGAAGCACAGCCAGCATATCAATTCCATCTAATGCGCCGCCGTTGCGCAATGCCAATCCCATTCCAAAGCCGAGAATAATCCCGCCGACAACGGTGATTAACAGGGTGTCTCCCTCGATGATAGCCGGTGTGTGGTGGAAAAAACTCGTGCCCGCGGCAAGTGAGACAATACCGATAATTGATAGAAACGCAAAACCTTTCCCGATTTGCTTATATCCTAACCAGACAAACGGTATATTGATCACCGCAATTAAGATCCCAAGAGGCAAATGAAACAGCTGTGAACCGACAATGCTCAGTCCGGTTACACCGCCGTCAGATACACTATTCGGAATCAATACGGTTTCCAGTCCATACGCGGCAATAATTCCGCCGATGATGACCATGATGGCCCGTACGATTGATTTCACTCTGAATTTCTTACGTCTTTGTTTTTCGATTGTACTCATATCATTCCCCGCTTCAATTATTTTTTCTTATTTAAATATACCATAATTGATACTTTTCGTTAAAAATAAGCCTATCGGCTAGTTGAAGCAGGAACCGAGGAAGGAGATGTCACAGATAACGTATCCATTTATGACTTTAATCATTCACAACGCAATCATTCACTAAAAGGAACTAATGACCATTAATAATCTCTTTTATTCCCCTTCTTCACATATTCCCAATCATGTTCTATATTTTTTCTCACCCGCTGAAGAAGGCTGAAAATGGTTTCTTTTTCCTCAGATGTAAAGCCGGACAGGGCCACCTCCGCAGAATGCTCTCCTTCTCTTTGCAATAACGGATAAACCTTTCTCCCTTTTTCAGTCGGAAACAGTTTTTTTATTTTTTTATTTTGATCATCAGGACGCTTTTCAATAAACCCCTGTATTTCCAGTTTTTTGATTGCCCTCGCCGCTGTTGTTCGGTCGACTTTAATCATTTCCGCCACTTTTTCCTGTATCACTCCCGGGTTTTCACATATACGCACAAGGTAGAGATACTGCCCTTTTGTTAAGTCTAATTCTTTAAATTCAATATTGCTGATGGAATCCAGTGCCCGTGCGATCATGCCGATTTCCCGCAAAATATCAGTCATATCTTTTCAAACCTTTCATTTTTTGTTGCATTTACAATATAATTATTTTATCGTTACTTCTATAAGACCACAAGCAAGCCGTGCAGTCCAGACTAACATGTGAAAAGGATTGGTTGATTATGAAGATAAAAAGAATAACAACGGAAATTGATTTGCAAGCAGCGCTTGAGATTAGAAAAGCAGTATTCATTGAGGAACAGCAAGTACCTGAATCCGATGAATTTGATCAGTTCGATACGCTTCAGGAACAGTGCGGGCATGTCTTGGTTTATCATGAAAATCAGCCTGCCGGCACAGGACGCGTCCGCATTGTAAACCATACAGGCAAGCTCGAACGAATCTGCATCCTGAAGCCTTACCGCAAATACGGGTTGGGCAAAGTCATCATAAGCGAATTAGAAAACATGGTAAAAGAAAAAGGCATCACCCAATGTAAACTGCATGGACAAACACATGCGGAAGGCTTTTATCACAAACTGGGCTATCAGACAGATTCACCGGAATTTATGGAAGACGGCATCCCGCATGTCTTGATGACAAAAGAGCTGTGAGCTGTCACTGAATGAGCAGCCAAACGGCTGTATGAATTATTTACCGAAAGCCTTGTATAAAGGCTTTTTTTCTTAGCCTGAAACTCAAATTAAAAGGTATGTGTGCGCAGCCGGTGCTTGTCACAAATGGCCGCCACAAAAAAATCAAAGCTGGAATAAAACTACCAATTTAAGCTTTTAATCTATTAAAAATTAACAGTTAAAGAGATTATAAAAAGGGAAGAAAATCTCAAATCATACAAGAAAGGCTGATTCTCTCTAATATGGACTGCTGATGCGTTACATTTTTTCTATCTTCACATATCTTTAATACTAAGTACGTTATAAATAGATTCCAGGAGGAGATATGAAGTGGAAGAAACGAGTATGGAGCCATCACGGCTCTGCAAAGAATTTGCTAGAATTCTCAATTCAACGCCCAGTGTCGTAAATGGCGTATGTACGGCGACAAGATTTCGAAGCAACATTCATCCGGTGGTACTCGGAAGAAGAGCCGAGGCATTTCCTTTCATTCCTCAGGCCTTTTCATTTGAAAGCATGGACCGGGAAGGCAGAGCTTTATGTTTAGGTGAGACTGTTTTACTGCAAGAAGAAGTGAACCCGTTAATGAGTGAGCTGCGCAAATTCGGTATCATCGTAACTGCCGTTCATAACCATTGGCTGTTTGATAAACCGCGTCTGATGTTTATGCATTTTGAATCAATTGATAAACCTCTCAATTTTGCAAGAAAAGTGAGAGAGGCCCTGAGGGTTCTAACTACTAAAACTGTGCGTGCGGTACCAAAAACTGACGGGGAAATGATTGAACGGCATGGTCTTTGTGACGAGTTCAACGATATTCTAGGCGGAACCATGCATACGTTTGAAAATGGAATTTGTACAGTAATGAGATCACGAACGAATATAAAACCTGTAGTACTTGGACGGCCCGGAAGATCATTTTTGCTCATTCCGCAAATGTTTTCATTTGAATCAATGACAAAAGACGGCCGTGCCCTCTGCAGCGGAGAAACTGTCATTCTGCAAAAAGAA
This sequence comes from Bacillus sp. FSL R5-0443, assembly GCF_038608285.1. Classification (NCBI taxonomy): domain Bacteria; kingdom Bacillati; phylum Bacillota; class Bacilli; order Caryophanales; family Bacillaceae; genus Bacillus; species Bacillus sp. FSL R5-0443. The sequence continues at coordinate 4,181,756 of NZ_CP152013.1, forward strand.
ATCAATCCATTTATCAGCGTTCTTCGGAAACATGATCTGATTGTAACGTCACTTCACAATCACTGGCTGTTTGATAAACCGAGACTGATGTATATTCATTTCGAAGCGATTGATAAACCTGTCAACTTCGCCTTAAAAGTGAGAGATGCTTTAAAAGTGCTTACTGATAAAGAGGTCAAAGCTTAGCATGTTTCGAAGTATCAAAAAGCGATTAATATAATCGCTTTTACATATGATCAACCGAAAACAAAAAAGAGGTCAGACATTTTAATGTTAAAAAACAGCCTTATAGGCTGTCGTTTTGTGTATATTCTATTGATGAGTTTATACTAATTCAACCCGCATTCCATACAAGCTCTTTATTTCTCAATGGTTTTCTACATGTCGTTGTGCAAACACCTTCTTAGCCACTGAAAGAGCATTAAGTACACGCGGGAAGCCTGTATAAGGAACCAATTGGGTGATACTCTCTACAATCTCAGTCGGTGTTAATCCGGATGTAAGCCCTGTATTGATATGAAGTTCAAGCTGAGGCTCGGTTCCTTGCGTTACTAGGGATGAAATGGTAACAAGCGCACGTTGTTGATTGGTTAATCCCGGCCGTGAATATATATCTCCGTAAGCAAATTCTATCATGTACTTACTTACATCTGGGGCGATATCTTTCAAGTCTTCAGAAATCTTTAAATGCGTAGAGATTTTATCATCGCTTGTTAAAGTGTACTCCATTAATTTGTCTAAACCTTGTTGGTAACGGCTTTGATCCATTTGAATTTCCTCCTGAAAGGTACTTATTTTCTGACATAAGATAATATATCGCAGCCCTCTCTAACCGTAAAATACATAAAAACTATAAAAACCATTCATTTTTTTCATGAGTTATCTTGATTTACGTAATTACTCTTACAAAAAAATGAAATATACCGGATAAATTCGCGTACTGCGTGCGAAACGTATTTTCCTTTTTTTAAAATAATCGCCACTTTCCAAGGAATTGATGGATTAACAATGGAGATTGCCTTAACTAAACTTTGATCAGTCTTTTTTACTATAGACTGAGGAAAAATGGAGATACCTAGTTCTTCTCCAATCATTTCGCTGATAAAATCCCATTGAGAACTTTCATAAACGATATTTGGACGAAAACCGGCTCTAATACACTCTTGAATAATCCGATCGTGAAGAGAAAAGTCTTCACTAAACAGGATGAAAGGTTCATTTTTCAAGTCTTGCATTTCCACAATCTCTTTATGAACAAGCGGGTGAGCGGAATGAACGAAGAGCATCAGTTCTTCATTAAGCAATGGAATGATATCAAACTGCTCTTCGTCCACTGGTTCAATAACCACTCCAAGATCCAGTACCCCATCTTCAACCTCCTGCTTCACCTTGTTACCCCCATGTTCTATCAGCTTGATGTTCACATCAGGATACAATTGTTTAAATCCTCTAATGATTTTAGGAAAAAACAAGACACCGATAAGCGGCGGTATTCCAATTTTCACTTTTCCTTTTTTTAAATGTAAAAGATCGTATAAGTTCGTCGACAAGTCATCTATTGACTTCATAATCATTTGACCTTGTTCAAATACAATTTCGCCCGCATCTGTCAATGCGATCTGTCTAGCGGATCGATCAATGAGCTCAACCTTTAATTCCTCTTCCAAACTTTTCACCATCTTACTTAAGGCAGGCTGTGACAAATGTAAATTTTCTGATGCCTTAGTAAAACTGTTGGATTTAGCAACTTCAAGAAAGTAAGTGATTTGGCGTATATCCATCGTATGACCTCCATTCCATAAGTTTAACGAATACATTACATTCTTTTTATTCATTTTACTTATACAACTGCTGGGTGTAAACTTTTAGGAGACCAAAATGAATCCTGGAGGGGTTACTATGAGTAAATTATTGGAAAGTAAAGTTGCTCTTGTTACAGGCGCGGCGAGTGGAATTGGTTTAGAAATTGCACGTGAATTCGCTAAAGAAGGCGCAAAAGTGGTGATTTCCGATTTGAACGAAAAAGCCGTGCAACATGCAGCTGAGGAACTTACGGAACAAGGATACGAAGTCCTCTCTGCGGTTTGTGATGTAACAAACGAAGAACAAGTAGAAAAAAGTGTCTCTAAGACACTTGAAACCTTTGGACGATTGGATATTCTGGTAAACAATGCGGGGATTCAGCATGTGTCGGATATAGAAAACTTCCCGACTGATAAATTTGAATTTATGCTGAAATTAATGCTTACTGCTCCTTTTAGTGCGACAAAAAGAGTATTCCCTTTGATGAAAAAACAAAAATTTGGCCGCATTATCAATATGGCTTCCATAAATGGTTTAATTGGTTTTGCAGGGAAAGCGGCTTATTGCAGCGCTAAACACGGTTTGATCGGTTTAACTAAAGTATCAGCATTGGAAGGAGCGGAATACGGAATTACCGTCAACGCCTTGTGCCCGGGATATATCGACACTCCATTGGTGCAAAACCAGTTAAAAGATATTGCAGAGACTAGAGGCATTTCTAAAGAAAAGGTGTTTGAAGAAGTCATTTACCCCTTGGTTCCTCAAAAACGTTTGTTAGCCGTGCAAGAAATCGCTGATTACGCAGTATTCCTCGCCAGTGACAAAGCGAAAGGCGTTACAGGGCAGGCAGTCGTAATGGACGGCGGTTATACGGCCCAATAATCTGAAAAAGCGCTATTCTTCATCTGTAGATATAAGAATTTCTGTGAATGATTTACTCTTCATAAACCAAGCCGATGTTCTTCTAGGAAAGACATAGCCATACAGATTGAAGTTTGAATAAAACAAGGAGGGCAAAGATTAACCTTTTTTAACATTTTGCATCTTAACTTAAGAAAAGCCGCTTTGTTAGCGGCTTTTTTACTGGTTTTCATGAGGGGGAAGAAGCATTTGAAAAAGCGAAACGCGAAAACAAGCCGATTCTTGTCATTGATAGCTTGTCTCTTTCTATTAAAGTAATCATTATATATTTATCTGCTTGCCAATTCCTTAATCATCAAACCCAATTCATAAATTCCCTTTTGAAGGTCTTCAAGAGATGCATAAGCATATGATAAGCGAATATAATTCCCTTTTTCTTGAGCATAGATACTGCCGAGATTGAGAAGTATCCCTTTTGTCAAAGCTTTTGTATAAAGTAATTTCATAGATAGTGAAGGCAATATTTTTACCCAGACAAAGAATCCTCCCTTCGGCATATTCCATATAGCGACATTCTTCAAATTGGTTTCTAAGAGACTCATGACCAATTGCCTTCTCACCTTTAATTGACTTCTCACCTGTTCTAGATGTTGCTGGTATTCACCGGATGTAAACCACTCTGCCGCTACTCTCTGAGATAACGAACTGGAGCCGTAATCTGTTTGCATTTTTATGTCGGATAAACGTTCAATCACTGGTTCTGGACCGACGATCCATCCAATCCTCAAACCCGGACTTAACGTTTTCGATAAACTGCCTATGTAAAGCACATGCCCATTTTTATCTATTGTTTTAATAGGATCTGGAGGAATCTCATCTATCCATAACTCACGATAAATGTCATCTTCAATAATGGGAAGCTGTGCATTCTCACTTGCGGCAAGGATTTCTTCTCGTCTCTTTTTTGACATTAAAATACCTGTCGGATTATGAAAACAAGGATTTGTATATAAGATAGCCCTCCCCCGCTCCCCCCTTGCCACGTGGATATGTTCCGGCAAAAGCCCATCGTTATCCATAGGAACTCCAGTCAGCTTCATACCGGCTGATTGAAATACGTGTAATGAATAAAGATAGGACGGCTGGTCAAGATAAACGGTCGATCCCCTTTGTAAAAGCCCCATTGATATAAGCTGCAAGGCTTGCAGTGCGCCCGAAACAATAAGAATGGAAGAAGGAGACGCTTGAATGCCGATTGTTCTTAAATAGCCGCTTAATGCCTCTCTCAAAGGCAAATATCCTTTTGGTTCCTCATACCCGAATGCCTCTATGTTTTGAGATACCTTTCCCATGATCTCTTTCATAACAGCTAAAGGAAAAATCTCATGTGAAAGTTCTCCTTTACTGAGCTGTATAAGATCAGAATTTGATTCTGATTTATTGATCTCTTGAACGATTTTTTGGCTGGGCTGCTGGATTCCGGAGGTTACATACTGATCCCAATCGGGAGCGGAATTCTTAGCCAAAAGTGTCCATGTATTGTTCGTAACAACTGTCCCTTTGCCCATTCTGCCTTCGATTAATCCATCCGCCGTCAATTCCTCTAAGGCTGTAATGACTGTGCTCCTGTTCACCTCAAAGTGTTTAGCAAGCGTGCGCTGGCTTGGAATCTTACTTCCAATCGGCCATTCTCCATTTCCTATTTTCTCTTTTATAAATTGAATGATTTGTATGTACTTAGGAAGCTTTTTCATCTTTTTTTCTTCTGGAGCTCTCATAAAAAGGATCCTCCTTAAAAACTAAAGTGGTTGGGTCAAAATCTATTTAACTGGTTGAAGCCATATCATCAAATCTTTATTAATATAGAACCACATTAAATAACTGGTTGGTTTTTGTAAAGAGGAGTGAGAAAGATGAGAAAGAAAACAGTTCGAATCGGTATATCTTACAGTCTGATGATTGGGTTGTGGGCATCAGCTTTCCCGGGAATTCGAGCGGGTTTGGAGAGTTACACGCCGGAACACCTCGCTTTGTTTCGCTTGTTGATTGGGTCAATGGCACTGTTGGTTTTTGCTGTTTTGACTCATATGCGTTTACCTGACATGAAGGATATCCCTGCTATTTTATCGTTAGGATTTTTAGGTTTTGCACTATATCACATTTTGCTGAATATCGGAGAAAAAACAGTCAGCGCAGGGGTAGCAAGCTTACTCGTGACCATGACACCTATTTTTTCTGCAATGTTATCCCGTCTGTTTTTTGGTGAACATTTTGGGCTTTATAAATGGATTGGCTCTATCATAAGTTTATTGGGTGTGTCGATCATTTCATTTGGGGCAGGAAACTATACAAATTCAGTGAACGGCATTTTGTTAATCCTGCTGGCAGCTTTTTCGGAGAGTATTTATTTCGTTTTTCAAGCTCGCTATATAAAAAAATATGGATTTATTCCATTCGTTACATTCACTATTTGGGGCGGGACAGTACCTATGCTTGTGTTTCTGCCTGGCTTAGGGGAAGAGTTTTTGAACGCTTCAATGAACTCAACATTGTCTATCGTTTACTTAGGTTTATTACCAACGGTTGTGCCTTACTTTGCACTTGCGTATGTAACTTCACTCGTCGGTGCTTCAGAAGCAACCATTTCACTTTATTTAACACCAGCCGTAGCCTTGGCCATTTCTTGGGTGTGGTTAGGTGAGGTGCCTGCGTTTATTGCACTGACAGGCGGGATGGTTACAGTCGCCGGAGTGTGTTTCACCTATCTAACAGTAAATAAAACGATAAAGATTTTAAATCCTTATTTCTTATCTAAAAAGCAATAAGGTGGATGAAGTTTAATCCTGAAAATAGAGTCATAAGCAGTTCTCCTTTTTAATGACTTGGGTGTGGTTCACAAAGTTGAGTGTATGAATTTTTTTAGAGGATTGTGGTATGTTAAACATACAAATATTAATAGAAAGAAGGTGAGCCCATGCCAAACAATAGTAAACCCAACAGTTTAATCATGGAGAAGTCCCCCTATCTGCTCCAACACGCCCACAACCCCGTAAACTGGCATCCTTGGGGAAAAGAAGCCTTCGAAAAAGCAAAACGCGAAAACAAGCCGGTTCTTGTCAGCATCGGCTATTCGACGTGTCACTGGTGCCACGTAATGGCCCACGAGTCCTTTGAGGACGAAGAGATCGCCGGTATGTTAAACGATAAATTCATAGCCATCAAGGTTGATCGTGAGGAGCGGCCTGATGTGGATTCCGTGTATATGAGAATCTGCCAGCTGATGACGGGGCAGGGCGGGTGGCCGCTGAACGTGTTCGTCACCCCAGATCAGAAGCCGTTTTATGCGGGGACATATTTTCCGAAGACGAGCAAATTTAACCGTCCGGGCTTTATCGATGTGCTTGAACATCTGTCCGAAACGTTTGCGAATGATCGGCAGCATGTCGAGGATATCGCCGAAAACGCCGCCGCTCATCTTGAAGTCAAGGTTCACCCGGCCGAGGGCATGCTTGGCGAACAGGCTGTTCATGACACGTATCGCCAGCTGGCCGGCGGGTTTGATACAGTGTACGGCGGATTCGGCCAGGCTCCGAAATTTCCGATGCCGCATATGCTCATGTTTCTGCTTCGCTACTACAGCTATACGGGCAAGGAACAGGCTTTGGCCGGCGTAACCAAGACACTCGACGGCATGGCGAACGGCGGAATTTTTGACCACATTGGGTACGGCTTTGCCCGCTACTCGACTGATAATGAATGGCTCGTGCCGCATTTTGAGAAAATGCTGTATGACAACGCCCTTCTCCTGACCGCATATACAGAAGCCTACCAAGTCACGGGTAATGAGCGCTACAAACAGATTGCGATGCAGATCGTAATGTTTATTCAGCGGGAAATGACGCATGAAGACGGCAGCTTTTTCTCAGCTTTAGACGCTGATACCGAAGGCCGTGAGGGGAAATATTACATATGGTCCAAAAAAGAAATCATGAACCTTCTCGGTGATGAACTCGGCCCGCTTTACTGCAAGGTGTATAACATCACAGATCAAGGCAATTTTGAAGGCGAAAACATCCCGCACCTCATTTTCACGCGGCGTGAGGCCATTCTCGAAGAGACCGGCCTCACCGGACATGAACTGGCTGAACGCCTTGAAGAGGCAAGAACAAAATTGCTGGAGGCCCGTGAAAACAGAAGCTATCCGCATACAGATGACAAAGTGCTGACCTCATGGAACGCGCTCATGATTGCCGGGCTGGCAAAAGCCGCAAAGGTATTTCACGAGCCTGACTTTCTCAGCATGGCGGAAACAGCGATCCGCTTTCTCGAACGGCACCTCATGCCGGACGGGCGCGTCATGGTCCGCTATCGCGAGGGCGAAGTGAAAAACAAAGGGTTTGTCGATGATTACGCTTTTCTCATCTGGGCTTATCTTGAACTGTATGAAGCGGGTTTTAATCCGTCTTATCTGCAGAAAGCGAAAACGTTATGTACAAGCATGCTGGAGCTGTTCTGGGATGAACGGCACGGAGGTTTCTTCTTTACGGGGAATGATGCTGAGACCCTTCTTGTCAGGGAAAAAGAGGTTTATGACGGGGCCGTGCCTTCCGGAAACAGCGCGGCTGCCGTACAGCTGCTTCGTCTCGGCCGCCTGACGGGTGATATATCACTGATTGAAAAAGCCGAAGCGATGTTTTCTGTGTTCAAACGGGAAATAGAGGCCTATCCGAGCAGCAACGCTTTCTTCATGCAAAGCGTACTGGCACATACAATGCCCCAAAACGAAATCGTTGTTTTCGGAAGGAAAGATGACCCGGACAGAAAACGTTTCATTGAGGCGCTTCAGGAGCATTTCACTCCCGCCTATACGATTCTCGCCGCAGAACATCCGGAAGAGCTTGCCGGCATTTCTGACTTTGCCGCGGGTTATCAAATAATCGACGGGAAGACAACGGTCTACATTTGTGAGAATTTCGCCTGCCGGAGGCCGACGACGGATATTGATGAAGCGATGAACACCTTACAAATCAGCAGCAGAGCCTAGGCGGCCTGCTGCTTTTCTTTTTTCACAAAACGGAACGCGAGCCATACGAAGATGATATTGATCACCAGAGTCGATATGCAATCATATATTTCATAGCCGCCGGCTGCTGTTGTAAATATCGACGGAATGCCGCCGTACACCGAATGATCCTCTGTGAGAAAGATAAATAAAAACATATTATTGGCAGCGTGACCGCCAAGGGACATCTCCAGACTGCCCGTTTTAATCGTGATAAAGGTCCAGATCATGCCGATGGTGACATATCCGATTCCCGCCCAGAGAGCCCCATTATCCATCTCCGGATTCCCGAAATGAAGTGCGCCGAATAATCCGCCGATAATGACTGTCAGAACCACCGCATTTGCCGTCAATTTTCCGGCGAACTGAAGCAGAAAACCGCGAAAGAGAAATTCCTCCGCAGAGGTTTGAATCGGCACCAACAAGACGGCCGCCGCTAACAGCAGCAGAAAACGTGAAGCATGGAATTCCTGAAGCATGAAACGATCCGGATGAATTGTAAAATCAATCAGCCCCGCGACAAACATCAGCACAACATATGTGCCGAATCCAAAGAAAATCCTCTTCCAGTTCAGCGACTGATTCGGTGTGATGATGGATAAAAACCGCCGTTTCATAATGAAACGAACCGCTATCCAAATGCCCGGAATCGCTATGAAATAGACGATATGCTGTAAATAAATATCCGCCAGCGGGTCACTTAATGCCCCCTCATCCCAATTTATCGTCAGTGAAGGATTGAAAGCGGACGTGAGAAACATATAAAACACGGTCAGTATGCTTCCGAAAAAGAACAAACCCACAATGACCAACAGAGAAAGAATATATCTCGATACACTATTTTTTCCCTCTGCGGGCCGTACAAACGTATTCATATTTATGCATCAACTTCCTTTCCTTCAACATTTTACAATATAAACAAAAACAGATATAGGAAATGTTATATATTTTAAGAAGAAAGCGCTATGCCGTTTCCTTTGGCTCTGGTTATTTACACTCTGTTTTTGCCAAAAAAAGACCTTTATAATGTATTCGTCAGATAAATTCACAGTATTTTCTGATTACAATTGCAAAGTCAGGGGGTTTTTTATGAAACATCAGACATTCTCAAATGTAGCGAACCGATTAGACCGTCTCCCCATTTCACGTGTGCACTATCAAGTATTAACCGCTCTCGGAATCATCTATTTTTTTGATCTCGCTGATCTGTTTACGCTCAGCAACGTGGCTCCGGCGCTGATTGAGCATTGGGGCGTGAAGCTGTCCACCATTGCCGACATCACGGCCGCATCCTTCCTGGGCATGTTTTTAGGCGCGTCCATCGGCGGAAGGCTGTCCGATCGGATCGGCAGGAAAAAAGCGCTGAATTGTTTTGTCCTTGTCTTTTCGATCTCATCTTTTCTGAATGCGCTGGCATGGGACATTCCGTCCTTAATGATTTTCCGCTTCTTGACCGGGCTCGGCGTCGCGGCCGCCATGATTGTGACGAACAGCTATTTGGCGGAATTTTTTCCATCCTCCGTACGGGGAAAATACATCTCCCTTTGCGCCATGATCGGGCTAATCGGCGTTCCCGTTACAAACGTTGTTTCCGCTTTTGTCATTCCTTTAGGCTCATGGGGGTGGCGGCTCGTATTCGTATGGGGGGCGGCCGGACTCATTTATTTCTTTTTTATCCGCCGGCTTGAGGAATCGCCGCGCTGGCACGAAAATCGGGGCGCATATGATCAGGCAAACGCCATTATGAACCGTCTTGAAGCACGTGCAGAGAAAGAAAAAGGCCCGCTTCCCGCGCCAAAAGAGGCGGCAGAAGTACATACAGTGAAGCACGCAGGCTACTTAGGGCTGTTTCAGGGCAGGAATTTAAAGATCACCATCATCCTGTCAGCTGTATGGATTCTTGAAACCTTTGGCTTTTACGGCTTTGCTTCATGGGTGCCCAGCCTGCTGAAAAGCAACGGCATCACCATGGAAAAAACGCTGTGGTACAATGTGCTTCACTCTGTCGGCGCGCCGCTTGGCGCATTGCTCGGTTCCATGATATCCGAAACGTTCCAAAGGAAATGGATTCTGGCCGCAAGCGCCTTTCTGACTGCCATTGCCGGACTGTTATACGGCATGACGTTTATTCCCGTCATGATTATTGTGTTTGGGTTTGTCGTTAACGTCACGGAACGGATCTTCACCTCAAATCTATACGCCTACACATCGGAACCGTATCCTACGGAATATCGCTCGGCCGGGAGCGGGCTGGCGTATGGGCTCGGCCGTTTTTCCAACATATTCGGCTCCCTGCTCGTCGGATTTATTGCCGTTAAGCTCGGCTACATCAGCGTCTTTTTGTTCATCGGCGGCTGCTGGCTTCTATGTTCCGTTTTGTTAATCCTCTTCGGCCCGAAAACAAATGCACAGCAAATTTAATCAAAAAAACAGTGCGGAATCACTCCGCACTGTTACACTGTGATTTCTATCAAATTGCCTTCCCCATCCTCTATCACGCTCTCATAATATCCGTCACCCGTCACGCGCGGGCCGCTTACAACCTGAAATCCATCGTTTTTAAACGTTTCCGTCAATTCATTCACCCGCTCCTTGCTGCCTGTAGAAAATGCGAGATGCGCCCATCCGGTCATATTCTGTGACGGAACTTCATCAATGCCGCCTTTTTTCATAAGTTCCAGCCTGCATCCAGAGTCAAATGAAAGAAAATACGATTTGAAATCTTTTTTCTCATTATGATAAAGGTCATTGGCCTTGGCGCCGAAGTATGTCTCATAAAACTCTTTCATCCGTTCCAAATCTTTCACCCATATCGCTGCATGTTCAATTCGCATATGTCCGCCTCCCTTTTTTTCTCAATCTATTTATAAAGCATGAAACCCATTTCAGCTCAAGACTTTTTTCCGCTGAAATTGATGCATAATTTGTTTTTTAGCCGTTTCTTCGTGAAAAAACAATAAAAATGCTTCCTTTCCGACCCGTTCCAAATGAAGTTCCAGGGATGGAATATTCAATGCCCGGCTGACGCTCAGATTTCCCTCGCCGATGATCTCCGCGTTCCATTTCTGTTCTTTCGCAAACTGGTACAAGCCGGCAGCCACGTCATCACTGTGCGCATAGATGGCCGTCGGCGCCTTGTCGAAACCCCAGAAGTGCTCACCCGCACGCTTTCCGTCGTCCATATCATGGCATCCGACCAGAATGCGGGTTTCATCAAGAGAGCCGAAAACCGCCTTATATGCGGTTACCTTGTCGGCCGTACTCGGGCTTTTTTCCGCTTCCCGCACACATGTAAAAGCAACGTCTTGATGCCCGCGGTTTTTCAAATACAAAAAGCTTTCTCTGTATGCTGCCTGCCTGTCATTATAAGCGCAGGGAATCTCTTGATGCTGTGTATATTCACAAGCGACAATGGGACCGTATTCCAGGTAAGGCACGGCGGTTTCCCATTCATTCGCCCGGGACGTGACAATCAGTCCGTCAATCTTTTTCATTTTCAGCAGTTCGAAATATGTCATCTCTATAGCGGGGTCATAGTTGGTGGGGAGAAGGGTTGTCACGTAATCATGGGCAAACGCTTCCTTCGTGATACCGTTTACAATTTTGTCAAAGCAGGGATGGTCGCTGTACGGCAAAATCACGCCGATTGTATTGGTCTTTCCGCGAATCAGATCAATGGCGGTTCGATTAGGGGTATAATCCAGCTCCTTCATCACTTGATTCACAAGACGCCTTTTCTCCTCAGATACGTACGGATGTCGGTTTAATACGCGTGATACGGTGGCCACCGACACATTCGCCAGTTTCGCTATCTCTTTTATATTTGCCATGTGCTCCTCCATTTTCGGTGATAAAAAAAGCAGCAAGAGTGGATTTCTCTTACTGCTATCTCATCATAAATCCAATGTCATTTCAACAGGGCAATGGTCAGAACCCATGATATCGGCACAAATGGCCGCTTGGCTGATCCGCTGCTTCAGTCTGTCTGAAACAATGACGTAATCAAGCCGCCAGCCGATGTTTTTCTCACGTGCGTTCGTCCTGTAAGACCACCAGGAATACGCGCCTTCCTGGTCAGGATATAAATAGCGGAATGAGTCGGTAAATCCCGCGTTCAGCAGGGCGCTGAACGCTTCCCGCTCCTGCTCCGAGAAACCGGCGTTCTTCCGGTTGGCTTTCGGATTTTTTAAGTCTATCTCCCTGTGTGCGACATTCAGATCGCCGCATAAGATCAAGGGCTTCTTCCGGTCAAGCTTCTGCAGATAATCCTTAAAATCGGCTTCCCATTGAAGACGGTAATCAATTCGCTCTAATCCGCGTTTGGCATTCGGCGTATAACAGTTGACGACAAACACATGCTCAAATTCAAGCGTGATCACCCGTCCTTCTTGATCATGGTCGTCAATCCCCAGTCCATAGAACACGTGCAGCGGCTTTTCTTTCGAAAAAACAGCCGTGCCTGAGTAGCCTTTTTTCACCGCATAGTTCCAATAGGCGTGATATCCTTCAAGCTGTAATGATACTTGTCCGTCCTGTACTTTTGTTTCTTGCAGACATAGAATATCGGCTTCCGTTTCCTGAACGTAAGTATTGATATCTATCTTTTTCATCACGGCACGCAAGCCGTTTACATTCCAAGAAATCAGTTTCATGTGATCCCTCCTGTCCGGCTCAGCCGGTATTTCAGTGTTTCAATGTTTCCGCCCTCTAATGCCAGCAGCTGCTTTTTCATTTCTAAACCGCCTCTGAACCCGGTCAGTTTCCCGTTTTTTCCGATGACGCGATGGCACGGAACCGTAATCAATACCGGATTTTTCCCGATTGCGGCGCCCACGGCTCTTACGGCTGCCGGTTTCTGAATCATTTCTGCTATATCCGAATAGGAGTATGTCTCGCCGTACGGTATGTCCATAAGCGCTTTCCATACAGCAAGCTGAAATTCTGTCCCGTAAAGATCCACCGGCACTGAAAAAGCTGATCTGCCATTGTCAATGTACTCGGACAGCTCTGCCGTGTAAGGCGCCAGCTTTTCATCATCACGTGCCAATCGGTATTGCGGCAGTGATTTTTTTGCCCACTGCTCAAGCTCTTCAAAGCTTCCATGATTTGACCCTATAAAGCAAAGCCCCTTAGATGTAGCGGCTGTATACAGGCTCCAATCATTCCGTGTGAAGAGTGTCCAATAGATCATAGGCTCTTTACTCATATTGAACCTCCCTGTCCCATTTTGGCCGTTTTTCTGTATTCTGTGGGCGAACTCCCGGTTCCCTTTTTAAAAAGGGTCGCGAAATGCGCTGTGTTTGGAATTCCGACAGTCAGAGCGATCTCCATGACTGCCATATCAGTATGCTTTAAAAGGTGTTCCGCCTTCGACAATCTTATTTTCTGTATATACGCAATCGGGGATATTCCCCTGATTTTTTTAAATGTCCGCTGTAAATGATAGGGGCTGCCGTGACACATTTCGGCCAGTACGCTCAGATTCAGGGATTCGTGATAATGGCGGTCAATGTACTCAGTGATTTGAGCAATCCATTCTTCATCAGGAAGACGAAGACCGTTCGGCCGGCACCTTTTACAGGGACGAAAATGTCTCTCGAGCGCTGCATCAGCCGTATCAAACACCAGCACGTTATCTTTATTCGGAACTCTCGATTTACAAGAAGGCCGGCAGAAAATCCCCGTCGTTTTTACTGCATAATAAAATGCCCCGTCATAAGAAGCATCATTGTGTATGATTGCGCTCCACTTTTCATCAGTCAGGATATTTCTGTCTGTCTCCATCTCATCCACCCCCTGTTTTTCAGTATAAACAAATTCATTGCATAAGTACGCGTTTTTGAATAGAGGAGCAAGATAACAAAGATAGGTGTCAGGAGCACTTCCATGTTTCATGTGAAACATTTCGGCAGGATGGAGGGGGATTGATATAAAAAAAGAGCAGGAGCCCGCAGGCTCTTGCTCTTTTCTTTCGGCTTACTCGCCAGTTACGTATGGAAGTAAAGCCATTTGACGTGCGCGTTTGATCGCGATAGTCAATTTACGTTGGTATTTCGCGTTTGTTCCAGTTACACGGCGAGGTAAAATTTTACCACGCTCAGAAACAAACTTTCTAAGAAGATCTACATCTTTGTAATCGATGTGCGTAATGCCGTTAGAAGTGAAGTAACAAACCTTACGGCGTTTCGCACGACCGCCTCTGCGTCCTCCTGCCATTGTCATTTCCCACCTTTCTCGTTATGAATATAGCGATAATCTATTAGAACGGAAGATCATCATCCGAGATGTCAATCGGCTTGCCGTCGTTGGCAAATGGATCATCATTAAAGCTGTTCCCTTGATTTCGTCTCTGGTTATTCTGATTTCCGCCGAACGGATTATCATTTTGGCCTCCGCCAAAGTATTGGCCTCCGCCGCTGTTTCCTTCGTTGTATCCGCCTGATCCAGAACCGCCGCTGTTTTTAGGCTCAAGAAATTGAACACTTTCAGCTTGGACTTCTGTCACGAAGACACGCTGTCCCTGCTGGTTTTCATAATTTCTTGTCTGGAGTCGGCCGTCTACGCCGGCAAGGCTTCCTTTTTTAAGAAAGTTTGCAACGTTTTCGGCTTGTCTTCTCCAAGTGACACAATTAATGAAATCGGCTTCACGTTCTCCGGACTGGTTCGTGAATGTACGATTCACAGCTAGAGTAAACGTGGCGACAGCCGCACCGCTTGGCGTATAACGAAGCTCTGGGTCTTTTGTCAGTCTTCCGACTAATACAACTCGGTTAAGCATATGAAAGACCACCTTTTAACATTATATATTTCAAATTGCTTATTCTTCTTCTTTAACAACGATGTGGCGAATGATATCGTCACTGATCTTAGCTAAACGGTCGAATTCAGCAACCGCTGCAGCTTCAGACTGAACGTTTAAGATTTGGTAGAAACCGTCACGGAAATCGTTGATTTCGTAAGCAAGACGACGTTTACCCCAATCTTTTGTTCCAGTGATCTCCGCTCCGTTAGAAGTCAATACGTTGTTGAAACGCTCGATAACTGCCTTCTTTGACTCTTCGTCAATGTTCGGACGGATAATGTACATAACTTCGTACTTTTTCATCTGTTTGCACCTCCTTTTGGTCTAAGCGGCCCTATAATGGGCAAGGAGCAATAATTCTATTACTCACAAGTTTATATTATACCAAAGCTCTTGTCCCTTTACAACTGTGTCCTATACATTAAATCGGAAATGAATGACATCTCCGTCTTGGACTACATATTCCTTACCTTCCAGACGCACTTTTCCGGCTTCTTTCGCTCCGGACATTCCGCCGCCTGCCAAAAGGTCTTCATAAGCAACCGTTTCAGCGCGGATAAAGCCGCGTTCAAAGTCAGTGTGGATGATACCCGCACACTCAGGAGCTTTCATGCCTTTTCTGAATGTCCATGCGCGCACTTCCTGTTCGCCCGCCGTAAAGTATGTCGCAAGGCCGAGAAGAGAGTATGACGCTTTAATCAGCTGATCAAGACCTGATTCTTCGATGCCGAGCTCCTCAAGGAACATTTGCTTTTCTTCGCCTTCCAATTCAGCAATTTCAGACTCAATTTTCGCACAGACGACGATAACTTCGGCGTTTTCACCCGCGGCGTACTCCCGGATTTTCGCAACATATTCATTATCTGAAGGATCAGCCACTTCATCCTCGCTTACATTTGCTACATAAAGCACGGGTTTTGACGTAAGCAAATGAAGCTGCTTCACAAGCTTTTGCTGTTCTTCCGTAAATTCAACGGAACGGGCAGGCTTTTCTTGTTCGAAAGCTTCTTTTAATTTAGACAGAATGTCAAATTCAAAAACCGCTTCTTTGTCTTTTTGCTTAGCAAGCTTGCTCACACGCGTGATGCGTTTTTCGACTGTCTCCATGTCGGCAAGAATCAATTCAAGATTGATCGTTTCAATATCGTCAATCGGATCGACTTTCCCTGACACGTGCGTAATATTGTCATCAGCGAATGCGCGTACAACGTGGCAGATCGCATCAACCTGACGGATATGAGAAAGAAACTTATTACCGAGTCCTTCACCTTTTGATGCGCCTTTTACGATCCCCGCGATATCAGTGAATTCAAACGCAGTCGGCACCGTTTTTTTCGGGTTCACCAATTCAGTCAGCTTTTGCAGACGTTCATCCGGCACTTCCACGATTCCCACGTTCGGATCAATTGTACAGAACGGGTAGTTGGCTGATTCGGCACCAGCCTGGGTAATTGCATTAAATAACGTCGATTTTCCGACATTCGGCAAACCGACAATTCCAGCAGTTAAAGCCATTCTTTCATCTCCTCTATATCAAACCATCATCGTATAAACGTATTGTAAACCTAGAGCAATTATAAGGAGGTTCATAGGAAAAGACAAGCTGAGAAAAAAGCATTTCCCGCCCTCTCTCTCCTTAGATTATCCTTTTTTAACCGCTACCAGACAGTCAAAAAGCGTACTTCCCATTCCATTATCGGAATTTGAATCCTTTGTGAGCATGTTGACAGAGCCTCCGAATGCCGCCCACATGCCTTCATCTATATTCACCGTCTTCGGATGAGCCTGCTTCATGATTTTCACCCTGCCGCGCAGACGGCCGCGGTCATTGTACACCTCTGCCGTATCTCCGTCTTGAAGTGAAAGCTCCTCGGCGATATCCGGCGACAGATCCACCTGAATCTGCTGAAGCTTTTCAATAAACGGCACGTGCTGTGAATGATTGGAGCGCTGCGGGTGAATGGACAGCAGCGTATACGGATATTTCCCGGCCAGTCCGGCGTCATGATAAACAGACTCCTCCGGCACTTCCAATTGAGGGAGGCCGCTGTATCCTTTCTCTTCTGCCAGTGACGAGACGAATTCAAATTTTCCGCTCGGGGTTAAAAATTGAAAATCACTCCACGGAACCTGTTTGACCGGAAGCGGCATATGTCCTTTTTCCTTTAATTGCTCAAGGGTGATTCCTTCTTTCTCCAAAGAAGAGAGCCCCATTTTTAAGAAATCTTCCGTACTGTAATCAAACAGCTCCCCGAATCCGAGACGCTTTGCGAGTTCCGTCCAGATCCAGCGGTCTGATTTTGCCTCTCCCTGCGGTTCCGCAAGCTTCTTGCCATATTGAACATAGTGATGATACATGCTGGAATAATAAATATCTTCCTCTTCGAAAACAACGGCCGTCGGCAGCACATAGTCACAGAGCTTCGCCGTATCGGTCATGACCGAATCAATGGCCACTGTGACCGGTGTTTTTTCAAATGCTTCCTTCACTTTTTTTGTATTCGGCACCTGTGTCAGCGGATTGCCGCACGTCACGATGATCATTTCAATCGGCGGATCGGCTGCATTCAGCGCCTCTTCGGCTTGAGTCATCATCGAAAACGTTCTCGAACTTTTCTTCAGATCAGGACGGGTGAGCTCGGCCTTTGCAAAGCTTTCACCGACTTGCACATTTCCGAAGTTTGCGCCGCCGCCTTTGATACCGACATTTCCGCTCGCCGCAGCTAAAGCGTCAATCCACCGTATCGTCCCGCCCCCGTTTTTATATCTCTGCATCCCAAGACCCATAAAAGTGGAGGCGGGACCGTCAGCATATAAATCAGCAAGATATTCAATCACTTCTAAAGACGTTTCTGTTTTCTCAATGATCTCCTCAATAGAAATCGTCTGCAGAAGCTTTTCTATTTCTTCAAAACCGACCGAATGCCTTTGAATGAAATCGGAATCGGTTCTGCCGGTTTGGCATAATATTTTTAAAACACCCGCCGCAAGCCAGCCATCCATGCCGGGTTTGACGGATATATACCGGTCGGCAAGCTTGGCAGTCGGGTTAAAAATAGGATCAATGACCGTCAGTGTCGCTCCTTTTTTCTTCACCTGCTGCAGATGATGATAGAGGTGCATATTCGTCCGGGACACGTTTCTGCCCCATACGATCACATGCTTGCTGTGATAAATATCAAGCGGTCCATGCCCGTAAGAACGCCCGAAATCCCAGCGCTGCGCTTCAATGCCGGAACCCCAGCAAATGCTGCCCGCAATCTCCGTCACACCGCCGTATCCATTGAAAAAACGCTGGTCGAGCGCCTTCAAAAGACCGTTATTGGCGTAATCATGACTGTGCAGCACTGCGGCAGTGCCCAACGTCTCCTTAATCACCGCCATTTTTTCAGCAATTTCATCTAACGCCTGCTCCCAGGAAATGCGGACAAATTCGCCGTTTATCTTTTTTAAAGGAAAACGAAGCCGTTCCGGCGCATTCGTTTTCGTCTCCAGCATTCTGCCACGGCCGCAAATTTTCCCTTCTGTAATGGGATGATTCGGGTCTCCGTCTACTTTCGTCACCTTTCCATCCTCAACTGTCACCAAAAAGCCGCAGCTGTCCCAGCAATTCAGCGGGCACGCTGACTGATGCACTTTGCTCATCGGGCCTCTTCCTCTCCTCTATATGAAAAAGCATGAGCGCCAGCCCTTATGATGCAGGCTCCTCATGCTTGACGAGTACTTTTTTCAGCTTTCTCTCAAAATCTCTTCTCGGAATCATGACACTGTGGGAACAACCCGTGCATTTGATCCGAATATCCATTCCCATCCGAATGATTTTCCACCTGTTTTCACCGCAAGGATGCGGTTTCTTCATTTCAACAATATCATTCAGGCCAAAGTCTTTATCCGCCAAGACCCTTCACCTCTCTCCATAGACTGCTTTATTTATTGTACAAAAAAAAACAGGATAAGAGCAACGGCCGCACTCAAAATGAGCATTATACTTTTTTCCATCTCCCTAAAATAGGGTAAAGAAGAAGACATACCAGCAAATAAAGACTTAAAAGCCCGTAAATGGGATATAAAATCGCGATCAAATCCGAAAAACCGATTGTCGTAAAAGGCACCATCACAGCTAAAAGAAGAGATACGAGCGTCCATCTCGGCAATTTCACAAATGCAAGCATGCGGCTGGACAGCCCGAACAGACCGGTCACGGTTGTCGTATAGATGGCTAAAAAAAGCACGGCGGCCATACAAAGAAATAACGGATAAGGAGCGCCTTCAAGGACAGCGAAAAGAGGAATCTCATATTGTGTAAGACTGCCTGAAAGCTGTACAAGCGTTTCATTGTAAACAAATGAAATCATACCGAAAATCAGCCCGCTTGCAACGCTTGCGATTTTCGCTTCTCCCAGTCCCTTCATATCTTTTCCGATTGAAGAAAGAACAGCGACAACAGAAAGGATGTTTAAGGACGTGAAGGTAATGCTTGCCGGCCAATTATACTGGCGGGTCAAATCTATCGTCCACGTGTAATGATGGGTTGTCTGAAAAAAGACCAATGCATATAACAGCCCCGCTACAAGAATCGGTATCAAAATACTATTCAGAGATAATATTCCTTTTATATCCCAAAAGAATAAACCGACGGTCACAATACAAAGAAGAAAAATACCGATCCAAAACGGCAGCTTATACATTTGCAGCGTCACACCGCCGCCGGCAATCATAACCATCGTCATTGAAAACAAATAAAACATAATAAGCACATCATAGACTTTAGCAAGAGCCGGCCCCATCAGATGCTCAAGCACAGGTAAAAAGTGCGTTGATTGAACCCGATAGCTGATCTTCAACACAATATAAGCCGAAATCGTAAACATGACTGTAAACAATACAATAGCCAGTCCGCTTTCGACACCGAAAAACTGCCATATTTCCTGCCCGCTTGCATATCCAGCCCCAATCTGGCTGCTTAATATGAGCAGCATCCACTTCATCCCGGCTCTCCACACCCTCATCACCTCATAAAATTTCTGATCATCTCCGCATATTGCTACTATATTGAGTGACAGCGGCAATCATTCATACAAATGGGACAAATATGGTATGATATCGAGGATTGACTATTCTGAAAATTTTATTTATATAAGGAGCTTAAATCATGTACATCAGGCGTTTAACCCCAAATGATACCAAGCCTTACACCGATATCAGGCTCAAAGCTTTAAAAGATCACCCGGACGCATTTGCCGTCAGCTATGATGAGGAGAAAGAATGGCCGTCCGAAAAATTTAAAGCCAGGCTTGAAGCCGGCAATGATGCCATCGTGCTTGGCGCCTTTGAAAAAGACAGACTGATAGGAATCCTCAAGATCTCCAAGCATCCGCTGTTTAAACTAAGACACATTGCGGTTATCGGTTCTATGTATATTTCCCCCAAACACCGAGGGTCAGGCGCGGGAAAAGCTTTAATGACGGAAGCCATCAGCCGAGCAAAAAAGAT
The DNA here is from genome assembly GCF_038608285.1 of Bacillus sp. FSL R5-0443. Lineage (NCBI taxonomy): Bacteria > Bacillati > Bacillota > Bacilli > Caryophanales > Bacillaceae > Bacillus > Bacillus sp. FSL R5-0443. The sequence goes on from NZ_CP152013.1 coordinate 4,201,777, forward strand.
GAAGGACACAGAACAGCTCCATCTCTCTGTTACCTCAACAAATGAACCCGCAATAAAACTCTACGCCCAGTTAGGATTTATCCTCTTCTCTACAGAAAAAAGAGCGCTGAAATTAGATCATCAGCGATATGTTGATGTAGATCAAATGGTCTTATTTCTTTCATGAACTTAGAGAACAATCTCTCTGGGTTCTTTTATTATCCCGCTCTTTTCAAACAACCGGCATGCTCATCATGACATAAGCATAAAAAAAGGCAGCGCTGGATATACTGTAAACAACCATACATCACCAAAAACAACAATGTAATACTCGTATGACATGACAAGGAAGTGAACCTTATGAATCGAAAAGGCGGACTTTTTTCTCAAGAACGGGCAAAACAATATGTATCTCATACGGATTCTTCTGCTGCGAATCAAATACAAGCGATCCTTACTTCATCTTTACGTAAAGCAGCCGGCAGACCGTTAGTCACCGTGTGTATCGGCACAGATCGGTCGACCGGAGATTCATTAGGTCCGCTCGTAGGAACAAAGTTAGAAAAAATGAATTTAGGCAGATTGCACGTTTACGGCACGCTGTCAGATCCTGTTCACGCCGTCAATATGAAAGACAAGCTGAAAGATATTCAACATCTACATAAAAATCCGTTTATTATAGCGGTTGATGCTTGTTTAGGCCGCGTCAAAAGCGTAGGGTCATTTCAAATCGGCGATGGGCCGCTGAAGCCCGGAGCAGGTGTTCAAAAAGATCTTCCTGAAATCGGTGACGTCCATATCAATGGAATCGTCAATGTCAGCGGGTTTATGGAGTATTTTGTCCTGCAGAATACGAGGCTTCATCTTGTTATGAGCATGGCAAATGTTTTAGCAGAGGGGTTACAGCTGACAGATAAATCAGAAGGCCGGCAGGAACGGCTCAGTCCGTTTCATAAGTTGACAAGACGTATATAAAAAACCATCTTTTTTAAAAAGATGGTTTTTACGCTTCTCTTTCAGACAATAGTTCCAGGATACGTTCAAGATCTTCATTTGAGAAAAACTCAATCTCAATCTTCCCTTTTTTCTTTTGTCTCTTAATATTTACAGTTGTTCCGAAGTAATTTTGCAAATACGATTCCCGCTCTTTTAACACCACATCTTGAACAGGTTCTTTTTTCTTTGTTTCACGTGGAACATTGTTGTTTAACTGCTGAATCAGCTGCTCAAGCTGACGGACGTTCAGCTGTTCTTCAACCACTTTCTTCACAAGCGGTTCAAGCTTGTCTTTATTTTTCAAACCAAGCAAGGTTCTGCCGTGTCCCATGGATAACGTACCTTCTGCAATGAGGTTCTGGATGCTTTCCGGCAGCGTCAGCAGTCTTAAATGGTTGGCAATATGAGGCCTGCTTTTCCCGAGCCGTTTAGCGAGCTGTTCCTGGGTTAAATCCAAATGCTTCAGCAGTGAGTCATATGCCAGAGCTTCTTCAAGCGGTGATAAGTCTTCACGCTGAAGGTTTTCCAAAAGAGCGATTTCCCGCATCAGCGATTCAGATAAATCCCGCACGATAGCCGGCACTGTCTCTTTACCGGCAAGTTTTGCGGCGCGGTAACGGCGTTCGCCAGCTACAATATCATAGCCCTTCAATGATTTTCTCACGATAATGGGCTGAAGAATGCCATGCTGAATGATGGATTCCTTCAGTTCAGCTAATGACTCATCGTCAAATTGTTTTCTTGGCTGATAAGGATTGGGGCGCAAATCACTGATTTTAATCTCTTCCACTGTCTCTTCAGACAAATCAACCTGATTAAACAACGCGTTAATCCCTTTTCCGAGCCCGCCTTTAGCCATTCGCTGCCACTTCCTTTGCTAAATCTAAATATACTTCCGCACCTCTCGAACGCGGATCGTATAATATGATCGGCTTGCCGTGACTCGGCGCCTCACTTAAACGGACATTGCGAGGGATAATGGTTTGATACACTTTATCTCTAAAGTATTTCTTTACCTCTTCTATCACTTGAATGCCGAGATTCGTTCTGGCATCAAGCATCGTCAGAAGCACTCCTTCTATCATTAAGTCGGTATTTAAATGTTTTTGCACAAGCCGAACTGTATTTAATAATTGACTCAATCCTTCAAGAGCGTAGTATTCGCACTGAACCGGGATAACGACTGAATCTGAAGCGGTAAGCGCATTAATCGTTAATAACCCGAGAGACGGAGGACAATCAATAATCATGTAATCGTAATTTTGTTTCACTGATTCTAATGCTCTTTTCAGCCTGACCTCCCGTGAGATCGTCGGAACCAATTCGATTTCCGCTCCCGCAAGCTGGATCGTGGCCGGAATGACATCTAAGTTCTCTACTGAAGTCGGTTTAATAATATCTGTAACATCTGCATCATCTACTAAAATGTCGTACACACAATGATCCACATCGGCTTTTTCAATCCCTAATCCGCTCGTTGCATTGCCCTGCGGATCAATATCAACAAGAAGAACCCTTTTACCTATGTAAGCCAAGCAAGCCCCCAGATTAACGGAAGTCGTCGTCTTCCCGACTCCGCCTTTTTGGTTCGTAATTGCTATGATTTTTCCCACGATGTCACCTACCTTCACATGAACATGTACTGTCTTGTTTCTATCTTATCAAAAAAAGAGTAAAGCGTTTTATTTTTTTCATAATTTGTTTATCAGCAAGTGAAAAAAATGTAAACGAAAAAGACACTTTCTAATATAAGTTCTCCGATAAAGTGACTTTTTTGACTGTAAAAAGACAATTCACGACACAAAAAGATAAAATTTTACATATATAATGTATAGTGCACAATAAATCTATCATTATCTCAAAATAGTTTTTTGATTAAAATAAAAACTCCCCTGCTGATCAGGAGAGTTTTTATTTAGGTATCCGAATGGTAAGCTGGATGTACTCTTCGAATTCTTCTTCTTCAGTATTCAGTCTGACGCCGCTGTCTTCTACCATAGACAGTGACTGACGAATCGTATTCATCGCAATTCTTGTATCCCTGCTGAACGCTTTGCGTCTCGGCTTTGGTTTCTGCTTATTCTGTTCAAGCATTTTCACTACTCTGTCTTCCGTCTGCTTGACGTTTAAGCTTTTCTCAATGATTTCCGCAAGCAATGTGACCTGAAACTCCGGCTGTTTGAGCGGAATCAGTGCTCTTGCATGACGTTCCGTAATTTTTTTCTCCATAATCGCATCCTGGACGGGTTCCGGGAGCTTTAACAATCGGAGCTTGTTCGCAATCGTTGACTGGCCTTTTCCTAAGCGCTGCGCCAAGGCTTCCTGTGTTAAATCATGAAGTTCTAACAGCCTTGCGTACGCATGAGCTTCCTCAATGGAGGACAATTCTTCCCTTTGCAGGTTTTCAATCAAAGCGACAGATGCTGTTTCCGTATCAGAAAAATCTTTAATAATTGCGGGAATCTTCTCCCATTCAAGCGTCTGTACCGCTCTCCAGCGCCTTTCACCCGCAATGAGCTCATATTGTCCTTCATCTTCTGTATGTCTGACAACAATCGGCTGAATGATGCCGTGTGTATGGATAGTCATTGCTAACTCTTTGATTTTTTCATCTGAGAAAATGGTGCGTGGCTGAAAACGGTTGGGAACGATAGCATGTACCGGTATTTCGAGTATCTCTTCTTTGTTTGTATCATGCTCAGCTATCTCCGGTTCCTCTTCCTTCTCACCAAACCCGAAGAAACGAGAGAATGAATGCTTCATGTACCTACACCACCTTTAAAAACTGCCATTTTTATAATTCTATTTTCTCATGGTTTTTCCTGCTGTATCTTCATCAATTTTGCAGAAAATATGATGGAATTGTCACATCAGGCTGTCTAAATTACCCTTCAATTGGCGATTTATTTGGAGTACCCGGTTTTCTCGGATATTTTTTCGGAGTGCTTTTCGTCTTGCGAATGATCATGATGTTCCGTTCACTTTCTTCAACAGGAAGTGTAAAGGAATGAACTTGTTCAAGCTCTCCTCCCAATACTTTAATCGCCTTTTGCCCCGCTTTCAGCTCTTCATCAGCTGCTGCTGCTTTTAGTGCCGCAAATACGCCGTTTTTCTTGGCCAGCGGCAGACAAAGCTCACTCAGGACCGACAAACGCGCCACCGCACGGGCCGTCACGAGATCGAAGCTTTCCCGTACGTCTTTCCGTTGTCCGAATGTCTCCGCTCTGTCATGGACAAATGTCGTATGCTCTAATTGTAAAGCATCAGAGAGAGTTTCCAAAAACGTAATCCGCTTATTCAGTGAATCGACGATGGTGACATGCAGATGCGGGAAGCAGATTTTGATGGGCAGGCTTGGAAAACCGGCGCCGGCGCCGACATCACAAAGAGTGGTGACCTTTTCAAAATCAATATAAAATGCCGCCGTTATCGAATCATAAAAATGCTTGAGATAAACTTCCTTTTTCTCAGTGATGGATGTCAGATTCATTTTTTCGTTCCATTCCACGAGCATCCGGTAATACAACTCGAATTGCTCCAGCTGGCGGTCAGAAAGGGAAATCCCTTTCTCCGCTAAACTGGATGTAAATTCCTCTATATTCATGCCGTCATCCTTTCTATTCAGCTACCTTGGCAATACGGCCCTGCTCCAGGTATACCAGCAGGATTGAAATGTCTGCCGGATTGACGCCGGAAATACGGGACGCTTGAGCAACTGATAAAGGACGCACTTCTTTCAGCTTTTGACGGGCTTCAGTAGCAATTCCTTTAATGGCGTCATAATCAATCCGATCAGGGATTTTTTTGTTTTCCATTTTCTTTAGCTTTTCCACTTGCTGCAAGGATTTTTCGATATATCCTTCATATTTCACCTGAATTTCCACTTGTTCCGCCACATCTTGCGGAACCGGAGAATCTGCAGGCGCAAGTTTTGTCACTGTTTCATAGTTCATTTCCGGACGTTTCATTAAATCTGTGCCGCGCACTCCGTCTTTCAGCTCGCTTCCGCCGAGTGAACGGATATATTCCTGATTCTCAGGAGACGGCTTGATAATAACAGACCAGAGACGTTTTTTCTCTGCCTCGATCGCCGCTTTTTTCTTCTCAAACGCTTCATAGCGCTCATCAGAAATTAAGCCGATATCGTGGCCGATTTCCGTCAGACGAAGATCCGCGTTGTCGTGACGGAGCAGCAGTCTGTATTCCGCCCGTGAAGTCAGCAGACGGTACGGTTCATTGGTTCCTTTCGTTACCAAATCATCAATCAATACACCGATATAAGCATCGGAACGGCTGAGGATCACTTCTTCTTTTCCAAGCGCTTTGCGGCCTGCGTTGATCCCTGCCATAATTCCTTGCCCGGCTGCTTCCTCATAACCTGATGTACCGTTAATTTGACCGGCTGTGTACAGGTTAGGGATTTTTTTCGTCTCCAGTGTAGGCCAGAGCTGCGTCGGTACAATCGCGTCATACTCAATCGCGTAACCGGCTCTCATCATCTGCACCTTTTCCAGTCCCGGAATGGTCGCCAGCATCCGCTGCTGCACGTCCTCAGGAAGACTCGTGGATAAACCTTGAACGTATACTTCCTGCGTATTTCTGCCTTCCGGCTCAAGGAAAATCTGATGACGCGGTTTATCATTAAACCGAACGACTTTATCTTCAATCGAAGGGCAGTATCTCGGTCCCGTTCCTTTAATCATACCGGAATACATTGGCGAACGATGCAGGTTGCTGTCGATGATCTCATGAGTCTCAGGACTCGTGTAAGTCAGCCAGCAAGGCAGCTGATCGGTAATGTATTCAACCGTTTCATATGAGAAAGCGCGCGGAACCGGGTCCCCCGGCTGGATTTCTGTTTTGCTGTAATCAATGGAATCGCTTGAGACACGAGGAGGCGTACCCGTTTTAAAACGGACGAGATCAAAACCGAGCTCCTCTAAGTGCTCAGAAAGTTTAATAGACGGCTGCTGGTTATTCGGACCGCTTGAGTAAGACAAATCACCGAGAATGATCCGCCCTCTTAAATACGTTCCGGTTGTCAGCACGACCGTTTTTGCCTTATATTCAGCACCGGTTTGCGTAATGACACCGCGGCACTCCCCGTCTTCAATGATTAAACGCTCGGCAATCCCTTGAAGAAGTGTCAAATTCGGTGTTTTTTCCAGCGTATGCTTCATTTCATGCTGATATTGGAATTTATCCGCCTGCGCACGCAGCGCCCGTACGGCCGGACCTTTTCCTGTATTCAGCATTCTCATTTGAATATGAGTTTTATCTATATTTCTAGCCATTTCTCCGCCGAGCGCGTCAATTTCGCGGACGACAATCCCTTTCGCGGGGCCACCGACAGACGGATTACATGGCATAAACGCAACCATATCAAGATTGATCGTCAAAACAAGCGTTTTGGCTCCCTGGCGCGCGGATGCGAGGGCAGCCTCAACACCGGCATGCCCGGCGCCGATGACAATCACGTCGTATTGGCCTGCTTCATACCCCATGGTTTTTTCCTCCCTTTTATTTACCTAAACAAAATTGTGAAAAGAGCTGATCAATTAAGCTTTCGTGGACGGCATCTCCGATGATTTCGCCCAGCAGCTCCCAGCACCTTGTCAAATCAATTTGCACCATATCAATCGGAACATCCTGTTCAATTCCGTTCAGCGCATCATCAATCGCTTGCTTTGCCTGATGCAGAATCGAGATATGGCGGGTGTTGCTGACATAGGTGAGATCTCCGCTTTCGATCGCTCCTGTATAAAATAGCGATTGAATCGCTTCCTCTAAATCTTGAATGCCTTCTTCTTTCAGCAATGAGGTCGTGACGACAGGCCGGCCTTTCGCCAGTTCCTTGACGCGCTCAGCGTCAATCTTAGCCTCAAGGTCCGTCTTATTCATAATGACAATGACGTCCATTCCCTCAACCGCTTCAAACAATTTCACATCTTCTTCAGAAAGCTCTTCGCTGTGGTTAAGCACAAGCAAAATGAGATCCGCTTCCTTCAGAACCTGCCGTGACCGTTCCACACCGATTCTTTCGACGATGTCTTCTGTCTCACGGATTCCGGCGGTATCGACAAGCCGAAGCGGCACGCCTCGGACATTGACATATTCCTCAATCACATCACGCGTCGTTCCCGGAATATCGGTTACGATCGCCTTCGTTTCATGGACAAGGCTGTTAAGCAGAGAGGATTTTCCGACGTTCGGACGGCCGATGATCACGGTAGACAGTCCCTCACGCAAAATTTTCCCCTGCTCAGACGTACGGAGCAGCGCCTCGATTTCTTTCTTCACGCCGCTTGCCTTCTCCACTAAAAGCTGATGCGTCATTTCTTCGACGTCATCATATTCCGGATAATCTATATTAACCTCAACATGGGCAAGTGTTTCTAACAACTCATCACGCAGACGGCGGACAAGCGCGGAAAGCCGTCCTTCCATCTGGTTCATGGCGACATTCATGGCACGGTCCGTTTTGGCCCTGATCAGATCCATCACCGCTTCCGCCTGTGATAGGTCAATCCGTCCGTTTAAAAATGCGCGCTTCGTAAACTCACCGGGTTCTGCCAGTCTCGCACCTTCTCTTAAAGCAAGCTGGAGCACCTGATTAACCGTCACAATACCCCCGTGACAATTGATTTCAATGACATCTTCCCTTGTGAATGTTCTGGGCGCTCTTAAAACAGACACCATGACTTCCTCAATAATCCGTCCCGTCGTGCTGTCCGCGATATGCCCGTAATGGATGGTATGCGATTCTGCCGAACTGAGCGTTTTGCCTTTCGGACCCTTGTACATTTTGTCGGCGATCTCTACGGCTTCCGGGCCGCTCAGCCGAACGATCGCGATCGCGCCTTCACCCATCGGAGTTGAAATCGCTGCAATTGTATCCATGCTGTTCACCTCTCTTTATCTCTGTTTCCATCTATATAAAAAATTTTATTTACGCCAAAATTAAAAGATAACATAGTTTGGTTTGAAGTGGAAGATACGTTATCCACAAAGGCAGAAATTCATCCCTTATTACTTTAACTTATCCACATGTGAATAACAATTAATTTTATTTCCTAAAACCTTTTTTATCAACAGCATAGACCGAAAAAGAAAAAACTTAAACGCGAAAAGTGCGATTCTGCTTAGGAATAGAGCCATTTTTACCAATAAAAAAACCGAAGTTCCGATTTTACCCGGACTTCGGTTTTCTGCTATCTTTATGGGAAATAACGAGATGGCGGTACCGGCCTTCACCGGTAGAAAACGTTTTGATATTTGGATGCTTTGACAGCGCGTCATGGATGATTTTTCTTTCACCTGACGGCATCGGTTCTAAATGCACATCTTTTTTCGTTTTCGACACTTGCTTGGCCAGCCTGTTTGCCAGCTGCTCCAGAATTTCTCTTCTTTTCCGCCGATAATTCTCAGCGTCGACAACGGCTTGGCGATACTGGCCGGAGCCGCGGTTCAAAACAAGCTGCGTCAATGTTTCCAGGGCATTGAGTGTTTGTCCTCTTTTGCCAATAAGCAGCGCCGCTTTTTCACCTTTAATGTGAAAACAGACTGTTTTCTTGTTTTCTTCCGTAACAATCTCAGAAGGTCCGGCAATGGAATGGATGATTTCTTCCAAATACGCTTTCGCTTCATGAACAGGATTTTTTTTCTCTTCCAGTTCTACGATCGCATTCTTTTTTCCGAAAATACCCAAAAACCCTTTGTATTCTTCTTGCACTACCGTTATTTCTACTTGATCTTTCCTCAGTTGAAGTTCCTGAAGGCCTGATTGAACTGCTTCTTCGACATTCCGTCCCGCAGCAGTCACCTTCTTCACTTTTTCTTTCCTCCCGCTTTCTGCGTTTCCGGATCGTGTTTAATGTCAGGTCCTTTAATAAGGAATGTCTGAGCAATCATAAACAGGTTTCCGACTACCCAATACAGAGAAAGCGCGCTCGGGAAGTTGATCGCAAATACGATAATCATGATCGGCATAATCCATACCATCATTGCCATTTGAGGATTCTGAGTCGGATTTCCGGCCATCATCAGCTTCTGCTGGACAAAAGTGGCCACACCGGCAACGATAGGAAGAATATAGTAAGGATCCTTCTCTCCTAGGTCAAACCATAAAAAGCTGTGCTGTGAAATGGCTTGCGTACGCATAATGGCGTGGTAGAATCCGATCAAAATCGGCATTTGAATCAGGATCGGGAAACATCCGGCCAGCGGGTTTACCCCGTGCTTTGAAAACAGGGCCATCGTTTCCTGCTGAAGCTTCTGCTGCGTTTTTTGATCTTTAGAGCTGTATTTTTCTCTGAGCTTCTGCATTTCAGGCTGCAGCGCCTGCATCGCTTTTGAGCTTCGAAGCTGCTTGATCATCAGCGGCAGAATCAGCAGACGAATTAAAATCGTAACGATGATGATCGATAAACCATAGTTATCGCCCGTCAGTTTCGCTACGTACGTAATGACTTCTGACAATGGATACACAACATATTTGTCCCAGAAATGCGGACTATTCGCCGTAATCGGCTCTTTCACACTCGAGCACCCGGCCAGCAGCACGAGCATACCGACCATACTCAGTAGTAACCATATTCTCCTTTTCAAGAACGTTTCCTCCTATACCAATCTTTATGAACCTTGTATGTATTTTAGCATCTTTCAGTTTCAAATGGCGTTCATTTTTCGCCAAATAAAAGGAAGCGCTTTTAAAAACGTGAAGAAAACAAAATATGAGCTATTTTGACGAAGATTTCTTATATAATGAGGTTTTTCTGAATAAGTGCTGCAGACTCTTTTTCGTTTCTTCAAAACTGAGGTCGCCGGCGGGTTTTCTTGCGATAATAATAAAATCTTTCGGCTTGAGCAGCTCTTTTTCCTCCTGAACAGCCTGTCTGATTAACCGCTTCACCCGATTGCGCACGACGGCATTGCCGATTTTTTTACTGACAGAAAGCCCTACCCGGAGCTCTTCCTGTTTCGGCTGATCAAGCGTATACAGCACGAACTGGCGGTTTGCCATAGACGTTCCGCGTTTAAACACTTTTTGAAAATCTTCATTTTTCTTTAACCGATTTCGCTTCTTCACTTTAATTCACTCCGATATTCACTCGCAGAAACTTTTATTTCTATCTAAAAAAAACGGGCCGCCGGAATACTGAAGAAATTTCTCCAGTACCGGGCGACGCATGACATCTCACTCTCTTAATGTGAAAAAAGACCACTGACATTATTCAGTGGCCTAAGCTGATAATACTTTTCTGCCTTTGCGGCGACGGCGTGCTAATACTAGACGACCGTTTTTTGAACTCATACGGCTTCTGAAGCCATGAACTTTACTGCGTTTACGGTTATTCGGTTGGAATGTTCTTTTCATTTATGACACCTCCCTCGAGGAATAGCTGTTAAAGACAGTCTTACTTATTATATTTGTGCTGCCTATTCATTGTCAACTTCAGCAGTGCTTTTATTTCTTACAACCATAATAGGATAACATACCTTAACCAGTTTAGAAACCTTATTTTTCATATTCCTTTTTTTAACGCAAAAAAAAAGCCGCGCTCCCCCGGAAAAACGACATGTGGATAATTTTTTTGCTTTTTTTTAATATCCACAGTCGTTATCGACAACATTTTCACATTGCTAACTCCTGTGGACAAAGATTTTTCAACAAGTTGTCAGGTTTGTGGATAAGATTACGAGAACCATTGCAAGTCCTCGCTTAATTTGATATTATATTTGTGTTTTAACTCTTAATTACTTATCCAGCCCATTCTCCTTATCCACAAACTGTGGATAAGTTGTGGATTGTTTTCACACAGCTTGTGTAGATTGTTGTCCACAACTTGTGGAATTTGTCGAAAAGCTGTTTTTCTACTATACTATATGTTTTCAACATTTCGTGTGTACGAATGGTCAGAGCCATATGCTCTTTTTTTGTGTTCTATAACAGGGAAAGGGCGCTGATTTTTAAAGAAAAGGAGGGCTGTGCCGGATA